>CANRLF010000023.1 GCA_947631395.1 uncultured Oscillospiraceae bacterium
ATGGGGAGCTGTCCGGGCAAAGCCCGGACTGAGGGGTCTACCTCTTTGGCTCCCCATTTTAATGGGGAGCTGTCCGGGCAAAGCCCGGACTGAGGGGTCTACCTCTTTGGCTCCCCATTTTAATGGGGAGCTGTCCGGACGAAGTCCGGACTGAGGGGTCACTTATTTGGCCTCGGTGACAGGAAAATGCTCATGTTCCGGCCCTCGAGCTTAGGCGCCTTGTCGAGAGTAGCCACCTCGGCACAGCTCTCGGCGTAGCGGTTCAAAAGGTCCTCGCCGATGGAGGTGTGGGCCATCTCCCGTCCCCGGAAGCGCACGGACACCTTCAGCCTGTCGCCGTCCTTTAAAAACTTCGTGCCGTTTTTCAGCTTCACGTTGAAGTCATTATCGGCGATGCCGGGGGACATACGTATCTCCTTGATCTCGATGATGTGCTGGTTGCGGCGGGCCTCCTTCTCGCGCTTTGTCTGCTCGAAGCGGTACTTGCCGTAGTCCATGATCCGGCAGACAGGCGGCGTGGCGTTGGGGGAGATCTTGACAAGGTCCATCCCCTTGCCCTCAGCGACCTTGAGTGCCTCGGATGCCGGCATGATACCAAGCTGGGCTCCGTCCTCGCCTATAAGGCGCACCTCGGCGTCGGTAATTTCCTCATTGATCTGATGAGTCATGTTAGCGATGGTAAAACACCTCCGAAATTGAAAAACGGGCGCCGAAAACGGCACCCGCGCAAGGACCCCATGGCCCCATCATCACGCTGTTGACCGGCTTCGGCGTCCGAGCCGGTGAGAAACGATGCCGTTTCCGCTTTGTTTTTGCCCGTAAAGTATACCAAACGCTCCTTAACTTGTCAAGAGGTAATTTTCAATAATTTTATGTATCCCCGGCGTCCGCCGGGGAATGTTATTTGAGATACGCCTTGAGCCTTGTTATATTGTCGTGCTCGCAGGTGATGAGCTTCTGGGCCAGGCCCAGGGTCTCGGCGCTGGCGTCCCGGTGGCCGTTTATGACCTTTGTCATCTGGACAATGCCCATGTTGGAGCCCTTTATCATAAGCTCCGCCAGGTGCCCCGTCTCGTCATTGACCATGGTGTTCATCGCCACACCCATCTTCATGCCCATCTTCTTCATCTCGCCCACGCTCTCCGGTGTGCCGCCGAGGCCCACGATGCGGCTGGCCGCCTCCCCGCCGATGGAGTCGTACTCGCGCTTTTGGGTCTCCAGGTCGGAGATAAAGGACGAGTCGTCGGCCTTGGGCAGAAGGTCGTCTATTGCCTGGGCCCCGGTCCGGGCGTTGCGGTATACCGAGTTCAAAACGGCTATATCAACATTATTTTCTTCCATTTTGCCGCTCCTTTCGTTGTAATCGTGATTAGTTTGTGATATGATAGCCTCGATTAAACCGACAGTAAAGAGGTAATTATGAACTGGCTTGAGATAACGGTAAACACCTCCCACGAAAACTTAGAGCCCCTGACGGACCGCCTGACGGCGCTTGGCGTTGAGGGCCTCATCACCGAGGACGAGGCGGATGTCCGGGATTTTCTGGAAAATAACAAAAAATACTGGGATTACGTGGACGAGGACTTCATGGCGAGCATGTCCGGCGTATGCCGGGTGAAGTTCTACCTTGAGGACTCCCGATCCGGCAGGAGCGAGCTTACGCGCCTGTCCGGCGAGCTTCCCGGGTACGAGCTCATAGAGCGCCCCGTCCGTGACGAGGACTGGGAGAACAACTGGCGTGAGTACTATAAGCCCATCGAGGTGGGTAAGAGGCTCGTCATTGTCCCCCAGTGGCTCCCGTCGCCGGACACGGACCGGGTGGCCCTGAGGCTGGACCCGGGGCTCATATTCGGCACCGGTGCCCACGCCACCACACAGCTGTGCCTTGTGGCGACGGAGAAATACGCCTCCGGCCGCACGGCCCTGGACCTGGGGTGCGGGAGCGGTATCCTTGCCATCGCCGCCCTCCTCTTGGGGGCGGAGCGTGCCGTGGGCGTGGACATCGACGACAAGGCCCCTGACGTGGTCATGGAGAACGCCGGCTTCAACGGCATCGGCCCCGACAGGCTGTCGGTATTCGCCGGTGACGTCCTCTCCGACCGGGCCCTTTCAAACAAGCTCTCCGGTGAGAAATTCGGCCTTGTGCTTATGAACATCGTCTCTGACGTTATAATCGCCCTGTCGCCCAAGGTCCCGGAATTTCTCCGCCCCGACGGGATCTTCATATGCTCCGGCGTGATCGAGGGCCGGCAAAACGAGGTGGAGGCCGCCCTCCGCGCCGCCGGACTTCATATACTCCGGCGTGAGACGAAGGACGGCTGGTATGCCTTTATATGTGATAAGGAGGAAGAGATATGCTGAAAACCATCGTCTTAGCCGCTGGTAAGGGCACGAGGATCGCCCAGGAGGGCATAGACCTCCCCAAGGCCATGCGCACGGTCCTGGGAAAGCCCCTTCTTGGCTACGTCCTTGACGCCCTGCCCACGGGCCCGGAGGACACGGTCATCGTGGTGGGTTATAAAAAGGAGTACATAACCGCCGCGTTCCCCAGCTACGCCTTCGCCGAGCAGACAGAGCAGCTTGGCACGGGCCACGCCGTCATGTGCGCCCTCCCGGCGCTGGAGGACTATGACGGCGACGTGATGATCTGCTGCGGGGACATGCCGCTGGTGAAAAAAGAGACCTACGCCGCCCTGGCGGAGGCCCACCGCCTGTCCGGCGCGGCCTGCACCGTCCTCTCCGGCCGCACTGACGAGCCCCTGCCCTTCGGGCGTGTCCTTCGGGACGAAAACGGCGACTTTGACAGGATCGTCGAGGACCGGGACTGCACCCCGGAGCAAAAAAATATCCGCGAGCTCAACGCCGGTATATACGTTGTCGACTTCAAAAAGCTGTCCTCCTCCCTCCACGAGCTCCGCACCGACAACGCCCAGGGCGAGTACTACCTCACCGACCTGCCCCTCATCCTCAAAACCCGCGGCGAAAAAGTCTGCGTGTACGCGCGTGACATGGGCAACGAACTCATCGGCGTCAACACCCCCGCCCAACTAAATCAGGTGGAGGAAATACTAAAGCAACCTCACTAACCCCACCCCTCCCCCCGGTATTGCCACCCCCCGCCCGCAGGCGCCAAGGCTCCCCTCTCTGAGGGGAGCTTAATTTTTAAAAGGTTTGCGGCTTCGCCGCACATTTGATCGCGCCGCAAGGCGCAACCTTTAACCCCTTAACCTCCCCTTCGTAAGGGGAGGTGGCCCCGCAGGGCCGGTAGGGTCGAGGCCGAAGTCTTTGCCCTCGCCCCCCACCTCCCCCGCGTGGCCGCCTTCCCCGCCCGGGCGTGGGGAGGGGCAGGGGTGAGGTGTGAGACTCGCAACTCCGTAAGCACCCAAACAACCGCACCCGCCCCCAAAAAAGGTTTGCGGCTTCGCCGCACATTTGATCGCGCCGCAAGGCGCAACCTCTAACCCCTTAACCTCCCCGACGTTCGGGGAGGTGGCCCCGCAGGGCCGGTAGGGTCGAGGCCGAAGTCTTTGCGCACGCCTACACCCTCGACCCCTCAGTCTCGCTACGCTCGACAGCTCCCCTTACGAAGGGGAGCTTAATTAAAAGCGGTTTGCGGCCCTCCGGGCCGCTCCTTTTTCGCCTTCCCCGCCCGGGCGGGGAAGGGCAGGGATGAGGTGGGATCCGCGGCGCCAGCCGCAACCACATTCCCCCGCACCTTCTCCCCCGCCCCCGAATAGAATGTCTTGGCATCAACCGAGAAAGGACATTCTTGTATGGCATCAAATTTAGCGGGCCTTGGGGTGAGCTCCGGGGCGATCGTTGGGGATATAACGGCATTCGGTGAGCTCCGGCGCAGGCTGATGGATCTGGGCTTCACGCCCGGGGCGGCGGTGAGGTGTCTCTTCGCCGCGCCCTCGGGGGACCCCCGGGCATATATGATCCGCGACTCGGTCATCGCCCTTCGCGGAAGCGACGCGTCCCTCGTGACGCTGGCCGGATAGGGGGGCGGACATGGGACTTACCCTTCGCTCCGTCGGCAGGGGCGCGGCCGCCGATGAAAAGTCCGGCCCCCGGGCCGACCTGTCCGTGGCCCTGGCCGGGAACCCCAACGTGGGCAAGAGCACGGTTTTCAACGCCCTCACGGGCCTTCGACAGCACACGGGCAACTGGTCCGGCAAGACCGTGGTCACCGCCCGTGGCTATTATGACTACAACGGCCGGACGGTGGCCGTCACCGATATTCCCGGCGCCTACTCCATGCGGGCCGGCTCGGCCGAGGAGGAGGCCGCCCGGGACTACATAGCCTTCGGCGGGGCGGACCTCACGGTGGTGGTCTGCGACGCCGGAGCTCTTGAGAGGAACCTCAACCTGGCCCTTCAGATATTGGAGCTCACCCCAAACGTGATTTTGGCGGTGAACCTTATGGACGAGGCGAAAAAGCGGGGCATATCCGTGGACACCGGCGGCCTTTCCCGGGCCCTGGGCGTGCCGGTCATTCCCATGGCCGCCCGGCGGGGCCGGGGGGTGGAGGAGCTCCGGGCCGCCATCGACGGCTTTGAGCCCCGGCCCTTCGCCTACACCGTCAGATACGGCGAGAGCCTGGAGCACGCCGCGGCGGGTCTGGAGCTCACGCTTGAGAACGTGCTGGACGGCCGCCTCGGCGCCAGATACGCGGCGTTGCGGCTTTTGGAGAACGACCCCAAGACCCTCGAAAGCGTAAACTCCCACCTGGGCTTTGACCTGGCCGCCCACCCGCGGGTCTCTCCGGCGCTGGACAGGGCCCGGGCGGAGCTGGCCGACGCCGGCGTCCGGGACGTGCCGGGGCTTCTGATCTCCGGCCTCTACTCCGCCGCCGCCTCCGTAAGGGCCCGGTGCGTCACCGGCGGCAGCGGCTACGGCGAGGGCCAGCTGAAGCTCGACAGGTTCCTCACCCGCCGCTCCACCGGCATCCCGGTGATGCTCCTCCTGCTGGCCCTCATATTCTTCATAACCGTCAAGGGCGCCAACGCCCCCTCCGACTGGCTCTACGCCCTTTTTGAGAGGATCGGCGCCCTGCTGAGCCGCGGCCTTTCGGCCCTGGGCCTGCCCGGCCCCGTCCACGACGCCCTGATCTTTGGCGTGTGGCGGGTCCTGAGCTATGTTGTCAGCGTGATGCTTCCGCCCATGGCCATATTTTTCCCCATGTTCACGCTTCTGGAGGACCTGGGGTATCTCCCCCGGGTGGCCTTCAACCTGGACTCGGGCTTTCGGAAAGCCGGCGCCTGCGGCAAGCAGTGCCTCACCATGGCAATGGGCTTCGGCTGTAACGCCGCCGGTGTTGTTGGGTGCAGGATAATCGACTCAAAGCGCGAGCGCCTCATCGCCGTGCTCACAAACTCCCTCGTGCCCTGCAACGGCCGCTTCCCCATACTCATCGCCCTCATAACCATGTTCCTCGTGACCGGCTCCGGCCTTGGAAGCTCCCTTCTTGCCTCCCTCGCCCTTACGGCCTTTATTCTCCTTGGCGTGGGGATGACCCTCCTCATCTCCCGGATACTCAGCCGCACCGTGCTGAAGGGCCAGGCATCCTCCCCCACCCTGGAGCTCCCGCCCTTCCGGCGGCCCAAGATAGGCGAGGTGGTGGTCCGCTCCCTTTTTGACCGCACCCTCTTCGTCCTGGGCCGGGCCGCCGCGGTGGCCGCCCCGGCGGGCCTGCTCATATGGCTGGCCGCCAATCTGCGTGTGGGCGACACCACGGCGCTGGCCGCCGTCACCGGTGCCCTGGACCCGGTGGGGAGATTTCTCGGCCTTGACGGGGTGATCCTCACGGCCTTCATCCTGGGTCTCCCAGCCAACGAGACGGTGATACCTATAATAATAATGGCCTACGCCGCCTCGGGGAGCTTTCAGGGGTACGAAAACCTCGACTCCCTCCGTGCCCTTCTCACTCAAAACGGCTGGACCGCCGTCACCGCCGTGTGTACCGCCGTGTTCACCGTCCTCCACTGGCCCTGCACCACCACGCTCCTGACCGTGAAAAAGGAGACCGGGAGCCTTAAATGGACGGCGCTGGCGGCCCTGATACCCACCCTGGCCGGAGCGATACTCTGCGCGCTGATCGCGCGTATTTTTTGAAATATTTCTTGCGTTTTTTGGAATATGGAATTATAATTGCCTCGCTCACCCGAAAAAACAGGAGAGAGAGGCAATTTTTATGGTCAAAAAAACGCCCAAACAGTGGGCTGTGTGGTTCCTCATATTAAACCTCGGCCTCATCGCCACCGCCGCCGGCATCTCCCTTTTCAAATCCCCCAACCACTTCGCCATGGGCGGGACCTCGGGCCTTGCTGTCATAATGTCGGCCCTGTGGCCGGGGATGAACGTGTCGGGGGCCATGTTCATAATAAACGCCGCCCTCATCGCCGTGGGCTTCATCTTCCTGGGCCGGAGCTTCGGCTGGGGGACCATATACGCCTCCGTGGCCCTGTCGGTGTACGTGGCGCTCTTTGAGTGGCTTGTGCCCCTGGACGGGCCCCTCACCGACGACGCCCTTCTGGAGGTCATCTGGGCCGTCATACTCCCGGCGGTGGGCACGGCCATGGTGTTCAACATCGGCGCCTCCACCGGCGGCACCGACATCGTCGCCATGATCCTGGCAAAGCACACAAGCCTTGAGGTCGGCAAGGCCCTGCTGGTGCCGGACTTTCTCATCACCGCCTGCACCTTCTTCATCTTCGACGTAAAGACCGCCCTGTACAGCCTCACGGGGCTTTTGATGAAGACGTTCCTTGTGGACATCGTCATCGACGGCATAAACTCCCGCAAATACTGCACCATCATATCCTCCCACCCGGAGGAGGTGAAGGATTTCATCCTGACAAAGCTCCGGCGCGGGGCCACCATCACCGACGCCCAGGGCGCCTTCACCGGCAAGGCGGAGGTTATGATAACCACCGTCCTCACCCGCCGTCAGGCCGTCTACCTCCGCAACTTCATCCGCTCCATCGACGCCGACGCCTTCATCACCATGGTCAACTCCTCCCAAATAATCGGCAAGGGGTTTCGTGAAATATAAAATTCAAGCCCGGACGGTTTCCCGCCCGGGCTTTTACGTGTGTAAAAAGGTTTACTTCAGATCCTCGCGGTTCAGAAGCTTCGCTATGGGCTTTACCTGATATAAGAGTACAAAGACGATGACGGCGAGAACAATGCAGGGGCCAGCCCAGGTGCCATTGTAGATGAGGGAATATATGTACGGGGAGGTCTGGTGCATACCGAGGAAGGTTTCCGGCATATACTCGCCCCAGACATAGACGCCGACGAAATAGTTGGAGGCAAACATGCAAAGTCCGCCCACAACAGAGCCCCAGATGGCGGAAAGCTTCACCTTCTTCATAAGCCCTGCGCCGAAGCCCAGGAGGGCAAAGGAGATGAAGTAGTCAAAGATGATGCTTGTCCAGTCAATGGCATCGGGGATACCCAGGAAGTAGTCGGCAAGCCCAAACACAAGGCCCACCAGGGTGCCCCAGCCAACGCCATAGCGCACGGCAAAAAATACGATGGGTACCAGCTTTAAGGAGATGGAGCCGCCGTTGGGCAGGGTGTAGATGATCAGAAGATCGAGTATGTAGGCCAGCGCCACCGACAGCGCCGCCTCAATCAGCATTTTTACCTTGGGATTTCTCATATGTATACCTCCAAAAAATTATCCGCCCGGACAACGCCGGACGGAAGGAAACGGGCACAAAATAAGCCCCGGTATTTCCCTACGCTGGCATTACCCAGATCAGGTGATAGGTCATGGGAAGCAACCCATATCTCAGCCCTTCATTTCGGGCCCCCTGTTTGCCATATGATTATACCATGATTTTACCGGTTGTCAAGAGAAAAAAGAGCGGGTTTGCCCAATGTCATTAAGGCATTGAGTAGATTTAAGATTTTACGATTATTATTGGATTTCTTCCTAATTATTTCGTAGGGGCGGGTTCCAAACCCGCCCGTGTGCGCTTGACTTTCCGGCGGTCTTTGGTATAATTGTAAGCACTTGTACTGAAAGGACGACAGTTATGGCGGAAACCGAGAGCAGAAATTTTATCGAGGCGTTCGTGGCGGAGGACATCGGCCCCGGCGGCCGGTTTGAGGGCAAGCAGGTCCACACCCGCTTCCCGCCGGAGCCCAACGGCTACCTGCACATCGGCCACTGCAAGGCCCTGTGCATCGACTTCGGCACCGCCGAGAAATTCGGCGGCATATGCAATCTTCGCATGGATGACACCAACCCCGCGAAGGAGGACACGGAGTACGTGGACGCCATCAAGGAGGACATCCACTGGCTGGGCTTTGACTGGGACGACCGGTTCTTCTACGGCTCTGACTACTTTGAAAAGACATATGAGCTGGCCCTGGGCCTCATCAAAAAGGGCCTTGCCTACGTCTGCGAGCTCACTCCGGAGCAATTTCGGGAGTACCGTGGCGACGTGAATACCCCCGCCCGCTCCCCCTGGCGTGACAGGCCCGTGGAGGAAAGCCTCGACCTCTTTGAGCGGATGAAAAACGGCGAGTTCCCCGAGGGGAAGTACACCCTCCGGGCGAAAATAGACCTCGCCTCCGGCAACTTCAACATGCGCGACCCGGTGCTCTACCGCATCCGTTACATCGAGCACCACCGCCAGGGCACCAAGTGGTGCATCTTCCCCATGTACGACTTCGCCCACCCCATCCAGGACGCCCTTGAGGGCATAACCCACTCCCTGTGCTCCCTGGAATATGAGGACCACCGGCCGCTTTATGACTGGGTCATAAACAACGTGGACGTGCCCTCCAAGCCCCGGCAGATCGAGTTTGCCCGCCTCGGCATAACGAACACTGTCATGTCAAAGCGCAAGCTCCGCAGGCTCGTGGAGGAGGGCTACGTCTCCGGCTGGGACGACCCCCGT
The DNA here is from genome assembly GCA_947631395.1 of uncultured Oscillospiraceae bacterium. Taxonomy (GTDB): domain Bacteria; phylum Bacillota; class Clostridia; order Oscillospirales; family Oscillospiraceae; genus RUG626. The sequence continues at coordinate 8,916 of CANRLF010000023.1, forward strand.
ATGCCCACCCTGTGCGGCCTTCGCCGGCGCGGCTACACGCCCGCCTCCATCCGCGCCTTCACCGACAAGATAGGCGTGGCCAAGGTGCCCTCCACCGTGGAGTACGCCTTTTTGGAGTCCTGCCTTCGCGAGGACCTGAACGCCCACGCCCCCCGGCGCATGGCTGTCCTGCGCCCCGTGCGCCTCACCGTCACAAACTACCCCGAGGGCCGGATCGAGGAGGTGGAGGTTGAGAACAACCCCAACGACCCGGATGCCGGCACAAGGAAGGTCAGCTTCTCCCGAAATCTCTGGGTGGAGCGGGAGGACTTCATGGAGGTGCCGGAGCCCAAATATAAGCGGCTCTACCCCGGCGGCCCCGAGTGCCGCCTGAAGGGCGCGTACCTCATCACCTGCACCGGCTGTGTGAAGGACGATGAGGGCAACATCACCGAGATACTCTGCACCTACGACCCGGCGTCCCGCGGCGGCGACCCCGCCGACGGCCGGAAGGTCAAGGGCGCCACCCTCCACTGGGTGGACGCCGACGACTGCGTGGACGCGGAGGCTCGCCTCTACTCAAACCTCTTCTCCGACCCGGAGCCCGACGCGGCGGAGGACTATATAACCTGCCTGAACCCCGACTCCCTTGAGGTCGTCACCGGCTGTAAGGCGGAGCGATCCCTGGCGGACGCGAAGCCCACGGAGTCCTTCCAGTTCCTGCGCCTGGGCTATTTCGCCGCGGACAAGGACTCCACCCCCGGACATCCCGTTTTCAACCGGTCCGTCGCCCTAAAGGACAGCTTCAGGAAATAAAATAAAAGGAGGAGCCACTGTGAAAAAGCTGAAAAAAAGCACCATATACGGGATCCTTACACTTATTTTCGTCCTCCTGACCATCGCCGGAGCCGTGTATATCTTCACCAGCAAAACTCCGGTGAGCCAGATGTGGGGCTTTGTGCCCTGCGTCATCGCCCTCGTATTCTCCAGCCTCATGGTCAGAGCCCGCAACGACGGGGAGTAATTTAATACTAAAATCCAATTAAAATAAGTCATTCGCGCCGGGCTTTTTCGAGCCATGCTTCGTCAGCCGCCTTGGGAATACACAAAGTATTCCCTGCGGCGTCTTTCTTGCCTGACACGAAAAATCCTCGCCGCTCGGTGTCTTATTTCAAATGGATATTAGTATAAATCGACCGGGGATCGGCGAGCTTTTCCGACCTCCGGTCGATTTTTATGGCCCCGCCCCGCTTTCGCCATCCATCGAGTTTATTCGATAAAGCATTGACAAGTGTCCGAAACGGGACTATAATACGGGGGACTAATGCGAAAACCGTATGGACCGGGGGCGAGAGAGTGAGGAGCGACAGCAAAAAACAGCTGGAGGCCATAAACCAGCAGATAAAGGACATCGTGGGCCTGTACCGGAACGCCGTGGGGCGGCTTGGCATGTCGGAAAACGAGCTCTGGGTCTGGTATACGCTTATATTCATGGACGGCGGCCACTCCCAGCAGGACATATGCGGCATGTGGTCCCTTTCAAAGCAGACGGTGAACACCATAATCTCCAACATGGTGCGAAAGGGCTTCGCCACCTTGGCGATGATCCCCGGCACCCGCAACAGGAAGGAGATCGGCCTCACCAAGGCCGGCAGAGACTACGGCGAGAGTATAGTCCGTCCCCTTTTCGAGGTGGAAAAGCGCGCCATCGAAAAGCTCTCGGCCGAGGAACGCTCGGCCTGCACCGCGGCCTTCGCCAAATACGTGGGCTTTCTCAGAGAGGAGATACGCGTATATGACGGCCTCGAGAAGGAAGGGGCGGTGTGATGGGCCTCGTAAAATGCCTTCTGTACCTGGCGTTTATCGGCGCGTCCTCTTTCATACTCGGAAGGCTCCTCCCCAAAAGGCTCTTTGACGGCGACCGCTTCCCCTTCAGGCCCTTTCGTTGGGAGCGGGACGGGGCCGTATACAACAAGCTCGGCGTCAGGAAGTGGAAGGACAAGGTCCCTGACATGAGCGCCATCCTGCCGAAGCTCATGCCCTCAAAGAAACTGCCCGGCGACCTCACCTCCCCGGCGCTGGAGCTTATGATACAGGAGACATGCGTCGCGGAGTGGATACACGGTCTATTGTGCCTTCTCGGCTTCGGCTGTGTCCTCATCTGGCGCGGTCCCTGGGGCTGGGTGGCCTTCGCGCTTTACGCCCTGGGCAACCTCCCGGACATAATAATCCAGAGATACAACCGGCCAAAGCTTCGCCGGATCCTTCAAAAAGTGCGAGAGAGAGAAGTTCCATGAAAAATGTGATCGTTTTGAGCTGCAATACCGGCCAGGGCCACAACTCCTGCGCCGAGGCCATCAAGGAGTACCTTGAGGGGAAGGGTATCAAATGCGGCATCCGTGACGCCCTTGATTTTATCTCCACCGGCTTTGACAGGTTCGTGACCTGGGGGCACACCTTCATGTACCTGCACGTCCCCGGCTTTTTCGGATGGGGTTACAGCTTCAACGAGCGCCACCCCCGGCTGTTGGAGAAGGGCTCCCCCACCTACAAGGTCCTGACCAGCGGCGAGAAGCGCATGTACGATTTCCTGCTGGAGGGCGGCTATGACACGGTCATCTGCACCCACGTGTTCCCTGCCATAACCCTGACGGCCCTTATGGAGCGCCACCCCCTGCCCGTGCGCACGGCCCTCGTGGCCACGGACTACACCTGCCACCCCGGAACGGAGTCCACGGACCTTGAGAAATACTTCATCCCCTGTGAGCCCCTGGCGGACTCCTTCAGGAGCTGTCTTAAGGCCCCGGAGCGCGTGGTCCCCTCCGGCATCCCCGTCCGTGAGGAGTTCTGGACCCGGCGTGACAGGGCGGAGGCCAAAAGGTATCTCCACATCGGGGCGGAAAGCCGCCACCTTCTTATGATGTGCGGCAGTATGGGCTGCGGCCCCATCGTCAGGCTCCTCGGCCGCCTGGCCCGGGAGCTTCCCGACAGCACCGAGGTGACCGTCATCTGCGGCACCAACCAACGTCTTTACAAAAAGCTGTCCGGGAGGTACAAAAATAACCGCCGCATACACATCGTGGGCTACACCGAGGAGGTGTCCGTCTATATGGACTCCGCCGACCTCTACCTCACAAAGCCCGGCGGCATAAGCGTCACCGAGGCGGCGGCCAAGGAGCTGCCCATGGTGTTCATAGACGCCGTGTCCGGCTGTGAGAAATACAACATGGAATTTTTCACGAAAATGGGCGCGGCGGTGACCGACACCTCCGTCCGCCGGCTCGCCGGAAAATGCGTGGCCCTTCTCGCCTCTGAGGAGGAGCTTTCCCGGATGCGCCTGGCACTGCGGGAGTACGCCCAGCCCAACGGGGCTGAGAGGATATATAACGAGCTCCGGTGAGACGCCGTCGCGCCCGCCGGTATAGGAGCCTTGCCATGACCATCAAAAAAACAGACCTTATAGATTACCGCAAATTCCGGCTGAGCAAGCTGAGTACCCCGGAATTTGAGCACGTTAAGCTCCTGGCGTTCTGGCCTGTCTACGGACTCGCCTTTTTGACCGTCGAGAGGCTGTGGATCAGGGACAGCTACACCCCCATAAGCTGTGCCCTGGACAGCGCCATACCATTTTGCGAGCTGTTCCTCATCCCCTACCTATTCTGGTTCGTGTTCCTCACGGGGACGCTCATCTACACCTTCCTGTGCGACGCGGAGAGCTTCACCCGGATGATGAAATTCATCATCATCTCCTACACGGCGGCGATAGCCGTCTACATACTGTTCCCCAACTGTCAGGAGCTCCGTCCCCCCGAGTTTGCCCGGGACAATATCCTCACCCGGTTCATCGCCCGGTTTTATGAGTTTGACACCAACACCAACGTCTGCCCCTCCATCCACGTCATAGGCTCCGTGGCGGCGGTCTGCGGCGCCTGGGACAGCAAGCACTTCAGCTCCCCCGGCTGGCGCGCGTCCTTCGCCCTCTCGGCGTTCCTCATCTCCGTTTCCACCGTATTCATAAAACAGCACTCCGTCCTGGACCTTCTCGCCGCGGTGCCCCTGTGCCTCATCGCCTGGCCCCTTGCCCGCGCCCGCGGCCGCGCCAATGAGACAAACCGCCAGCGCGCCGCCTTCTGAAAAAGCGTAACATGAATGATCCCCTGCCTCCACATCGGAGGCAGGGGATTTTTATATCCACCGGAAATTATCACTTTTTCGGTATCTTTATGAGCTCCCGGTTCACCACCTGCAAAAAGCCCTCCGGCAGGCGGCCGCTCAGCTGCTCCGGGGTCATGTCGTGTATCTGCTTCCAGTTCCCCTCCCCGGGGGTCAGGGAGAAGTTCGTGGCCAGCTTCATGTACTTGTTTATGACGGAAAAGGCGTGTGGGTCGGAGCACAGCGTCTCGTATGTGTCCCGGACGGAGTAGCGCCCCTCCGGGAATGTCAGCTCCCGCTTATCCTCATCCAGCTTTTCAAACCAGTTGCCGGTGAATTTCGCCCGCTCATCGGCGTCGGGGAGCGAGTATATCTCCGGCTCCCGCTCCACCCGCTCGATGGCCGTGGAGTCGGCGGCGCTTGGCGTCCGCAGGACTATCAGGTTTTGTCCCCACTCCAGCTCCGCCTCGCGCTCAAATACCCGCCTTCCCTCTTCGGCTATGACGTGCCATATGAGCCGGCCGTTAACATACAGCCACGCCTCGGGCTCGTTTGTGTAGAATTTGATCGCCGTCGTCTCACCTGCCCGCCGGGCGTAACGCTTGCCGCATATGTGCGCCACGGGCTCCCGGCTCCAGTGGGCCTTATATATGTAGAAGGCGTCCTTTTTCGTTTTGCGGTCGATGGTCACAAGGCCCTTGTTGTTCCGCCCCCTGACGCCCCCCTCGTCCCGGTTGGCCGCGCCGAAGTCGAACATGTTCCACACAAAGGAGCACCACAGCCAGGGCCGGGCGTCGATGACGTCCGCCATGTGCTCGTGGTACAGCGCCTGATACTCCTCGCTGTAATCCTTGCATTTTGGCTCCGGGCCGTGGTAGCTCACGATCCCCTCGCACCCGTACTCCGAAAGCCCCAGGCACAGGTCCGGCCGGGCCTCGTGGAAAGCGTCCAGCCAGGGGCCGTTGTCCTCGGTTTTGCCGCCGTACCAGCCCATGTAGTGGTTGTAGCCTATGACGTCCGGTATGCCGTGCAGCTCGCTGTCCCGGGGCACGTTTGAAAGGTGCGCCACGGTTGTGAGCCTCGTGGGGTCCAGCCTCTTCACCAGAGCGTTCAGCTCCCGCAGGCGCCCGGGTATACCGTCGTTCATGCCCCCGATGGTTATCTCGTTCGCCAGCCCCCAGAAGCATACGCAGGGGTGGTTATAGTTCTGTACAATGAGCTCCGTCATCTGCTGAAGGCAGTTTTGGTGGGCCGCCGGGTCCGGGTCAAAGACGCTTATGAAGGGTATCTCCGCCCACACCACAAGACCGAGCTCGTCACATGCGTCGTAAAAATCCCCGCTGTGCTGATAGTGTGCCAGCCTCACGGCGTTGGCCCCCAGCTCCTTTATTATCTCCGCGTCCTCCCGGTGGTCCTCCCTCGTCAACGCGTTACCGATATACAACCTATCCTGATGTCGGCTCACGCCCCGCAGGGGCGTCTCCGCGCCGTTCAGTATAAATCCCCTTTTGGGGTCGCAGGCGAAGGAGCGGATGCCCGCCCGGACTCTCACCTCGTCCACCGCCTCGTTCCGGCGCTGGAGCGTTGCCGTCACCGTGTATAGATACGGCTCCTCCGGGCTCCACGGCCGCGCCTCCGGCACGAAAAGCCCTATGGCGGCGCTGTCCGCCGGCCGCGCGCCGTAGGCCGCCTCCCGGCCGTCGGCGTCCAGCACGGCGTATAGCACCGTATAATCCGGCCCCGGCTCCCTGACGAAGCTCTCAAGCTCAAATACAGCTCCGCCCTCCACCGCCCTCGGCGTCACCTTTAGTCCCGGCCCCCCGTAATAGTCAAGGTCGAAGTGCGTGTCCGGCACGGAGATGAGCTCCACTCCCCTGTACAGCCCCCCGTAAAAGGTGAAGTCCGCCGTCTGGGGATAGACCCCGTCCTTATACTCGTTGGAGCACCTGACAGCCAGCAGATTTTCGCCGTCCTGCTCGCACAGGTCCGTTATATCCGCCCGGAAGGCGGAATAGCCGCCCTCGTGGTATACGGCCTTACGGCCGTTCACGTACACCGTAGCCTGCTGTCCCGCGGCCCGGACCTCGATATACACCCGCCCGCCCCCGAGGGGCTGACGGGGCGTCCTGAAGCTCCTTGCGTACCAGCAGCTGCCGCGGTAATACTCCCCGGCCCCTCCCTGTCCGTCAACGCCGTTCCAGGTGTGGGGAAGGTCCACGTCCTCCCAGTCCTCCGGCAGAGCCCCCGGCAGTCCCGCGTCGTCCCTTATGAATTTCCAGCCCTTATTCAGGCTTATCACCTTTCGCATAGATGCCTCCATAAAGCTTGCGGACGACTCCGTCGAATCGCCCGCTTCTTTTATTCCTCTATTCGTCCAGCTTGAGCACAGCCATAAACGCCTCAGTTGGAATTTGCACTGTCCCCAACTGGCGCATTTTTTTCTTGCCCTCTTTTTGCTTCTCCAAAAGCTTCTTCTTCCTGGTGATGTCGCCGCCGTAGCACTTGGCCAGCACGTCCTTGCGGAGGGCCTTCACCGTCTCCCGGGCGATTATCTTCCCGCCGATGGCCGCCTGCACTGGCACCTCAAAGAGCTGCCTGGGGATGTTGTCCTTCAGCTTCTCACAGAGCTTCCTGGCCCTGGGGTAGGCCTTCTCCCGGTGGGCGATGAACGACAGGGCGTCCACCTGGTCGCCGTTTAACAGCATATCCACCTTCACAAGGTCCGAGGGCCTGTACTCGGCAAACTCATAATCCAGCGACGCGTACCCCCTGGTCTTGGCCTTGAGTGTGTCGAAAAAGTCATATATTATCTCGCCAAGCGGCATGAAGTAGCGAAGCTCCGCCAGGTTCGTGTCCAGATACTGCATGTCCCTGTACTCCCCCCGCCGCTCCTGGCACATGGGCATGATGTTGCCCACGAACTCCGGGGGCGTTATGATGGACGCCGCCACATACGGCTCCCGGGTCTCCAGTATGGCCGAGGGATCCGGATAGTTGTGGGGGTTGTCCACCATGACGACCGTGCCGTCCGTTTTCGTCACCTCGTATATGACGGATGGCAATGTGGTGATGAGGTCCAGATTAAACTCCCGCTCCAGCCGCTCCTGGATGATCTCCATGTGCAGCATCCCCAAAAAGCCGCACCTAAACCCGAAGCCCAGTGCCGCGGAGGTCTCCGGCTCGAAGCTTAAAGACGCGTCGTTCAGCTGGAGCTTCTCCAAAGCGTCCCGCAGATCCGGAAATTTTGAGCCGTCCTCCGTATATATCCCGCAGTAGACCATCTGCCTCGCCGGCCGGTATCCCGGCAGGGGCTCGGCGGCGGGTGAGGCCGCCAGCGTCACCGTGTCGCCCACCTGTGTGTCCCGGACGTTCTTGATGGAGGCCGTCAGATACCCCACCTCTCCGGCGTAAAGCCCCTCCTCCGGCCGGTAGCTCTTTGGCAGGAGATGCCCGCACTCGATTATGTCGTACTCCGCCCCGGAGGCCATCATGCGTATCCTGTCCCCGGTGTGGAGCTGACCGTCAACGAGCCGCACATACACCACCACTCCCCGGTATGCGTCATACTGGGAGTCGAATATAAGCGCCCTCAGCGGCGCCTCCCGGTCCCCCTTTGGTGCGGGTATCTTCTCAACTATTGCGTCCAGCACCGACTCCACGTTAAGGCCCGTCTTGGCCGAGATCTCCGGCGCGTCCATGGCCTCAAGGCCGATGACGTTCTCGATCTCCTCCTTCACCTTCTTCGGGTCCGCGGCGGGCAGATCTATCTTGTTTATGACCGGCAGTATCTCAAGCTCGTGCTCCAGGGCCAGATACGTGTTGGCCAGCGTCTGGGCCTCCACCCCCTGGGCCGCGTCCACCACCAGCACCGCCCCCTCGCAGGCCGCCAGCGACCGCGACACCTCATAGCCGAAGTCCACGTGCCCCGGCGTGTCGATGAGGTTCAGAACGTAGCTCTTCCCGTCCCTGGCCCTGTGGTCGAGCCTTATGGCCCGGGCCTTTATGGTGATGCCGTGCTCCCGCTCCAAATCCATGTTGTCCAAAAGCTGGTCCTCCATCTCCCTCGACGGCACCGCCCCGCACAGCTCAATGAGCCTGTCGGACAGCGTAGACTTGCCATGGTCTACATGAGCGATGATGGAGAAATTCCGAATAAGCGATTGCTCTGTCATAAGTCACCTTTATCGTACTTCTTTTATTAGCCTGTCCGCCTCGGCGGACAGCTCGCTGAGGCGGCTTATCAGATGCCTCAGCTCGTCGAAGCCCACATAGTCCCGCCCCAGCATGTAGTCGGCGCTGACGTTATAGTAGTCGCAGACCTTCACCACGAAATCCAGCCTCGGCTCCCGAAGGCCGTTTTCGTAGTGTGACAGGAGCGCCTGGGATATGCCCAGGTCCGCGGCGGCCTTCCTCTGGCTTATGCCGCGCTCGGCCCGGAGCTTCGTGAGGACCGCGGGAAATTCCTGACTCAAAAGGACCCCTCCCGCTTATTCCGGGCGCATGTCCACGGAGTCGTCGTTGAATATCCAGTCCCGGACGTCGATGGTCTCGTACTTGTCCTCGGCCACCCGGCACACGACCCTGCGTATACCGGCGTTTATGATGAACCTCCGGCACATGGAGCAGGGCGTGGTGTCCGCCAGGATCTTCTTCGTCCTGGGGTCCCGGCCCGCCAGATACAGCGTCCCGCCCATGGTGTCCCGACGGGCGGCGGAGATTATGGCGTTCTGCTCGGCGTGAACGGCCCTGCACAGCTCATACCGCTGTCCGCTGGGGATATTCAGCTCGTCTCTGAGGCAGTGTCCCAGATCCGCGCAGTTTTTCCTGCCCCGGGGAGCTCCGTTGTAGCCGGTGGAGATTATCTCGTCGTCCCTGACGATTATCGCCCCGTAATGCCTGCGCATACACGTGGACCTCTCCGCCACGGTCTCGGCAATATCAAGATAGTAGTTGACCTTATCTGTGCGATCCAGAGCCATAGAAGTTACCTCCCTGTGTTTCTTTTTGTAATACCAAGAACATTATAACAAATCGTATACACCCGCGCAAGGGAGGAAAACAAAATAATTACCGACAATATCAGTATATTCCAATCCCTTCCAATATTTTTTCCGGCGGCATGTACGTCGGAAAAAATCCCTTTTGTCACGCGAGTGTGCCGCTTGCGGCGCGCGTGGCGTGACAGCAGGAATAAATTTTTGAATTTCGCAAAATTCAAAAATTTATTCCGCACGTATCCCCCTTGCCGGGAAAGGCACAGCCTTTCCCGGCAGTTAAACCCGCGCAAGGGAGGAAATTAAAATAATTGTTGACAATATCGGTATATTTAATGTAAAATAAAAGCCCTGCGGTGTTCTGCGGCCGTCCGGCCGCGGCGCCCGCGAAAACCTCACTTCGCTACTGCTTCAGGCGAATGCCTGATGTCGAGTATAAAACATCATTATTATGGAGGTGTAAACGAATGAAGAGGACCTATCAGCCCAAGAAGCTCCACCGCTCCAAGGAGCACGGCTTCCGCAAGAGAATGGCCACCGCCAACGGCCGCAAGGTCTTGGCCCGCCGCCGCGCCAAGGGTCGCCAGAGACTGACCCACTGATGAGGCCGGCAAGCTCATTCGTATAACGGCTTTTTGGGGCGGGGCGACTCGCCCTACGCTTCGTTACCCGGTTTTTGACGGGAGGGCGGGGAAATGGAATTTTCCACATCTTTAAAAGAAAATTTTGAATTTCGCCGGCTCTACGCCAGGGGCAGGAGCCTGGTGGGGAAATGCCTTGTCCTCTACGCCAGACGCCGGGATCGGGCCACCAACCGCGTGGGCATAACCGTCAGCGCGAAGCTCGCCCACGCCGTGAAGCGCAACCGTGTCCGCCGCCGCCTGCGTGAGGCGTACCGGCTCAACGAGTCCGCCTTCATACGGGGCCTCGACATGGTCATCGTCGTCCGCGCCAAGGGCATAGACGCCGACTTCCACGCGCTTGAGGCGGAGCTCATGGCCCTCGCCGGGGGATTGGAGCTTCTCAGATGAAAAGGATGCTTATCGCCCTTATCCGGTTCTATCAGAAGAACATCTCACCCCTCCACGAGCCCTGCTGCCGCTACACGCCCACCTGCTCCCAGTACGCCATAGAGGCCCTTCAGAAGTACGGGGCCCTGAAGGGCGGCTGGCTCGCCGTTAAACGAATACTCCGGTGCAACCCGTTCTCAAAACGAGGACCCTATGACCCCGTACCATAACACACGAGAATTGGAGTAAACACATGCTGGACACGATCGCCAGACCGTTTGGTCTGCTCTTGATGTTTCTCTACAACATCACCCACAACTATCTTTTTTCGATAATCCTGTTCACGGTGCTGGTCAAGCTCATCCTCATGCCCTTCCAGATGAAGAGCAAAAAGGGCATGATGCGCCAGCAGATGCTCCAGCCCGAGATCCAGGAGCTCCAGAAAAAGCATCAGGCCAACCCCCAGAAGCTCAATCAGGAGATGCAAAGGGTATACCGGGAGGCCGGTGTCAGCCCCATGTCCGGGTGCCTGTGGACACTCCTCCCGTTCCCCATCCTCATCGCCCTTTATCAGGCGGTGCGCAAGCCCCTGACGGTTATGATGGGCGTGGCCAAGGACGCGTTGGCCGAGGGCGGAGTGCTCTACAACAAGCTCTCCGAGATGAGCTTCAACGTATCCACCCTCAATTCCACCCAGATAACCGCCGCCAAATTCATAACCGATAATTACAGCGCCTTTGAGAACCTTGGTGTGAAGAACCTCCGACCCGTGGAATTTACCGTCCTGGGCGTGGACCTCTCCCAGACGCCGAGCTTCCAATTCTGGTCCTTCAACTGGAAGAGCTGGTCGGAGCTCTGGCCCATGCTGGGACTTTTCCTCATACCGATTTTGGCGGCCCTCTTCATGTGGCTGTCCACCAAGATCTCCACCAGCCTTCAAAAGAAGCTCCCCGGCGCCAACATCGAGCAGATCGAAAAGACCAACAACTCCCTTTTGATGCTCCTTTTGGGCCCGGTGATGAGCCTCTGGTTCGCCTTCATGCTCCCCGCCGCCATGGGCGTGTACTGGATCTCGAACTCCGTGGTCAGTATCCTTGTGGATGTGTTCCTGACCAAGTATTACGCCAAGACCATGCTTTCGGACTTCGCCGAGCGCGAGGCCCAGAGGAAGGCCCGTGAGGCGGAGCTTGAGGCCAAGCGCGAGGAGGCCGAGCGCCGCCGGGCGGAGAACTCCGGCGTGGAGGCCGAGAACACCTCAAAGCGCAAGCAGCAGCAAAAGAAAAAGCAGGAATCCGCTCAGAAGGCCCTGGAGTGGCAGCGAGCCATGAACCCCCAGGAGCCCAAGTACGAGCCCTCCCGGGTGGGTACCCGCCGCTATGCCCGTGGCCGCGCCTATGATCCGGACCGGTTCTCCTTCAACGGCGTGGACGGGGCCGTCAACGACTCCTCGGAGCTTGACGAGGCCCTGGCCGACATAGAGGACGCCCTTCAGGCCGCCGCCCAGGCCGGCCTTGACACCGCCCCGGAGGACCCCGGCGACAAGAACTGATTAGGAGAAGGAAATAATGATAAAATCTATTGAGACAACAGGCCGCAACGAGGACGACGCCATCGCCGCCGCCCTTCGTCAGCTGAACCTGACCCGCGACGAGGTCTCAGTCGAGGTCCTTGAGCGGGCGAAATCCGGCTTCCTTGGCTTCGGGAGCTCCCCGGCCAAGGTGAAGGTCACCTGGGAGGAGCCCGATCCCGTTCCCCCTCCCCGCCCCGTGTCCAGGCCCGAGCCCAGACCCGCGCCCCGTCCCAGGGCCGCCGCCCCCCGTGAGCCCAGGCCCGCCGAGGAGCCCCCCGTCAGGGCCGCCATCCCCACGCAGGCCGAGGTCACCCGGGTGGAGAACTTCCTTGAGGGCCTTTTCGAGCACATGGGCGTTGAGGCCCGCGCCGACGCCGTCATCGACGAGGAGAACGCCGCCATCAGCGTGGAGCTCTCCGGCGACCACGTTGGCGCCCTCATCGGCCGCCGTGGCGAGACCCTGGACGCCATCCAGCACCTGACGAATTACGTCATCAACTCCGGATCCGAGGAGCGCACAAGGGTGAACATCGACGCGGAGAACTACCGCGCCAAGCGGGCCGACGCCCTCACCGGCCTTGCCCGCAAGACCGCCGCCAAGGTGGTCCGCTACCGCCGCAATCAGACCCTGGAGCCCATGAACGCCTACGAGCGCCACATCATCCACACCGCCCTTCAGGACTTCGAGGGCGTCACCACATATTCCACCGGCACCGAGCCCCAGAGGCGCGTGGTCATCGCCTATGACTCCTCCACCGCCCCCCGGGACAGCTACCGTGACAGCTACCGTGACGACCGCCGGGACAGCTACCGCGACGACCGTCGTGACGGATACCGTGACGACCGCCGCGGCCGCCAGCGCAGGAGCCCCTCCTACGGCTCCCGCCCCTCCGGCTACCAGCCCCCCGCCGAAAAGCCCCCTGTGGATAAAACCGTAAAAGAGTGGTCCTGAGCCACTTAAAACGAGGAGGAAACTCATATGTTTGAAGACATCCGTGACATAATGGTAGAGACCATCGACGTGGACCCCGAAAAGCTCACCCCCGACACAAACCTTCGCACCGACCTTGACATCGACTCTTTAGACCTTGTGGAGTTCGTGTCCGAGGTGGAGAACCACTTCGGCGTAATGATCCCCCAGGACTCCCTGGAGGACATCACCACCCTCGGCGACTTCGCCTCCCTGATAGAAAGCCTCCTGAAGTGATCCCACCACCCCCCAATAAACAAGCACAAGAGCGCCGCCCCCCGGCCCCGCTCTTGTGCTTTTTATATTCCTCCTTGCCAACCCCTCCCATAACTGTTATAATAAACCCGGCCCGGCCCTGAGACGGCCGCGCCGAAAGGAGCGAAACGATATGAAAAAAGACCTTGGAATAAAGCCCTATCTCTTCCCCATGCCGACATATATGATCGGCACCTACAACGAGGACGACACCGTGGACGTTATGATGATGGCCTGGGGCGGTATCTGCGCCGAGGACATGGTGGCGCTGAATTTAGAGGCCGACCACAAGACCGTTGCCAACATCCGTGCCCGCGGCGCCTTCACCCTGGCCGTCCCCGGCACCGACACCCTTGCGGAGTCCGACTTCTTCGGCATCGCCTCCTCCAACAAGATGGCGGATAAATTCCAGCGCACCGGCCTCCACGCCGTAAAGAGCACCCGCGTGGACGCGCCTGTAATACAGGAGTACCCCCTGACGCTGGAGTGCGTGGTGGAGCGCCTCGAGGACGAACCCTACGGCCTTCGCGTCCTTGGCAGGATCGTAAACGTCCTCGCCGACGACTCCGTCCTGGACGATAAGGGAAAAGTGGACGCCGGCAAGCTCAACGCCTTCATCTTCGACCAGATGCGCAACGGCTACTACTCCGTCGGCCCCCAAATCTCCAAAGCCTGGTCCGCCGGCGCCCCCCTAATGAAAAAATAATCCCCCCATCCTCCCCCTCCCGCAGGCGAAAAAGGCTCCCCTCTCTGAGGGGAGCTGTCGAGCAACGCGAGACTGAGGGGAGTCTACCCCATTTAAAATGTTGCGGCCCTCCCGGGCCGCTCCTTTTTCGCCCTCCCCACCCAAGCGTGGGGAGGGGCAGGGGTGAGGTGTGAGACCAGCAACCCCGTAAGCACCCAAATCCCCGCGCCCACTCCCAAAAAAGGTTTGCGGCTCCGCCGCACATTTAATCGCGCCGCAAGGCGCAACCTTGCTCCCCTTAGGCTCCCCTTCGTAAGGGGAGCTGTCGGCCGTAGCCGACTGAGGGATCGAGGGTATAGGCGTGCGCAAATGCTTCAGACTCCTCCCCCCACCCCCTCCTCAGAGAGGAGGGGCAATCCGCGCGGCGGGGACGAGAGAATATTGTTGCGGCTAACGCCGCGTAATCCCACCTCATCCCTACCCTTCCCCGCCCAAGCGGGGAAGGCTCACGCGAAAAATCCGAACCCCCCGCGCTAATTTAATCCTCACACATCCAATCTTCCCCCCGTAGGGGCCGATGCCCACATCGGCCCGTCCCCCCGTCCCGCCCGCAGGCGCAATAAAAATCTGCGGCCCTCCAGGCCGCACCCTTTTCGCCCTCCCCACCCAAGCGTGGGGAGGGGCAGGGGTGAGGTGTGAGACTCACAACTCCGTAAGCACTCAAACAACCGCACCCACCCCAAAAAAGGTTAGCGGCTTCGCCGCACAATTTAATCGCGCCGCAAGGCGCAACCTTGTTCTCTTAAGCTCCCCTTCGTAAGGGGAGCTGTCGGCCGTAGCCGACTGAGGGGTCGAGGGTGTAGGCGTGTGCAAAGACTTCGGCCTCGACCCTACCGGCCCTGCGGGGCCACCTCCCCTTACGAAGGGGAGGTTAAAGGAAAGCGCATTATCGGAGGCGTGTACAAATCCTCGGACTCCTCCCCCCACCCCCTCCTCAGAGAGGAGGGGCAATCCGCACGGCGGGGACGAGAGAATATTGTTGCGGCTAACGCCGCATAATCCCACCTCATCCCTACCCTTCCCCGCCCAAGCGGGGAAGGCTCACGCAGAAAAATCCGCATCCCTCGCGCGCTAATTTAACCCGCACACATCTAATCTACCCCCGTAGGGGCCGATGCCCACATCGGCCCGTCCCCCCGTCCCGCCCGCAGGCGCAAGGCTCCCCTCTCTGAGGGGAGCTGTCGAGCGCAGCGAGACTGAGGGGAGTCTACCCCCATTCTCCCCCCAGATGAGAGACACCCCCCCTTCACAACTTAAACGACATCTTCCCCCTCGGGTGCTTTTCGGCCAAAAGCTGGGACTGGTGCGGCGTGGATACATGTGTGTATATCTGAGTGGTGGATATAGAGCTGTGTCCTAAAAGCGACTGTATGTACCGTATATCCATCCCCGCCTCCAAAAGCGAGGTGGCGAAGGTGTGGCGGAACATGTGGGGCGTGATGTTGCCTGGGGAGCCGACGCGCTGAAGGTGCTTATGTATTATTCGCCGGACGGACTGGGGCGTCAGCGGTCGTCCCCGGCGGTTTATTAGGATGGCGTTCTGGGCGGCGATCTCGGCTGAATATCTGAGGGTATAGGTCCCCATGAGCGATATTATCTCGGCGGTGGTGAGCTCTATGACGCGCTCCTTCCGGCCCTTGCCCCTGACCAGCAGGCGCATGGAGCTCTCGGACAGTGAAAACGTATCCGGCGTCAGGGCGCAGAGCTCCGATACACGAAGTCCCGTGCTGAACAGAAGCTCCAGCACCGCGATGTCCACCAGCGTCTCACGCCTGTCTGGGTCGTAGCCGTCATAGGCGCTTTGCAGAAGGCCCCTCACCGTGTCCTCCGGGATAGTCCTGGGCAGCTGCCTGGGGTACTGTATCTTCAGGTGGAGCTTGTCAAAGGGATTGGCATCAATGGTCTCGTTAAACTCAAGCTCGCTGAAAAACGCCCGGACGCTGGCCAGCTTTCGCTTCACGGACCTGGGCGCGAAACGCCGGTTCAGGTGCATGACGTACCTGCTCAGCGTATCCCTCTCCGCCCAACTCTCACCGGCGAAGTCCCCGTATTGCCCAAGGTCGATGCGGTACGCCTTCAGCGTATCCGGCGAAAGCTTTTTGCTGTTTTCACAGCAGTCCAGGTACTCATTTATCAGTGTGGATATTTCCCGCATATCTTTACCCTCCTTTGGATGAATACCTCCCATTATATCCCCGAATCCCCATCCCGCAACCGCCCAAACTCCCCGGTCAATCAAATATCAGTATAAAATAAGTCCCAATTCGACTTCGCGTTCACAGTCAAAAGCGTGAATAATCATTAATATTTCACTGCTGAATGTTTAGTCAGGACAGCAAATAGGAACGCTCCGATCGATGCCAAAATCGCCGGAGCGTTTTCTGTTTGGCATGGGCGGAAATTTTGTAAAAATTAATTAACCGCCTTAATGGACGGTAGATTTCTACACATTTGGGTGGTATAATGATACCATAAATTGTGGAGGTGATGTATCGTGTTTCTTTTTCAAATCAGCAGCTATGACGATCCTGCGCTGGACGATGAAACAGAGGAACTGCTCCGTCAGCGTTTAGAAACCCACAGCCGCCGAACTCTGTCCGGAATATGGAAAGTGACAGACACGCTAAGTAACTATGCCGGTAAAGGACCGGGGAGGGAGAAACGGCAGGGACGATACCGCATTTACGGCGTTGTTTTGCTCGTTTTGGGCGTGTTTGTTTTGGTTCCCGGTCTTGCGGAGCCGAGGGAACCTATCCTCATTTTAGCCGGTGTCATGGCAATCTTCGTGGGCTTTTTGAACTTCTTTCTCAGCGGCAAAAGAAGAACCGCCGGCGTTCCGACTTCCTGCAAAAATGAGGCAAAAAAGCTGCTTGAGGGACGGCGAGCCATAGACTGGCGCAAAGCCATGACAAAGATTGATTTTGACGAAACAGACATAACCATTACATCTGGCGAAAGCCGGGAAATTATTCCGTATGCTCAAATAGCGGAGGTGTTTGAATCGGAACATCTGTGGCTTCTTATGTATCACGATGAAAGAGCGTTACTCCTGCAAAAAAAGGATTTGGTTTCGGGTGATGCCGCTATGTTCACCTCACATATTCTTCAGAAAACCGCTTCTAAACTTTAGGAACATTCAATGTGGATTTTGAGAGGTGTAGTATGGGTTGTATCCATGCTGATATGGTAGATTATTCCGTTTCAGCCGAATGGTGGAAGAAACTGATCCGACATTTTGCCAATGTGGGCGACGAAATGGAGATTCGCTGCTGGAAAGAGGAAACGGTTGAAATAAGTCGGGCGGCTATGTACGGAGCGCCTTCAGAAGATGGGTACGAGGTTTCTGTCAAAGGGACGGTCACCCCCCCAGTTGCTTGCAGAACTGTTAGCCGAGGAACCTGCGGACAAAGACATATACAATAAAATGACGAAGTACTTTACGATCAGAGTCTACCGCAAATCACGCATCTTTAGCCGTGAACATTATGGCACGGAAATATATCTAAGCGGAGCAGATGATGATATTTCCTTTATTTCAAAAGTGTTAGAGCCATACGGTGACTGTTTTAGTGTTGGCATTAGCAAGTAGTTTGTCAGGGAGTTGCTAACTAAGAGATTATATTTCCACACAGGCACAGTGGGCAATTATGCAGGCAGTATCCCTGTTGTCTGTATTCGTTGGGCTGGGTTTTTCAATTTTTGGATTTATTGAGAGGGAAAAATAACATCAAGTTTTATGAACTGTGGCAAAATCCTTTAGAAACTAAAAACCGGAATTATAAGAAACAAGCAAATCGGTAGTGGCGGAGGCATATATGAAAAATAAACCATTACCATTTATTTTTGGCATTGTCCTGTTGGCTGCTTGTTTGATTATTATGTTTGTAATGATACTCAACAATAAAGAGGTTCCGGTATTTCTGATTGGATTTACCGGCGCATTGTGCGGAATTTTGATTAATTTGATTAAGGACATTTTTGGTAAACATTAAAGTTCCAATTCAAGAAAATGATATTGGAGGTAAATAAATGGACTGGTGGAACATATCGGTGTTTGGTATAACACCCGTTTTTACTGTTGTTCTAATCTTTGTTGTTAAGCGAAAACTTCTTTGGACAGCGCCGTTAATATCAACAGTGATTTCCGTGATTATTAGCATAATAGCTGTGCCGGACATTCTAAGCGAAGGCGAATATCTGGCGCATTTTGGAATTAGTATACTTTTCCATTTTGCAATTGTTGTCCTTTTGACAATTATTGCTTACATTGTTGCACATATTATAAAACGGAAACAGAACAGTCAATAAACGCCGGAATAATTCAAAGGCTAATTAACCACTAACATTTTGTAAATCCCAATGTTTTGTATTATGATTTATCATTTCCCCGTCAGCAATTATGCTGGCGGGGAATTTTTTATTCACTCCATTGGATAAATATTCACTCCAGCCGTGACTCAGATACTCCGGGAAGACAAAAGGGAATTGGGAGTAAAATAAAAGGACGGTATGGCGATCTCCATACCGTCCTTTTTAAATATGCCGTTTTACTCCCCTTCCCGGGCCACCTATCCTCCGCGACTACGTCACGCCGATCTCCTTTATGTTAAATTCCCGGCCCTGTATCAGATAGGTGTTGCCGGAGCCGCAGTTGGGGCAGAGCTTGGCGTATCTCACGGTCTCGTAATCCTCGCCGCAGTCCTCGCAGTGGGTGACGGCGGGGACCTCCTCGATGACAAGCTCCGCCTCGTCCATGATGGGCTCCTTTTTTATCGCCCATTTCCAGCAATCCCGCAAAAGCTCGTGGACCACGCCGGTGACCTGGCCGATCTCCAGCGTGACTGACTCTACCCGCCGGGCCCCGTTCTCCTCCGCCACCTTTTTCACGTCGCGGATGACGTAGAACACCACACCCAGCTCGTGCATTACTTCGTGACCTTCCTGACGGCGATCTTCGCCGCCCGCTTGGCCGCGTATGGCAGGATGTACTTAAACTTCTCCTCGGCCTTCACCATGTGTGTGCACTCGGGCCTGTCGCGGTGAAGTGTCACGGCGTCGAAGCCGCACCTGGTGGTGCAAACGCCGCAGCCGATGCACTTGTTGGGGTCCACCACCGCCGCGCCGCAGCCCAGGCACCTGGCCGTCTCGATGCGGACCTGCTCCTCAGTCAGGGTGACGGAGGCGTCCCTAAACGGCGTCTTGCTCCTGTCGGCGCCCTCCCGCTGTCGTGAGGAGTTGTCGTAGCTCTCCACGGTTATATTGTCCTTGTCGAGCTCTATGAACTCCCACCTGTTGCGGCCGATGGTCATGTTGGCGTTGTGGACATAGCGGTGCAGGGATTCTGAGGCGTAGTGGCCCTGAGCTATGGCGTCGATGGCGAATTTGGGCCCGGTAAGCACGTCGCCGCCCACGAAGATGTCGGGCTCGGCGGTCTGGAAGGTCAGGCTGTCCGCCTCGGGGTAGCCACCCCGGCCCAGCTTTACGGCGGTGTCCTTCAGAAGGTCGCCCCACTGGACGCACTGGCCTATGGCGAAGATGACCCTGTCGCACTTGACGGTGACCGTCTCGTCCTCGTCGTACTTGGGGGCGAATTTCCCGTTGCCCTCGTATACGTCAACGCACTTTTTGAACACGATGCCCGTGACCCGTCCGTCCTCGGTGAGGATCTCCTTTGGGCCCCATCCGTTGCGGATTGCCACGCCGTCGTCCATTGCCTCCTGGGCCTCCTCGTTGGAGCACGGCATCTCCTTTGGCCCCTCCAGGCAGTACATGGCGACGGACTTCGCCCCGGAGCGGGCGCTGACCCTGGCGGCGTCCACCGCCACGTTCCCGCCGCCCACCACCACGACGGTGCCCTTGAAGGGCTCGTCGCCGCAGTTGGCCTTCCGCAGATAGTCTATTGCCGTGACGCACCCCTCGGCGCCCTGTCCGGGCACCCCGGGGAGCTTCCCGCCGGAACAGCCGATGGCTATATAGAACGCCTTATAGCCCTGTTCCCGGAGCTCCGGTATGGTCACGTCCCGGCCCACCTCCACGCCGGTCTTTATCTCCACGCCGAGCTCACGGATGACGTCGATCTCCGCCTCGACCAGGTCCTTCTCCAGCTTATATGAGGGGATGCCGTACCGGAGCATACCGCCGGGGAGGGGATTTTTCTCGAACACCGTGGGCTTATATCCGATAGTCGCCAGATAGTACGCCGCCGACAGTCCCGCGGGGCCGCCGCCGATTATGGCGATCTTCTCCTCAAAGCGGTCCATGTGGATGCTGGCGGGGATCACCACCTCCGGCACGTACCTCGTCTCGGCCTTCAGGTCCCGCTCGGCGATAAATCTCTTCACCGCGTCGATGGCCACGGGGTCGTCCACGGTCCCTCGGGTACAGGCGTCCTCGCACCGGCGGTTGCAGACGTGCCCGCAGACGGCCGGGAAGGGGTTTTGGCGCTTTATGAGCTCCAGCGCCTCCCGGTACTTGCCCTGGGCGGCTTTTTTCAGGTACCCCTGTACGGCGATATGTGCCGGGCAGGCCGTCTTGCAGGGGGCGGTGCCGGTCTGGTGGCAGTTGACCCTGTTGTGGTCCCGGTACTCCGGATCCCACTTGTCCGGACCCCACTTCGTCTCGTCAGGGAGCTCCTGGCGGGGATACTCCACCTCTTTCCCCTCCCTGTCGCATAGCTTCTGGCCCAGCTTCAGCGCGCCGGCGGGGCATTTCTCCACGCACCGCCCGCAGGCGACGCACTTCTCCTTGTCCACGTGGGCCACATACGCGGACCTTGACAGGTTCGGCGTGTTGAAAAGCTGCGAGGTCCGCAGGGCGTTGCATATCTGTACGTTGCAGTTGCAGATGGCGAAGATCTTGTTCTCGCCGTCTATGTTCGTGACCTGGTGGACAAAGCCGTTGTCCTCGGCCCGCTTGAGTATCGCCATAGCCTCGTCATATGTGATGTCCCGGCCCTTGCCTGTCTCCCGGCAGTAGTCCGCGAAATCCCCAAGGCCGATGCACCAGCCGTACTGGTCGTCGGCACAGCCGTCCCCCAGCACCTTGCGGGATGCCCTGCAGGAGCACTGCCCCACGCCGATGTGCCCCTCGTACTTTTTCAGCCAGTATGAGATATGCTCCAGATCCACGGACTCGTTCTCCATGGATATGGCCTTCTCCACCGGTATAACGTGCATACCTATGCCGCCGCCACCGGGTGGCACCATCTGTGTGATGCCCGCCAGGGGTATGTATGTCATGCGCTCAAAGAAGGACGCCACGTCCGGGTGATCCCGCAGACGCGGGTTGTCGTAGTGCTTCCCGTCGTCGGTCTTTTCCTCCATGTTCAAAAGCTCCGCTATGCCCGGCACGAATATGGGCAGCATGTACCTCCGGTCCGACTGCGGCGCGGTGCGGCCGTTGTGGTCGTAGTGGTCGCCGTAGTCGTACTCTAAAAGCCCCACATACGCCATTTCCTCCAGGAGCTTCTCAAATTCCTCCCGCTTCTCCTCCGGGACCTGGCAGAGCTTCACGAGCTCCTCCACCGTGTAGTGCTCCCTGAGCTTCATCTTCAGGGCCACGTCGGCCATCTCGTCGGTGATGAGCTCCGCCAGCCCCCAGTATTCCGGGTCCTCCACCTTCACCCCGCCCAGCTTGTGGGCGGCCACGTCGGTGATCTTTTTCCCGAGCTTTACGATTTTCTCCCGGGCGGGCTTTTCGCCCTTGTGATTTGCCGGCCAGCTTTCGTATACCTTTGTCATATCCATGTTCTGTTCCTCCCTTATCTCTTCCACATCTCTACCTGCTCCCGGAGCCACCCGACCCACTCGTCCACGCCCTCTCCGGTCTTGGCGCAGACGGGGATGATCCTCGCCCTTGGATTACGCGCGAGGATGTTCTCCCGGCACCTGTCCATGTCAAAATCGAAATACGGCAGTACGTCTGTCTTGTTGATGACCACCGCGTCGCAGGCGGAGAACATCAGCGGGTATTTGAGTGGCTTGTCGTCGCCCTCCGGCACCGAGAGTATCATGGCGTTTTTGCTCGCGCCGGTGTCAAACTCCGCGGGACACACCAGGTTCCCCACGTTTTCCAGTATCGCCAGGTCCAGATCGCCCGTGTCCAGCCCCTCCAGCCCCTGTGCCGTCATGTCCGCGTCCAGATGGCACATGCCGCCGGTGTGGAGCTGTATGGCCCTGGCCCCCGTCCCGGATATGCGCCGGGCGTCCACGTCGGAGTCGATGTCCGCCTCCATGACGCCAATCTTCATCTCCCCGCCCAGACGCTGTATGGTCCTGGTCAGCAACGTCGTTTTCCCCGCCCCCGGCGAGGACATGAGGTTCAGTAAAAAGAGCTTCTTCTCCCGAAGCCTCCGGCGCAGCTCCTCCGCCCGCCGGTCATTGTCGGCAAAAACGCTCCTCTTCACCTCAATCACCCGAAATTCCCCCAAAATTATCCCTCCTCGCGGTATTTATTCGTAATTCAAGTATACCCGACCGGCAGAGAAATGTCAAACAATAACATATTTTTTGCAGGAAAAAATTCAAAAATATTAGTACTCCCCCGTCCACCACCCCCGCCCGCAGGCGAAAAGGCTCCCCTCTCTGAGG
This sequence comes from uncultured Oscillospiraceae bacterium, assembly GCA_947631395.1. Taxonomy (GTDB): domain Bacteria; phylum Bacillota; class Clostridia; order Oscillospirales; family Oscillospiraceae; genus RUG626. The sequence continues at coordinate 31,179 of CANRLF010000023.1, forward strand.
GGAGCTGTCGCGAAGCGACTGAGGGGAGTCTACCCCCAAACAAGGTTGCGCCTCCGGCGCAATCAAATTGTGCGGCAAAGCCGCAAACCTTTTAAATTAGGCTCCCCTTCGTAAGGGGAGCTGTCGCCCGCAGGCGACTGAGAAGAAAGGGAGCGGGATACGATGGGGGGCTGCGGGCCCGGAGGGGGCGACGCACCCCCGGCAAGCAGGGCACCGAAGGCGGGGCGGCCCGCGGCCCCCCAGCGCGTACCGACGGCGGGCAGGCCGCCCAAGCGAGGGCGGCCGAGTCCCGCCGTGGAGGACGGGCGGGTACCCCGCCCCCACGGGGCGGGGCGCGGCGGGGGCGTAAAAACCCCCGTTAGAACTACCCAGCCAAAGTGGGGGCCAGCCGCGCCGCCCGGACGGGGCCGTCGCCCCGGCCAGCAAAAATATCAAATGGCGGCCCCGCAGGGGACGCAACCACTTGGCCGGGAGTCCAAATAGCGCGGCCATACCACTTAAGTCCCGCGCACAGGGGGCTTGTCCCCCGCGCACGGGACAACGGTGGCGGGCGACCGGCGCGCAGACCGCGCCCCGCGCGGGCAAGGGACCGGCGAACGCCAGCGCGGAGGGGGGCGCACAGGCTTACGACCCCGGGACGCTGGCGGGGGGAAACGCCGCGGGCATAGTCCCGCGGTGGTGCCCCCCACGGTAGAGACGGCCGATGACTGAGCTCGTAGGGGTTAAGATACGCAAAAATACGGAAAAAATCCGGATTTTTAACAGTTTATTAACATGTTTTCAACAGGTTTTCCCCAAGTTTTCCCCAATCAAGGTACCATTAAGGACCCATTTAGAACAATTTAGGTACCATCGAGAACAATAGCTGGAAATCTCAAAGTCCTTGTGCCCCAAGGGTTTTGGGCGCGGGAGCGAGCCGAAGCGAGCCGCGGCGGCGTAGCAAGCCGCGGCGGCAAGGCGAAGCGATCGGCGGCGAGCAAAGCGAGCAAGAGGGCGGGCGCGGCCCCCCGGGCGAAGCGAAGCGAGCAAAAAGGGGGCCGAAGCCCCCCTCATTTGAATGGGTACCATGCATGGGTGGTGCCGTCCGGGTCGACCTCAGTGTACATGTCCGCCATGTACTCGACGCAGGCCTGGATGACATCGGCTTGTGTCGGGTAGCCATCTTCCCCGGTAGCGTATACGTCGATACCGTGGGCTTGGGCGTGGCACTTGGAGCAGAGGGTGATAAGGTTTTCGGGGAAGTCCGAGCCGCCTTCGCCCCGGGGTATGACGTGGTGTATCTGGAGATACTGGCCAGAGCCACACAGGGCGCAGAGGTAGCCGTCGCGGCGGTAGACGGCCTTACGGGTGCTGTTGGGGATGTTTGCGTTCATATCGTATCGTCCTTTCCGGGCCCTTGAGCGAGCCCACCCCCACGGGCTCACGGGAAGTCAAGGGCCGGGGGCCAACGGCCACCGGGGCGTAGCCTTTACCCTTGACCCCGTGATATAATGGAAA
>CANRLF010000024.1 GCA_947631395.1 uncultured Oscillospiraceae bacterium
CGGTAGGGTCGAGGCCGAAGTCTTTGCGCACGCCTACACCCTCGACCCTTCAGTCTCGCTACGCTCGACAGCTCCCCTTACGAAGGGGGAGCTTAAGAGAACAAGGTTGCGCCTTACGGCGCGTATTAAAACCGTGAGGGTTTAGAACCCTCCCCTACGGCAATTTTGGTAAATTTACACAAATAATTGGTAGGGGCGGGTTCCAAACCCGCCCGCTCCCCCGTCCCGCCCGCAGGCGAAAAGGCTCCCCTCTCTGAGGGGAGCTGTCACGAAGTGACTGAGGGGAGTCCGAACCCCCCCCCACAAAAAACCCCGCCATTAAAATGGCGGGGTTTTCATTTTTCCCAAAAGCTATCAAACCATCACAGCGAATTTGCTCCCTCAGACTGGTCATATCCAACAACCCCCGCCAAAAACGCCAGCACAAGCCCCTGTCCCCATCCCTGGATCCAGTCCCGGCTTATGTTGCGGTAGCCCTCCCGGTCCCGCATGACCGCGGTGCCGCCGGACACGTTCATCACCCGTCCGTCCGGGGAGATATTGGCCAGTATCCCCGGAATGGCCCTGTTTATGTACTTTATGTGCAGGGGGTTGCCCTTGGCCACCATGGCCGCGGCGATACCGGCGGAGGCTGACACCTCCTCATAGCTCTCCGGATCGTCAAGTATAGTCCGCCAGAGCCCGTTTTCCGTCTGCAAAAGCTTCAGCGCCGCCAGCTGATCGTTCAGCGACCCCACCACGTCCAGGAACTTCGGATACAGGTACGCCTCCGGCAGCCTCACGCCCACCTGTGACATGGTGTACGCCGCCCACGCGTTGGCCCTGCCCCAATAGAAGCCTGACATGTGGTCCTTCGTTATGTTGTTGTACCCGTGGTAATAAAGTCCCGTGGCGGGATCCTGAAGGTACTTTATGTGCCAGTACCACTGATTTAAGGCGTCGTCGATAAGCTCCTCGTCATGGAGCTCCACGCCCACCCTCAGCATGAAAAACGCCGCCATAAACAGCGTGTCGGCCCACGCCTGCTCGGGGAAGTCGTTGTTGGCCGATACCGTGTGCTGAAGCACCCGATCCGCGAATCTCAGGGCCGAATTGCGCAGATAGTCTATCTTGCTCATCACCACGTCCAGGTACTTCTTCTCCCCCGTGTGCTGATAGAGGGAAAGACAGCAGTGCCCCATGGAGCAGGTATTCACCGTCCAGGTGGGAAGGCCCAGCTCAAGATACTCGTCGACCCTGGCCCTCACCGCGTCCAGATACTCCTTCTTCCCCGTGGCCTCATATGCCTCGCAGATGCCGTAATACGCCACGCCGCAGGGCCAGTCCCAGGTCATATCCATGCGCATGGTGCGGTCCACCACCGCGTCCATCGCCTTCATCACCTGTTCCCTGTCAAAATCAAGCTTCATCTTCACCCTCCTCAGTCCAGCCTGAACACCGGCTCCAGCTTCGGCTGAGCCCCGGTGACCGGGTCCATCTCCAGCTCTAAGATGTCCCGCATGTACTCGTTCCACTTGTCCACGATTGGGCTCTGGGCCTGGGTCTTTTCCGCGAACTCAATGCCCTTCTCGCACTCGTAGTAGCCGAAAAGCTCCTCGCCGTTGGCGAAAATGGTGTAGTTGCAAATCCCGGCGGATTTCAGCACCTCCACCATCCCCGGCCAGATCTCGTTGTGGCGGCGGATATACTCGGCCTTACAGCCCGGCTTTATCCGCCCCTTCCACGCCATGCGCTCCATATAAATTCCTCCTTATTGTTATTTTTATGGTCCGAAAATCCAAAAATGAGCATTCCCGCCGTTACCGGCCCTGAGCCACTTATCGACGTTTGCGAAAAAATCGTCCAGCGTCAGGTCCCGCTCCGGGTCCATGGCGGCAAGGGCGCGTATCCTCTCCCACTCGTCCACCGTCACCCTGTTCGGCCCGTACCCGTCAAATTCCGGCAGGACCTTGAGTATGTACGGCATTAAAATGTCTATGCTGTTCTCCTGGATGCCCCAGTTTAGATAAAACGAGCTCTCGGCCCAGTATTTTTCCCGGTCGCCGTTTTCGGCATAGGAAAATTCGTATACGCACGAGTCCTCGATCTCGTCATATGCCAGCATCCTTATCACCGCTCACCAGCTCCCCATCGGGCAATGTATGTCCCTCTTCGCCGCCCGAAACTCCACAAAGCACCCGCACTGCATACAGGTGGCGTTTTGGAGATACCGGCAGGAGCGGCACATATCAAGCCGCCCTTCAAATTCCCCGTCCGCCGTCCTTACCTCCTCCGGAAGCTCCGCCCGGTAGGTCCTCACGGCCTCGTAAAGCTCCTTCCCCTCCGCAAGCTCCCGAAGGAGGCACCGGCGGCATTTCGTCTCACTCACGGTCTATTGTTATGGCCGCCACCGACGAGGCCGGGAGCGTCGCCGTAAAGCTCCTGTCCCCCGTCTCGATGTCCCGCATTTCGGCGGGCCTTACGGCATCGGGCCTGTCAAACGTGTTGTGCTCCCCCGGCTTTCCGGAGAGAACCGTACCGGTGACCTTAGTGCCCTTCTTCACGCCGTCCATCATAACCTCAATATTGGCGCTGTCGGTGTCCGAAAGGTTCACCACGGTGAGGAGCACCTTCCCGTCGCTTCCCTCGCTGGCGGAAACATGTATATCCGGTACCTGCCACTCCCCGCAGGAGATGAGCTTCGTCTCGGCGTATGTCTCCACCTGCCTCGCCCCCTGGTGGTGCTTGTACATGTCAAACACGTGGTACGTTGGCGTCAGGAGCATCTTTTGCCCCTCCGTCAGCACCATCGCCTGGAGCACATTCACCGTCTGGGCGATATTCGCCATCACCACCGTGTCGCAGTGGTTATTGAATATGTTGAGGTTTATCCCGGCCACCAGCGCGTCCCGCATGGAGTTTTGCTGATAGAGGAACCCCGGATTTGTCCCCGGCTCCACGTCGTACCAGGTGCCCCACTCGTCTACCACCAGTCCCAGCCGCCCCGTTGGATCGGCCTTGCGCAGTATCCGCCCGTGCTCCGTGACCAGCTCCTTCATTCTCAGGGTCTTTTGCAGTACGGCGAAATACTCCTCCCTCGAAAATCCCGTGGCCGCGCCCTTGTGCTGCCAGTCGTCGTTTGGAAGCGTGTAGTAGTGAAGGCTCAACGCGTCTATGGTGTGCCCCGCCGTCTCCGCCACCTTCCGTGTCCACTCGTAATCCGCCACATTGGCCCCGGAGGCGATCTTATATATGTGGTGGTCCGAATAGTCCCTCAGATACGTGGCGTACTGCCTGCAAAGGTCCGCGTAATACTCCGGCCTCATGTTGCCGCCACAGCCCCAGGCCTCGTTGCCGATGCCCCAGTACTTCACGTTGAAGGGCTCTTTTTGCCCGTTTTCCCGCCTGAGGTCCGCCATGGGCGACACCCCCGGCATGTTGCAGTACTCCACCCAGTCCGAAAACTCCTGCACCGTGCCGGAGCCCACGTTTCCCGAGAAATACGCCTGACAGCCCAGCTGACGGCAGAGCTCCATGAACTCATGGGTGCCGAACCTGTTGTCCTCCGTGACCCCGCCCCAGTTCGTGTTGACGATGGTCTTTCGCTGAGAGACCGGCCCCACGCCGTCACGCCAGTGGTAGGTGTCGGCAAAGCACCCCCCGGGCCAGCGAAGGACGGGGATATTGAGCTTTTTGAGGGCCCCGACCACGTCGGACCTGAGCCCCTTTTCGTTGGGTATTGGGCTATCCTCGCCCACCCATAGCCCCTCGTAAATACACCTTCCCAGGTGCTCCGCGAAATGCCCGTATATGTTTGGATTTATCGTCCCGGCTGACCGGTTGGGGTTTATGACAATACGCATAGAAATCTCCTTATATCTTCTCTATCACCGAGCCGCAGGGCGGAAGCTCAACTGTCCGCGCCCCGCCGGGAGTGGATACCCTGACGGTCCTGCTCTCTGAAGAGTTATTTATGACCACCAGCTCCCCGCTTTCCGGGAACCACGCGCACTCCGCCTCCGGCGTGTCCGTGAGCCAGCTCTGCTCAAGCCCCCGGCCGCTGGCCCAGAGCATGAGGTTTAATAGCATCCTCGTGTTCTCCGGCCTCACCTGGAAGCTCGACATATATATCCCGCTCCCGGCCCCCAGCTTATGGGCCGTTACGGTTGGAAGTCCGTTCTCCGCGGCCAGCACCCTCGTCTCGCCGTCTGTCAGATACACATCCTCAAGTCCCCGGACGCCCGCGCCCTGTGGGATGAGCCCCGGAACGGCCTCCACGTCGAAGGTATATTTCCCGTGGCACACCCTGGCGCCTGTGTCCCTGTCCACGCCCAGGACGTCCCGGAGCCTGAAATAGCCCCAGCCTCCCGGCGCCGCGCTTGGCTCGCCCACGCCCAGGAATACGCCGCCCTTCATTACCCACTTCGTCACCGCGGCTATAAGCTCCGGGTCCTTCCAAACGTCCCCGCCGCTCCAGGCACTGCCCGCCCGGCCGGCGTTTATGACCACGTCCACGCCCTCAAGCCCGCCGTTCACCGCGTCCTTGAAGTCCATGAACTTGACCTCCACCGGAAGGCCCGATAGGGCCTCGTCTATGTGTATAAGGTCGTGCATGTACGTCTCGTGGAAGTGTCCCGACAGCGTCCACGGCCGCAGGGCCCCCCAGGAGTGCATCACCGCCACCCTTAGCGGCAGTACCGCCGGAGCTCCGCCCTCGTGGAGCCTCCTGATCGCCCGGAACTCGTCGGAGATCTCGGCTATATAGTCCACGAAATCCGGGAACCCCTCCAAAAGGTGAATATACCCTCCAAGTCCTATGCGGTCTATCTTCGCCCTCAAGAGCGCCCTTCGCACGTTGACCCAGTACTGCTTGGCGTCCCTCGTCGGGTCGCCCCCCTCCATAAAGGTCGGCGCTCCCCCAAGGCCCACCGGGAAGAGATACGGATGGAGCCTCAGCTCATGGGTCCCCGCCGGCACCCCGGCGCAAAGCCTTGCCTCGTAGCCGGAGAACACGCACTTTATTATGCCGTCAAACCCAAACTCCGGGAAATGCTTCCCGTAGGGCTCCACGCCCACCCAGCTGTCGTCGTAGAAAACATAGGCTTTCTTCCCGTACCTGTGCACCAGGTCCACAAGCTCCCGTCCGAAGGACGCCACGTACTTCTGCGTAAACTCCATGTAGTCCCGCTTGTGCTCCGTCGGCGGCATATGGGTCACCTGAAGATCCCCGCGGTTTATGAAGTCCTCGGCGGTGAGGGCGTAGCCGTACTCCTTTTCAAAGTCCTCCAACGCCTTCTCGCTGACGGTGAAGTCATAGCTCCCCCAGTCGGTAAATAGCGTCCTGTCCCGCTCGTGGCTTCCCCATATCCACACGAAGTTATAGAACATGCTGGTAAAGCGCACAACCGTCGTGTCCGGGTGCTCCTTGCACCATCTGTCAAGGTAGTTATATAGATACTCCCTGGCCACCGGGAGCCTCGGGTCAATGGGCATCAGATGCTCGCTCGTCCAGGAGTTCGTCACATGGTTATACATGTTTATCTCCTCCCAGATGCGGTAGGCCATGAAGCTCACGGTGTAGCCGTGATAGGGAACCGGCTTTTTAACGGTGACGACGCCCTTTTCATAGCTCCACCCGCTCTTTTCAAGCATCTCCCCCGCCGTCCTGTCCCAGACCTGCCAGTAGCCCATGGCCTTTTTAGAGTCGTTGACCCTGAACTGCTCGGCGAAAAATCCGGCCATAAGGTCGATTTTCAGCTCCCCCTCCCCCGCGACCTGGGGCTCGGTGGACAGAAACGTCTGCTGAAGGCACTCCGGGTGCTGTCGCCCGAACTCGTTGTGCTCCCTTATGATGCAGATGGTGGAATAGACGCCGTACCCGGCGTTTATTATCTCGTCGGATAGCTTGGTCCCGTCGCTGTCCCGGACCACGTCCGCCCCCCATCTCTCCGCCAGCTCCAGCGTGAGCTTCTCGTATCCGGCCTCGCCGGGCATTGTAAATCCGCCTTTTGTGTGCTCCATTGTTTATCCCCTTTCCGCGTATCCCCGGGCGTTGCCCGGGTTTGATTTCCGTCTTGCGCTTATGTTATGGGCCACGGCGCCCCGGGTATCATGCCGTAGTCCACCAGCGGCGGACTCTCCGGCGGAATTTCCATCCCCTCCGGTATCTCCTCCTCCGGCGGCCTCTTCAGCCCCTCCAGCGGCGGCCGCACGGGCCAGGGCTCAACATTTTCGCCCTTAATGACCCCGAGCCTTACAAGCTCCGCCGCCACAAAGCCCGCGATCATGTGCGCTCCGAAGTCGTTGGGGTGTGTGTAGTCGCACGGGTGGAACCAGGGCTTTGCCCCCTCCATCCCGGCATCCAGTATGGCGGCCTTCATCTTACCGTGAAGGTCGCATACCTTCACGCGCTCCCTCTCCCCTATCCTCTTTACCGCCTCGGCGTAGGGAAACAGCATGTCGTTATACTTTTTCTCGCTTGCCCACGTGTTCCTCGCAAGGCTCGTCACAAGTATGGGCTCCGCCCCCGCCTCCCGAAGCTCACGGATAAATCTCAAAAGATTTTCCGTATACCCCGTGTCCGCGGCCAGGTGCAGTCTCTTCTGGTCGTTGTGGCCGAACTGTATTAGCACCTTGTCCCCGGGCCTTACCTGCTCCAGCATAAGCTCATAGTGGCCCATGTCCCTGAACGTCTCCGTGGACAGCCCCGAGTGGGCGTGGTTTGAGATAAGATACTCCGTCCCCACATAGAGCTGCAGCGCCTGTCCCCACCCGGCGTAATTCACCCCCGGGGCGTAGGGCGTCACCGCCGGCTGATCCGTCACGGTGGAATCGCCCATGAGGAACATAGCGGGCCCGTCATATTTATCGATCTTTATATCCGCGAGCCCCGCGCCCACAAGGCACAGGTCCACGGCCCTGCACTCGCGCCTTCCCAGGTCCCCCGCGGCGGCGTCCCCGCCGCCCACGGCGATTATGGGAGCAACATCGCAAAGCACCCGGACCGACCGTCTCTCCCCGGCCCTCAGCTTGCCCATCCACGCAATGTGCCGGCGGCCTGTGAACACGACGGCCCTCTCCGTGTCCTCCCGGGCGGTCAGCGTCGCCGTCACCTCATAATGTCCCGACTCCACGTCGGCCTTGAACCACAGCGGAAGCTCCCGCCCCTCCAGGTCCTCGGCTCTCGCGTCCTTCCCCGGCACGGCGTACACCGCCCCGTCGGCGCTCTTAACCCGCGTGAGCTCCCGGCCCTCGTACCACCATACCGGCGTAAAGCCCGAGTTTACCTCCGGGACCTTCAGCTCCGGATACGCCCCGATCTCCCGCTCCGTCACAAATCCACAGCCGCCCGGGGCGTACATTTTAACGCCGAAAGCCGAAATATCCGCGTAAAAAGGTATGTTCACCATACTTTTATCCTCAGAATACTACCTTCGCCCCGCCGGGCACCTCGTACTTCTTCCCGTCCACCTCAAGCCACACTGCCATTGCGTTGGGGTTATACACCATATCCCCGGCGGCGGTGAACTGGAGCCTCGCGGCGGCCTCCATGTAGTCCACGATCTCGATATTCGTGGCGTACCATATGTCCTCCTTGCCGGACATCATGGCGCAGAACTCCTCCATCACGTCCCAGTTGTCGTAGATGGGGAACTCAAAGCTGTGTCCCCAGACGTACATCATATAGAGGTACTGGGTCTTGTGCATGTCCAAAAATTTCTTACCCTTTTCGATGAGCCCCTGATTGTGGTGGCATGTGCCCCTCCACTCAAGGAAGTCCTCCGGCATACCGTAGTCCCCCGTGGTGGGCACCACCCTGGCGTACTTTATGCCCAGGGCCGGCAGGAGCGTCATTATCTCCTTTGAGTATGACCCGTTGGGATACGCAAGCCCCCGGACGGGCTCGCCCAAAATATTCTCAAGCTCATACCTGTCCTGGAGCACCTGCCTTGCCACCTGCTCCAATGGGGCCCGGCTTATGGTCGGGTGTGTGTATGTGTGGCAGGCGATCTCGTGCCCGGCATACAGGCTCTTATACTCGCTGACCGGCACCCTCTGGGGGTCCGAGGCCCTCCCGGAATTTAAGTTGAAGGTGCCCTTTATGCCGTTTTTGTTAAAGATGTCCACAAGCCTGCGGTCCTCCTCCCGCCCGTCGTCATAGCTCATGGTCAATACCTTGTGCTTCCCACCCGGAAAGCAGGTGTAGATGTTATGTAACGCCGGAGAAAGCATATTTATACCTCCCAAACAGTGAAATTTATAGATTTTGCACGGCCTCAACCGCCGAATACGGACTTCAGGAACGAAAGCCTCTCGTCGCCGCGGTTTTTGATAAGGTGCACGGCGATGTTTGCCATATGCTCCGCTCCCGCCAGTGTAAGATGCACCCCGTCGGGCTGGAAAAACTCCGCGCTTCTGCGGGAGCCCAGCTTCTCAAGGCTCAGCCGTGAATATTTCCGCATGTCGAGAACGGGCACGTTCATCTGGGCGGCCACCTCGTGCACAACGTCGCTGTACAAATTGAGATTGGCGATACCGGACTGGAGCTTCAAATCCGTTATGGGCGTGGCCAGTATGGGCTGAGCCCCCTTATCCCGGGCGGCTGAAACGAATTTCCTCAGATTTTCGCCGTAATCCGAAAGGCTCACCACCCGCTCCGGGTGACTTTCGTCGCAGTCGTTGTGGCCGAACTGGATAAGCAGATAATCCCCGAATTTGAGATTATTTACAATGTCATCGAGCCGCCCCTCCTCCATGAAGGTCTTTGTCGACCGGCCGCTCATGGCGCAGTTGTCTATCATAAGCTCCGGCAGCGTGTACCGGCGCTCGGTCTCAAAGGGACATCCCTCGCGCTTATCCATAAAGGCAAGCTTCCCGCCGACGCCCTGTCCCGCCAGAGTCTGTCCCCAGCCCGTTATGCCCGACTCCTCCGGCTCATATGTCTGCATGGTGGAGTCCCCGGCCAGATACAGCGTGGGCCTATACTCCTGCCCCGGTAGCACATTTTTAAACTCCATATCGCTGGCGTAGTAGAAGCTTGGGTACACCGGCTGGTTGTAGCAGTTATTCTGCCAGGCCACACCGCACCTGTATTGCGGGTCGTGCATCAGCGTAAAGAGCTTGTGTGGCGCGTCGTCTACGTTGGTGTATATCCTTATTGCCGTGTTGTCCGCGTGCTTTAGGACAATCTCCTCCCGCCAGTCGCCGAAGAGGTCGGCGACCAGGCACGGCACGGCCTTTGTCCCGTGGTTCGTGCTTGTGCCCTCGGGCCTCAGCATCACCCCGCGCCTGGGGTCCACCACCCGCCCGATGGCCGCCCCGGCGGGGCCCTCGCTCATGTAATCCGGCCCGTCGGTCAGCTGTGTTGTCATGTCCCCGGCCCAGAAGATACGCATATTCGTGCTTGGGGCGGATATTGGGAGCTTATTTCCCTTGCAGTCAAATACGTCGTTTACCCATACCTGAAGTCCCCTGACCCCGTCGGCTATGTCGCCTATCATGCACCGGCCCAGGTCCCCCTCGTAATACTGCCCGAAATATACCTTCCCCGTCTCCGCGTCCCTGAGGGCGTAGCCGTATGGGGCGTTCTTCCCCTCCTCGTAGACGTTGAATATCTCCTTCCCGGGCCTGTCGGGGTCGATGTCCGCCACGTGCATGGCGTCCCCGTGGCCAAGCTTTGCGTCCCTCCCGTCGGGTAGCTTCCCTCTCGCCGAATATAAAAGGGTCCCGTCGTGGTCCACCACCGCCGCGCCGTATATGAGCTCCATCCGCCCGTCCCCGTCAATATCCGAGGTTGACACGCTGTGGTTCCCCTGTCCCGCAAGGCCCCCCATAGTCGGGTGGCTCCCGGTCCGCTGTGTGGTGGTGTAGTCAAAGGGATTTGCCATGGGCATAAATCCGGAGTCGGCCTGCCACACCTTGTGGAACTTGTTCTCAAAGAAGTCATAGGCCGCCACGAAGGCCCTTGTGTAATATCCCCTGCACATGAGAAGATATGGCCTTTCGCCGTCCAAGTACCCCACGCCCGCCAAGAACCTGTCCACCCTGTTGCAGGGCTCGATCCTCGTCCAGGCGTAGTCCCCCCACATAAGGCCGTCGTCGCCTCTCGCGGGCTCATAATGTATGGTGTCCAGCTCCTGGCCCAGGCCGTCGAACATGGTGAGATACTCCGGCCCCTCGTAAATGAACCCCTCGAACTCCGAAAGCTTGTTTTTCGGGTCCCTGGCCGGAGCCCACTCGTCGATGAAATAGTCCGCCAGCGCCTCCGCCTCGCCCCTGGTCAGGGGATACGGAAATCTCCGCGGTATATTGAGGCACTCCTCTACCGTCCCCGGCCAGTGCCCTGCCAGCACCTCCGGGTGCCTCGTCCAGCCCTCGAACACGTCAGCTATGTGCTTTCTGAAGTCCGAGGCCGAGCACACATAGTTGTCCTGATTTGACCACCCCGCCTCGATGTCCTCCTGGGGCATGGTGATATATTCCTCCGAAAGCACACTGCCGTCCGGGGCAAACCTTGTCATCATCGTCCCCGGCGCGGTCTTTACGGCCATCTCCGCCCTGCCGTCGCCGTTGAAGTCGTAGACCATGAACTGTGTGTAGTGGTTCCCGGCCCTGATATTCGGCCCCATGTCCAGCCTCCAGAGTATGGTGCCGTCAAGCCGGTAGCAGTCAAGTATGCAGTGCCCCGTATATCCCCGCTGGCTCACGTCCCTGGCGTTATTGGGGCTCCACTTGAGTATGAACTCATACTCCCCGTCCCCGTCCACATCGCCCACGCTCACGTCGGAGCCGTGGTATGTATACTCATCCCCCGCCGGCGTCACGCCGCCATCGGGCTTTTTGATGGGAATATCTATATAATTTTGCGCCCAGGGCCGAACGGCGGCGCAGGGCTTCTGCTCAACGCCGGCGTAAATCGCCGCCACGCTGTACATATCCTCCGCCGTGCCCTTATCGTCCCTGAAGCTCGTCCTGTCCGTCACCACGGCGACCCTCTCGCCGTTTTTGTATACGGCGAAATCCGCCCCGGCAAGTCCCGTCCTTGTAAAGCCGTTGACCTCGCCACGGAGCAACCGCCAGCTCAGGAACACCCCTCCGCCCACGGCCACCGCCACAAGCCCTCTCCCCAGCTTCTCAAGCTGCGGTCTCGCGGCCTTGCCCACGGGCGTGCGGACTATTTCGCTCGCGTCCAGCTCCGCGCCGGTGATGTCCACGGCCCTCAGTCTCAGGTAATACGGTATGTGCGTGGACCTTTTGAACACCGTAGAGGTCCCCCTCACCGGCGCCAAAGGCTTCAGAATATGCGCCGGAGTATCCCTGTCGCTCCATGAAAGCTCATAATAGTCCGCCCCCGGCACAGCCTCCCAGGCCACGCTCACCCCGTCGGCCGTCAGGTTAGAAAGCTCAAGCTCGATCATAAAATATCCTCACTTTAAAATTCCGTATTTCACCGGTTTTCCGTAAATATTGGCCCTGCTCCCCGTGACGGTCAGCACAAGCTCGTTTTCCTCCTTCTCGGCAAGCCCCGCAAGGTCGAACCGATGGGGCCCCCAGAAGGACGCCCCGGCGTCCGCCCCGTTCACCGTAAGCTCCGCCATCTCCTCCGCCCGGACCTCCAATATCCCACGTGTCCTGCCAATCGTGGCCCTGTATACCTTCTTCGCCTCCCGATTGTCCGTCCCAATAAGCTCAAATTCCGGCGCGGGTATCATCTCCCTCTCCACCCTCGCGGGCAGGGACTCAAACTCCTCCTCGGAGCAGGCGAAAATGAGAAGGCTCCCCCTTCTCGGAAGTCTCAATTCCCCCTCGAACCTGTACTCCTCATTCGTCCACGGGTCATACTGCCCGTAGTGCCCCGCCGGTAAAATTACCGCCGTCTCGATGTCCGCCTCCCCGGCGTTCACCAAAAGCCTGCACTCCCGGCCCAGCTTCTCAAACCTTATGCACCGAAGCTCCGGCTCCGGCCTTTCGCAAACTATATCCGGCTCCACGGCCCCCGCGTCCCTGGACACTCCCGTGAACATATCCTCCGGCCCGATAAGGGCGTCAAAGGCCATATCCTCACAGTACAGCCTCCCCCTCTCCTCCCGGCACTGTCCCCAGAAGCTCTCGGGTATGTACTGAAATCCTATCTGATTTTCAAATAGCGGCGCCACCCTCTCAGGCATGAGTGCCCTGTTCTTACACAGCACCGCCACCTTCGCGTGGAGCTTCGCGTCCGTCATAAGGTACGATACGCGCTTTATATAGTCCGTCCACATGCGGTATCTCGGCCACCATATGCTGTGCGGCCCCACGTCCGGCGGCCGCTCGTCCTTCCTGGCGCCCACGACGCTGTAATAAAAGGCGTGGAGTATATACATATTCACGCCCCGGACGGCCAGATAGTCTATGAACCACTTAATATCCCCCGCCGTCATGCTCCAGGGGTTCTCCTCCCCGCCGCATACGCCCAGGCACTCGTTGGAATTTCTCCGCCTGCCCAATATCCTCGCCGCGTCGGCGGAGCACTTGCCCTGGGCCGAGTCCGGCCCTATAAGATCCCCCACCTCCGGCGAGACCTGCCTGTACACCAGATCCTGCCCCGGGATGTGGAAATGCCGCTCCCTCTCTATGTCGTCGCTCCTGTCCGGGTGCCCCATGAGGGCAATGCCGTGCTTTTCGCACCACTCCGAGAGGGATGCGTAATATACGTCGTTTTCCCTCTTTATGATGAGCTCCCAATAAAGCCTCGTGGCCTCGTTTTCCCTCTTCTCAAATAGCGCCGTCAGGTCCTCTATCTTCCCTCCCGCGCTTTTGAAAATATCCGCGAAGCCCCGTGTCCATGGCATGAACCCCATATTCTCCACGCACCGGCCCAGCATGTTGGGCTCGTCGGTGAAAAATCCCATGACCGTGTTGCCGAAATACTCGTGAAACTCCCTGTAATACGCCTCGTGTGTCAGGGCTATGAACCGGCTCACCGCCTCAGGGTTTAAAATATCCGCGCTCTTCGGGGCGTTTTCCTCCCGGTCGTCCTCCCCGTAGTGGACCCCCCTTATGGTCCCGCCCGTGTGCCTTACAGCAAGAATGCCGGCATCAGTATGTGCCAGCACCTCGTCCCCCGGCTCCGTGGCGGACGTCAGCAAAAGCCCCTGGCTTTCAAGCTCCGGGTGCCCCTTAACCACCTGTCCGCAGGCCGAGCCCGAGGGGTACATCCCCTCGTCATAAAATACCACCCGCATATCGAGCTCCCGGCATGTCGTGACCGCCGTGCGGATGTATGAGAAAAATTCCTTCGATAAATACCCAATCCTCTTCGGAAGTCCCATCCTCGGATGGAGCACCACCGCGTCGATGCCGTGGTCCTTGAAGTCCCGAAGCTGCCTTTTTATCTCCTTATGCCTGAGATCCCCGTTCAAAAAAAGGAACGGCACCGGCGAAAACTCCCCTCCCGGATCCCTCATTATCTCTGAAATCACCATATAGATCACCTTTTTCGGCTGAATTTGCAGACTGTTAAGCTCCCCTCTGTCGGCTCACCATTATATACTCATTTTTTCTTTTTTTCAATATGTGGCTCCAGCGGCGCGGCAAGATATTTCCTGTTTTTCAGCTTCGCCTTCTGCTTGGCCTTCCCCGTGTGCTCGTCGTCCATGCGCTTATAACGTATGGCCGTGCGCAAAAAGGTGATGATATAAAATAGGCACATGACGAACCACAGCGCCAGCACCAAAAGGCTGAATATGCCCAAAAACAGGAACATCTCCGCCACCGAGCAGGCCACAAGGGCGATGTAGGTTATCTGCACCATCCTCCGCCAGCGCTCGATGATGGGGAGGTTCAAATGCCGCTTTTCAATTCTTTCCAGGTCCGCCACGCCCATGCTCAGCATCTTCATGGTTCCCAGCACACCGGCCGTCTGAAGCAGGATGCAGACAAGGGCGGCTATACCCGTGGGGGCAACGAGCTGAAGGGCCAGGGAGAATATCCCCATCACCGCGCAAAGCCACACAAGGCGGGAGAAGGAGTAGGACTTGTCCCGGAGCTTCCATGCGTTCCAGGCGATAAGCCCGTAGCCCACGATGTCCGGTAGCAGGTCCACCACCATCTCGCTGGACGAAAACCCCAAAAGGTTCATGTCCGTCAGCGTTATATTGAAATAGAAAAACACAAAAACAAGTCCCGCGGGTATAAAAAACATGATGTTCTCCTTTACGGTCTTATCCTGGGTATTATTTGCGAAGCCGTGAGAGGCCAAAAGGCTTTTGAGCTCTCACCGCCCCGTAAATTCCCGGTTACAGTCTACCACGATCGCGTAAAATTTCAACCCGGTATCACAATTCCTTTGACACGCAAAGCGCGCCGCGCCTTTCGGCGCGGCGCACACTTATGATGCTATGTAGTTTATACTGAGATCAGCCCTGGTTGGCCTGATAAGCGGCATTGACCTCTTCCTTGATCTGGGCGCCGCCGAGGGACTCCCACTCAGCGACAGCGGCCTGGAACTCGTCCCATGTGCCCTGGTTGGCGCAGTACCTGATCATGGCGTTGGTGACCTTGGAGTAGATGTTACTGGACTCCTTGACGTAGGTCTCGGACTGTACCTGATAGGCAAGAGCCGGGTTGATAAGGGCATACTGACGGGCCTCGACCTCGGCCTCAAGGCACTTCTCGCCGGCCACGTCGGGCTTGGCCTGGACGGCGTCGTCAATGGTGAAGGGCAGGTAAGCGATGACCTGGTTCAGGCCCTGGCTGGGCAGGTTCTGGGCCTCGACGCCCTTTTCCTGCACAGCGTAGCCGTCCTCCATGTGATAGCTGACGCCCTCGATACCAAGTTCTGCAAGAGCGCGCATCTTGCTGTCGTTCATCTTGTCGAGGAACTTAAGGCAATTCTTCACGTCCTCCTCGGTCTTGGCGCCGGCCTTGGTGATAAGGTAGCCGCCCTTGTAAACGGCCAGGCAGGCGGTGTAACCGTTGATGTTGCTGACCATCTCAGTCCATGCGTTGTCGGGGTGTTCAGGATCGGGGGACGGGGTATCAACAACGGACTTGACGTCGTTGGCGGTGTTGGTGAAGTACCTCCAGGCGCGGCGTCCGCCGCCGTCCAGAGTGTCGACGAAAGCGCCCACATTGCCCTTCTGGAACTGCTCGCCCCAGCCGTCGGCTGTGACGGAGGCCCAGTCGGGACGTACAATGCCGTCCTCGGTGAGCTTGCGGATCCAGTCGCAGGCCTGCTTGTACTCATCGGTCTCCCACGCGGGGACAAGGGTGCCGTCCTTCTCCACCCAGTCGGGGGTGATGCCGAACCAGGAGAAGATGATCTTGAGGTAATCGGAGTAGCCGGAGTTCATCTCAAGGCCGTAGGTGTCCTGCTTGCCGTTGCCGTCGGGATCGTTGTAGGTGAAGGCGTAGAGCATATTGTAGACGTCGTCAATGGTCTTGGGCTTCTCGATGCCGAGCTTGGCGGCCCAGTCGCCGCGGTAGCTCAGACCGTAACGGCCGGTCTCACGCATGGTGGGGATGGCGATCCACTTGCCCTGGACGGTGAGGATGTCCTTCACGTTATCGGGGCACTGGGCAAGGTTGGGATAGTCGGTGGGGTTGATGAACTGGCTCAGGTCCCAGAACGCGTCGTTCTGAGCGGCCTGAATGATGGTGGTGGAGATGTCGCCGGAGAAGGTGAGGATCATGGGCATGTTGTCCTTGTCCATGAGGGTCATGTTCAGCTTGTCGCCGTAGCCCTCAGAGGAGACGAACTGCCACACGGGCGAAACGCCGGTGTACTCCTCAACGGCCTTCTGGACAGCGCCGTCCTTGTCCTTGGTCTCGGACATCTCGCCGCCGTAGAGGCTGATGGTCATGACCGAGATCTGGCCATCCTTGAGTTCGTTCTTACTGCCGCCGCAGGAAGCCAGGACGCTTACCAGCATAACGGTGGCAAGAACAAGAGCAAGTACTTTTTTCATTTTCATAAAGTATCCTCCTGTTTTGTTTTTCGACAGCCCTTCGACTGTCATGTTTACTTATTACAAACGGCTCACGCCGCGTGTAAACTTAACCCTTCACGGAGCCGACCATGACGCCGGCGGTGAAGAACTTCTGGATGAAGGGGTACACGACCAGGATGGGCACGGTGGCCACAACGGTGGTGGCGTTGCGGACGGCCTTTGTGGGAGGCGCGCCCCAGGTGCCCCAGTCGATTGTACCGTTGTCGTTTATGGCGCTCGTGAGCATGATGATACGCCTCAAGCAGATCTGAACGACCTCCTTGGACTGGTCGTCGATGTACATCATCGCGCCGAAGTAGGCGTTCCAGTGGCCCACGGCGTAGAAGAGCGACACGGATGCCAGCACCGGGGCTGACAGCGGCAGCATGACCCTCAGGAATATGTACAGGTCATTGGCGCCGTCTATGATGGCCGCCTCCTCCAGGTCATCCGGTATGCCCTGGAAGTAGTTTTTGATGATGATCATGTTGAAGGCGCTCATGGCTCCGGGCAGCCACAGGGCCCAGTAGGTGTTGCCCAGATGCAGAAGGTTGGTGATAAGCAGGTAGCTGGGGACCATGCCGCCGCTGAAGAGCATGATGATGATGACCATGTTCATAAAGAAGTTGCGGCCCCGCAGGTACTTGCGGCTCAGGGGGTAGGCCATGGTGCAGGATACGAACATGTTGATTGCCGTACCGATCACCGTGACTATTACGGAGTTTTTAAGTCCGTTGAACACCGAGCCTTCATGGAATATGTAGGTGTACGCGTTGATGGTGGGCGCATTGGGGATGATGAAGAACGGGCGCTCCAGTATCTCCCGCTCGCTGGCGAAGGAGGAGCCGAACACGTAAAGGAAGGGCAGTACGCATATGAGCGCCGCGATAGCCGTTATGATGTAGAATATGATCTGTATGACCATATCCCCGGGTGAGCGGTGATTAAAACCGTTTGTGCCCTTTTCTATCTTTCCAGCCTTAGTTGCCATATTCTCCGCCTCCCATCAATAAAGTCCCGACTCGCCCAGCAGCTTGGCGCACTTGTTGGCCGAGAGGACGAGGATTAGGCTGACGACGGACTTGAATAGTCCGGCCGTGGTCGCCAAGGAGTACTGTCCGCTGCGGACACCCTTGTTATACACGTAGGTATCGAACACCTCGGACACCGACTCGTTGGTGGCGTTCTGGAGAAGGAATATCTGCTCATAGCCGGTGTTCAGTATAGCGCCGACCTTCATGATGAGCATGATGACCACGGTACTCCGGATGCCGGGCAGGGTCACATGCCACATGAGGTTCCAGCGCCCGGCGCCGTCGATGCGCGCGGCCTCATAGAGCTGAGGATCGACGCTGGCCAGGGCCGCCAGATAGATGATGGTGCCGTAGCCCGTTTCCTTCCACAGCGTCTGGCCGATCAGCACCGGGACGAAGTACTTTGGCGAGCCCATGATATTCGGCGCGTTGCCCACGCCGACTATGCTCTCGATCATCTTGTAGATGAAGCCGTCCTGAGCGTTGAAGAGCTGGCTCGTAAGGGCGTACACGATGACCATTGAAACGAAGTGAGGTATGTATACAAGTGTCTGGGATACGCGCTTGAACCACATGAGCCGAAGCTCATTGAGTATCAGCGCGAAGATGATCGGCGCAGGGAACGCGATCAACAGGTTCCATACGGAGATGGACAGGGTGTTCTTCAAAAGCTTCATGAAGTCCGTACCCACAAAGAGTGTCTGGAAGTTCTTCCAGCCCACCTTTTCGCTCTCCATAAGGGCGCTGATAAGCCCGCCGCTTCCGGCGTAGGGGTTGAAGTTCTCAAATGCCATCACCAGTCCGCCCATAGGCAGATAGCAGAAGACAAGCATCCACAAAACGCCCGGCACAAGCATCAGGTACAGCCAGTAGTGCTGCTTGAGCGCCCGGCCCCAGGGCATCTTTGTCTTGACCGGCTTTTGCTTTTTCGCGGTCTCAACGGGCTTATCCAGGGTGGCAGCTGCTGAGTTGCTCATTGTATTCCTCCCTTTTCTCATTTTTCCTCGCGTCAGGCGCCCACGGCGTTCCCTGTCTACGCCGTCCGCACCCGATGCCCGCCGGCCCGGGACACACCTGTGCCCACACGCCGCCTTATTGTCATATTGTACAATTCGTTCTCCCCTTTTCCAATGTTAAAAGGTTACTTTGAATGTCAAAAAGTAACCATTTTGTTGATATTTTTAACATCTGCCCCCGACACGCGAAAAAGCGCGAAAGGCCCCGTTTTCCGGCCTTCGCGCCCCGCTCCCCGTCCTCACCGAAGCATCAGCTTACGGAATTTGGTAGGAGATTCGTTATAATATTTTCTAAACGCCTTCGAAAAGCTGTACTGATCCGAGTACCCCAGCTTCTCCGCGATGGACGCTATGCTGTCCGTGGTGTCCGCCAGCAGCTCCGCGGCGTACTGCATACGAAGCTCAATTATATACTGCTTCGGGGATATGTTGAAAAACCGCTGGAAGTACCTTATAAAATACTTCTCGCTCATCCCCGCCTCCCGGGCCATATCCTTTATCTGAATATTGTCCGTAAAATGCCGCCCTATCTTGTCCGCCACCCGGTTTATGAGTATGTCGTCCGTGGCCTGCTCGTCCTCGAAAAAATGGACCTCGCACCTGGGCGGATCCAATAGCTCCGCCAAAAAGTCGAAGCAAAAGGCGTAAAACCTCACCGAATGTCCCTTATTCGACGTATATCTGCTCCTGTACTCCCGGCAGAAGTCCAGGCACCGCCTGTTCAGCGCAGCCGACCGGTATATCCCCGCCAGGTTATTCCCCGCCAAAATGTCGTAGTGGTTCCCCTTCTCCATCGAAAACCGTATGGAGTGAAATGAGCACCCCTCAGGCCCCGCCCAGGCGGTGAAGGAATTGCCGGGGTAAAAAAGCACGCTGTCCCCCGGGCCCGCCTCGTGGGTCTGCCCGTTTATCTCAATGGACACGCTCCCCTTATAAATATTCCAAAAGGTATATCCCGCCCTCGTTTTCGTCTCACGCCAGTCCGCGTCCTTGTCCACAAAGTGGCTCATGTCTATATTCAGCGTAAGATCCGCGAAGGAATCGCTCCCCGGTGAAAGATGCTCCATGTCCCCGCCTCCTCTCTCATCCTGTGGCCGGCCTCCGGCCCGGATTTATTTTACCTTTATCCCGGCGGCCTTTCCAATGTCACAAAGTGACCTTACATGTCAAAAAGTAACGTATTTGTCAAAATGTCACTTCCAAATGGTGTTCAGGGCTTGAAAAATGTGCGATTTGGTGGGATAATACGTCTTATCGGGAATAAATATTTTTTCCCGTTTCACCGTAATAAATCAGCACGGAGGCATAAGCTATGGGATTGTTCTCCCCAAATTTAGCCGGCATGGGCCCTGGCGGCCCCGTTGTGCCGGAGCCCAAGGGCGGATTTCGTAAATTTTTGCAGATAATGTCCCGGGACACCTTTGCCCTTCTGGGTTCCGGGTTCCTCGCCGGTGTGTCGGCCCTGGTGTATGTGCTCAGCATGTTCCTGGCCCTCACCTCCCACGGCATGATCTTCATGCTCGTCGGCGGCCCCCTGGGCGGGATGATATTCATGCCCCAGCTGGTGGGCCTGTGCGACACCGTCATGCGCGCCATGCGCAACGAGCACCCCGGGGACTGGTGGCAGAGCTACCGCCGCGCCTGGAAGCGCAACCTGAAGCCCTCCCTTATTTTCGGCTTCATCGTCGGCGCCCTCTTCGGCTTCCAGCTTTTTATGATGGCCCACGCCAGGTACACCGGCTCCGACCTCCTCCTGCAAATAGCCATGTACATCGGCATATTCATCGCCACCGCCATAGCCAAGTGGTCCGTCCTCCAGATCGCCGTGGTGGACCTCCCCGTGCGGCGTATAATTTTAAACTCCATCGTCCTCTCCTCCAACCACCCCATTAAGACCCTCATCACCACCGTCCTTGAGATAGCCTACTGGCTTTTCATGGTCGTCACCTTCCCCTTTTCACTCCTCTTCTATGTGCTCTTCAACTTCTGGCTGCCCATGCTCATAACCGTCCTGTCCGTTTATAAATCACTGAACGAGACCTTCGGCATCGAGGAGTCCATCGAGAAACAGCGTGAAAAGGAAAAGAGAAAACAGCTTCGCGATGAGAGGAGGGGCAAATGACATGGCCGGCGAGTACTTCAGATGGAAATATAGGGACGTAAAGCCCGACGAAAAGCCCGTATACACCAAGGCCGAGCTCCGCCGCAACTGGTGGGCCTACCACTGGAAGTGGTTGCTTCTGGGCCTTGCGTTCCTCGTCATGCTCGGCTTTCTCATCCACGACATATTCTTCCGCGTGAAGCCCGATTACACCGTCGCCTTCGTCAGCCGCTCCACCCTTCCCGACGAGGTCCGTAGCAGCCTAACCGCCCGTCTTTCCGAGCTTGGCGAGGACCTGAACGGCGACGGCAAGGTCACGGTGGAGCTCAGCCAGTACCAGGTGAGCTTCGACGTCAACGGCTTCATAAATACCGACCAGGCCTCCACCGCCACCACCCGCCTTACGGTGGACCTGAGCTCCGGCGACACCTATATCATCCTCACCGACGATCCGGAGGGCTTCCAGCGCCGCATGGCCGCCCTTGCCTATCTTGACGGCTCCACCCCGGACCGTCTGGCCGAGGGCAGCTCCTGTGACCGCTGGCGCGAGATGGTCTACCCCTGGGCGGACTGCCCCGTCCTTTCGGGCCTTGACCTTGGCACTTACGTCAAATTCCTGGATATTTCCGGCACCGAGCTCGACGGCCAGACCGCCATGGAAGGCATATACGTTGGCCGCCGTATGACCGTCACTGACCGCGACGCCCAGCGTTTCGCCGGCGCCGAGGCGCTCTGGCTGAAGCTCACCGCCGGCGCGAAAGAAAGTGATTGACATGTTCCTCATCACCTCAAATACCCGCGTCGCCCGCCCCCCGGCCCTGAGCCCCGCCGTAATGAACGCCGCGAATATATTGGAGCGCGACATCTCCCGCCGGCTCATAAGCTCCGGGGATGCCAAAAGCCTCATCTCCCTCGTCCCCTCCCCCATGTCCCGGCCGGAGGAATTTACCGTCACGGTCTCTGACGGCGCGATGTCCGTGGCCGCCTGTGACGACCTGGGCTTTGTCTACGGCCTTCTTTACATATCCGAAAAATTCCTCGACATACCCCCCTTCTGGTTCTGGATGGACGTAAAGCTCCAAAGGCTCCCGCCCGTCGCCGTACCGGACGGGTCATATAAAGGAAAAAAGCCCGCGGTCAAATACCGGGGCTGGTTCATAAACGACGAGGTCCTCATCTCCCGCTGGAGCGTCAACGGCGACAGTGCCGAACCCTGGCGCATGGCCTTTGAGGCGCTGCTGCGTTGCGGCGGCAACATGGTCATCCCCGGCACGGATAAGGACTCCCACCGTTACCGTGCTCTCGCCTCCTCCTACGGCCTCATCATCACCCACCACCACGCCGAGGCCCTTGGGGCCGAGTTCTTCCTCCGTGAGTACCCCGACCTGGAGCCCAACTACGACGACCACCCGGAGCTCTTCCAGAAGCAGTGGGAGGACGCTGTCCTGGCCCAAAAGGACATGCGTGTCGTCTGGTGCCTCGGCTTTCGCGGCCAGGGGGACTCCCCCTTCTGGGCCAACGACACCACCGGCAAATACGACACCGACGAAAAGCGCGGCGCCATGATCTCCTCGATGATACGCCTCCAGCGCGCTATCGTCGAAAAACACGTGGCCTCCCCCGTATTTTGCACGAACCTCTACGGCGAGGTCATGGAGCTTTACGCCAGGGGCCTTGTGGACATCGACCCCGACATAATAAAGATCCGCGCCGACAACGGCTTTGGCAAAATGGTCACCCGCCGCCGTGGGTCCCACGACCCCCGTGTGTCCTCCCTGCCGGCGGAGCCCGATGAGCGCGGCGGCATATATTACCACGCCTCCTTTTACGACCTCCAGGCCGCGGCCCACATCACCATGCTCCCTGTGAGCGTGGACTTCGTAAACTCCGAGCTCGACCGCGTATTTTCCAAAAACCTCTCGGAATACTGGCTCATAAACTGCTCCAACATCCGCCCCCACGCCTACATGCTTGACGCCATACGCAAAAAGTGGTTCGGCGAGGAGCTCTCCGACGACAGCCACAGCCTCCGGTTCGCCTCCGCGTATTTCGGCGGCTCGGAAAAGATCGCCCGGTGCTACCGGGAGTACGCCCCCGTCCAGCTCCCCTTCGGCCCGGAGCCCGACCAGCGGGCCGGGGAGCAGTTTTACTGCGAGCTTCCGAGGACCGTAGTCCACCAGTTCTTCCGTGACCGTCTCTCCCCCGCCCCGGGCCTTCGCTGGCTCACGGACGCCGGGACGCTGTCAGGGCAGGTGAGATACTTCGCCTCCCTCTGTAAAAATGCCCTCCCTGGCCTTGCGGCCCTCTGGGAGAAATGCCGCGACGCCGGCGGCGAGCCCATAGCCCTCCAGTCCCACCTCCAGCTTTTGGGGGCCACGGCCGGTGTGAAGCTCGGCGAGGGGTTTGAGTATCTTGAAAATAGCGACTACCTCCACGCCTTCATATCCTTCGGCGACGCCGCGCGGTTATTTCTTGACGCCGACGTGGCCCTCCGCTCCTCTGAGAGCGGCGTTTTCACCGGCTTTTACCGAAACGACTGCTTTGCCGACTACAAGCACACGGCCTTCATGCTCCAAAAGCTCATGGGCTATGTCCGGGAGCTCGGCGACTCCCCCGCCCACGACAGGTGGTACAGGCTGGCCTATATGTCAAAGCGCGACAGGCCCATCCGCGTACTGCTGGTGGAGGACAACCACCCCACGGACTGGGAGCTTTATTTAAAATTCAAGGAAAACGAAGGAGCGATCACATGAGCAGGCTCTATTACGCCGTCACCTCCGACACCGCCACCATGTGGTGGGAGAAGGCCGTCCCCGGCCCTTACGCCGTCACCGTGGACGGCAAGACCTATTTCACCGAAAAGACCCATTTCACCTTGACCGGCCTGGCCCCCGACGCCGTTTATGACGTGTCCGTCCGTGGCGGCGACCACGTATTCGGCCCCGAGAGCGTCCGGACCGAAAAGCTCCGCCACCGCCTGAACGTCCGGGATTTCGGCGCCGTCGGCGACGGCGTCACCATGGACACCCGCGCCCTCCAGGCCGCCATCGACGCCTGCGGGGAAAATCAGGAGGTCTACGTCCCCGCCGGCGCCTACATGACCGGTGCCCTCCGGCTCCACTCCCACATGTCCCTCTATATCGACGAGGGGGCCACACTTCAGGGCACCGCCGATCCCAAAGACTACGAGCCCCGTATATGGAGCCGCTTTGAGGGCATAGAGCAGGAGTGCTACTCCAGCCTTCTCAATTTAGGTTCTCTCGACCACGCCTCCGGCCCCAACTGCCGTGACGTTCTCATCTACGGCCACGGCACCGTTGCCTCCGGCGGCCAGGAGCTTTGCCTCAACGTCATCGACACCGAGCGTGAGCGCCTTCGGGACTATCTGGCGGCCAACGCCGACCTCGTTGCCACCTGCGAAAACGACCACACCATCCCCGGCCGCGTCCGCCCCCGGCTCATAAACATGTCAAATTGCGAGAATATCCGTATCTCCGGCCTGACCCTCAAAAACGGCGCCAGCTGGAACCTCCACTTTATTTACAGCCGCGGCATCCTCACCGACCACTGCACCTTCCTCTCCGAGGGTGTGTGGAACGGCGACGGCTGGGACCCGGACTCCAGCGAGGACTGCACCCTCTTCGCCTGCCGCTTCTTCACCGGCGACGACATGGTGGCCGTGAAATCCGGCAAGAACCCTCAGGGCAACGAGATAGACCGCCCAACGAAGCGCGTGCGCATCTTCGACTGCGAGAGCTCCTTCGGCCACGGCATCGTCGTGGGAAGCGAGATGAGCGGCGGCGTGGAGGACGTGTGGGTCTGGGACTGCGACTTGGGCCAGGCCATGCAGGGCATAGAGATAAAGGCCACCCCCAAGCGGGGCGGCTATGTCCGTGGCCTTCGCCTCACCGACTGCTCCGTGGCGAGAGTACTCATGCACACCGTCCCCTACAATGACGACGGCGTCCCCGGCCCCGACCAGCCCATATTCGAAAACTGCCTTTTTGAGCGTGTGCGCATCCTCGGCCAGAGCCTTGACCACGACCACATCCTCCACCGCACCCCCGCCATCGAGCTCGTGGGCTTTTCAAAGCCCGGCCACGAGATACGCAACATCGAGTTTACCGACTGCACCCTGTCCGCCGGCAACCTCGGCCTCCTCCTCCAAAAATGCGCCAACCTCACCTTCAAAAATCTAAAGTGTGAATAAAAAAACCGGAGAGGACTATTGCGCCCTCTCCGGTCTTTCTTTATTATTGCGCCAGACTCCCCCGCGCCCTGTACTCCCCCGGCGTACACCCGAATTTCTCCTCGAACCTGCGGTAGAAAAATGCCGTGTTCTCATAGCCCACGTTGAAGGCTATATCCGCCACCGTGAGGTCCGTCTCCGTCAAGAGCGCCACGGCCCTGTTAAACCTCGCCGTGTGAAGAAGCTCCGTAAAGGAGCACCCGGTACGGCGCTTCAGCATCCTGGTCAGCGTCGACGGCGTAAGGTCCCGCTCCCTGGCAAGCTCAGAGAGGGTGCACTTCACGTCCCCCTCTATCCTTCCCAGGGCCCAGAGCACTGTGGCCTGCTCCCTGTCCCGCCTTCCCGATATGAGCAGCTTTTCCGCCCTCGTGGATAGGTGGTGCATCAAAAGCTCCAGTGTGCCCCTCTGGAGCTCCTGGCGCTGGAAGTCCGCGCCCTCCAGCTCCAATATCACCATGTTTTCCAGAAGATTTTCTATGGCCGGGTCCCCGGACACGTCAAATACGAGATACGCCCCGTCGCTGTCCCCCTGCCTTAAATTGCTCTTTAAAAATACGCTCAGGGCGTTGGCCCCGCCTATGGACATGGCCGCCGAGTCGAAAAAGGCCGGTACGAGAATGAAATTCACCGCTATATCCCCGGCCCCCGCCGGCATTATCTCGTGCTCCACGCCCCGCCCCAGTAAAAGAAGGCTCCCCGATCTGAGCTCCAGCCTTTCCGTCCCGTCTATTATGTGCCGGGTGGAGCCCGTCACCTCATATACCATCTCCACATACGTGTGGCTGTGCCGCGGGAAGGCCGCGAATCTGGTGTGTGTGCGTATGCCGAAAAGATGCCCCGATTTAAGTATCTCCCCCGGCTCCAGCACCGTCCCCCCGGCCCGGTTATATAGGGTCATATCCACGCCCTCGCCGCTCAGTATCTCCCGCTCCTCGTCGGAAATTTCTGACAGTTTGCGTATGACCTCTTCTCTCATTTCCACACCCCCTGTATGAATAGTATATCTCCCGGAGCTCCCTGTCAAGGAAAAACGCAAAATCGGATACAATAAATAATTATTACGTCATTGAACCGCGCTATAAAAATTGTATAATGTTGTAATAAGGGGTGATAGAATGAAGTATTATCTGGCAATCGACATCGGCGCCTCCTCCGGCCGCCACCTTGTGGGCTGGGCGGAGAACGGCGAGCTCAGGACCCGTGAGGTCTACCGCTTCCCCAACGGCGTCAAGGAGCGGGACGGCCATCTCGTCTGGGATATGGAGGCCCTGTCCCGGTATGTCCGCGAGGGCATAGACAAGGCCCTTGGGGAATTTAACGAGATAGAGTCCTTCGCCATCGACACCTGGGGCGTGGACTATGTGCTCATGCGTGGCGAAAAGCCCGTGCTCCCCTGCTTTGCCTACCGTGACAGCCGCACTCAGGCCGTCATCGACGAGGTCCACGGCATCGTGCCCTTCGAGGAGCTCTACCGCCGCACGGGCTGTCAGTTCCAGCCCTTCAACACGGTCTATCAGCTCTATGAGGACAAGAAGAGCGGCAGGCTCGAGGGCGTCACCGGCCTACTCATGGTCCCTGAATATCTCATGTGGACCCTCACCGGCGTTAAGGCCCGTGAGTACACCAACGCCACCACCCAGGGCCTCATCTCCGCCTCCACCGGCAAATTCGACCGCGAGATCACCGACCGTCTCGGTCTACCCCGGTGCCTCTTCCCCCACCTCACCATGCCCGGCGCCGTCATCGGCACCTACAAGGGCATAAAGGCCGTCCTCTGCGCCACCCACGACACGGGCTCCGCGGTGGAGGGCATCCCCATGGACGGTACCGAGCCCTACATCTCCTCCGGCACCTGGTCCCTTTTAGGCGTCAAGACCCCCCGGCCCATCACCGACCTTAACAGCATGGAGGCCAACTACTCCAACGAGGGCGGCGTGGGCTACAACCGCTATCAGAAGAACATCATGGGCATGTGGCTCATAAACAGGCTCCGCGGGGAGCTCTGCCCGGACACGGATTTCGGCAGCATCGTCGATCTGGCCCGCGGAAGCTCCAACACCGCCACCGTGGACTCCGAAGGCCAGGAGTTCCTGGCCCCCGAGAGCATGGTCCGGGCCTTTGACGCCGCCACCGGCGGCGCTCTCAGGACCCCCGGCGACTATTTCAACTGCGCCCTGCGCTCCCTTGCCCTTGGATATAAAAAGGCCCTTGAGGAGCTGGAGGCCAACACCGGCAGGAAGTACTCAAAGCTGTACATCGTCGGCGGCGGCGCCAGGAACGGCTATCTCAACGAGCTGACCGAAGAGGCCACGGGCAAGACCGTCGTGGCCCTCCCCATCGAGGCCACCGCCATCGGAAATCTAAAAATCCAAATGAAGGAGGAACACATATGAGTTACAGCGAGGCAAAGGAAAAATACGCCGCCCTTGGCGTGGACGTCGAGGCGGCAATGGCGAAGCTCAGGACCGTCCCCGTATCCCTGCACTGCTGGCAGGGCGACGACGTGCGCGGCTTTGACACCGACCCCACGAAGCCCCTGACCGGCGGCATCCAGACCACCGGCAACTACCCGGGCCGCGCCCGCACCCCCGAGGAGCTTATGGCCGACATTGACGAGGTCCTAAAGCTCATCCCCGGCAAGGTCAAGATGAACCTCCACGCCAGCTACGCCATCTTCGAGGACGGCGACTGGGCCGACCGGGACAAGCTCGAGCCCCGGCACTTCAAAAAATGGGTGGACTTCTGCAAGCAGCGTGGCCTTGGGTGCGACTTCAACCCCACCTTCTTCTCCCACCCCAAGTGCGACCCCCTGACCCTGTCCTCCCCCAATGAGGACACCAGGCGCTTCTGGATCGACCACGGCAAGGCGTGTATCCGCGTAAGCCAGTACCTGGCCGACGAGCTGGGCGGCGAGTGCGTGATGAACATCTGGACCGGCGACGGCCTGAAGGACGTCCCCGGCGACCGCCTTGGCCCCCGCGTTCGCTACCGTGAGGCCATCGACGAGATCCTCTCCGAGCCCTATGACTTCAACAAGGTCAAGCCCTGTGTTGAGTCCAAGGTGTTCGGCATCGGCGTGGAGGCGTACACCGTGGGCTCCGCCGAGTTCGCCCTGAGCTACGCCGCCGCCAATCCCGGTAAGTGCATCCCCCTCATGGACAACGGCCACTATCACCCCACCGAGGTCGTCAGCGACAAGATCCCCGCCCTCCTTGCCTTCTACCCCGAGATCGCCCTCCACGTCACCCGCCCCATCCGCTGGGACTCCGACCACGTGGTGCTCTATGATGACGAGACCCGTGAGATCGCCCGTGAGATCGTCCGGTGCGGCGGCCTGGACGGCCGTGTGAAGATCGCCTTGGATTACTTCGACGCCTCCATAAACCGCGTGTCCGCCTGGACCACCGGCTTCCGCAACATGCAGAAGGCCCTTCTCTTCGCCCTTCTCCAGCCCAACGCCGAGGAAAAGCGCCTTCAGGACTCCGGCGACTTCACCGCCCTCATGGTCCTGCAGGAGGACCTCAAGACCGCCCCCTTCGGCGATGTGTGGGACGAGTACTGCCGCAGAGAAAATAAGCCCCTGGACGGACAGTGGCTGCCCGAGATAAAGAAGTACGAAGCCGACACGCTCAGCAAAAGAGCGTAAAAGAACAGGAGGTAAATGATATGGCACTCAAGGACATAGATTTCAACGGCCTGAAGGACAAGACCGTAGACGCGGCGAAGGACATGGCCGGCAAGGTCAGCGTCGTCGTGAACGACACCGTGGAGAAGCTGAAGCGCCGCGATATAATGACCGCCCCCTTTATGATCGAGATGATCCGCACCGCCACCAACATGTACGACCACGGCTGGGACGAGCGCAACGGCGGCAACATAAGCCTCATGGTCAGCGAGGAGGAGGTCGCCAAATACTTAGACCTCACCGCCGTCATCCGCGAGATCCCCACCGGCTTTGACGCCCCCACCCTTGACGGCAGGTACTTCCTTGTCACCGGCACGGGCAAATATTTCAAGAACGTCCAGTACGCCCCCGACGTGAACCTGGGCCTCATCCGCGTGAAGGACTCCGGCCGCACGGCCGAGCTCCTCTGGGGCTACACCGACGGCGGCCAGTTCACCTCTGAGCTCCCCGCCCACCTTATGAGCCACGCCGCGCGCCTGGCCGTGGACCCCGACAACCGCGTCGTCATGCACTGCCACCCCGGCAACCTCCTGGCCATGACCTACGTCCACTCCCTGGACGAAAAGGACTTCACCAGGACCCTCTGGCAGATGTGCACCGAGTGCATCGTCGTGTTCCCCGAGGGCGTCAACGTCCTGCCCTGGATGCTCTGCGGCACCAACTCCATCGGCGAGGCCACCGCTGAGAAGATGAACACCGCCCGCCTCGTGGTCTGGTCCCAGCACGGCATCTACGGCGCCGGCAAGGACTTAGACGAGACCTTCGGCCTCATCGAGACCGCCGAAAAGGCCGCCGAGATCTACATGAAGATCGCCCACCTGCACATAAAGAATACCATCACCGACGACGCCATGTGGCAGCTCGCCGACCGCTTCAACCTCACCCCCCGCTCCGGCTACCTTAAACCCCGCAAATAACCCCTCCCTCCCCCGCCCCCCGCGGTGGAGTTTAGACTGTCGAAAAAGGCCTGACGGCCTTTTTCCGACAAGGGGAACGTGCGGACCCGGGATTTGAAATTAGAATTTCAAATCCCGGGTCCTGCTGTTTTGCCGCGCGCGCCGCCAAAGGCGGCACACTTGCAAAACAAAAGGTAATTTTCGCGACGCGCATGTCGCCGCGAAAATCATCCAACAGTTTTCTAACACTCCAAAATCCCCCTCCCCCCCGTCCCGCCCGCAGGCGAAAACAAAAATCCGCGGCGCCAGCCGCAACCTTACTCCCCTTAGGCTCCCCTTCGTAAGGGGAGCTGTCGCCCGCAGGCGACTGAAGGGTCGAGGGTATCGACCTTTGCCGCACCTCCCATTCGCGAGCCCTGGCAACCACTCCGCCCTCGCCCCTACCTCCCCCCCAACCACCCCCTTGAATTTCTCCCCCGTTGTGATATACTTGTAAAAAAACGAAAGCGAGGTACCGGCCATGACCTGGGAGGAGCTTGAATCAGCCGCGCGCGGCTGCGCCAGATGCGCGCTTTATGAGACCCGTACCAATCTTGTGTTCGGCGTCGGGAACCGCGAGGCCGACGTGATGTTCGTGGGCGAGGGCCCCGGTGAGAACGAGGACCTCAAGGGCGAGCCCTTCGTGGGCCGCGGCGGCCAGCTTTTAGACACCATGCTCACCCTCATCGACCTTGACCGCCGCAGGAACATATATATAGCCAACATCGTCAAATGCCGCCCCCCCAAAAACCGCGACCCCCTGGGCACGGAGCAGGAGGCGTGCGTCGGCTGGCTCAGGGCCCAGATGGACCTGATAAAGCCCCGGATTGTCGTGTGCCTTGGCCGCATCTCCGCCCAGGTGCTCATAAAGCCCGACTTCAGGATCTCCCGGGAGCACGGCCGGTTTTTTGAAAAGGACGGCGTCCTGTACATGGCCCTCTACCACCCGGCGGCCCTTCTGCGCGACCCCAGACGTCGGCCCGAGACCTTTGACGATCTGAAGGCCCTCCAGGCCAAAATACTGGAACTTTGCCCTGATACATACAGATAAAAGGACGTGACCTCACCCCTATGGAGCTTTTCAGAAAGCCACGCGCGTCGGATTTCGGCTGGATACACGACCTGGCCGCCGCGTCGGACCTCAAAAACGCGGATTTCAGCTTCTGCAACATCTTCTGCTGGGACCACACCGTTGACGCCTATGTGGGCCGTGTCGGCGACAGGCTCCTCACAAGGCTCTGTCTGCGCGGCCGGACCTGCTACCTCTACCCCGCCGGCACCGGCGACATCGTCCCCGCCATAGAGGCCATGATGGGCGACGCCAAGGAGCACGGCAACAGATTCGTCGTCAGCGGCGTGACCCGTGAGGTACTGCCTGAGCTCATGCCCCTCTTCCCCTGGGAGCCCCGCGTGACCCTGGACGAGAGCTGCTCCGACTATGTATATATGGCCACGGACCTTGCGGAGCTGTCCGGGAAGCGTTACCACTCGAAAAAGAACCACGTCAACCGCTTCACCGCCGACCATCAGTGGAGCTTTGAGCCCATAACCCGCGACAACATCGACCTGTGCCGCCAGATGGCCGGCAAATGGTTCGTCGGCATGGAGGAGGAGCGCGATTACGACTACGCCGCCGAGGCCGAGGCCATCCACAACGCCCTCGGCATATACTTCGACGTGGGCTTTGACGGCGGCGTTATCATCGCCGACGGCGAGCCCGCCGCCTTCACCATGGGGGAGATGATCTCCCCCGACACCCTGAACACCCATTTCGAGAAGGCCGACCCCCACGTCAACGGCGCCTACGCCGTCATAAATCAGGAGTTTGCCAGATACATGCTGGGCAAATACCCCGGCCTCACCTATATAAACCGGGAGGAGGACATGGGCATAGAGAACCTCAGGCGCGCCAAGCAGTCCTACCACCCCGCCTTCATGGTGGATAAATTCAATGTGGAGTGGATCGTATGAACAGTGACATCCGCCCGTCCGTCCCCGGCGACGAGGATGGGCTCAAGGCCCTCTGGAAGACCGTTTTCGGGGATGAGGACGGTTATATCAACAGCTTTTTCGAGCTCCTTTATAAGCCCGGCATGGCCCGCGTCAGCACCGACGGGGACAGGATAGTGTCCGCCGCCCACATCCTAAGTCTCGGCGAGCTTACGGACGGCGACAGCTCCCTGCCCTGCTCGGTCATATACGCCCTCGCCACCCTGCCCGAATACCGCGGTCAGGGCCGTGGCCGCCGTGTGCTGGAAGATGCCGTGAAAAGCTCCTCCGGCCCCACCCTCATCGTCCCTGCCGAGCCTTCGCTCTTCGACTATTATAAGGGCTCCGGCTTCACCGCGTATTTCAACGCCGTGGAGCTCTCCGGCCCGGACACCGGCGAGGACCTGGAGGGCTCCGTCACCCACGCCACCGTCCGCGGTTACGCCGCCCTCCGTGAGGAGCTCCTGCGCGGCGTCCCCCACATCGACCTGTCCCTTCCCGCCATCGCCTTCCAGGAGCGCCTGTGCGGGATGTACGGCGGCGCCCTGTGTTACGTCGTCTGCGGCCACGACCGGTGCGCCGCCGCGGTGGAGGTCCACGACGGCACCGCCGTTATACCCGAGCTCATCACCCCCTCCGGCGACCGCCGCTCCGCCGCCATGCTCATATGCCGCGCCATGGGCGTGGACCGCTTCACCCTCCGCTCCCCCGTCCGCCCCGGCGAGCCCGCCTCCCCCTTCGCCATGATCTCCCCACCGCCCCCTCACGACACCGGCCTCGCCTGGTTCGGCCCCGCCTTCGACTGACCCCCCGCCCGCTTCCATAGGTTAACATAATATTAAACAAAATAATAATCGCAATTTAATACTTTTGAAACATTTTAATGTTTTTCTTTTAAAAATTACTGTGTAAAATAATTATCGTAAACAGGAACGATTCATCTTTTTCATTTTATCCTCTTTTTCAAGGTGGGAGCCCCTTTCCAGGCTCCCACCACTTTTTTCCCAAAAAAAGGCTCCCCTCTCTGAGGGGAGCTGTCGCGAAGCGACTGAGGGGAGTCCGCCCGCAGGCGCAAATAAAATCCGCGGCCCCCGGGCCGCCCCTTTTTCGCCCTCCCCACCCAAGCGTGGGGAGGGGCAGGGGTGAGGTGTGAGACTATCAGCCCCAGAAGCACCCAAATCCCCGCACCCGCCCCAAAAAAAGGTTGCGCCTTACGGCGCTAATTAAAAACCGGGAGGGTTTTAGAACCCTCCCCTACGGCAATTATAGAAAAGTCCCCCAATCACCCCGTAGGGGCGGGTTCCCAAACCCGCCCGTCCCCGTCCCACCCGCACCCAAAAGGCTCCCCTCTCTGAGGGGAGCTGTCGGCGCAGCCGACTGAGGGGAGTCCGCC
>CANRLF010000025.1 GCA_947631395.1 uncultured Oscillospiraceae bacterium
GACTTCTGCACGTCGGAATTTTCGACCTCTGAAATTGGCGGGATGTCGCGGGTGGTGAAGCGTTTGACGTATATCTTCGTAGGTTTGCCCTGGCCCTGGCGGATGCGCTCGATGAGGCCGATCCCTTTTCCCTTGTCCAGCTCCGCCAGCAGCTTCATAGCCTTGTCCCTGCCGCAGGTCATGTCCTCGCAAATCTCCTCCACGGTGTAGTAGATATACACCCGCCCGTCTTTATCAAACCACTGATTTTTCACGGACAGGCTCATCCGGTCCAGCAGCATCCCATACAACAGCTTCGCGTCCGTAGATACGCCCTTGAACCGTTCATCGGTGATGAGCTGTTTGGGGATGCGGAAATACTGAAACATCTCCGCCTCGTCCCCATAGAAATAGTCTGATATGATGACCTCCGGCATTTTCTTCACCTCGTTTTTTGGCGTTCATATTTGCTATCAAAACATTTTACTCATAATAAAAAAGCGCAGAAAGCTTCTGCGCTTTTTTATATAGTGTAGTGAAATGTGGTTAATTTTTTTGCTTTTAGTCATAATCCAATTGAACATTGACTAAAATAAAATGTAAAAAAATCTGGAAAAAGGTAATAAGAGGTGTTATAATTTCATGTGGGTGATGATAGACGTGAATAACTCCAATATTTTGGTTTCCCTTGCATATATAAAAGCCAATGATAATCCGTTAGGCGTGTTCTGTAATTATATACTATATGTTTTACTAAAATCTTCTAAGGAGTCATTGATAAACAACGAACTTGTAGAGGGATTACACAATGAATTTGGGCTGAAAATGCCTCAGCATGTAATAAATAACTGTATTAGTATGCTAAAAAAGAGCGGAGAAGTTAAGATTTTACCCGCTGGAGCAGGGTATACAATTGGGAAAACTTCTTTTTCTCTCCAAAACTTTGAAAAGACCATGCTTCGTTTGCACGAGCAGGAAGATAAAATCATTAATTCTCTTGTTGACTTTGTTAAAAGCAAGTATAAAATATCGTGGTCTATTGAGCAGGCTAAATTGTATCTCTCTTCATTCTTGGATGAAGAAGGATATGGCGCTCAACTTTTCCTCCGAGAGCCTCTTAAACTTGATCCAAAATGTGTAACCCCATCTCTGTATATTGGTCGTTATATTACATCTTTGCAAAGCCGTACCGATTGTATAGAATTAAAATACTTAGAAGAAATTGTCAATGGCATGATGATTTATCAGGGAATCTATCAGACTAATGATTATCAGCAAGACAAAAGTCAGAAGTATAGGGGCACTATTTTTTACTTAGATACGAAACTCATACTGCGTGCTCTTGGATTTTCTTGGAATGCACAAGTTTCTGCTACACGCGAATTAGTACGGCTAATCATTGATAAGTACGAAGGTAAAATTGGTATCCTTGAACATACGCTCGAAGAAGTTGAACGCGCTTTATTTCAAGCGGGGAAGGCATTCCAGGCAGGAAGACCAATATCTGATACGGAACTTA
This sequence comes from uncultured Oscillospiraceae bacterium, assembly GCA_947631395.1. Lineage (GTDB taxonomy): Bacteria > Bacillota > Clostridia > Oscillospirales > Oscillospiraceae > RUG626. The sequence continues at coordinate 1,499 of CANRLF010000025.1, forward strand.
ATATCTTTGCAGAGTTGAATCCAACAAAAGCCTCACTTATGATAGACACCTCCTCATCGGTTTTGGCTTTGTTGAAAGAAGAATTTAACGTGGAGGCTCCGCCGCCCGTTGATTGGAACAGTAAGGAAGTTCAAAAATATGTTATTGACGTTAAATCTATATCGGAGTTTATCTTAAGCAAAAGGAGATGGCGATTTGGCACAGTAAAGAACGATGTTGATAACATTAATCAGATTAACATTTTGCGAAAAGGTAATTATCGTTCAAGATATGGAGGACGAGATAAACTCCCGGTTTTTGTTACATCAAACATTGATTTAGTTTACACATTCAGGAGATTTGTTTCTGAATGTACTAGTGATTCGGATCAGTGGAATGTGCATAATTTACCTATTATCTCAGATAACATGATTCTTTTTCGCCTTTGGGTTCCCTTTGCGAATGAATACAGCAATCTTCCTGCTATTACACTTTCTAGGTATGCCTATGCTGCCCAAAACGAAACCACACAATTCTTTGAAAAGGTTAGAGCATTGGCGACTGAATATAAGAGCGAAACTGGAATAGACGTATTGGATTTGTCTGAAGCAAGACGGTTAAAACTGGAAGATATACTCATTGAAAAAACTTCTGGAGACTCTGACCTTTTAACGGAAGACATGGTTGCCACAAGCGTAGATGAGTTAGTTAAAATGGAAAATCTATCTTTGCATACAAGAGTGGATGAACTGGAACGGTCTCTAAATACAAGTAATCGTACAATTTCTGAAAAGGATTCAAGGATTGTCATACTCGCTGCAAAACCATTTGTTAACAAAATAGGAATACGACGGTGGTATTACTATATCGCAAAATTTTGGTGGATTCCAGCTGCGTTGATGTTATATTTTCTTGCAACAGAAGTAACAAATTATTTTGAGGGGCATTTTCCTTCTGGAATTATCGCTGCGTGCTTACCTGTTATTATAGAGATTATCTTGTTTGTTATTGATAAGTTTTGTGATGATAACGACTGGCGACATCTTCCGTCCAAACGCGCTGTTGTTAGAATATGGAGATGGTATTCAAAAAAAGTAGCATCTGGTATTTCATTGGAAGAACAGCCATATTTACAAGAAATTATGGAATACTGCCTAAATCACACTCCTTTATTCTATAAACATAAGCGCTATCTGATTGCCTCACAAAGATAAACGGGGAAATATGGATGCGAACATCCTGCCCGAAAATCGACGATAAACTTACTTTTTCCGTTCTGGGGTGTGAACAGAATGGACGCCAAGCGAATTACACGCCCAAGGAGATGTAGATAGCACCCGGAAAATGGGTTGACGTGAGATTCGCCATGTGATACAATAACATTATCCCATTTATTGCTTATTTTTTCTTTTTCTTTCGTCTTTTTTCTATCCATTTTTGGTGGAATAGAACCGCCCCAAACGGTAGAGCGTTCGGTTCGCATCCGAGAGGTCGAGAGTTCGAGTCTCTTCAGGTCCACCACGTCGTCGCGGAAGTCGCGATGGCTCGAAAGAAGGCAGTCGCTTAAGGCGTCTGCCTTCTTTCTCACTCGCTGACTTCGCTCCTCCTCTCAAAACGCGACCCGCTCCGCTGGGCTCGCATTTTGTTTTTATAGATTTATTTTTTCGGGAAAGCCTTTTTTGAGGTTTTCCCGAAATTTTTATTCCGAAACGCTTACCATTATTTTCTTATCCTCCCGGTGCCACAGGTCCCTGAATTGCTCGAAGCTACTGAGATATAGGTCGTTTCTTAATTAAGGGTATTATTTGTTGCATATTGTAGATAAGGCCGAACGGCGGAAGCACATAAATAATGTACCTCCGCCGTTCCGTGGGTAAATTCCTCGAAACACGATGGTTTGTTTAACTCACAGTATTCGTTTTTCAAGTGCAAGTTAAACAAGTTCGATATTTGTCAGTTGTAGAAATAAACTGAAACCTCACCTGTTGTGCCGGTTGGTGTCGTGTAAGTATGATTAGATCCACCTTCCCAAATGACATTACCCGCTTCATCTTTTTTGATGAACTTGTACTCTATATCAACTCCTTCGGGAACGGAAACATCGAAGAACCAGTCAGGGTAAGCGGCAATTGAGTCGGTCGCATTAAAGAAAGGACCTATTGCTTTACTCGTATCCCAGTTTCCAAGCTCAAGGCAGTTGCCAAGCAGATAAATATTCTGTCCGTATTCTGTAAATGCATCCTTTGCAATAAACCGAACCGCGGTTTGAGAACCGGTTAAAACCTTAAATTCATCATAATTTGCTGTACTTGAACCCAGACTCGTTGTCACCGTAATATCATATAATCCCGCGGAGATAGTCGGTATCATTACCTGCACCAGGCTATCGGACCAAGATACCACTTGCGCCGCTTTTGTACCAAAGCGAACAGTACCCGTTGCACTTCCAAATCCTGAGCCGGATATTGTGACTACATTTCCTGCGATGCCAACCAGCGGGTCAATGTTACCGATTATAGGCACAGTATCCGTCCTGTCGCATTGCCATACAGCAGCCTGACCAGCCCCCAGATAATACGAGCCGATTGCTCCCCCTGTAACCGTCAATGTTCCGCCGCCAAGAAGATTAGATAATACGTCATCGTACTGACCATCCGGCAATGCCGTTAATGCCCCCGTAATATCGTAACCCTGTTTGGTATTTCTGTTGACTGCAACAAGGACCGTGCTGTTCCCGAAAGTGCGTTCATAAACAAGCACATCATCGTTCATCCAGCGTTCTTTTGTTGTGCCGTATGCAAGCGCCGCATTGGCCTTCCGGAGTGCGGCTAATTTTGAAATTACTTGATATGCAGTGGTGGTTGTATTAAAACTGGGCATATCGCCGCGATTTTCAGGATCACTACCACCAGTTGCGTACTGTTCCGAGCCATAATAGATCGTGGGAATCCCACTGGATGTCATCATAATGACATAAGCGTTTTCCAAAGCACGTGCGTTGCCATTTGCCAACGTCATAAATCTTGACATATCATGGTTGTCAACGAAAGTGACCTGGTCATTAATTTCTTTATAACTGAGTTCTCGGTCAGCCATAACGCTATACAATTCCTGCATATCCATGGTCCCGTTGCCCAACGTATTGCGAATTGCATTTGCCAAGCGAAATTCGAGCAGGCTAATTCCGCTTTCATTTGCGAACCCTGTCATATCGGAATCGTTTGCGGTTGAACCATTAAACCACTCCCCAAACACGAATGTCTGGTGCTCCTCATAGATATCGGACAGCCAGTTACTTTGCCATCCCATCGGCATGTGCTTTACTGCGTCAACACGAATGCCGTCAACGCCATAGTCCAACCACATGTCAATAGCGTCTTTCAAGTAAGAATCCACGGTCCCATTCATCTGATTTAAATCAGCCAGGCCATACATGCTATGATAAACACAATTTTCCCAAGTTGAGAAATCTGTCCAGCTTTCGTGGTTAAATATGTTATTTGTGTCATTTTTAAAGCCTGAGATTAAGGTCCCGTTACGATACAAATTGCCGTTTTCAGGAAACACCATATCACCGTATTCGGCTGTCGAAGTGTGGTTGGGAGCGAAATCGATAATTATCTTGATATTGTTTTCATGGGCAGTGTTGACCATTTCCATAAAGTCGGATGCTGATCCAAAGTACTCGTTGGGTCGGTAGAAATCCCGTCCCCAGTACCCATGATACGATGCGGAATTGTTAGACGGATCAATAGACGTTATGTTCTCAACGGGTGAGGAAATCCAAATAGCCGTTATTCCCATCCCGGTCAAATATCCATCGTTGATCTTCTGCGTAATTCCATCCCAATCGCCACCATGGTATTTTCTGGGGTTGCTGGGATCATATATATCTCCAGATGGATTATTGCTCGGATTTCCATCAAAGAAGCGGTCTGTCACAATCTGATATATTGTGTCCGTTGAGAAACTTGCACTGTTCGATACTGCAGAATCCGGTTCGCCAGTCGTAGCTGCGCCTGCGTTGATTGGAGCAAGCAAAGTCAAAACCAGTGCAAATATACAAAGAGATGTAACTATTTTCGATTTTCTATTCACCATGAAAATTCCTCCTATAATAGAATTGATGTTCTCTCTATTGCAATTTAATATAATATGTCCTGCGGCCATCCCTAAAATTGAGTTTATTCCTTTACCGCCCCGGCGACGTTGCCGCTGATCAGGTGCTTTGCGAGGAAGAGGTAAAGTATCACGATGGGGACGGCGATGAATATGGATCCGGCGGCGAAGCGGGAAAACTCAGTCTCGCCAAGGCTCATAAGTCCCACAGCCACCGTCCAGGTGTCCTTGGTCTTTAAAAGAAGCTTCGGCAGGATGTAATCGCTCCAGGGCCACGTGAAGGACGTAAGAGCTGTATAGACGATCATAGGCATGGAGAGGGGCAGATGGATCTTGCAGAACACCTGAAAGTTTGTTGCTCCATCCAGCCTTGCGGCCTCGTCAATGGAGCTGGGGATGGAGTCGAAAAAGCCCTTTTGAACCATATACCCCAAAGGCGCCCCGGCGGTATAGATCAGGATGAGGCCCCAGTGGTTATTGATGAAGTTGAATTGAGTCATCAAAAGATACACCGCTGTCATGCCCATGAATGACGGGAACATGCCCAGCACCAGCGTCGTCTTCATCAAGGCCTTGCGGCTTTTGAACCGAAATCGGGACATGCAGTAGGCGGTCAGTATCGTCAGGAGCGTTCCAAAAATACAGCTCATGGTGGCGATAAAGAGAGAATTTCCAAACCACTTGGGATAGTCGTACATGGCCGTATCGGTAAAGAGCTTTTTAAAACTCTCCGTGCTGTATCCTGATGGGAAGAATCCCCGGAAGGAGTATATGGAGCCGGAGGATGAGAAGGACGCCAATATGAGCCAAAGGCATGGGAAGAAGAACACGAAGGCTACTAACAGAAGCAAAAGATATGTCACGGTCGTGTCGAAAGCCCTTCCAAGGCGAATATCGCTTTTTTTCATCATTTGTAAGTTTCCTCCTGTCTGTACGCCGGCGACGAAACATACACCACCAGGGAAATGGCTGAGGTGATTATGAAGATTATGAGGCTGATAGCCGCGCCAATGGCGTAATAATTGTTGTCAATTGACAGGTTGTAAAGCCAGTTGATCAAGAGATCAGTGTCACTGGCAAGGAAATAGCCGTCAATATACAATCCTCCGCGCAGGAAATAGAAGATTCCAAAATTGTTGAAATTCCCGATGAATTGAGAGATTAATACGGGAGTTGTGGAAAAGACCACAAACGGTAGCGTCAAATAGCGGAACTGCTGGAATGCCCCGGCTCCGTCAAGCCTCGCGGCCTCATACTGGCTTTGCTCGGCATTGGAGAGGATCCCCGTGGCGAGTAGCATGGATGACGGGATACTTATCCACGCGTTTACCAAAAGGCCGATGATCCTGGCTGACCACTTGGCGTCAAGATCAAGAAAACCGATTGCCTGATGGCCCGCCGCGGTTATATAATGGTTGATAGGCCCGCCGTAGGAGAACATGAATTTAAAGCCCAGGAGCGTAATAAAGCCGGGAATGGCATACGCAAGAATGGGAAACGCTCTCCAGAACACCTTGCCCTTGACGCATTTCTTGTTGAGTAGAAGGGCGAGACTCAACCCTCCAAAATAGTTGATGGCAGTTGACAGGATGGCCCAAACGAAGTTCCATCCCAATATTTTGAAGAAGGTAGGTGCAAACTCACCCAGTGCTAATATTTTTTTGAAGTTCTCAAATCCCACCCAGTCCACCAGCGCCGGTGGTACGATCTCGCCGCCGTAGTTTGTAAAGGCCACAAGGATCATAAACACCACAGGGAGGATATTGAATACGCACACGCCGATCACGGGCACAAAGAGCACTGTCTTATAAAATTTCACATCCAGGAGCTCCGCCAGCTCCTCCCTGAATCGCTTGTGACGGCCGCCGGCCTCCACACGCTTCTGGGTGGCGTAAACATCCTTTACATTTGAAATATAGATAGCTATATAAAGGATCGTGACGATAATGGCCAATACACCCATGATGAGCATGACCACGGAATTGTCTCCCTCTATTCCGTACCAGGGGTTGGATTCCACACTGCCCAGCGTAAAAAATCCGAACAGGTCCCTCGCTCCGATGGTAACAAGATAATAGATATAGCCCAGCTGCACCGCTAAAAACAACAGACCCTTGGCCCACTGCTTATAAAGTATCTGTCCAAGCCCCATGACAAGCATGGACGCGGTGACCCGTCCGTTGGCCTTTTGTAGCATTTCTCGCATAAGCTCACCTCCTAATTCAACGTGTGAATGGCTGAATAGATCTGCTCATCCACTGTTTCAAGGCCCTTTTGAAGCGCCTCATCTGACAAATATTTTTGCTCGTCAGGAAGTCTGAACGGGTCCTTTGCAAGATCCGAGAAGAAAGTCTGCGTTGGCGTCCAGATCTGCGCCACGGCCCTGGTGCTGGGCATCACCGCGATGTGGCCGGCCTCAAGGTTTGCGTTTATGGTTTCGGAGAGTCCTCCGACCTTTTCCGCCACGTCCGCCCTGGCCGGCGCCACGCCAAGAAGCTCATTGCGGCGAGAGATCATCTCAAAGCTCGTGGCAAAATCCACAAAGGCCAACGCCGCGTTGGGGGCTTTGGTATAGGCGCTGACGGCGTATCCGTTGATACCGCCCATCATAACGCTGTCCACCGTCTCGCCGTCCCTGTCCTCCAGGTCGCCGCTTGCCGGCAGCTTGGGTATGTCCGCGGCCACCAGGTTCTCCTCCGCCTTCGCGTAGGCGTCGGCCTCACTGAGGTCCTGCGTGCGCATATACTCCTTTGCCAGCTCATCTACGAACAGAGTATACACATCGGGGGTCGTCATGGTGGCAAAGTAGGTCCCGTTGCCAAGCATACTGTAAGCGTTGACCGTCACGGTGTCATCGATGCAGTCCTGATTCATGGCTGAAGCCAGTTGCCGCAGGACATGAGCTCCACGCCTTGCTTCCCCCGCCGAAAAACCGATGTCCGATGTGTCGGTACCGCCCTGTCCAAAGACATATCCGCCGTAGGAGAAGAGAAAGCCGGAGGAGAAATAGGTGTCAAACAGGGATTTCATGTAGCCGAATTTGGCCCCGTTGCTTTTCTCCCGGATCTCTTTTGAATAGGCATAGAGCTCAGTCCAGTATTCAGTCATATCCGGTACGCCGTTTTTGTCCCTGTCCCACTGTGTCTCCCAGTTTTCCGGCAAAAGGTCCTTGCGGTAATATAGGAGCGGCCCCTGGATATTGACGGGTACGCCAAACACATAATTCTCGCCGTTTACCTGCACCGTGTACGCATTCCACGCCTCCTCGGAAATTTGCCTGTAGCAGTCAAGCTGTTCCACCGGGATGGGCTGGATGTGTTTGCCGTCCGTGTATTTCATCAGGGCATCGTTAGCCTGATACAGCACATCCGGGCCATAACCGTAGGGACCGTCCTGCTCAAGGTCCGTATATTGATCCATGTTGGCATCCACCGCAACAATGCCGTATTCGGCATAAGCGGCGTTAAACGCGTCCAGGAGCTCCTTGAAATAGCCCTTTTCCTTAGCGGTATCGTTCTCCAGAATACGCAAGGTCACATTACGTTCAAGCTCGCCGTTGAATTTTGACTGCCCCTCACTGTCGTCGCGCTTAAGGCTCATACAGCCGAAGGTGGTGAGCAAAGCAGCCAGAACGAGAATGTGGGCGATCAGCGCGGATATATTTCGCGGCATTTTATCCCATCCTTTCTATGACGTGGGAGAAGGAGTCCCCGTCGATCGTGAGGCGGATGTCCCCTCTTTCCAGGTAAAAAATATTTTTCTCCGAGTAAATTTTGGCCCTTGGTGAGTGGAGGGCAGATTCCTCCCTTTTCAGCTTCGCAAGCCGGTTTATATGCCTCCAGATTTCTCCGCGTTCCTGAGCCCGATCCCAGTCCATGGTGCGGCGACAGTCCGGGTCATAGCCTCCCGGCAGCGCGATCTCCGTGCCGTAATAGACGCAAGGCGCGCCAACAAACAGGTAAAGTACCGCCAACGCGCTCTTAAGCTTTGCCACGTTCTCCCCCACCTGAGTAAAAAAACGATGGGTATCGTGGCTGTCCAGGAGGTTCAGCATCATATTGTTTACGGTGTCGGTATTACGCATCAAAAGCCCGTTTAAGCTGTTCGCGAAGCCCTCGGCGTCCAGCGTTTCGAACGCGAAGAAGTCAAGGCAAGCCTTTGTAAAGGCATAATTCATCACCGCGTCATATTGGTCACCGCGAAGGAAGCTTACCGCGTTGTGCCAGTTTTCGCCGATGATCACGCACTCTGTGTCCGCGGCCTTCACCGCATGGCGAAATCTTCGCCAAAAGGCGTGCGATACCTCGTCGGACACATCCAAACGCCATCCGTCAATGTGATATTCCTTTATCCAGTGTACGGCGATGTCAATGAGAAAGTCCTGTACCTCCGGGTTGGAGGTATTCCATTTCGGCATGTAATCACAGGCGGAAAAGCACTCATAATTCACGCTTTTTCGATCCACTGCATCCCCGTGGATGATGAACCAGTCGAAATACCGCGATTCTCTCCCGCTTTTCAGCACATCCTGAAACTGGGCGCATCGCTCGCTCACATGATTAAAAACCGCGTCAATGACCACTCGGATCCCGCACCTGTGCGCCTCGTTCACAAGCTCGGCGAAGTCCCCGTTGGTACCAAAGCTCTCATCCACCGTGTAGTAGTCCTGAATGTCGTACTTGTGATTGCTGACAGATTTGAAGATCGGCGTGAGATACAAGGCATTGACGCCGAGCTCCTCAAGATAGGGAAGCTTCATCCTGATCCCCGCAAGGTCCCCGCCGGCAAAGCTCTCCGGGGTCGGTAGCTGTCCCCACTCCAGATTTATGTAGGAATCGTTCTTTCTGTTGTCTCCACGGTAAAAACGGTCCACAAAAATTTGATAGAAGCAGGCGCTGTTCATCCACGCAACAGGCCTGTGGACATCGCAGGGGTTTAAGTAGGCGATCTGAAAGGCGTTATAGAAGGCCGTCGTGAAGTCATAGCACGGCGTCAGGCCGTCCTCGGAATAGTAAAACCGTTTTTCACCCTCCCGAATCTCAAAAATATATACGAGCCTCACATCCTCGGGTTTCAAAACCACATCATAGTAGTTATAAAGGCGGTCATGGCAACGGAAAGCCATTTCTTTTCGTCGCCGCTTTTCCCAAAAATCATACTTGCCTCCATATATGACGTAAACCCTCGGCGTATCGGCTCTCGCTGTGCGAAGTCTCAGATGCACGGTCTTACTGTCCACGGCGTATCCGTATTCTGTTTCCGGCATATGATAAAGGGCTTCCTCAAGCATTTCCACACATTCCTCATTTCTTCGTTGACAAAATCGGGAAATCTATTATAATAGTCTCATTATGGATAAAAAAATTACAATACAGGATGTGGCGGATGCCGCCGGTGTAAGCAAGACTACCGTTTCCTTCATACTGAACGGAAGAGACGACCTGCGTATAAGCGAGCAGACCAAAAAGAAGGTCTGGCAGGTCATCAACATGCTCAACTACCGGCCAAATCTGTACGCGAAAAACCTGCGCGGCACAAAATTGAATAAGGTCATCGGATTTTTCGCCGGCGAGGACCTTACGGAGCTTGAAAAGCTGAGCTTTTACTGTTTTTTCGACATGACCGCCGGGATACTGCTGAGGTCCGGACAGCGCGCCCAGCTTCTCCTCAATGTTGACAGATTTGATGATGTGGACGCCATCGTGGCGAAAGATCTGCCAAAGTCAGTGTTTTTAGCTCTGGCTGAGTGCAACTATATCCCGGTCATCGCCGGGGACTGCCGTATCGACGACCCCATCTTCTACCAGGTCAATCTTGATTACGGATCCCTGAAGGCCCAAGCGGATGCGGCGCTTCCGGAGGGCTATCTCCATGTCTGCATACCCCCGAAGGACGAAAGCCTCCGTGTGCAACTCGCCGATGTATTCCCAAATATAAGGTTTGTGGAGACGCTTGCGGATCTGAAGGAGCTCTCCACCCAGGACATCCTTGTGACTGAGCCCATTCTCCAAAAACTCCTTAACGGGACCTGCGGGAAACTATTTTACCCGGAGGGACTTTTGGACCGTCAGGCCGGACGGATATTGTCCTGCGTATCCCTCGCCATTGACCGTGAAAGTCAGGAACAGCACAGCTTCCTCGTCTCGTAATAACCTTACATTTTAACTCACCTCGGATGGCATTGAGCCATCCGAGGTTTTTCAAAATCACGCTTTATAAATATTGATGGTCTTGGTGGCAAGGTCAAGAGTTATGCGGTAGGTCCCCGCGGTAGAGCAGGTCAGATTGTTGCCACTCTCCGGGCGGAAGAGGGCGTTCACATTGTCCTCACTGTCAGCGCCCAGGTTGGACACGCCCACCCATTCACCGTCGTTGCCGGTGGTGGTGTTGACCATCAGACCGGCCTGCCAAGTGGCGCCGTTCGCTACCATGTCCTCGGTGATCGTCATGGTGATCTCATAGACGCCGTTATTGTTGATAAGCTTATACTCGTCAGAGGGGAGGTTTGTCGCTGGGTCGATAATGTTCCAGGATTCCACAAAGCTACCCTTGATGTGGACCGTGTCCTCCTGTCCCGCCGGGGTGATCTCAATGACCTTGGCGTAGGCGTTGAAGGTGATGTTGTATTCGCCGGCTTTCGCCACCTTCAGGTTGAAGTTGGAATTTTCAGGGCTCGCGGCAACAAAGCTTTCGTCACCACGGTAATATTTGAAGTTATAGGCGCCGAGCTTGCCCTCGTTGGACGACGCGTCCTTCTCAAAGGACTGGATGATAAACTCGGCGCCCTCGGTAAGCGTCACATTCCGGAGCTCATACACGTCCCCGCCAAGAGCGGTGAATTTGAAATTGGGGTCAAAGTAGGTGTCGTTCCAGCTGTGACCGTCAAAGTTCCCGTCGATATAGAAATCACATTCCCCCATGGGCTCCTCGCTTACGAGATTCGCGGACAGCACCTTGCTCGTCTCGTTATAGGTAAACGTGTATGTACCGGATTTGGACGCGACGATGTTGCCGGAGCCGGTAAACAGTCCGCGGCTGGCCTCATCAAGGTTTTCAAAGCGTATATATTCGGAGCCAGCAGTGGAAGCGCCATCCTCAGTGACAAGGCTGGTGAACATAAATTCCTCGCCCTCGCGCAAGTACACCGTCAGCGTGTGGGTGTCTCCCACCTTGGCAAAGCCTGTTGCCTCGTTATAAAGGTCGGCCCACAGGGTGATGCCCGCGCCTTTTATGTAGTAATTTGTCGTCACGCCGGAGAGTTCCGCGGCATCGCCGTTGCGCACCCAAGTGATCTTATCAAAATCGTTGAGATTAAAGGCTTCCTTGTTGGCCTCGGAATAGCTGGGATCGTTCTCATTGTAGTAGTCGTCGCCGGGATGGGTATAAAGAGTAAGTGTGTAATTTCCGTCCTGGGCGACCTTGATGTTTTGACCCTTGGCGGCTGTCTCTCCTATTCCTCCGGAGCCGGAGAATACTTCATTGCCCGCACCGTCCTTGACGGTATCAAGATAGCCAAAGCCGCGCTTATCGTGCCATTCGGTGTCAATGGCAAATTGGAACTCATCCCCCGCATACAGATCCAATGTAATGGAATAGGTGTTGTCACCGGTTTTCTGGAGCTTATGGGCGTCCGTAATGGTCTTTCCCCAGTTGGAGGACAGCAGAAGATCGCCCTTACCGGAGCCTACCAGTGCCCACTGGCGGGTATCCTCCGTATATGCAGAGAAACCGGCAAAAACCTTTGTGTTTTCCGTAATGGGCTTACTGAAATCAAAGGCCACGCTCATGGAGGGAGTCGCAAACCAGCCCACAAAGGTCTGCCCCTCTTTTTCGGGTGTCCACTGCGTGGCTGTCCCGTTTTCCGCGACCTCCTCGGTCTTTAAAACGGTATCGCCGTCCATGAACTCTACGGAGAACTTCGTTTCCTCTTTTGTGTCTCCACAGCCGGAGAGCGCCGAAACTATGATCGCGCAGATAAGAAGCAGAACAAGCCAATTTGCCTTTTTCATAGATCTTTCCTCCAAACTAAAAATTGTTGCTAAATCGTTTTAGCAACCCAAGTATAAAACCGATCTCGCAAAATGTCAATGCGGTTTGTAAAATAAAGTGCTTTTTTGTTAAATGTGACAATAACGAGTGGTGAAAATTGACATTTTGACCAACAGGCATTGATCAGCTGAAAACCGCCCCGTGCTGACCTGGCAGTACGGGGCGGCTTCGTATAAGATAAAATGTTTTTTAATTGTCCATTCCTGGGCGTCCTCAATGATTTCCGCTGTCAGGTGGAATTTCGGCCGTGCCAGAACGTTTCGGTATTCGGTCACGATCTCCTCATTTAAAACAGGGACGATCACACCATCGAAGGCAAGCTCCAACACACTGCCGGGAACGGATCGTCACCGCAGCATGGCGGAGACGATGACGTTGGTGTCCAAAACGGCGTAATATTTCACCGTGACCCCTCCCCGCGGGCGGCGTCGATCTCGGCGTTGATCTCCTCCAGCGTCATTTCAGCGTTCCCATACTTCTCGGCTATCCGACTGGCCTCCCTCATGGCCCGGAGGCCACGGCTCTCCGGCCTGTTCTCCAGCGTCATGCTGAAGGGTACGCCGTTTTCCCCGATGAGCCGCGCCATACAGATGCGAAGATGTGTGGGGACGTCGATCCCAAGCCTCTCACAGATGCCCGCCGCCTTGATGCGGGCCGTTTCCTCCATGCGAAATTGTACCAGCGTGTTCGCCATACTGGCCCCTCCTTTTCGTTGTGAGTATAGTAAGCAGAAATTGATTGCAAATGCAATCATGTGATTTGATTGTTTCCACATTATATTCCGTCCATACACCCCGCGCACAAAACTTGCCAATGTGCGAGAGCGTTCGCCTCGCACCGAGAGGTCGAGTCTCTTCAAATCCACCAACGAAGGGGACATGCGGATTTTTTCCGAGGCGCATGTTCTCGAAAAAAATATTTGAATTGCGAGACGCACGTGAATTATGAAGTATCAACAGTTTGAAACCCACCGGCTTTAGGCCGGCGGGGGATGTTAGAACCTTATTACCAGCACCCAGTCAAAGCCGCCAGTGTGTTTTTCTGGGGTGATGAAGTGGACGGAGACGGTGGTGGGAACGTCGCCCATGTAGCTTAATATGCCCGTGGCGGGGTCCATCCAGCGGGCCTCCACGGTCTTACCCGCAAGGTCCGAAAGGTCCAGCGCGAAGTCCGCTCCCTTATAATCGTAGCAGATGATATACCCAGGCCCCTCAAATACGCTTATCCTGTCGTGGCGCTCCCGCTGTCCGCCCACAAGACGACCGTCGTTGGGACGTCCGTTTATGAAGTCCACTGACTCCATAAGGTCCTTTAAAAATCTCATCTGTCCCCCGGCCTCGTGGTGGATGGCCTCACGCCAATCGTGCTTTACGCGGTAGCTACCGTCCTGCCGGCCCGTCTCGTAAAACTGGATGATGGAGTTGTGGCCGTAGGTGTGTCCCATCGCCCCCTCCAGCACCGACCACCAAGCGTAGCGCCGTACCTCCGGAGCCTGCCACAATGGCTGTGTGGGGTCGTGAAGTCCCTGGACTATCTGCTCGTATGAGGGCTCCCCGTCCACCGTGGGCTTTGTGTCCGCCTCCCGGTCGTGGTCCACATAGCGCCAGTTGTCCTCGCCGTAGCTCACCTCGGCCTTTACGGTGTCGTCCCAGGCCGACATCCTCACCTGGTCATACCGGCGGTGGCCGGACTGGAACATGTGGAAGTCCAGCCAGTCCTCCCCGGCAAACCAGAGGGACGAGGAGGTCCTGCCAAAGGGGTGATAGCCGATAAGACAGCCGGGGAAAAGCTCCCTGGTCCTGCGGCCCATGGCCCTGAACACCTCCGGCGCTTCACTGCCCCGGACGTCGCCGCCCATAATCCATATCAGGTTCGGCCTCCCGGCAAATCTGTCGCCCAAAAAGTCCATGTATCTCAAGGCCTTCTCCCTGTCGATCACCCCGTCCCTTATGTAGGAGCCCCAGCAGGGCAAAAGGGCCATATAAAGCCCCAGCTCCTCGGCCCGGTCCATTATCCTGCCGCATTTTTCCCAATACGCGGGGTCCGAGAGCTCCCGCGCGTCCTGGTCAACGCCGTCTGCCCGAAAGGCCAGCACAGCCTGAATGACGTTGAACCCCTTCTCACTCCTGTTTTTAAGGTACAGTCCGGCGTCCTCGACGCTGAGCCGGTGGAAAAGGGGCCAGGCGGTGTCCGCCAGCCAGAAAAACGGCCTTTCACCGCATTTAAGATACCGGCCATTCTCGCTCACGCGCAGAGCGCCATATTCCCACGGTCTTTTGTCCATAGTAAGTCCCCCCTGATAAATCGTAAAGTCCCGAGGCTCGCGGCCCCGGGACCTTTTGTTTTACTCGCCGAATACGGCTATGTAGTCCTTTTTAAACTTCTCGATTCCCGCGTCCGTCAGTGGGTGATGGAGCATCTGCTCGATGACGGAGTAGGGTATGGTGGCGATGTGAGCTCCCGCCAGGGCGCACTGGGTCACGTGGATGGGGTTGCGGATGGATGCGCAGATTATCTCGGTGTCGAAGCCGTAGTTATCAAAGATGGTGACGATGTCCTCGATAAGGGCCACGCCCTCGGTGGAGATGTCATCGAGACGGCCGAGGAAGGGGCTCACATAGGTGGCTCCCGCCCGTGCGGCCAAAAGCGCCTGGTTGGCGGTGAAAACAAGTGTGACGTTTGTCTTGATGCCCTCGGAGTGCAGGACCTTCACGGCCTTGAGTCCCTCCGCGGTCATGGGGATCTTCACCACCATATTGGGGTGGATGGCGGCGATCTCCCGGCCCTCCTTTATCATACCCTCGGCGTCAGTCGTGGTGGCCTTCACTTCACCGGAGATTGGGCCGTCAACGATGGCGGTTATCTCCTTTATGACCTCCACAAAGTCCCGACCCTCCTTGGCGATGAGGCTGGGGTTCGTGGTGACGCCGCAGATGACCCCGAGGTCATTTGCCTTTTTGATGTCCTCCACATGGGCGGTGTCGATGAAAAGCTTCACTTTGTATTCCTCCTATGTTCATTTAATATTGATCGTCATATCCCCGGCTGACTCGCTCCGCCGGTTCAAATGGCCCTTACCGTGTTCACGATATTTTCCGTGGAGAGGCCAAATTCCTTCAAAAGCTGTACCGCGGGGCCGGAGCGTCCAAACACGTCGTTGACGCCCACGCGCTTGACCCTGCAGGGTATGCCGCTCTCCGCGACGACGGCGCAGACCGCCTCGCCAAGTCCGCCGATGATGCTGTGCTCCTCCGCTGTGACTATCTTTCCGCACTCCCTGGCGGCCTTCAGCACAAGCTCCGTATCCAGGGGCTTTACGGTGCACATGTTTATGACCCGGGCGTTGATACCCATATCCCTCAGGGCCTCCGCGGCCTGCATGGCCTCATACACCATAAGGCCCGTGGCGATTATCGCCACGTCGTCGCCATCTGCAAGGACCTCGCCCTTGCCGATCTCAAAGCTCATGCCCTCCTCGTGGAAAACGGGGATGGCAAGCCTGCCGAACCGCAAATACACAGGTCCCTCGTACTCATAGGCGGCCCTTGTGGCGGCCTCTGCCTCCACCGCGTCGGATGGGCATAGCACCACCATACCGGGGATGGATCGCATGAGCGCGAAATCCTCACAGCACTGGTGGCTTGCGCCGTCCTCCCCAACGGATATGCCGCCGTGGGTCGCGCCGATCTTCACGTTGAGCCTCGGGTAGCCGATGGAATTGCGGACCTGCTCAAAGGCCCTGCCCGCGGCGAACATGGCAAAGGAGCTCGCGAAGGGCACAAGGCCCATGCTGGCGGCTCCCGCCGCCGCGGCCATCATGTTCCCCTCGGCGATACCGCACTCAAAGTGCCTGTCCGGGAACCTCTTCCTGAAAACGGCTGTCTTGGTGGCGGCGGCCAGATCCGCCTCGAATACCACCAGGTCCTCATGCTCCTCGCCCAGCTTCACCAGGGCCGCGCCGTAGCCGTCCCGGGTGGCCATTTTCTTCACTTCCGCCATCTCACATCGCCTCCAATTCGGCTAATTTCCCGTTGAGCTCACTCATGGCGATCTCGTATTCGGCGTCGTTGGGCCCCTTGCCATGCCACTCCACGGCGTTCTCCATGTAGCTGACGCCCAGGCCCTTCACCGTGCGCATGACTATGCCGAAGGGCCTGTCCTTCGTCTCTCGCGCCTGCTTGAAGGCTCTTTCCAACTCGTCAAAATCGTTGCCATCGATCTCCACGGCCTCGAACCCGAAGGCCCGCATCTTCTCTACCACGTCCCCGGAGTCCATGACCTCGGCAGTGGGCCCGTCTATCTGAAGGCCGTTCTTGTCAACGATGACCACGAAATTGTCAAGCTTATAGTGGGCGGCGAACATGAAGGCCTCCCACACCTCGCCCTCCTCGATCTCGCCGTCGCCCAGGAGCGTATAGACCCGGCAGGTCTTGCCCATGTGCTTCGCCGCCAGGGCCATTCCCGCCGCGGCGCTGACTCCCTGGCCCAACGAGCCCGTGGACATGTCAACGCCCGGTGTCATATTCATGTTCGGGTGACCCTGAAGGTGACTTCCTATCTGCCGGAGGGTCATTATATCCTCCCAGGGGAAAAAGCCCCTCAGCGCCAAAGCCCCGTAGAGTCCCGGCGCGGTGTGCCCCTTGCTTAGCACGAACCTGTCGCGGTCGGGGGCCTTAGGATCGGCCGGGTCCACGTTCATCTCCCTGAAGTAAAGGTAGGTGAAGAGCTCCGCCGCTCCAAGGGATCCGCCGGGGTGACCGCACTTTGCCGAGTGCGTCCCCTCGATAACGGCCATACGGACCTTGGTGGCCTTGATGGCCAGGTCCTTTTTTTCTGCCTGTGTCATTTTATCCTCCTGTGTGAATGAAATCGGTCTTAATTTCTGCCCTTTGGCTCATCCCCGGCGCAAGATCACTGCCCGTAGTAGGCGTTGGGGCCGTGCTTACGAAGATAGTGCTTATCGAGGAGCTCCTGTTGCATCACCGGCAACCCCGGTGTCAGGGCCATGGCGTGGAAGGCCATAAAGGCCACCTCCTCCAGCACCACCGCGTTGTGGACGGCGTTCCCGGGGTCAGTCCCCCAGGCGAATGGCCCGTGGGAACAAACGAGCGCCGCGGGAATGTCCGTTGGGGATATGTCCCGCTTTATAAAGGTCTCGATTATGACGTTCCCCGTCTCCAGCTCATAGTCCCCCGCTATCTCCTCCGGCGTCATCCGCCGGGTGCAGGGTATCTCCCCGTAGAAATAGTCCCCCTGGGTCGTCCCGAAGGGCGGAATGCCCCTTCCCGCCTGGGCAAAGCTGGTGGCCCAGCGGGAGTGGGTGTGGACTATGCCCCCGATGGCCGGGAAGGCCCTGTATAGGGCCAGATGCGTCGGCGTGTCGGAGGATGGCTTATAGCGCCCCTCAACCGTCCTGCCGTCCAGGTCCACGACCACCATGTCCTCCGGCTCCATGCCCTCGTACTCCACGCCGGAGGGCTTGATCACCACAAGGCCCCGCTCCCGGTCGATGCCGGACACGTTGCCCCATGTGAATGTAACGAGCCCGTGCTTGGGAAGCTCCAGGTTGGCCTCGCAGACTGTTTTTTTAAGCTCTTCAAGCATATCCCTCACCGCTTCTCTTTTCAAGTATTAGTTTCCCCAAAAATTCGGCTATGGCGTCGGAATTGTTGTCCCCGATAACCACATCCGCCTGTCTTTTTACCTCGGGAAGTCCGTTTCCCATGGCCACGCCAAGGCCCGCGAGCCTCAGCATCCCAATATCCGCCAGATCGTCCCCGAAGGCCGCGATCTGGCTTTTTTGTATCCCCAATGTCCGGCACAGCGTCTCCACCCCGGACGCCTTGGTTATCCCGGCTCTCGTGACCTTGTACCAGTCACCGTGGGCGAATTTCACCACGTCGCAAAACGGCAACTCCCCGGCAAGCCGCGCCGCGTCCTCCGGGTCGGGCATATTGACGCAGACCATCAGCGCGTTCTCCGGTACGGTGGAGAAATCCGTCGTCACACTGCCGTCCCAGCCGGTTTTTTCCTCGTCCTCGCTTATGGGGTAGTTGCGATAGTGCGTGTCCCAGGTGTCCGCGTCGATGAGGGCGTCCGGCCCCATTATGTCTCTCGCCGCGGCGATTATCCTCTCCGTCTCGCCCCTTGTAAAGGCGGCGGTGAAAATCCTCTCATCCCCCACCCTGACCGACGCCCCGGCGCTCGTTATCAGCACGTCAGGCCGGAGCCTTTGGATAAACATCCCCGCGTTCCTCTCGGACCGTGAGGTGGATATGCCCACGAGCATATCGGCGACCTTGCACCGCTCTATCGCCGCCAGGTTCCCCTCCGATATGCTCTTGTCGCTCCGCAAAAGCGTATCGTCCAGGTCAAAGAGGAGCAGTTTTATACTTTTCAGATCCTTCATAAGCTCTCCGCGGCCAGCTTCTCCACCGGCAGGGCCCTTACGTATTTTTTAAGGAAAGCATCGAAGCCCTCAATGTCCTCCCTGTCCACCATAAGCGTTGAGGACCTGGCAGAGGCAAAGATCCTGTTCTCCAGATAATCCTCCAGCGTCTCGCCCTCGCCGCGCCATATCATATATCCCGCGAGAAGGGCCATGCCGTATGGCCCGCCCTCCCCGGCGGTCTCCATCACCGACACGGGTACTCCCGCGGCGGCGGAGAGCATCCGCTGTCCCACTCCCGGGGTCTTGAAAAATCCCCCGTGGCCGTATAGCTTATCTATTTTTACCTTCTCCTCGCCCGTCAGTATGTCAAGGCCGATCTTCAGTGTAGCCAGGGCCGAGAGGAGATGTGTCCGCATGAAATTTGCCAGCGTGAGTCTGGCGTCCGGCTCCCGGAGGAACAGCGGCCGGCCCTCGTCAAGATCCGTCACGCCCTCGCCGGAGAAATAGTTGTAGCTCAAAAGTCCTCCGCAGTCAGGCTCCCCCTCCAGGGCTTTTTTGAAAAGCATGGTAAACAGTTCTCTCCTGTCCGTCTTAACGCCCAGGGCCCCGGCAAATTCCTCTAAAAGCCCCACCCAGGCGTTTATGTCTGAGGTACAGTTATTGCAATGTACCATGGCCACCGGCGCCCCGGCGGGCGTGGTCACCATGTCGATCTCCCTGTGGACGCCCAGGGGCCTGTCCACCACAACCATGGCAAAATCCGAGGTCCCGGCGGACACATTGCCGGTGCCCACTCGCACCGAGTTCGTTGCCGTCATGCCCGTGCCGGCGTCCCCTTCCGGCGGCGCCACGGGTATACCCGGCTCCAGGTCCCCCTCCGGGTCGAGAAATTTGGCGCCCTCGGCTGTCAAATACCCTCCCCGCGCTCCCGCGGGCAACACCTTAGGAAGCACGTCCCGGAGCTTCCAGGAGTAATTTTTCACCTTTTCAAGTCCGTCGAATTTCCGGACCATTTCCTCATCGTAGTCAAGCTTTTCGCTGTCTATTGGGAACATCCCCGAGGCCTCGCCCACACCCAGAACGTGTTCCCCGGTGAGCTCGCGGTGTATGTATCCCGCCAGGGTAGTGAGGTTCGCGAGCCTCGCAAGGTGCTCCTCACCGTTCAAGACCGCCTGATAAAGATGGGCTATGGACCAGCGTTGCGGGATGTTGAAGCCGAATAGCTCCGTAAGCTCCTTCGCGGCCTCCCCCGTCATGGTGTTGCGCCAGGTGCGAAAACCCGCGATCGCGTTCCAGTCCTTATCAAAGGGCAGGTAGCCGTGCATCATCGCCGAGACTCCGATTGCCCCCACGCGGTCAAGCTTCACCCCGAGTCTCTCCCGCGCGTCACGCTTGAGGTCTGAATAGCATTCCCAAAGTCCGCCCTGAATGTCCTCCATGGTGTAGGTCCACACGCCGTCAACAAGCCTGTTCTCCCAGTCGTGACTGCCCGAGGCCACAGGTGTGCCAGTCTCGTCCACCAGCACCGCCTTTATCCTTGTGGAGCCCAGCTCAATGCCAAGTGTGGTTTTTTTAAGGTCCGTCATCGGTATCTCTCCTTATCAAAGTCTCAGTAAAGCGCACCCGTGGGTAGGGATAATTTCCGCGGCCCGCTCCCCTGTCCACACGTCGGTCTTATTCAGAAGCTCCCTGCCAAGCTCAACAGGTTTATCGCTTAGATTGAATACCGCCCTGTATTTTGCGCCCTCCGCCGTCTCAAGCTCCCACACGGAGCTTTCCTCAGTGGACTCTATCTCCCGGCGCTTATTCTCCGGGTCTATAAGTCCCAGTACTTCCTCGTTCATAATAAGCAACAGCGTCCAGTCATCCAGCTTCGTAAGCTCCGCGCCCAGCATCAGGGGCGACCCGAATACGCACCACAGCGTCATAACCGTGCGCTGTTCGTCTCTTGTTAGCCTCGTCTGCCTCTCGTCCAGGAAGCCCTTCCCGATGGTGCCAAAGGGTAGCATGTCGCAGTCCGGGTACGCCCCGGCGGCGGCCTTGCCCTGCCATAGCCGGCACCGGCGGAACATATTCCTGACGTCCGTCCACTTGTCCCACATGTCGTCGGTTATCCGCCACATGTCGGCGTATTTGGCGTAAAAATCCGCCTTGTCCACCAGCGCCGGTCCCGGGGATAGTGACAGGACAATATCCCGCCCTGTCTTTTCTATTGCCTTATGGAGCATCACTATCTCAAAGCTCCGCTCAAAGGCCCGGGCACTGCCCTCCACCCAGTTGTCCGTGTTGCATATATCGTCGCACTTTATAAAGTCCACGCCCCAGTCGGCGTACTGTGCCACCACGCTGTCGTAGTACGCCTGTCCCGCCGCCGTGTCCCTAACGCCGTACATATCCGGGTTCCACCGGCAGGTGCTCAGGGGGTCGGCCACCTCGTCGGCACGGGCCTCGGTGCCGAGCACCGCCATTCCGGCGTGGGCGGCGCACCTGGGTATACCGCGCATTATATGTATGCCGAATTTAAGTCCCAGTGAGTGTATGTAGTCCGCAAGGGGCTTGAACCCCGCGCCTCCGGCTGAGCTCGGAAATCTCTCCGGATCCGGCATGAGCCGGGAGTACCCGTCCATTGAAAACTTCCCAAAGGGCACGTATTGGAAGCTCTCCCGCATTGCCCCGGGTCTGGCGGCGTACCACTGGGCATCCACCACAACGTACTCCCAGCCGTATTTTTTCAGTCTTTCGGCCATGACCTCGGCATTTGCCCGGACGTCCTTCTCCGTCACCCCGGAGTCGTAGTAATCGTAGCTGTTCCAGCCCATCGGCGGGCGTTGCAGCCGCTTTTTCACTTCCATCCCGTTCTCTCCGCGTCCCTCCGCCTTATATTTTCCTCAATTATAACACAGCTCCCGCGCAAAACACAACCGGATTTATATATTTTGTATCCCGATTGCGCCCTGTTTGTAACCGATATGTCACCCTTTATGCAGTTTTGATGCCGGGAAATATCGTTTTTTATGCTTTAAGCATATAAACTATGCATTGAAAGGAGCGTGACATAAATGTCAAAAGCGTCCAAAGAAACCGTTACCCCCCCCCCATGTAAAATTTTTCCTTTCCCTCTGGACCGGTAAGCTGGCGCAGGGGCTTCTGCGGCTTTGCGGGAGGGACGGGACGAATCTCCCCGGGAAGCTTGCCCTCCGGCTCTGTCCGGATTTTCTTGAATTTGCCGTGAGGCCGGAGCTTCTCGTCACCGTCACCGGCACCAACGGCAAGACCACGGTGACGAACCTCATCGCCGACGCCATGATAAGCTCCGGACGGCGGGTCCTTGTGAACCGCCTGGGCTCCAATACCGAGACTGGTGTGGCCTCGGCCCTGCTGTCCGGCCTGACCCTCCGGAACCGCCAGAAATACCCCGCCGCTGTCCTGGAGGTGGACGAGCGTTCCTCGGTGAAGGTCTACCCTCACTTGACGCCGGACTACACGGTTATAACTAACCTCACCCGGGACTCCGTCATGCGAAACGCCTTCCCCGAGTACATGGCGGATCTCCTGACCCGGTGCATACCGCCCTCGACCAGGCTCATCTTAAACGCCGACGACCTCATCTCCTGCCGGGTCTCCCCGGAAAATGAGCGCATATATTACAGCGTCTCCCGCTCCCCCACGGACCGGGCGGAGTGTGAAAATATCGTAAATGACCTCCCCCTTTGCCCCGTCTGCTCCGCGCCACTTGAATACGCCATTATCCGCCAGGGCCACATCGGAAGGACCCGCTGTCCAAATTGCGGTCTTGCCTCCCCGGAGGGTGACTTCACCGCCCGGGTCCTGTCGGGAAGGCTGGAGATCGGTGAGGCCGGAGATGTGTTCGACTGCCCTGTCCCTGCCCACGTGGACCCCTACGACGTGCTGGCCGCCGCGGCGCTCCTGCGCACTTTGGGCCTCCCCCCTGACAATGTGGCCCGGGGACTCGCCTCCGCGTCCCTGCCCGCCACCCGGCGGCGGGAGGTCGTGATTGGCGGCGTCCGCGTTGTGACACTGATGGCCAAGGACAAGAACGCCGTGGCCTGCTCCCGGACCTTCGACGCTCTCAGGAGCGCCCCGGGGAGGAAGGAGGTCTATCTTATGATGAACTGCCTTTACGACCAGCGCCACTGGTCGGAGAACACCTGCTGGCTCTATGACTGCGACTTTGAACTGCTCAGCCACCCGGACTTCACCCACTTCGTGGCCGCCGGGCCCCGGTGCCTTGACTACCGGCTCCGGCTGGAGCTTGCGGGGGTGCCGGAGGCGCTCATAGACGCCGACCCCGACGAGCGCCGCGCGGCCAGGCTTTTAAAGCTCGCCCCGGGTACGGACGTATACATACTCTACGGCACGGACTCGGTGCGCCTCGCCCGCCGGGTGGGGCGGTATGTGGAGAGACTCGCGGGAAGGAGGACAAAATGACTGTCGAGATATTATACCCCGAGGCCATGAACCTTTACGGGGAGCAGGCAAACGCCAGGTACCTGGCCAAAGCCGCCGGGGCGGAGCTGGCGCTCACCCACCTATACGCGCGGCCCCGGTTCACATACGGGGACGTGGCCCTGGTTTACATGGGCTCCGGCTCCTGGTCCGGCCAACTGCTGGCCCGGGACGCCCTGACGCCCTGGATAGGGGACCTTATAAAACGCACCGAACAGGGCGGTACCACCCTTTTCACCGGGAGCGCCTTTGAGGTGCTTGGCAAGTACATCCAGGACGAGGAGGGCGGCTGCCAGCCCATGCTGGGGCTCCTGCCCTTTTACACCGACAGGAGCTTTTTGAACCGCTACAACGCCATCTACCTCGGCAAGCTGGGCGGTGAGACGATCGTCGGCCACAAGAGCCAGTTCGGCTGGTCCCACCTCATTCCCGACGCCCCCTGTCCCCTGCCCGGGCCGCTGTCCTTCCTCTTCAGGACCCTCCGGGGCTCCGGGCTCGACCGGGGCACGGCTTGGGAGGGCCTTCGCTCAAAAAATCTCATGGCCACCGCCGTCCCCGGGCCCGTTGTCATACAAAATCCGCCCCTGGCCCGGTATCTTTTGGCCCTCATGGGCTCCGGCGCGCCGCTCCTGTGCGCCGACGCCGCCGCGGCCAGCTACCGCGCCCGTGTCCGGGAGTTTTCCGACCCGGGGAGAGGCGTCGTCTACTGACGCTACCCCTCTCAAAAGTCTCAAAAAATACTTGAATAATGGCATATGATGTCGTATAATGGATTTATCCAAATTTTAAAAATCAGGAGGATCCAGCATATGGGTAAATTTGTCATCCATGAGACCCCCAGCGGCTTCAGGTTCAACCTCAAGGCCGGCAACGGCGAGATCATCGCCACCAGCGAGATCTACAAGTCCGAGGACGCCTGCCGCAATGGCATCACCTCCGTTCAGAAGAACGCCCCCGCGGCGAACCTCGAGGACCAGACCGTCGCCGGGTATGAGGCCGCCAAGCACCCCAAGTTCGAGGTCTACACCGACAAGGCCGGTGAGTACCGCTTCCGCCTGAAGGCCCCCAACGGCGAGATCATCGCCACCGGCGAGGGCTACAAGGCCAAGGCCAGCTGCCTTAACGGTATCGAGTCCATCCGCAAGAACGTGGTAGACGCCGCCATCGTCAAGGAGGAGAAATAATGGACATCAAGGCCAAGATCGAGGAGATCGTCGGGAAGATCAAAAACGACAAGTCCCTTGGCGACGACTTCAAGAAGGACCCCGAAAAGACCGTTGAGAAGCTCGCCGGCGTGGACATCCCCGACGGTGCCATCGGCAAGCTCGTGGACGGCGTGAAGGCCGCTCTCTCCGGCGGCAAGCTCGCCGATGCCGCCGAAGGCATAAAGGACAAGCTCAAAAAGCTTTTCTGATTTCATCAACATCAAAAACCAGCCGAGATCAAATCGGCTGGTTTTACTATTTTCAAGAAGCCGTTGTTTTTATTTAAGCTAAAGTCCCACGCAGTCCGATCTCTCCCATATTATAAACTTTAAAGGGCGGGTCTCAACCCGCCCTTTTTATGCGTCTGAAGCGCGTGAGCTCTTCGCTCTTTACCCGCTCCCCACGCCGCGGTCATCAGGCTTTGGCCCAGGCGCGACTGCGGTCCACGGCGCGTTTCCATGTATCCATGAGCTCCCGGCGCCTGTCAACGGACATCTCCGGCTCAAATTCCGCGTCCACACGCCATAGGCTCTTAAGCTCTCGTGTATCGCGCCATACGCCCACGGCCAAGCCCGCGAGATACGCCGCGCCCAGCGCGGTCGTCTCACGGATAACAGGTCTGCGCACCGCCCTGCCCGTTATATCCGCCTGGAACTGCATCAAAAATCCGTCCCGGCTGGCCCCGCCGTCGGCCCTGAGGGCGTCGATCCTTATCCCGGTATCCGCCTCCATGGCCTCCATGAGCTCCGCCACCTGATAGGCAATGGACTCCTGCGCCGCCCTGACTATGTGCTCCCTCGTAGTGGCCCGTGTGAGCCCCAGGATCGCCCCGCGGGCGTACATATCCCACCGCGGCGCGCCAAGGCCGGTGAAGGCCGGCACCAGGTACACCCCGCCGTTATCCGGCACCTTCCGGGCAAGAGTTTCGGCCTCACGGGCCTCGGTTATGATCCTCAGCTCGTCCCTGAGCCACTGGATCACCGCGCCGCCCACAAACACACTGCCCTCCAGAGCGTAGCTCACGCCGCCATTAAGGCCGATCGCCACGGTCGTCACCAGGCCGTTGCGGCTATCGCATGGCCTCTCGCCGGTGTTCATCAGGAGGAAGCACCCCGTGCCGTAGGTGTTCTTTGCCTCTCCGGCGTCGAAGCACGTCTGCCCGAAAAGCGCCGCCTGCTGATCCCCGGCTATGCCAGCAACGGGGATCTTCACCCCGTCGATCTCGGTATGCCCGTATATCTCACTGCTGGACCGGACCTCCGGAAGCATCTCACGTGGTATGTCCAGGGCCTTCAGCAGCGTCTCGTCCCAGCACAGCTTATGTATGTCATACAGCATCGTCCGGCTGGCGTTAGTCACGTCCGTGGCGTGTACCGCCCCGCCGGTCAGGTTCCACAGAAGCCAGGAGTCCACAGTCCCGAAAAGGACCTTTCCCTCCCTCGCCCGCTCCCTTACGCCGGGGACGGCGTCGAGTATCCACTTTATCTTCGTCGCGGAGAAATACGCGTCCGGCACAAGGCCCGTCACGGACCTGATGTGCTCCTCAAGGCCGCTTTTCACAAGCTCCTCCACGATGTCCGCCGTGCGGCGGCACTGCCAGACGATGGCGTTGTATATTGGCTTTCCCGTATCCCTATCCCACAGCACCGTGGTCTCGCGCTGATTTGTTATACCAATGGCCAATACGTCCGCGGCCGCGATGCCGCTCTCCCTCAGGACGTTCTCCATTACCGCCCGCTCAGTGCGCCATATTTCCTCCGGGTCGTGCTCCACCCAGCCGTCTTTCGGAAAATACTGGGTGAACTCCCGCTGTGACACACCGGCAATGTTCTGCTCCGTGTCAAAAAGTATCGCCCGGGAGCTTGTCGTGCCCTGATCCAGGGCCAGAATATATCTCTTCACGCCGTCTCCCCCCTATCTCCGGCCGGCTCCGGTGGCATCTCATTGGGCTTGTCCACCGGCTTTTCCGCCGGCTTATCGGCGGCCTCAACCGCTGAAAACTCGGCGTTTTTGCCCTCTTCCAGGGCCCGGAGCTTGGCGGGCTCTTCGCGGACGAATTTGTTGATGTATGAGCCTACAAGAAGTATGAAAAGTATATAATACATCCACAAAAGTGCTACAATTACTGTCCCGAGTATACCGTAAATGTTATATTTGTCCGTATTTTCCACGTAAAGTGAAAAAATGTACGAAAAAACGATCCAAGCTACGGTACAAAAAAGGGCACCTGGCCACTGTCTAAGGAGTTTTCTTCTACCAAACGGCATCCATTTGTACATAATAAGGAACGTTAAGAACAAGAAAAGCATCATTATTGGGAACCTTAATATACGTATAATCGTAAGCAGCGCGTCCACCGCCCAGGACGACTCCAGCTTCGATCTGACAAGGTCAATTATCTGTCCTCCGTATACTATGGCGCACAGAGTCAGAAGGATCGCCGCCACGGCGATGATCATAAAGAACATGGCCCGGAGCCTGAAGAGGATGAAATTTTCCTTCCGCTCCTTGTCGTGGGCGGCGTCCATGCCGCGCATAAGTGAGAGCATAGACAGCGACGCGGTCCAGACGACGGCCACCGCCGAGATGGACAGGGTGGCGGCGGAGCTATTGTATATACTGCCGACTATCCCGGTCATCAGCGACTGGAGCTCCCCGGGGCCCACGCGGTGGAGCACCCCCACAAGGTATTCTTCGGTCAGTGGCGTATATGGCAAAAGGGCGCAGATAAGGCACAGCATCGGCGCCAGCGACAAAAAGAGATAGAACGTCGCCGCCGCGGTGTAGGTCCATATCTGCCGGCGGCCGATCCCGTCCAGAAAATCAACCGTGACCCTGAACACTTTTTTTATCTTAGCCAGTGTGATCACATCCTTTTAAAAACTCCCGCCTCAGTGGCAGAACCTCGCCACCGCCTCGGCGTACATCTGGCCCGAGAGCAAAAGCTCGCTCGCGTCCACCCGCTCATCCGGCTCGTGCATACGCACATCGGCGCCGGGGAACTCCGCGCCGAAGGCCACGCCGCCCTCGATCTCGTGGACGTATGTCCCGCCGCCCAGGGCAAGGGCCCGGCCCGGCGTACCGGTGTATTCCTCATAAATCTTCAAAAGCTCTGAGACGATGTCCGACTCCGGCGGCACGTGGTGGGGCCGGGAGCACGAGATGACCTTCACCTCAAAGCCCTCCCCCAGGGCGTCGGCGAAGGCCCGGGCGATCTTCTCCCCGTCCCCGCAGACCGGCACCCTGCAATCCACCTGGGCCCGGAGGCCCCGTTCGCCGTCATACTCCAGGACGCCCAGATTTACCGTAAGAGCCCCGGAAAGCTCGTCCTGACATTCCACCCCCACCGCGTGTCCGACGACGTCACCGTGGGGAAATACGGCCCTCAGGGCGCGAAATACGTCAAAGCCGTGGCCCTCCATCCGTGAAAGCTCCTCTATCATCCTCGTCACGGCGTTGTCACCCTCCGCCGGAAGGCTCCCGTGGGCGGCTCTGCCCCGGGTCTCGAGGCTCCGTCCATCGGTGAGCTCCGCCCTGCACCTGTCCGGCACGGCGTTGACCACCGAGCCGCCGCTCACGGCCGCCGCGCTCAGGCCCTCTCCCCGGTACGCCGGGGCGGTGATTACAAAGTGCGTCCGGCCCTTCTCCGTATTCACCACCGGAAAGCTCCCGTCGGGCGTGAACACACGCGGGGGCATCTTATAATGCTCCATATACCACTCAATATCCCCGGACCCGCACTCCTCATCGGATCCGAGTATTAGCCGGACACGGCGCTTTATCATCCCGAGCTCCCGTGCGCAGATAAGCGCCCACATCGACACGACCGCGGGGCCCTTGTCGTCTATGACCCCCCGACCGTATATCTTCCCGTCCACACGGCGCATCGTCCACGGCTCCGTTACCGTCCACTCCCCGGCGGGCGGGACCACGTCCAGGTGCGCCAGTATGCCGAGCTCCGGCTCTCCCGCGCCGAGCTCCACCACAAGCACCCTGTCGCCCAGTATCTCTCCATCCAGTCCGTGGGACCGGGCGATCCTCAGCGCCTCGTCCAGGGCTCTCCTGGGCCCCGGGCCAAAGGGCGCGCCGGGGGCGCTCTCGCCCCTCACGCTGTCCACCGCCACAAGGGCGGCCACATCCGCCAGTATCTCTTCCTCATGCTCCGTGAAAAAATCTTTTATCCGCCCGTCCATATCCTGCCTCCACGTAAAAATTTTTATCCCGGCCATAAAAACCGGTAAAAAATTCACATATAAAAGTATTATATCATATCCGCGAAGCGGAGATGGTATATTAGCCATGTTTTTCGGTTCCCGGCGGAGCCGGGGAGAAAAACGGCGTAAAATCAAATATAATATCCGCTACTGCGGATATTATATCACATTGTTTCCTGGTACGCAACCTACTTCCATTTTATGGATAATACGCGCGCAAGACACAAGAAAAATTTCCAATTTCTAAAAAAGTTCGTGTTTTTCTCTGTTTAACCGGCTTATCCCGCGCTTTCCTCTCCGAAAAATCGCCTATTTTCGCCTGTCTTTTTTACTAAGGAGGAAACACTACATGAAGACTCTGAAGAAGACCCTGTGCATGGTCTTGGCGGTAGTCATGGTAGT
>CANRLF010000026.1 GCA_947631395.1 uncultured Oscillospiraceae bacterium
GGTGTTCAGCTGATCGGTACTAATAACCCGAGGGCTTGACCTATTGAAGAATGGCAAGCTCCGCTTCGCAGATCTTCCCACACTTCCATTTGTTCAGTTCTCAGGGTGTAAACGGCCCGATGGTCAAGTGGTCAAGACGGGGGCCTCTCACGCCCCAATCGGGAGTTCGACTCTCCCTCGGGTCACCACTCCCTTTAAGGGATTGCACTCTGAGATATGCACCTTTAGCTCAGTTGGTAGAGCACCTGACTCTTAATCAGGGTGTCCAGGGTTCGAGTCCCTGAAGGTGTACCATAGTTGGTGTTGATTGCGGTGAGGGTCCACCTGTTCCCATTCCGAACACAGAAGTTAAGCTCACTTGCGCCGACAATACTTGGCTGGTGACGGCCCGGGAAGATAGGAAGACGCCAACACATAAAAAACCAGGCCGTTTGGCCTGGTTTTTTTGATAAAGGGGAACGTGCGGACCCGGGATTTGAAATTAGAATTTCAAATCCCGGGTCCTGCTGTTTTGCTGCGCGCACGGCCCGAAGGGCCGCACACTGCGCAAAACAAAAGGTAATTTTCGCGACGCGCGTGTCGCCGCGAAAATCATCTGATTGTTTCTTAGCAAGCTGGTATAAATCAGACTTGGACAAGCTGGCGCTTGTCTTTTTCTTTTTATTTATGTAAGATTTGACTTGGGATCGGTACTTATTATATAGGGCGCTCGAAAAATCGCGTGGGGAGGCGAACGTGTTGGATGACGAGGGGATAATTGGGCTGCTGTTCAGGCGTTCCGAGGAGGGTATTCGGGAGCTGGAGGCGAGATTTGGAATTGGCTGTATGGCTATCGCGCGGAATATCCTTGGAGACGAGGAGGACGCGAAGGAGTGTGTCAACGAGGTGTGGATGGGCGCGTGGAACGCTATCCCGCCAAACCGCCCCAATTCGCTGAGGGCCTTTATTTACCGCATCTGCCGAAATCAGGCGGTGAAGAGGGTCAGCCGGGACAGGGCGAAAAAGCGCGACAGCTCCTATGACGCCGCGCTGGAGGAGCTGGAGAACACTCTCGCGGGCTTTGAGTCACTGGAGGACACTCTGTCGGCCAGGGAGCTCAGCCGGGCGCTTGACGAATTTCTCGACTCCCTCCGGGAGCGTGACAGGGAGCTTTTCATGCGCAGGTACTGGTATGGCGACGCCGTGGCGGACATCGCCGGGGACCTGGGTATGTCCTCAAACGCCGCCAGCGTGCGTCTCGGGCGGATACGCGGCAGACTCAGGGAATTTCTCATAAGGGAGGGGTACGAACCATGAACAGGGAATATATTTCAGACGCCCTGGGCGGCGTCAGCGACAGGCATATCGAGGCCGGCTTCGGGCACAAAAAAAGACGCCGAAAGGGGCTTTTCCTGCCCGCGGCAGCGGCGGTACTGGTATTCACGCTAATCGCCGGGAGCGTGATGCTGCTCACCCGTGACGGGGGCGCGGTGGTGAGCGTCCACGCGGCGGGCTCGGACGAGGAGCTCACCCGGGCGGGGGAGAGCTTCGTGACGGGCAGTGTATCGGACAAAGGGGAGCTTACGGGGCACCCGCTGATGTTCTACGTCACCGGGGAGGACATAGAGTATGTGCGCCTCAGCGCGAAAAACGAGTCCCTGAATTTTACGGATCTTACGGAGAAGAGGGATGAGTTCGGCACAGCGTCAAGCTTCACAGTGCCATACGGGGGGGATGAGAGCGAATACAGCTTTCTCGTTTACGACTGGGTGCCCTCGAAGCTCCTGTCCATGCTCCGGCGCGGCGAGTATAAGAGCGTGAAGGAGATACCGGCGGAGTACCGGCGGGACGAGATCGTGCTGGAGGTGACATTTTCAAACGGCGGGAGCGCCAAAAAATCGGTGAACGTGGAGCTTTTAGACGACGGGACATTTTTCGCAAGCTCCGGGGATTTTGCGCCAGGAGAGGAGGACGGCTTTCTCGCCCGTCCCGACGCGCAGCCCATACCCCGGGAGGAGATGTACGGCAGGGGCGTGGTCGATGTGGAGGCGCGAGGCCGGGAGGGCATCGCGCCGGTGGACGGCTCGGGGACGTATATCGCGGAGGACGTAGCGTCGGTCCTTGTCAGCTGGGAGGGGCGGGAGCCCACTATGGTGCAGATGTTCACCGCTCCCACCGGGTCGGACGGCGGGGAGGAGATGGAGCTCCTTATGACGAAAAGCGTCGACTCAGCCGAGTGCTCCGTGGAGTTCTCAGGGAGGGCGCTGGAGAGAGTACAAAAGGGCGATGTGTGGTTTGTGATAACCTTTGACGATGAGCACATCGTCACGAGCGAGAAGCTCAGGGTCGCGTCAAGGAATGCCGGGCCGGTGGTGAACGGCAGTATATACGCCTATGTAAGAGAGCTCACCGACGGGAAGCTCACCTTTGACAGGGTGGAGTGGGTCACCGTGCCAGGCGAGCGCGCCGAGGAGCTGGGAATAACCGAGGACGACGCGCCGTCGGGGTTCCTCATTTACAACAGCGGCGACACGCAGGAGCTCCTTGGGGTCGCGGGCAAGTGCGTGTATACCGTCCTCGACTGGAGCGACAGCTTCGAGGCCCGGGCCGTAAATGAGCGTGAGTTCCAGAAGGTCTTGGGGGACAGAGTGGGGCGCGACGTGCCATATATCCTGACGGTGAGAGACGGCGTCATCGTACAGGTGGAGGAGAAGTACGTACCGTAAGAGAAAAAGTTCGCCCCCGGGCCTGGCCCGGGGGCGGACGGCTTTTTCAGAAAGCCATGAAGAATTTTATGAGGAAGATGGCGGACATGACGTAGGTTATCACAGATACCTGGTTGGCCTTGCCGCTGAAGAGCTTGATGAAGGTGTAGGAGATGTCGGTCATACAGAAGCTTATAATAAAGATAATGACGCTTCCCACGCCAAGGGACATGACCGGGAAGTAGCCGTGCAGGACAGCCGTGACGTTGGGGATGTCGCGCCCGGAAAGCGCCGGTATCCAGCGACGGCGCGCCGGTCCGGAAAAAGCCTTTCGCATACAACCTTCCCTCTTAGGAAGAAAATCCCCGGCGAACGCTGGGCGATGCCGGGGGGAAGCGCGTGGGTTGAAAACACATATGAGTTGTGGTACAATATCCGCAGTAGCGGGTATTGTACCTGATTTCACGCCGTTTTTCTCCCCGGTGAAGCCGGGGAAATTTAGGAGGGGGAAAAATGAAGAAGATAAAAAGGGCCGCCGGGATGGTGTTTTATAACTGGAAGGCAATGGCGGGGTTTGAGATAGTGTACAAGCTTATCTCGGTGGTGATCTTCGCGCCGCTGCTCTTTGGGGCGTTCAACCTGGCGATGAGGATCGGGGGGTACTCGTATCTCACGCTTGAGAACGTCATACCCTTCGTTTTAAAGCCGGTGACGCTTGTCATGCTGGCGGTCATACTTATTCTGGCGGCGATATACTCCATGGCGGACATAAGCGCCGCGGTGTTCGTGCTGGACCAGTCCATGCAGCGAAACCGGGTGACCTTCCGGCAGATAGTCAGGTTCGCGGCGAAAAATTCCCTCCGGGTGCTGAGGCCGAAGAACATACTGTTGGTGCCGGTGGTGCTGTTGCTGTTGCCGTTCGTACACATCGGCCTTGCCTCGGGCTTTCTGACCACGGTGTCGATCCCGGAGTTTATCCTCGACTACATACGGGCAAACGCGGTGCTGTACGCGCTCTTCGCCGCGGTGGCGGTGGGACTTACGGTGGTGGCGGTGCGGTGGCTATACGCCTTTTTCTACTTTACGCTGGAGGACCGGGGCTTTTCCGAGGCCAGAAAAAAGAGCGTGGCGCTGGGGAAGGGAAAGCGAGTCAGGGACTTTGCGGAGCTTATCCTGATGCAGTTCGGCATGGCTGTGGTCTACCTTATATTCCTGGTGCTTCTCATAGTTATAGCGAGGCTTGTGGGGAAGCTTTTCTCCGGCGTATTCCTGCTCAAGTGGCTGGGCTCCACCGCGGTGTGGCTGGGTATCGTGCTGGCGCTGGCGGTGATCGCGGCGCTGTCCGTGCCGCTGGGCTACGGCTGTGTGGGGATACTATATTATAGGCGCAAGGAGGAGACGGGGGAGGAGATACTGCACACCGCGGCCCCTGAGGTCAGGCCCTACACCCGGGGGCGGGGGCTCAGAAAGGGCCTTGGCATCGCCGCGGTCTGCGCCGTCGGGGCGGCGAGCCTTGTGCTGGGCTTTTTGCTGTCCACCGGGAGGATAAACCCGAAGATAGAATATTTGCGCACGGTGGAGATAACGGCCCACCGGGGGGCCTCGGCCTTCTACCCGGAGAACACCATGGCGGCCTTCGTGGGGGCGAAGGAGCTGGGCGCGGACTGGATCGAGCTTGACGTACAGCAGAGCAAGGACGGGAAAATTTTCGTGGCACACGACACCAATTTCCGCCGCACGACCGGGGTAAACGCCAACAGCTGGGAGCTGACATATGACGAGATAGCCGCGCTGGACGCCGGGAGTTTTTTCAGTCCCGAGTACGCCGGAGAGAGGATGCCGCTCCTGTCCGAGGTCATAGACTTCGCCAAGGGGAACAGCATGCGGCTCAATATAGAGCTCAAGCCCACGGGCCACGAGACGGATTTTGAAAAATGCGTGGTGGACGAGATTAATGCCGCCGGATTTCAGGACTACTGCGTCATAACATCACAGGTATATGAGGTGCTGGAGAACGTGAAGGCCTACGATAGCTCGGTGACGACGGTGTACGTTATGAGCCTTGCCTACGGGGACTTAAATAAGCTGACGGCGGCGGACCACTTCAGCGTGGAGGCCATGAACGCCACAAGGTCCATGGTCTCAAAGGTCCACAACGCCGGGAAGGAGCTTTACGCCTGGACGGTGAACACAAAGGAGAGCATCACGAAAATGGCGGAGCTGAATGTGGACAATATCATAACCGACAATATTGAGCTCGCGAGGGAATGCGTATATGAGAGCAGGTATAGCAGCCTGCTGAGGGAGTTTTTGAAGGCGCTGGGGTGAATGGTGATGCCCCTCCTCTCTGAGGAGGGGGCAGGGGAGTCTGGGGGGTAGACTCCCCTCAGTCTCGCTGCGCTCGACAGCTCCCCTCAGAGAGGGGAGCCTTTTTGTCCGCGCGGCGGGGACGGGGGAATGTGGTTGCGGCTGGCGCCGCGGATCCCACCTCATCCCTGCCCTTCCCCGCCCGGGCGGGGAAGGCGAGAGGGGGTGCGGCTGCGCCGCGGATTTTATTGCCTGGGGACGCGGGATTTTGGGGGAGGGGGGAAAAGGGAATAGGGGAGCGGACGCGGGGGCGTCCGCGATTTTGGTTATTGGGAGATCTATGGGGAAAATTTTTGTGACGGGCGGGGGAGTGGCGGTGCTTATAGGGGTGAGAACGAAAAAAAGAGGTGATAGAGAATTGGAGGATCGGGGGATAGTTGAGCTCTACCTTCAAAGGGACTCGCGGGCTATTGAGAAAACACAGGAGAAGTACGGCGGGAGGCTGAGGGAGCTTTCGTTCAACATAACCTTTGACGCCGGCGCGGCGGAGGAGTGCGAAAACGACACGTATCTGGCGGCGTGGAACTCCATACCGCCGCACGAGCCGGTGAGCTACCTCTACGCGTTCCTCGCCAGGATAACGAGGCATCTCTCATTAAATGTATGCCGGGACAGGAGGAGGCTGAAGCGCGGGGGATATGTGGTGAGGCTCAGCCGGGAGCTGGAGGAGTGCATCCCGTCACCGGACAACGCCCAGTGCCGCCTCGACGAGGAGGAGCTGAAGGCGGCCATAAACGGATTTCTCGCCACCCTGAGCGAGGAGAAGAGGAATATTTTCCTCAGGCGATACTGGTACTTAGACTCCGTGACATCCATAGCGGAACGCTACGGCATCGGAGAGAGCAAGGTGAAGATGACGCTTCAGCGCGCCCGCGGGAAGCTAAGGGAATATCTTATAAAGGAGGGCTATGAGCTGTGAGAGGAGAGGAGTTTTTATATAAGCTGGAGCTGACCGACCCGAAATTCGTCATGGCGGCGGACGCCGTGCCGAATATCACGCGTCACGGAGGCGGATGGCGCAGGGCGTTGACGATAGTGGCGGCGGCGGCTCTGCTGACGGTGGTGTGCCTCACCGCGGCTATGGCCCTGAGCGTCAAGGTGCGGCAGTTTGTTTTTGATTTTTTCACCGGGGAGAAGCAGACGATACCGGAATCCCCCGTGGACTCGGAGATCGACAAGGACAGCATGTTCGTGGAGCCCAAGATAATCATCGGGGAGCTGGAGGAGCGGACGTTCCACCTGCCCGTCTCGAGCCACGCCGGCGAAGGGACCTTCCTGGTTTGCACCGACCCCGTGGAGGGCCAACGGGGCAGTCACTACGACGCATACAGGGAGGAGCACGGGGAGCTTGTCAAGCTTCCTGAATATGAGCTACGCAAGACGGCCACACTTGGCGGAGTGGAGTATGATCTGACCTGCGACTGGGCGCCGAACGGGGAGGACTGCGCGATGACCTGGGACGGCGGCCTTGATCTTGGTGATGAGCTCGCCTTCCCGGTGTTTGGCGGTAGGGCGGAGCGGCGGCTCGTGGCGTTATACAGACGTTCAAGCCCGGAGTCGGGACGCAAATATCCGAAAGAATACCCTGTGATAATAAACATGTATACCGGCGAGATCACGGACGTGCTGGCGGGAACCGGCGCGGAGGATCTCACGGATATATGCTCCTATGTGCTGTCCGAGGACGAAAGATATATGCTGATGGAAGCCCAGGACGGCGAGGAGTTCGGGTATTATGTGGCGGACATTGAGAAGAAGGAGCTCCACTCCCTAAACGAGCTCTCCGGCGAGCGCGTGGACGGGTGCTCGCTTTTGGATGAGAGCATCGCCTGCTGGTCCGAGGAAAACAGGTTCCGCAGGGGCTGGAGCCTGAGCCTTGACGACTATGAGCGGACGGAGACCTTCGGACCTACCAAGTGCTTTAACCCGGACGAGCCGGAAAAGGGCGGGATGACGTGGATCCCCGGAATTGGCGGAATAGTACAGGCGGGGATCACGTACCATGGGTGCCGCTTCGCTCTTGACATCGCTCCTGACAGGTCCGTTACGGCTATCGACCTTTCAAACGGGGAGAGGCTGCCTATCGAGGGTTTCCGATGGAGGGAATACCCGGATGATGGCTCGTACGGAATTGGGTTATATGCGAGCCCCGACGGGAAGAAGCTGCTCCTCGCCGGACATTACGATGGCCGTTCCAATGACTATCTGGCCATCATAGATTTTGAAAAGCGCGCCATGGTGGAGATCGAGCGCGAAAACTCCAACGACTACAACGAGTACGTGGGCTGGTTCGACAACGACACCGTGGTGATAGAGCAGCTGCACATGGTCGGCGACGGCATCTACTGTGACAGCCGTGACTTTTTCCTCTATTCTCTGGCGGACAAAGAGGAATAAGTGTTTACAATCCGGCGGGTTTGTGATATATTCTGTGTAGATTTTTTACCGCTTGAGGAGGCACGGGATATATGAACATAACTGAGGAGATGCTGAAAAAATACAGCGCCGGATTTAACGGCGACAGGGCCAACAGGGCGGTGCGCGACGCGGTGATGACATGCGGGCTCAATAAAAGCTGTCTCAACCACGACGCCAGGCGCAATACGACGCACAGCTTCTCACTGACGCTGGAGCAGGGCTCCGTCACCAACCAGAAGGCCAGCGGGCGGTGCTGGCTGTTCGCGGCAATGAACGTGATGCGGGCGAGGATAATAAAAAAGCTGAACCTGAAGGACTTTGAGCTGTCACAGAACTACATGCTATTCTGGGATAAGCTGGAGAAGGCCAACTGGTTCTTTGAGAACATCCTTGACACGACGGAGGAGCCCACAGGCAGCAGGTTGCTGGACTTTCTGCTCCGGGACCCCGTGGGCGACGGCGGCCAGTGGGACATGATGGCGAACCTGGTGAAAAAGTACGGCGTGGTGCCCAAGGGGGCCATGCCGGAGTCCGCCGTGTCCTCCGCCACCCGGGAGATGGACAGGCTGCTTACGGAGCTTTTGCGCACCGACGCCGTGACATTGAGGAAAATGGCCGCCGAGGGCAAGGATCGCCGGGCGCTGGAGGCGGAAAAGGAGCGGATGCTGGGCGACGTATACCGGATACTGGTGATCTGCCTTGGCGAGCCGCCAAGGACGGTGGATCTTGAGGTCAGGGACAAGGACAATAACTTCATAAGCGACAGGGGGCTCACGCCTCAGGAGTTTTTCAAGAAGTACGTGGACATGGACCTTTCCGACTACATAAGCCTGATAAACGCCCCCACAGCCGACAAGCCGTTCTATCACCGCTTCACCGTGAAGATGCTGGGCAACGTGAAGGAGGGCGCGCCGGTGTGCTACATTAACCTGCCCATTGAGGCACTGAAGGCCGCGGCCATCGCGCAGATGAAGGACGGGGAGCCGGTGTGGTTCGGCTGTGACGTGGGGCCCTATTCCGAGCGTGAGACAGGCACGCTGGATATTGACAATTATGACTATGAGAACAACCTGGGCGTGAAGCTCAACATGACAAAGGCCGAGAGGCTGGACTACTGCCAGAGCATGATGACACACGCCATGGTATTTGAGGGCGTGAACCTTGACGACGAGGGCAAGCCCAACCGCTGGAGAGTGGAGAACAGCTGGGGCGAGGACGCCGGGAAAAAGGGCTATTACGTCATGTCGGACGCCTGGTTCGACGAGTACATGTATCAGGTGGTCGTGAACAAAAAGTATTTGACAGCCGACGAGCTCAAGGTCATCGATACGCCGGTTATAGAGCTGACGCCATGGGATCCGATGGGGTCGCTGGCGTGATATAAATACAAAACTGAAATATCCGGGATGACGGCATCCCCCCGATCTTGGGTCGGGGGGATGTTTTTTATTTACAAAACGGGTTGGATAACTGAAAATATACGGCCAATAAATTTAAACAGCCTGTATAGGTGATTGTGTACAAAAAATTCATAAAAATTTTATGCGCACCTATTGAAATCGCTAAATCGCAGTGGTATAATTAATCCACTATTACGATTAATACAAATTTTGGACGTGGGTACCCACGTCCATCCCTCCCACGGGAGGGATGATGTCTTTCTCTATACCATTGTATTGTTTGTCCACTTTGGAAAATCTTGTTTTCTTGGGAGGATCTGATGATATGAAGGCCAACAGGAAAGGAATTTGTATCCGCGTTGTGGCAGCATTGCTTGTAGCAGTGCTGTTTATGTCTCTCTGCCCGGTGATACCGAGCGCGAGCGCGGCGGGGGAGTATACGTTGACGTTTGGCAATAATGACTTGGACCTTTGGCCAGGTTCGTTAAAAAATCCTATGGTTGTAAATGCGGGAGAAAAAGTTCAGATCCCGTCTGCAACTATGACTGATGATTTTTTTGTGCTTTTATCTTGGAAAGATGAAAGTGGGAAGGAGTATTATCCAGGCGACATTATTACCCCGGATCACGATATGAAGTTCACCGCAAATACAAGTATTTACTTGAATTATTATCAGGTTACTTATAGACCAGGTGCTGAGGGTGGACGTGGAACGAACTTTCGTAGAGCATATAAGTACAATGAAGTAGAATTAGTAATTCCGCCATGCCCAGAAGGATTTAAACCTGCTGCGGGATATATATTTGACGGCTGGGAGGTAACGTCCGACACTGCTGGATATAGTAAGAGTTTTGGCTTAGGCGATATTGGTCAAAAAATAGTTACAAGCGGAAAAGACAATTATACGATGACCGCTAAATGGAAAGTGGACATTCCTCCCGATTATAAAATAACCTATCATTTCAATGACCCTGCCAGTGAGAAAGATATTAAAGACGGCGGCTATGTGAAATATTCAGATGGCTATCGGGTGACTATAAAGGATATTGATGACGCGTTGTATGGAAGCTCACTATTTGATAAGGGGGACAGGGTCAAAGGGTGCGTTTTTGTTGGTTGGAGCACGACACCGGGAGGAACGGCGGATTCAAACTACGCGGTAGGCCACACAGTTACATTAAGTGATAACCTTGATCTCTACGCGGTATGGGAGGAAAAATCCTTTGGCTATACTGTCAAATATCACTTCAAGGACAGTGTCGACGGCGAGGATGTCGTAGAGGAAAAGACCGACAACGCGAAACTGGATGGGCCGATTCCCTATGATAAAGACGCAAAGACCAATGATGGCAAAACATATGCCTTTGACCGCGTCGAGGAGGAAAAGATCGTCACGCAAACCGTCGAAGACAACGTCATCGACGTGTATTACTACATCGACAGGCTGAGCGATGAAAAGGAATCACAAAACGAGAGCGACGGGACACCTGATATATACCAGAAGGTGATCACGTACAAGGTAAATAACGGCACGTGGGACGGTGGGGTCTTGGATCAAATCAATGAGATCGTTACCCTGCGGGACGAAAACGGCGCGCTGTCCCTGACAGGTACCGCGAAGCTTGAAAATGTGCCCGACGAGACTACGGCGCACGCCGATCCGGGCATGCACTACCTGTGGGATACGCCGGACGACGCGCGGCCCACGACGGTGAGCTACAACGACAGCGGCGTCTATATCCTGGACTTTTTCAACGCGGAAAACGCCCTGATCATCTACCCGCGGCCTGTCGTTGCGGATTATGATGGGACATGGCACACATTTGAGACATTTGTGGTACACGACTATCAAGGGAACGTTCTCGAAAATGTTACAGTCACGTGGAAAGACAAAACTAACCTACCGGACAGGGCCGGAAGGAAAGACGGGACGCCCGAAGGCGGCGACGAGATCAACCTGGAAACCGTCCTGAACAATGCCGGTACAGGCGGATGGAGAACATTCTTTACAATTTCCGGGCTGGAAGGCGTGGAGAGGATGCATGCAATCCTTGAAGGCGGGACGATCACCATCAACCCGGCACCCGTGACGGTCGAGCTCAAGATCACGGACACCGGCAACCTTACTCCCGGAGTCAATGGAAAAAGAGGTGACAGAACAGTCCAGCCATCCGCCTTTAAGTATAATGAGGCGGAAAAGGAACTTATCGTAGAGTATGTTTTTGACGGATATACGCATACGATCGAGCTGGGAAGTGAGGATTATAAAATCAACGGCCTTATCGGCGGGGATCAGGAAGGCGTCGACGGCGCTGATGTTACCCTCTCGCCCGACAAAGACGGAGACGTTGTTCTGGCGGCAACATACGTGACTGATACCGGAAATGAGACCACCATCGATTTGACGGATCCGACGTTCTATCAGGACGGCGAGGAGACATCCAGCTATGTGGTAACGGACGCTGACGGAGGGAGCTCGGCGGCAGGGATCATGGCGATGGCGATCGACCCATTGGCTGACGGCGAGGAGGTAGTGGACGGTCTACTTACGGGCAAGACGATCGATAAAATAACCGTGAGGATCGTGCCGCGCCCTGTGACGTACTGGACCTTCGGCGGAACAAGGATTTTTGACGGCTACGGTATACCATCCGATCCGCGCTATTACACGTCTTATATGAACGATGGAACACAGAAACCGGAGGAAACGAAAGACAAATATCACTATATAGCGGTTCCTAAATATGAGGAGATTGTTAAATACGATGGTAATGCCATCGACCCGGAAAAAAGGGGATTTGTGGTCAGAGGTACCACTACAGGTGGGGACTATACGATCTTAAATCACCGCCCGTGGAACGATGAAGCCGGAAGCCCAATAAATGCGGGGATCACGAACTGCAGAGAAAGAATTACAAAATTCCAAGATAAACACGATTACACAAACGATTACGCGATCGACTACAAACTGGGGTATTTCACCATCTACCCGCAGAGCATTACGGATGACGATGACTTTTTTGACGTTACAACAGTTAATACATTCGAGGACGACAAATTTGATGAAAAGGTCATAGAATACAAATACACAGACAGGGGTGAGCCGTATATCCCAACAGACGACACGCTGACCGCCTTCTACACCGGCGTGAAACTGGTCAACGAACCGGCGGCGTCCTATACCGCGCCGTATAAGTTTGAGCGCGAGCTTTTGCGCAACGAGAACAACGCGGAAGAATACAAGGACCTGAAGAGGGGGACTGACTATACCGTCACGTATCAGCGCCAAAACGCGGCCGGTGAATGGGAAGATACTGAGGACTTCTCGACGCCCGGAACGATCCAGGTGACCTACAAGGGGATCGGGAACTATCGAAACAGAATTGTCAGAACATATGAGCTGACCGAAGCCCCCGAGCCGGGGCCCGATCCCGATCCGGAGCCTGATCCGGGGCCGGATGTGGAGATCAACGACCACGAGCACTACGCCTACATGATAGGCAAGCCCGGTGGGATGATCGACCCGGATGGGGAGATAACGAGGGCGGAGATAGCCACTATCATCTTCAGGCTGCTGAAGGAGGACGTCCGGGAGGAGTACTGGTCAAAGACGAACAGCTTCCCCGATGTGGAGATAACCGACTGGTACAACAACGCCATATCGACCCTTGAAAATCTTGGCATCGTGGAGGGCAAGGGGGATGGGCTCTACCACCCCGAGGACCCGATAACAAGAGCCGAGATGGCCACCATGATGGCGAGGCTCTATGATTACGACGTGAACACGGGGGATTTCCACACGAAGTTTGACGACATAGACCCCGACGCGTGGTATGCAAGGTACGTGGCGGCGGCGGAGGATCTGGGGCTTTTCGTGGGCGACGGGGCCACGGATCACTTCTACCCGGAGCGGAGCCTGAGCCGGGCCGAAGCGATGACGGTGTATAACCGACTTCTGGGCCGCAAGCCCCATAATGACGGGCTTCTGCCGGAGGAGCAGATGATCCTCTGGCCGGACAACATGGACACCGCCGCGTGGTACTACGCCGACGTCCAGGAGGCCACGAACTCACATACATGCGACATGGACGGCGTCGTGGCGGATGACAAGCACTATGAGCTCTGGCTGGAGCCACTGCCTGTGCGGGACTGGGCGGCGCTGGAGCGGGCCTGGAGCGAGGCATACAGCGGCTACGACGGCCATGATGTAAATTGAAAAAGACTGTCGGAAAAGGCCGGACGGCCTTTTCCCGACAAGGGGGAACGTGCGGACCCGGGATTTGAAATTAGAATTTCAAATCCCGGGTCCTGCTGTTTTGCTCCGCGCACGGCCCGAA
Organism: uncultured Oscillospiraceae bacterium; assembly: GCA_947631395.1. Classification (GTDB taxonomy): domain Bacteria; phylum Bacillota; class Clostridia; order Oscillospirales; family Oscillospiraceae; genus RUG626. The sequence goes on from CANRLF010000026.1 coordinate 13,207, forward strand.
GGGCCGCACACTGCGCAAAACAAAAGGTAATTTTCGCGACGTACATGCCGCCGCGAAAATCATCTAATGATTTTTGGTATTATACTAATATCTAATTAAAATAAGACATTCGCGCCGGTCTTTTTCGCGCCATGCTGCGTCAGCCGCCTTGGGAATACATACAGTATTCCCTGCGGCGTCTTCCTTGCCTGACACGAAAAATCCTCGCCGCTCGGTGTCTCCTTTTAAATAGATATTAGTATTACAGTGGGTGGGTTGTGTTCACGATCTCGCGGCGGTGTGGGTATTGATGTAGAAGCTGAGTATCAGGTGATTCCCGGGCATGGGGGAGGGGGCGTCTCTGGAGCTGGTTATCGAGACGTCATCGCAGACGAGGAACATTTTACCGAAGAAATCCTTGTGCTCATACAAATAGACACCGAGGGCGTCGTAAAAACGAAAGAGGACGAAGCTGTCGGTGCGCTCGATGTCCACGTTGAGCTCAAGGGAATTGGCCAACTCCACCGTGTCCCAGATCAGATTCGCCACCTGATCGGCCCGGCCGGGTATGGGGACATACTCCACGTTTTCACCCGCGATGCCGAGGAGGGCCTCTAATTCCGGGTCCAGCTCATCGTCGGAGGAGTCGTCCCCGTTCAGTGTGTCAAGCTCCAGCTGCCAGGTATCAGGGAACCTGATCGAATGTAACATCTCAACCATGGTGATACCTCCGGTTTGTAGTGATGGTGCGGGGGACGGGGGAATAAGGGTGCGGCTGGCGCCGCTTATCCCACCTCATCCCTGCCCTTCCCCGCCCGGGCGGGGAAGGCGAGAGAGGATGCGGCGGAGCCGCGGATTTTAATTGCGCCGAAGGCGCAACCTTGTTCTCTTAGGCGCCCCGACGTCCGGGGAGCTGTCGAGCGTAGCGAGACTGAAGGGTCGAGGGTGTAGGCGTGCGCAAAGACTTCGGCCTCGACCCTACCGGCCCTGCGGGGCCACCTCCCCTTACGAAGGGGAGGTTAAGGGGACGCGCTATTGGAGGCGTGTGCAAATGCTTCGGACTCCTCCCCCTACCCCCTCCTCAGAGAGGAGGGGCAAGGAGAGCGGCGGGGTTTATTTATGTGGTAATCGTCAAATTTACATAGCAAATGTTATTATTATAATACAACATGCTTTATAAAAAAGTCAATAGTATTATTCTTAGAGCTGTGCGCTAAATCCGGAAATACTATAATTATTTTCGGAAGGTGATGGCACATGGCAAAAGGGGATATAAGTCTTGTCAATAGGGACAGGCTTATACAGATGGGAATCGCTATTTCCGCGCTTCGAAGAGTGCGCGGTATGTCACAGGAGCAATTAGCTGAGAAAGCGAATATGAGCCGTTCACATCTTAGTGCCATTGAAGCGCCGAACATGGTAAGGGGTATGTCCATGGACACCTTCTTTAACATTGCGGACGCGTTGGAGGTCAATCCGGCGGATCTTATTAACGCGGCTATGTTTCCGGACAGCATCATCAAAAGCGCCGGGGGGCAGGATAAGGGGACGCGGTGAAAAAATTAAAATGCCGTCTACATTTTGGGTAGGCGGCATTTTTTTGTGTATCAATGGGGCTGAGGCCGGGGAGGGGTCACTTTTTGCGGCTCTTCATGCCGCGGACGACGTTTTCCTCGACGGCTTTTTCGAGGGCGTCGGTGACTATCCGGAGGACCTTTATACGGGCGTACTTTTTGTCCACGGACTCGACGATGTACCAGGGGGCGTACTCGGTGCTGGTCTTTCGGAGCATATCCTCAACGGCCTCCTCGTACTGGGGCCATTTGTCACGGTTGCGCCAGTCCTCGTCGGTGATCTTCCACTGCTTCTCGGGGGTGTTCTGGCGGGCCTGGAAACGCTCCAGCTGGGTGTCGGGGTCGATGTGTATCCAGAACTTCAGCACGACGGTGCCCCAGTCGGTGAGCTCGCGCTCGAACTCGTTGATCTCGCCGTAGGCGCGCTTCCAGGCGTTTTCGGAGCAGAAGCCCTCGATGCGCTCCACCATCACGCGGCCGTACCAGGTGCGGTCGAAGATGGCAACGTGGCCGCTGCGCGGGAGCTTCGTCCAGAACCGCCACAGGTAGTGCCGGGCGAGCTCGCCGGGGGTGGGGCTGGCGATGGGGATGACGTCGAAGCCCCGGGGGTCCAGGGGGTAGGCGAGGCGTCTGATGTTGCCGCCCTTGCCGGCGGCGTCCCAGCCCTCATAGCAGATGACTACGGGGATCTTCTTGCGGTATATCCGGTTGTGGAGCTTGGCGAGCTTCTTTTGAAGGCGCTCCAGCTCAGATTTATACTCCTCCTCGCTTATGGAGGCGGAGAGGTCCGCGTCCTTCTGGGAGGGGTGGCCCAAAAGCGGGAACTTAAGCCCCGAGGGCCCGCCGTCGTAACGGCCGTTTTTGACGGCCTTCTCAACGGCGCCGGTGATCGCCAGGAGCCCGTCGTACAGCGCCTTTTTCCGGCTCTCGCCGTCCAGGACGTGCCAGGGGAACACCTTGTCGGTGTCCTCCATGAAGCTGTCGTATGTCTTGAGGAAGCGGTCGTACTCCTGCTGCTGCCACAGGTCGTCGCCGGATACGCGCCACTGGGTGTCACGGTTATCCCGAAGGGCGGTGATGCGGCGGAGCTGTTCCGCCCGGGAGATGTGGAGGAACAGCTTTATCACGACGTAGCCGTTGTCACGAAGCTGGCGCTCCATGATGTTGCAGGACTCCACACGGCGCTCGTATTCCTCCCGGGGGATCTCGCGCCGCAGGTATTTGCCGACGGTGTCCTCCATCCAGCCGGTGTCCATGAAGAGGAATTTGCCGTTCTCCGGCAGGACGTCAAAGAATTTTTTGAGGAACGGGAAACGCTCGCCGTATTCGGGAGTCCGGTCAAAGCCCTTCACGGAGAAGAACCGGGGGTCCATCTCGCAGATGAGCTCGTTGATCAGGTTGCCCTTTCCGGCGCAGTCCCAGCCCTCCAGCATGACTATCACGGGGAGCTTCGCCTCCCGAATGGTCTGCTGTTCGCCGACGAGCAGTTCCCTCAGGCGCTTTATCTCCGCCTTGCGCTCTGATTTGTCCAGGTCGTCGTCCTTGCGCTTGAAATCAAGTATCATGGTATTTGCCCCCGTTCAAATTTAGAGATCCATACAGATACAATAGCACAACAATGTCGATTTGTCAAAATATATGTAAAAATTCGTCGAATTTTCGTCGTTTTGCACGGGGCGGGGGGCTCGGCTCAGGCGGCGGGGCGGCGGTGTCACTTGACAGTGGCGGAGGTATGGTTTATATTGGTACGGGAACACGAAAAATAACGGGAGGGGCCGGCCGGTCGCCGGGGCCCTCCCGCGTGGATGAGGTGCTATATGGATCGGTACGATGAGATACACATTGAGGACTGCCCCTGCTGTGGCGGGGTGGGGAGCATAGAGGAGGAGGGGGGCTGGTGCGTCTATGTCCAGTGCCTGGACTGCGGCGCGCACACATCCCACATCAGCTTTGACGGCGACCGGGAGCGGCTGGCCGCCGCCCAGCGGGCCGCCGACAACTGGAATATGCGCAAGGTGATCGCCCCGGGGCCGGGGGAATGAGCGCCTCAGCCCCTGAGGTACGCCAGTATCTCGGCGGCGTTGGTGTCGGGCTTGACCTTTGGCATGACCTTTTCGATGACGCCCTCGGGGCTGATGACAAAGGTCGTGCGCACGACGCCCATCGAGACCTTGCCGTAGTTTTTCTTCTCCTGCCACACGCCGTAAGCCTCGATGGCCTGGCGATCTGGGTCGGAGAGGAGGATGAAGGGAAGGCCGTATTTCTCGGCGAATTTCTGATGTGAGGCCACGGAGTCGCGGCTTACGCCGATGACGACCGCGTCAAGGGACTTGAACTCCTCATACGCCCCGGCAAAGGCGCACGCCTGACGTGTGCACCCGGGGGTGTTGTCCTTGGGGTAGAAATAGAGCACAACGCGCTTCCCGGCCATATCAGCCAGGGACACATCGTTGCCGTCCTTGTCCTTCAGGGTGAAGTTCGGAGCTTTCATTCCGACATTAAGCATTATGGGACACTCCTTTGAATTTTTCTGATCCGGCGCTGTGCGTATAGATCGGGGATGTGCGCCGATGGCATAATGTTAACGCATGGGGAGGGGAAAGTCAAGGTGGTTGGAGGTAGGGGGCCACTGGCGCGTCAAGCTATTCTTATTTGGGAGCCGGTAAAATGAAAAAAGTGATGAGCTTTATAGGACACCTTCCGCAAAAGGCGTTCCATCTCCTTATGAGCGTATCCGCCTCGGGCTATGTTGTCGTGATATATCTGATCAAGGAGGGGATGACCCTACGATTTCTGCCGGAGGGCGTGAGGGGACTTTCGTACATAGCGTACCTCGCGGTTCCGGCGATCCTTTCGTGGATATGTCTGCGGTTGTCCGGGCATCTACCGAAATGCGGGATGGAGTGTGAGATCGCCGAGGTGGAGCTCGCGAGCCACTCGTTCCTACCAAGCTATCTGGGCTATTTCTTCGTGGCGCTGAGCATCCCGAATATCAGGGCGCTGGCGTACGTTTACGCCGTGATTTTGCTGTTTACGTATCTTTCGCAGGCCCTAAGCTTCAATCCGATGTATCTGCTTTTCAGGTACAGCTTTTACTTCGTGACCGGCGAGGACGGGACAAAGATATTTTTGATAACAAGGCAGAAAATGAAGCCCCGCCAGGATGTGGTACTGGACGACCTGCGCAGGATCAACGATTTTACATTTATAGATATGAGGTGAGCTTATGGATTATCTGTTGGCGCGTGTGCGAGACCGAAAGAACGGAATGAGGTGCGTCCTGTCGGGAGTAAGGATATACTCAGCCCCGGATACGCTCGATAACGCGGTGCCGTATACGGTGGAGGACTCCATTGACGAGGAGGAGTGGTTTTACCTGAACGAGTTTTCGCGTAGGACCTATTGCCCGGAATTTCTGAAAAGCCAGATCAACGGGACATCCTACGCGACTATCGGCGACGATGAGCTCGGCATCATTTCCTTTCTGTGCTCCGCGCAGGACGACGGCCTCGTATATTTCCAGCGCGTCACAAAGACCCAGGTCCTTCAGAGGAACCGGATCGTCTTTGGCAACCCGGTCAGATACGAGGAGAACGAGCGGGAGATCGTCATAAACACCGTCCCGGACGGGATATACAGGGCTTCAGACGACCGGCTGTTCTTCAAGCGGCTCTCATCCGTCACGGGCATATTTGACGGTATCGAGGAGATCTTTCGGGAGGCCACTGAGGGCGAGACTAAGGAGCTCCTTTCCGCGGATTTTATCGTTCTGGAGGAGTCCTTTGACAGCTCGTGCGTAAAAAGGCCCAACAGAAAGAGGATAGCTTTAGCGCGTGAGGCGCTGGAGAGCTTTGATGAGGAGCAAAAAAGCGCGGTATTGCAGTCGATCAGGGAATATTACCCTGAGATCATAAACGATGACAGCACCTTTAAGATCGCCTCCGACAGCGACCTTACATATCTGCTTTACGGCCTGCTGCAGAGGTATTACACAACGGCTGACGGGCGGGAAAAGCGCATCGCGAGCTCCGTACGAAGGCTGTAAAAATCCCCCTCAAGGTCGCTTTTGGCGGAGCCTCGAGGGGGAGCGTCAGCTTGCGCGTTTACGCGCCATCGCTTTCCGGGTCACTTGCCGGCGGGGGGAGTTTTTTTATTATTCTGCTCGTGGAGCTCGCGCTTTTCCTTCAGGTACTCGGAGAGGGGGGTGTCGGAGCGGAAGGGGGCAAAGAAGCTGTATTTGAGCTTGCGCTCCTCCCGGGCCTCCTTTATCTGGAGCTTCAGGTTCTCATAACGGACAGTGATGTCGTTCTCCTTGGCCAGCTTACGGAGGCGGTTCACAAGATTGAGGGAGTGGGCCAGGTCGATGAGGAACACGCCGAAGAACATGCCCACAAAGAAGGAAAACGCCAGATTGTTGGAAAACCATATGAGGGTCCTTATGATCCTGGGGTGGATGAAGAAGTAGTACGCGGCACCGAGGAGCGCCCAGATGAGGGAGAATTTGGGGCAGATGAGGCCCTGGATATTTCCCCAGACGTTGCTGTAATCCCAAAGCCGCACATGGGCGACCTTCAGCATCAGAAGGCCGGCTATGTACTCTATCGCCGTCATGGCCACGGCCATCACAACGAACAGTACCAGCTTCTTATACCGCAGGCCGGCGATCCACGGGAGGGTCTCCGACATGGCGATGAGAAACATGATGCACAGGCCGAAGCCATAGAGCGGCACATATGGACCGGTGCAGAAGCCGGGGTTTATCCACTTTCTCTCCGGGTTTGCCGAGGAGAAAAATCTGCGGAAGATGAGCTCAATGACCCATCCGGCCACGGAGCCGATGAAAAAAAGAAACACCAGTGCCAAAGCAAGGTTCATGTACAATGCCCCCATTTTGAAATGTAAGTAACGCCCGACGGCAACAGATAGAATAATCCGTTTTTCGGTATTTGTCAAATCCGTTAATTTTGAGGAGAGAAGGTCGCGTCGTCTGCGGTTCTGGTGTGGCGGAAAATTTTTGAGTTGACGTATATAAAAATATGTGATACAATATCGAAGCTAAAACGCTGGATTAGCTCAGCCGGTAGAGCGCCTGATTCGTAATCATGAGGTCGCGAGTTCGAATCTCGCATCCAGCTCCAAAACCCGCCGGATTTCCTGAGAAAATCGGGAAATCCGGTACTTTTTTGGGTGTTTTATTTGGCGCGTCTGTTTTTCTGACCCACTTCTGACCCCAACGGGAATCTGGAGCGGAAAGGATGGGAGAGCACAAGGCCGTGGGATTTTGGCTCCCGCGGCCTTTTTTAGTTATGGCGAGGTAGTTTTTGCTCATACGTTCGCCCCAATCAGCTTGCCCATGGTGGCTGCGGCTTCTTCTTGCATTTTTGTGGTGACGTGGGTGTAAGTGCGGAGGGTGAAACCGGCGTCGTAATGGCCGAGGATGCTGGAGACGGTTTTAACGTCTACACCGTTCTGGAGGGCTAAGGTCGCGAAGGTGTGGCGGAGGTCGTGCAGACGGATGTGGGGGAGGCCGGCGCTTTTGAGGATTTTATTGTGGATTGCGGTGACTGAATCCGGGTAGTACATGCCGAGGGTGACAGGGGAGGGGAACATGATTTCAAGCTCCGGGTGTTTTGCATGTTCAGCTTTGAGGACATCGACGGTTTCCTGTGACAGCGAGATTCTGCGGATGGAGGTTTCGGTTTTCGGTCGGGTAACTTTCACCCCTCCGCCTTTGACTCTGACGGCCTGTTTGCAGACGTTCAGGGTCATTGACTGTTCATCGAGGTCGCTCCAAAGAAGGGCGACAAGTTCTCCTTTGCGTAGTCCTGTGGTCAATTCGAGGAAGAACATCGCCAGCACGTTTCGCCGGTCTGCTTCCTTGAGGTATGCGCTTATGTCCTCCGAGTGTAGTATGTTCATCTCCTTCTTTTCGAGCTTTGGCACAATGCAGTCCTCGGTTGGGTTCCGTAGGATCAGCCTCTCCTTCACTGCCCGGCCCAGGCAGTTGTGCAGCATCATGTGGAGACCACGAACATAGCTGGCGCTCATGCTGGTGTTGCCGTCCTTAGATACCCTGATTCTCCCGTTGGCCTTGACATCGTTGTACAACTTTTGTATGTCCCGCCCGGTGAGCTTTGTCAGCTTGATATTGCCAATACGGGGCACCACATGATGCTCAATGTAGTCCTCGTAAAATTCCTGCGTGCTTTCACGTATGTGCGGCTTGGAGTACGTCTCGTACCACGTTCTTACCCAGCCGCCGATGGTATATTCCTCAGCCTTCTCAACGTCGATCTCGGCACATTCCCGAATCGCCCGCTTCAGCTTCTCCTTGACCTCCGCTTGGGTTCTGCCGAGGACGTTTTTGCGGATAGCCTTCCCGTTATCGTCGTGTCCAGCAACATACCGACCTTCCCAACGCCCATCTGGCCTCTTTCGTATATTCCCCTCACCGTTGGCTCTGCGTTTACTCATGCCGTGCATCTCCTTTCTGCCCTTTCGGCAAACACACAACATACCAGCTTTGCCGCCAAATAGCCAGTGGAAAATTGTGTACAAACGGATAACTTTTTGAGGGCTCACCGTTAATGGATTGCTGAAAGCCCTTGAAACTCTAAGAACTTAGGTGTTTTAGGAGCGCCAACCGGTGCGGATTTTTTCCTTTCCCCCAAAATACGGTGCGGTCCCGTTCTCCGAAAATGCCCCGCACTGCGGGGCAAAGTGCTCGGGCCGCGCCGCCAAACGGTGCGGCCCTTTATCTTGTCCAATAATCGAACGGTCTTTTTTGCCCGGAAAAAGCCGGAAATAAGCTTCGGCGTTGCCCTCTCGGAGCCGGAGATTATGTGCAGAGAGGAAAATCTCCTTCGCCCACAAACGCGCAACACGGCGCTTTGCCGTCCCGGAGGTGTACATTTCTTGCCCTCTGCCCTAAAGCCGCACACGGGGCTTTACAGGGGCTGAAAACGAGGGGAGGGGTGATGGGCGGAGCGGTATTGTTTTTGAAAGAAAAAGCGGTTTTTTACGAAAACGACAGCCAGTGTCCGTGGAATGTGTTATAATGGGTTTACATCAAGTGGCGGAGAGTGGTAAAATGGAGAAAAATGCTGAGGCAAAATCCATGCGCGCGTTGGCGATCTATTCGAGGCTTTGCGGCGGGGCTGTTTTAAGACGGGCCGCGCTGGCGGAGGAATACGGCGTCAGTGAGCGGAGCATACAGCGGGACATGGATACGCTGCGGACGTTCATCGCCGAGGAGGGCTTGTCACAGGAGATCACTTTTGATCGGCGGCTCGACGGTTACCGGCTTGTGGACTCTGCTTCTGAGGGCTTGACGAACAGTGAGATCCTGGCGGTGTGCAAGATACTGTTGGAGAGCCGGTCCATGAGGCGGGACGAGATGATGCCGATCCTGGACAAGCTCCTGGCGCTTACCGTGCCGTCGCAGTCACGAAAAGCTGTTGCCGAACTCATAGCCAACGAAAAGAGGCACTACATCGAGCCGCATCATCAGCGCCCGATACTCAGCGGCTTGTGGGAGCTTGGGCAGGCAATACAGAAACAGCTTGTGACAGAGATCGAATACGTCCGTCTCAAGGAGCCCGGTACAGTGCGGCGAAGGATCGAACCGGTAGGGCTGCTTTTCTCGGAATATTACTTCTACCTGGCCGCTTACATCGAGGATATGGACAGAGCGGAGCATTTTGAGAATCCGGGCGACCGGTTCCCTACGATCTATCGGATCGACAGGATACGAGGCTTCAACGTGACGCAGGAGCATTTTCGCATTCCCTACCGGGACCGCTTCGAGGAGGGCGAATTTCGCAAACGGGTCCAGTTCATGTACGGCGGCAAGCTCCAAACGGTCCGCTTCAAATACACCGGTCCGTCATTGGAAGCGGTACTGGACAGACTTCCGACCGCGAAGATCCTCTCCGAAGACGGCAGCGGATGGACTGTCGAGGCGGAGGTATTTGGGAAGGGCATAAACATGTGGCTTAACTGCCAGGGGGAATATGTGAAAATACTTCCCTGAAAAAATCGCATGGAGGTCAGAGAAATGGCATACCGTCCTGAACAGTACATCCACGACCTTGACGCGCGCGCCTTTGACATGCTGAACACGTTCCCCAAAGCCGTTAAGCTTTACGAGCTTTACAAGGCCGGGTTTGACGAGAAAGCGGCAAAAATAGAGCTTTTGTCCTCTTCCATCCGTCTTGGAGAGGAACAAATGCCGGAGATTTACGGCCTCCTGCCGCCGATATGCGAGAAGCTTGGCATAGAGATACCGGAGCTATATTACCGGAGAGAAAAGGCGCCCAACGCGTGGACAAGCGGAAAAACATTTCCCTATATCGTGGTGACCTCCGGGCTTGTAAACAGACTGTCTCCGGAGCTCCTTTCAACGGTCCTCGCCCACGAGTGCGGCCATATCGCCTGTGGGCATAGCCTCTATCATTCGCTGGCGATGCTTCTCATAAGAGGGATCGACAATGGGCCGTTGGCGGGCATACCGGGAATCAGAAGGCTTGCGGTACCGGCGTTGAAACGGGCGTTCTTATTCTGGGACAGGTGCAGTGAGCTTACTGCGGACAGAGCCGCCGCGCTCTGCGACGGCGGAGCCGACCGGCTTGTGGACATGCTCTTGCGCCTCGATGGCTACGGGAACGGCGTTGACCGTCAGGCGTTTATGAAGCAGGCCATGGACCTTCGTGCGTTCGTGGACGATTCCTCCGCCAACAAGCTCATTGAGCAGATGGTCACGCAGGAGGATACCCACCCGCGCCTGGCGACACGGGCGTATGAGTGCTGTGAGTGGGCGAAGTCTGAGCGGTTCAGGGACATCATAAGCGGAAAGCTCACAGTCATTCCGGAGGAACCCCCGAAATGTGAGACTACGGAGCTTATCTCCGCTGAGATAACGCCGGAGGCGACTGAAAGGCCGGGACAGGATATTGACAGCGAGCTTCGCCGCGTCAACGCTGAGCTTGAGAAGGTCACCAGCCGCGCCAACAGGGCGGGTTATGCCCTTGCAATAGGATGCGGAGTTTTGGCGGGGGTAGTGGATTCTGCTTTCATCGGCAAGTTTACGATCACAAACGCGGATATAAAGCTGTCCCACAAGCAAGTCAATGAATTTATCCAGAAATATGCCGCCCAAAAAGGATATACAGGAGAGCGGCTGGATGGAGCCATCGCTTTCCTGGAGGAGCAGTACCCGGTTATTCAGGACAATGTCTGGAAGGGAGCCGGCGTTGGGATCACGCCAAAAAATCATCATCTCGCGGATTTTGCTCACCATCCGACCCCGCTTGGACTTGTTTCGGCGATCGGGGTCCAGCTCCTGCGCGTTGGCACTTTTGTGAACAAGGACGGCGAGTGGCATTTCTTCTTTATGAAGCCGAGCGCCGAGGATGTGTTCCGCCTTGCCATACCTGCCGTGATAACGGGCTTTCTGCATTGGCTGGTGTGCGTTGGGGAGAACAAGCTTGAAGAAATAAACGGCGAAGTTCCGGATGAGCTTGTAAAAATCGCCCGCGTGGCCGCGTCGATGCCGGCAATTATCGAGGTCGTCAGGATAGCGGACAATTGGTTTGGACACCTGGTCAGCGACATGGGCGGCTCCAAAAATACGGCGGGTGGAGGTATGGGAATTCCGGGAATATTCATCTCCCTGCTCCATGAGCTGTCATCCGTGCCAATCCTCAAGTATACCGCCCTTCCGCAAATCGTCAATGATCTTTACACAAAAAATAAGCTTGATCTTCGCCACGAACTGCCCATGTACAAGGCGCTTGGCAGGCAAGCTGTCCCCGTACTGCTCAATGAAGTGCTGGTCAGGACCGGCTGCTTCATATCTCAGCTCGTCAAAGAGCTGAAACGCGGCGGGAGTCTTGGAAGGGTCGACTGGTCCCGTGTTGTCCCCTTTGGAAACAGGACGGCGGAACGAATGGTGACTGTGGCCAGTATGACCTTCACGTTGGCGGATACGGCTGACGCCGCGTTCCGAGCGGCGTTGGAGTCCGGCGGGAACTGGGTCATGTTCGCCGGTAACTTCGTGGCGAGATACAATTATGTCGGCGCGGGGAGGGCCGTCGTGGCGGTCATCCGGGAAATCTCCGGCGAGAAGAAGGAGACACAGCTGCTGCACGAAAAGCTTGCCCTTGTGGAGTCCAAGACAGAGAATGCCATGAGGCTTTTGCAGGACTACAAGGCGGAGCTGGAGAGGCGGTTGTCGGAATTTTTGGCCGAGGATCTGGAGCGGCTCATGGAGGGACTTGACGACATGGAGGCGGGGGTAGCTTCCGGCGAGTCCGAGCCCGTCATTCGGGGGAGCGTTACGATCCAGCGTGTCCTGGGACGTGAGCCGCAATTTGAAAATCAGGCGCAATTTGACGACTTGATGGAGTCGGATATGCCGCTTAAATTTTGAGAGGTGATCAAAATGGCTGAGGAAAAGAAAGCGGGAAAGAAGCTGACGGACGCCATTCACGGTGTTACGGACAAGGCGAAGGAGGCCGTGAAGGGCATCAAAATGCCGGAGCTGAAAGCGCCGGACGTAAAATCCCTCTTTGCGAAAAAGCAGAAGGACGATGCGTCGGAGGAACCTTCGGTTCAGGAAACTGTCCGTATAATCAGTCTGTCTTCGGACAGCGCCGTGAAAATCATGTACTACCTCATGGCCGCGGACGGGGAGATCTTTCACAGCGAGGAGGAGAAATTCAATCTAATCGCTGCGGAGCTTGACCCAAAGTTTTCCGAGAAGCGCGAAAGACTGTTGGAGGACTGTAAGAAGGAGCTTGAAAAGGCCCTTGATCCGGAGGACTATTATGAGGTCCTTCAGGACGCTGTGGGCGACGCTATTCTGGCTTCCGCCGGAAAGTCCGACGGGCCGATCACGCCGAAGCTCCTTGTATGGGACATGCTCACCGTGGCGTACAGCGACGAGAGCTATAACGAGACGGAGCGGAAGCTTATAAAATACGCCGTCCGGAGGTTGGGCATAGAAAAGGCGGAGTTTCTGGAGCTTGAGAGCAGTATCCTGACGTTGCTGTCCATCGAGAAGGAGATCGCGTGGATCAAAACCACCAACAGACCGTATCTCACCATCGAGGGCATACTCAACGAGCTTGCGGACAGGAAAAACGTGATTCTTGACAGCGTCAAAGAGCTGATCATGCTGTAAGGAGGGAATAAAATGCCGTTACCGTTGCTTTTTATTGGTATAGGGGCTGTCGCCGGGGCCCTCGGCGTCGGGAAATCCGCGAAGGCTGTCGTCGATGTAAACAGCGCCAATAAGCTCAACAAAAGCGCTACGGCGCTGATAGAGGATGCGAGGGATCTGCTGGAAAGGCAGAGGCTTGCCTGCGGAAGATCCTTGGAGAAGCTTGGCGAAGAGAAGCTGTTTATCCTCAACAGCAGTATTACGCAGTTCCTTGACGGGTTCACAAGGATCAAAAACGTGGAGTTTGCCAACACGGAGGGGTTAGATGAGCTTTCTCGGCTGCATATCGACTCCAAGGAATTTGAGGAGCTACAGGAGCTCTCAAGCTTTGCGGGGGCTGTGGCGGGCGGCGCCGCAGCCGGAGTTGCCGGAGGAGCGATTACGGCCTTTGGCGCGTATGGAGCGGCCCAGACCTTCGCCGTGGCCTCCACGGGTACAGCGATAGCCACCCTGCACGGAGCCGCGGCCACAAACGCGACACTGGCGTTTTTCGGAGGAGGCTCTTTGGCGGTAAACGGCCTTGGAATTGTCGGAGGAATGGTCGTTCTCGGTGGCCTCGTGGCGGGCCCTGCGCTCATGACGATGGGGTTTGTGGCCGGGGCCGCGGCGAAGAAAAATCTGGAGAAGGCCAAGATCAACAAGGCGGAGGCGTTGGAGACAGCCGCCCAGTCAGAGGCCGCGTCTTTGCAATGCGAGGCTATCCGGCGCAGGACCTACGTCTTTTATAACCTTTTGGCGAGGCTCGACTCATACCTTCTTCCGCTTATTTACCGGATGGAGGACATTCTGAAGGACGAGGGCGACGACTACCGCCAGTACGGGGACGAGTCAAAAAAGGCCATTGCATCCTGCGTCAGCGTCGCCGTGGCCGTAAAAGCCGTGCTGGACACGCCGCTTCTCACTGAAGAAGGCCTGCTTACGTCAGAATCTGAACAGACCGTCCGGAAAACAGAGGACTTCGCAAACGGATTGGAGGCCAATTAACCGGCGGCCCTTTCTCGCGGGAAGCACTTTTGATTGTTGTTATTCGCCTTGTTAATACAATTTCCCTCTCACAAATCGTAGGGGGATCCCCGCAATTATTGAGTGCCGGTGGCGAGTATTTCGACCATCAGTCTCGCTCCCAAACTGAACGCCTCGTGGAAGCGTCTTTCGCCCATTGAAGCAGATACAGTGAGGCAATCGTCCTTTATTGTGTCAAGAATGGCGTTTTCCTGCTCATCGAGGGTTACACGCAGTTTTTCCTCGTTTTCGTGTATTCGCTTCAAGATTTCCTTTTCCTCCGGTGTGGCCCCTCCCATCTGTTCAACCGGGCAGATGTTTCCGTAATAGAGTTCGTTGATTAGATTCTCCACCTTCACCCCTCCTTGGCAACACACAATACCGCAGAGGGGCGGAAAAGTCGAGAGAAACCGTTTTGGCAAAACGGAGAAACCGCATGCGCTGAAGGGCTTTTGGAAGGGCTTTATATTTGTTGCTCTACGTCTTGTTAATACTATTCCCTTCCCAAAAATTGCAGGGGGTCCCCTGCAGAATTTGAGGGGCTACAGTTGATGGTGTTACGGCAGAGGGAAAGGCTCTTTTTGCTTATAGCGGTCCAGCTTTTGAATACTTGACTTTTCTGCTTTTCAGAGTTACTATGCAACCCTCGAATGGCGGACTTTTACCCCATTTTCACGAGCCTACCCGAATCGTCCAGGCCGCTTTCCGCTCGGAAGGCGGCCTGACCCACAAGTTGACCCACTGCACGAAATTTGCGGGTGGAAACAGTGGAGCGGACAGCAGGAACGAGCTGCTGATTTTGGAGGGAAAAGGGGCGGAAAGCCTTAGAAATGCCCGGATTTTTATGGCGATTGCAATTCGTAATCATGAGGTCGCGAGTTCGAATCTCGCATCCAGCTCCAAAACCCGCCGGATTTCCTGAAAAAATCGGGAAATCCGGTACTTTTTTGGCTGTTTTAGTTGGGGCTGCTGTTTTTCTGACCCACTTCTGACCCCAACGGGATTTCGGAGCGGAAAGGACGGGAGAGCACAAGGCCGTGGGATTTTGCGTCCCACGGCCTTTTTTTAGTTATGGCGGTGTAAATCTTGCTCATACGTTCGCCCCGATTAGCTTGCCCATCGTTGCGGCGGCTTCTTCTTGCATTTTCGTTGTGACGTGGGTGTAAGTGCGGAGAGTGAAGCCGGCATCGTAATGGCCGAGGATGGAGGACACGGTCTTCACGTCGACACCGTTCTGGAGTGCCAGGGTGGCGAATGTGTGTCTCAGGTCGTGCAGGCGGATGTGGGGGAGTCCGGCAGACTTGAGGATCTTGTTGTGAAGTGCAGTTACGGAGTCAGGGTAGTACATCCCCAGTGTCTTCGGGGAGGGGAACATGTACTCAATATCCGGGTGCTTTTCATGTTCCGCTTTGAGGACGTTGATGGTTTCCTGGGACAGCGAGATTCTGCGGATGGAGGTTTCGGTTTTTGGGCGTGTGACCTTCACACCTCCGCCCTTGACTCTGACGGCCTGTTTGCAGACGTTTAGGGTCATCGACTGTTCATCGAGGTCGCTCCACAGCAGGGCGACCAGCTCACCTTTTCGGAGACCGGTGGTCAATTCGAGGAAGAACATCGCTAAGACGCCCCGTTTATCTGCTTCTTTGAGGTAGGCGCTGATGTCCTCTGGGTGCAGGATGTGCATTTCCTTCTTCTCCTGCTTCGGTACGATGCAGTCCTCGGTTGGATTCCGGCGGATAAGCCTCTCCTTTACAGCCCTTCCGAGGCAGTTATGGAGCATCATGTGCAGCCCCCGGACGTAACTGGCGCTCATGCCTGTGTTACCGTCTTTGGATACCCTGATTCGCCCGCTGGCCTTGACGTCGTTATACATCTTCTGTATGTCCCGCCCGGTCAGCTTGGCGAGCTTGATGTTTCCAATCCTCGGTACGACGTGGTGTTCGATATAGTCCTCGTAAAATTCCTGCGTACTCTCTCGTATGTGCGGCTTGGAGTATGTCTCGTACCACGTCCTTACCCAGCCGCCGACGGTATATTCCTCGGCCTTCTCAACGTCAATCTCGGTGCACTCCCGGATTGCCTTTTTCAGTTTCTCCTTCACCTCTGCCTGGGTTCTGCCGAGGACGTTCTTCCTAATGGGTTTTCCGTTCTCGTCGTGGCCTGCCACGTATCGTCCTTCCCAACGCCCGTCCGGCCGCTTTCGTATATTCCCCTCGCCATTCGCTCTGCGTTTGCTCATGC
>CANRLF010000027.1 GCA_947631395.1 uncultured Oscillospiraceae bacterium
CAAGGGAAAAATTACACCGCAAAGGCACACTTTTTAATTTTTCCTCGGCTTTGTATCAAAATCTGCATGATTATATCAAGAACAACTTTGTGCTTATTCACTCTTGTGATTTTTGCCATAAAATCGGTAATATGATCAGGCGTAAAGGCTTGATTTTTATCCGACTTTCCCACATACTTATTGAATGTTACAAAGAACAGATTCAGCAGGTCTTGTCCTGATGTGCTCTTGTCGTTGATAAAAGGAAGGATATTATCTTCAATATACCGTAAAATCTCCCTGAATGCCTCGATGCTCAATCCACGTACATATTGATTGTCAAGTACATTTCTATTAAGAAGAACAAGTTTTTCTGCCTTGTTTATATCATCGGTCAGGAGGTTTTCCAGCACTTCTTTTATCCGGGTGCGAATCTGTGCAGGCCGCAAGCTCGGAGTTGTATAGTCAAGATTTTTCTTGAGGGCAAGAAGGCAGGTTCCCACGAACTGACTACGAAGTTTTTCTGGAATGCTGTGTCGATGCAATAGCTCATTGAGCTTGTAGGTATTTTGCATTACCTTTTCTTTATCGTTGATTTTTGAGGTGTAAAAATCTACATACTCGTCCATTGAGCGAAGGGCCGTTTCCGCAGTCATCAAATCGCTTTCCGAAATAACGCCGCGCCATACCCTAATATTATCATTTGCGGTATTCGCAAGAATGGCAACAATTTTATTGCCCGTAAGTGCCTTTTCGTATTCAACATAAGCGGATAGCTGCTCTTCGTCCGCTTTTGTAAAGTTTTGCTTTGTTTCGATCAATACAGAAATGTTGTCTTTAACAAAACGAATATCCAGCTTCTCAAATTTCCGTCCGGCGCTGTTCTGAATAGGAGAAAAAGTCAATGATGCGTCAGCATATGCTTTCGGGTAACTGTACTCGTCGTTCTCAATATTGCTGGTTAGATACGCCCTGCCAACAGTAGAGATCATATCTGCTCTAATCATTTTTCTCCCTCCATATTTTCATTTGTTTTCAATCGGCCGAACTAACAGCATACTTTTCGATTCTTTTCTACAAAAAACCATTTTAATTTTATCATAATATACCGGGCTTTTCAAGCTTTCAATATGGTGTGATTTCATAGATATGGCAATTTATTTCCTCTTCCCCCGGTGTTGGGCGGGTTTTTATGTGGGCTCTGGGGCACCACTTGGGGTGGGTTTGCGTAGCATGGGATGAGGTGATTTGTTTGGAGAATAAGATGGCTGTCGCTTATGTCAGGGGCGGGGAGGCGTATGCGGGGATCAGGGGGACGGTAAGGTTTTTTCCGCGGTGCGGAGGGACGCTGGTGGTCGCGGACATTGCGGGCTTACCTGATACGGATACCGGCTTTTTCGCTTTTCACATCCACGAGGGCGGAGATTGCCGCGGGAGCGGATTTCCGGACACGGGCGCCCATTATAACCCGACAGCCGCGGAGCACCCGCGGCATTCCGGCGACCTGCCTCCGTTGCTCAGTGACAGAGGGAGGGCGTACTGCCAGGTGTTGACGGGCAGGTTCCGGGTTGAGGATGTCATAGGCAAGACCGTGGTTATACACTCTGATCCGGACGATTTCAAAACTCAACCGTCCGGGAACGCCGGGGAGAAAATAGCCTGCGGCGTCATACGCCGCGTTTGACGCGCTACAAGCAAAGGAGAGTCTGGGGCGGCTGCCTCCAGGCTCTCTTTTTAAATATTTTGGGGAACTTAAAATATACCTAAAACGATATTCCAATTAAAAAATCGACATGGTACAATATGAGTGATATGGATACGTAATATTCTTTCGTGATCTTTGTCGGCCGGGCCACAGTCGATGGAGATAAAACAAAAAATGAGGCGGGAGATCAATACTATGTGTGTTTATTTTTATCCCCAGGAAGCTACACTTCCCGGCGGGGTGGTATATGTTTATTATGGGGCGCGGGTACAGCAAATGACAATTATAGTGAACCGTTTGGACAGCAGCCGAGCAAAGAATGAGGGGTACGAGTCGTGAAATACATTAGCATAGCCCTTCTTGTGGCCCTTGTGCTTGTTATTGCCATAAGCATCCTTCCGCGGCAAAAAAGCGCCCCGGACGGAGGCACCGCGGCGGGTGTACCTGCCGATATAGCCGATAGGGCCGCCGAGTCAGGCGTCGCAATTGTTGCTTCTCTGAACACCGGAGCCGGGGAGGAACCGTATACGTTTGTCATTGACGCTGAAAACGACTTTGACATGGCGGATGGCGAGCTTCGATACACCATTACGGGCGCCAGAGTCATCACCCGCGAGCAGGATCTGCCGGAGGGCGGCTTCATCCCCTATTACAGCACCGTGGCGATCGAGGATGATGAGGGAAATGTCAAATACTACACCCATGTGGAGACCTCCCTGGGCGAGAAGTGGGCGGTGAGAGGCGACGATGACGGGGACTTTATCCTGCCGGACGGCTCCTTTATGCCCGGTGTATGCCTTGTGACCATAGATGTGGAGATGGAGAGCGTCGGTTGCCGGTGGCATACCGTCGATGAGGAGTCAGAACAAAAACGGGGATATTTCTTAGACCCGTACCTGTTCCCGACCCAGAGCCTGTTTTCTTTGCTCCCCATATGGGAGGGGACGGACCCGAAGGTGAGCGGTGGCCTGCCCATGTCCTTTTACTCCGGGCTCGGAGCGTGCTACGACCCGGACTCCCCGGACTCGCAACGTGAAGGCTACAATCCAAACAATTATCTTTTGGCCGTCCGGCTGGAGCCAGGTGAAACAAAGGTCGTGACCTTGGGCTACCTCTTCCAGATCAAGGACGGCGGCCCGGGTCTTGACGGTTTGTGCGCGCTCAGCTACCAGATGGATAATAAGAGAAATGAGCTTGCGGTTTATTTAGGACTTGGCGGAAATACGGAGGCGTCGGAATGAGAAAAGCAATAAAAACGGAGTTTTGGAAGGCTTTCCATAACCCACTTCTGTGGCTTGCCCTGGCGGGAGGGGCTGTTGTGGTCATAATCAGCGTGAGGGACTGCATCGTTCATTTCGCCGAATGGAAGAGCAGGGTGTATGGGAGCGCCGGAGTCTCCCTCAGGTCGGAGGGATACTCCCTTTTCGTGTTTGCTCTGCCCTATGACAGACATTCCTTTTCCGCCGGACTTTTCAGGTATATTTGGCCGATCCTGGCCGCCATGCCCTACGGCTCGTCCTATATTCAGGAACGCCGCTCAGGGGTATACAATCAGGTCGTCACAAGGATAGGCAGAAAAAAATACTTCTTCGCCAAGTATCTGGCCGTCTTTGTCACGGGTGGCGCTGTGCTGGCTCTTACACAGGCCGCCGCCCTGCTGGCGGACGCCATGGTCCTCCCATATTGGAAAATACACGTTACCCTCATAGAAGTGTTGACGAACGGAGCTTTTCTCAGCGAGCTATTTTATGAGAACGCCTGGCTCCACGCCCTGGCCTGGTTTGGAATGGTGTTTCTCCTTGGAGGAAGCGCGGCGTGCCTAACATTTTTCGCGTGGACCGGGCTGAGACTATGGACCCTGGTATCCATCGTGCCCTTTGCCATTATCTTCGTGACGAACGCCGTGCTTGACCGGATCACCGGCACCGGAATAATACACAATACCGGGATCATCAGGAAGGCCTTCAATGTTCTAAACATCATGGAGATCAACCATCCGGCGTATCCCGGCTTTTCCCGGCTCCTGGTCGTCGGAGTGATCGTGGCCGCGACCTTAGCGGTCGGCTACATTCAGGTGGTAAAACATGAGCTGGATTAAGCTGGCTTTCCACGATATACGCGCGGGGCTTTTGAGAAAGCGGTATCTGCTCGCTCCCGCGCTCGTGGTATTTGAGTGCCTGTTCTTTGGGGAGTGCGCCGATCTGTTCAAGGCATCCCAGACACTTGGGGATATGATGCTCTTTTGCTTTCGCGGCATCTGGCCGATAAACATCAACGACAGGGGCCAAGATACGCGGATACCGCTTGAGTGGCTCCTCATTATGACCGGAGTTTTGTTGATCAATCTGGATTATATCCTTTTTGATCTGACCAGGGTCGGACAACAGGTCATGCTGAGGAGCCGCAGTAGATACGGTTGGTATTTCAGCAAATGTCTTTGGAACATCTGTTCCACGGCTTTGTGCTTCTGCGCGTTCGTTCTGACGGCAGCGATCGTGACACTTGTCCAAGGCGGCGAGTTGAAGCTGACAGTCACCCCGGAGATTTGTATCGGGATATACAGCGCCCCTGTTCCGCTGACCGTCGGTCAGGTATTTATGGCGGGCTTTGTCGCTCCCGCCCTGACGCTGGCGGCATTCAGCATGCTTCAGATGGTGCTGTGCCTTTTTATGAGGCCGGTCCTCAGCTTTCTGATATGCCAATCTCTGGTCATCCTGTCCCTGTACTGGAACTCGCCGTTCTGCCTTGGGTCAGGCGCTATGGCGATGCGCAGTCAGTGGCTTTTGAGCGACGGCATCAATACGGGCGTGGCGGCCCTTTTCGCGCTTATTGTGATTTTGATCAGCGTGTCCGCGGGAGCGGTAAAATTCAAACATATGGATATTCTCGGAGCGGAGGACTGATGGCGATATGCTTATTGAGATCAATGACGTCTCGAAAAAAATAAAGGGTGCTCTGATATTGAAGCATGTGACACTGCAATTCAAGGGCGGACTCGTATACGGCTTTCAGGGGCCAAACGGTTCCGGAAAAACAATGCTACTGAGGTTGGTGGCCGGACTTATCCTTCCGACGGAGGGCGAAGTCCTTATCGATGGAGCTCGGCTGGGCCGTGACATTGATTTTCCACCCTCCGTTGGACTGCTCATCGAGAACCCGGCGTTTTTACCCGGCTATACGGGGAAGCGAAATTTGGAGCTGCTGGCCGATCTCCGGGGACGCGTTGGTGATCGGGAGATTTGTGAGGCCATATGTGATGTGGGGCTTGATCCCGAAGATAAACGTAAGTACAGAAAATACTCCCTTGGCATGAAGCAGCGCCTGGGGGTAGCCGCCGCCATTATGGAAAAGCCGGATCTTTTGCTTCTCGACGAACCCACCAACGCGCTGGACGAGAAGGGGGTAGAAATGCTTTGCGCCCTCATCCGCCGTGAGCGAGACCGGGGCGCGTGTGTATTGGTCGCCTGTCACGACAGAGAAATTCTGGATCGACTTGCCGACGAGATATACACGGTACAGGAAGGGTGCGTGGAGAGGAGGCCGTTATGAGCAAGCGCGGCAAAACCATCCTTATTTTCAGCATGATCCTGATCTTGGCGGGCACGTGGACATGGAGGTATATTACACTAAATTCCTATTACCACGGTCTTGTGCCCGAGGAGGAGCAGTACAGGGAATACGCCATTGGTGATACTGTGCCCATGGGCCTTTTCGGTGAGGGATACAGTGTGCGCGTAGACGGGTTCAGATTTGTTGAATGCGATGAAATAGCCCCGGAGCTCTATGAAATGTCCACTATCGGCAAGAAGGGATATGAGGGGAAATTCGGCTTTCTTGACGTTACGATCTTCAACGATGACAGCGAGGGCGGCGTTCTGCTGACTGACCTGTTGCTCCACGGAACCGATACGACCTTCCCTGTGGAATGGGCCCTTCTCAAGGGCCTGAATCCGGAGCTCGGGGACAGTTACGGTGTTAAGCTTGACAAAGGATCGGGACATTCCTTTGTCATACCGTTTGGTTTTTTGAAAGTCCAGTTCCCCACGTCCTGGAACCGTCTTGACAGTCGGAAAATATATTTATCATTAGGCGATAGTGTGGACGTACGAGTGCAGTGACATTCCCAAGCCGGATTTAGGGCGCGGGCCTGTAAAGACGTGAGGGCGTGAAGGCCTCCCTCGTCAGTTTTCTCCGCTCCGGCCTTTTTCGCCCGGACGGCCGCAATACGTAGACGCAACATATTGAATCTTTGACTTTTGAAGTAATACACATGAAATATCTCAGCATCATACTTATAATCTTCCTTGTCGTCGCCCTCGTCATTGGCCTGGGTCCAAAGCTTTTTTCTTCGTCGCGGGGGCATGATTTTTCCTCGTCGGAGGAGGCCAATGACATTGAGCCGGTGGGGTCCCCGGATGGGATCGGGGCAGAACCGTATGTATTCGTTTACACCCGCGACTCGAGAGGATCGGAAATAAAAGAGGGCGAGCTTATGAGCCGCATAACGGGAGCGAAGGTGATCACCAACGTGTCACAGTTGCCGGAGGGAAGCTTTATCCCCGGATATGACTTCATTGATTTGGTCGACGAGGACGGGAATTATATATACTACGCGCATAATATTCCGGCCGGCGCGGCCGATGCGGGATTGGTAGATTTCGTCCTGAGTGACGGCGCCTTCATAGACGGCGTCTATATGGTCACGTTGGATATAGAACTCGAAAACAGGGGATGCGCGTGCCGGACTCTGCTTGACGACGATTATCCGGGGACCTTTTACGACCCGTATCTGCTCAAAGTCAGCGATCTCTTTACCCTGTACACTCTCGGAAAGAGCGCCGCAGATGTCAGCTCGGCAAACGGCCCGAATATAAACCGCATCAGCCTCTCCTTTTTCTCCGATTACGGGATGGGCGACCCCGACGCGCCGGACGCGCGATTTGATTATGATGACTCCGTCACCGACTACAAGATGTCGGTCCGGCTGGAGCCCGGAGAAACAAAAACCATCACCCTTGGATATATCGTTCATAGGCGCCCGTCCGACGGTGTACTGCCGGCCCCCGGCGATCTTTTTGCCGCGTGTGAAACGGTCAGAAGTATAAGCGACAGTGACAAATACCCAGCAGTATATCTGGGCCTTGACTGGCCAGAAGGAAGTGGTAAGAACAGATGACGCGATTACTGAGAACCGAGCTGTGGAAGGCTTTCCACAACCCCATGATGTGGTTGGCCCTGGCCGGCGGGAGCTTTCTGATCCTTGCAAGCGTTCTGGACTCCATGGGATATGTCAAAGACGGGATGAACGCCTCAGGTGTGTATTCCTCCGCCTACTCCCTCTTTGTGCTGGCGATGCCCTATTTTTTTATTACCTTTTCCGCGAATGCCTTTATGTACGTCTGGCCCATATTGGCGGCGATGCCCTACGGTTCATCCTATATGCAGGAGCGCCGCTCGGGGGTATATAACCAGATCGTCTCACGGGTCGGAAGGCGCAGATACTTTATTGCCAAGTATGTGGCGGTATTTATCGCCGGCGGAGCCGTGGTGGCGCTCACACACTTTGGCTCTCTCCTGGCTGACGCTCTGGTCATACCGTACTGGAAGGTATCCATCAAAGACCCGATGTGGACGGTGCACCCACCCGCGGGCTTTCTCTCGGAGCTATATTACCAAAATCCCTGGCTACACGCCGTCTGCTGGTCCGGCGTCATGTTCCTCCTGGGTGGAAGCACGGCGTGTCTTACATTTTTCGCCTGGACGGGCCTCAGACTCCGCGCGCTGGTGACCGTCATCCCCTTCGCGATCTATTTCATGGTCTCCACAGTTGTGCGACAGCTTGTATCCGCCGGTGTCCTCCCCTATACCTCATTTGTAAGGAAGGTCTCTTCCCTGCTCTATATCGTCAATGTGAACCAGGCGGTATACCCGGGTATGTGGCGTTTAGCCGTCACTGGCATACTGGCTGTCATAACATTTGTTGTGGGCTATTTTCAGGTGGTAAAGCATGAGCTGGATTAAGATTTTGGCCCACGATATACGGTGCGGGCTTCTCAGATGGCGGTATCTGCTGACGCCCGGCCTTGTGATACTGGCGTATTTATATCTGGGCAACAGGGCCGCCGCCATCGGGCTGTCGCCGTCTCTTGGTGATATGATGCTGTACGCCTTTGGAGGAGCAGACCCCGTTGTGATAAGGGACTTGAGGGATAGCCTTGATTTCCCGTTCCAATGGGCGCTCATTATAAGCGGCGTCCTGCTCCTGAACCTCGATTACATGCTCTATGACCTGACTAATTTGGGGCAGCAGGTGATCGTGAGGAGCCGCAATCGGTCCGGGTGGTTTTTGAGCAAGTGTGCGTGGAATTTTACGAGCACCTGCCTGTGCTTTGCCGCCATGCTCCTGATGGCGGTCCTGGGGGTCCTCTATTTCGGCGGGGAGCTGTCCCTGGTCAACAGTCCCGGTCTCTCCAGATACATCGGCGGCAAATTTCTCACCGGAGAGCTGTCCCTGACGTCGTGGCAGACGCTTATGGCGGGGATCCTCGCGCCATTTGTGACGCTGGCGGCGCTGAGTATGCTCCAGATGACCCTGTGCCTTTTTGTAAAACCAGTGGTGGCCTTCCTTATCTGCCAGGTCCAGCTTATTTTGGCGATCTTCTGGAAATCCCCCTTCTGTCTCGGGGAGGGATCCATGGTGCTTCGCAGTTCCTGGGTTGCCACGGACTATTTTGGCCCTGAGTATGCCGGCGTCAGCACCTGCGTGTCGGCAGTCTTTGCCCTGGCGGTGCTGGTCATTTGCGTGATAGTCGGGGTCGTCAGGTTCCGTCACATGGATATTCTCAGTCTGGAGGAATGAACTATGCTTATTGAGATAAAAGACGTCACAAAGACGATAAAGAAGGCCCTGATATTGGACAGGGTGTCGCTGGAGTTCAAAGGCGGGCTGATATACGGCCTTCAGGGCCCCAACGGTTCCGGCAAGACAATGCTCATGCGGCTGGTGGCCGGGCTCATCCTTCCGACGAAGGGCGAGGTCCTGATAGACGGGAAGCGTCTGGGCCGCGACATCGACTTTCCGCCCTCCCTGGGGCTCCTCATCGAGAACCCCGCCTTTTTGCCCGGGTACACCGGCAAGCGGAACTTAGAGCTTCTGGCGGAGCTTCAAAACCGCGTGGGCGAGAAGGAGATATGTCAGGCCATCAGGGACGCGGGCCTTGACCCGGAGGACAAGCGCAAATACCGGAAATACTCCCTGGGCATGAAGCAGCGCCTTGGCATCGCGGCGGCGATAATGGAGAAGCCGGACATACTGCTGTTGGACGAGCCCACAAATGCCCTGGACGAGGGGGGCGTTGAGGAGATATGCGGCCTTATCCGCCGGGAGAGGGACCGTGGGGCGCTGGTGATAGTGGCCTGCCACGACAGGGACCTCTTGGAGGGCCTCGCCGACGAGATATACACAGTGGCCGAGGGGCGAGTGGAGAGGAGGCAGCCATGAAAAAAAGATACCGGGTCATATTGGCCCTGGCGGCCATCCTGGTGGCGGCGGGGCTTTGGACCTGGCGGTTCATAACCATGAACGCCCACTACCACGAAATTTCTAACGAGGACGGGGCCGAGGACGTGGTCTACGAAATCGGCGATACGATAGAATATGGGCCCGCCTTTTCCCTCCGGGTCGATGACTTTGAGATAGTAGAGAACAGGGATCTGAAGGCCGATCCGGAGCTGATAAGCAAACTCACCGAAGGTGACAAGGTCGGGTGTGTCTATATCACGGTCTATAAAAACGACGACAGCGATACGCCCCTCTCCGTTACGGACTTCACTATTCACGGGACCGATTTCAGGGGTTCGACGTACTGGGATCTTCTGTTCGACATGAACCCGGGCCTTCCAAAGAACGTGTCGCGTGTTCTCATGGAAAAGGGCGAGTCTCACTCCTTTGTACTGCCCTTTCCACTCGAAAGAGCCCTGCTGACATCCCGCTTTGACCGCGTCGACAAGCTCCCGCTGTATCTTATCATCTCACGTCACGAGGACATTCGCCTTCAGTGAATAGTCGTTGCTGAGGTCAATAATTTTAAAAGAGGAGCGGCTTTCGCCTCTCCTCTTTTAGACTGTCGAAAAAGCCCTGACAGGCTTTTTCCGACAAGGGAAACGTGCGGGCAATTTTCTCTGAATTTTGCGAAATTCAGAGAAAATTGCCCTGCTGTCGCCCTGCGCGCACCCCTTTGGGGCACACTTGGGCGACAAAAGGGATTTTTTCCGACGCGCATGTCGCCGGAAAAAATATAGAATTTGGGTTTTTTGACAAGCAGAAAGAGGAGAGGCTTTCGTCTCTCCTCTTTTTCTCGGTGCGGAGGTGTCCATGTTGTCAGTGGCCTAAATCGGGCTATTTACCACCCATCGATTTTACGCGCGAGATTTCTCGGGAGGAACCACCAGAGTATAGCCAGGGCAAAGAAAACGACCGCGCCCACCTCGCTTGGGAGATTGAAGTTGATAACAACAAAGGCGCTGGCAAAAAGGATCAGTGGGAAGGTCAGGACCTGAATGACGAACTGAATGAGCTGGCCAAGAGAAAAGGTGGCAATGAGCTTCGGCGGTGGGTCATCAACGGGAAATTTCTCCCGGGGGTGATAGGGCATGGCGAAATGTATGATAAGCAGCACCACCGCCGCGATACCCGCCCAGGTCGGGTAGAGCTCAAGGCATTTTTTCAGAAAATCAGACATTTTATCACCGGTATTCCAGGATTTCTAAGCAATTATACCATCAAAGCAGGGGAAAATCTACGGTCATTGCGGGAATTTAAGCAAAATCGTAAGGTAGGGAGAGGCGTAGGAGGCGGTGACAGTGGCGCCCATCTGCTCGGTGAGGGTCCTGGCGATAGCAAGGCCCAGGCCGGTGGAGCCACGGGCGGCCTCCACGGTGAAGAAGCGGTCGAAAAGCCGTCCCACCGCCACCTCGTCAAGGCCGGGGGCGATGTTGGTGAAGCTAAGTTCGCCATCCTCCGTAAGGACTATCTCCAGGTCCCCGGCGCTGTATTTTAAGGCGTTGCCGAGAATATTCCCCAGCACCCGGGAAAGGGCCGCCCGGTCCACGCTACGCGTCACCGGGCTTTCAGGCAGGGTTATGACGGGCTCGATGCCTCGCGCGCGAAGGGCGGCGTAAAGTCCGGCTACCGCGCCCTCCACAGCGGCGCGAAGGTCCGTTATTTCCGGGGAGAGGGGCTGGGAGGACTGGATCACCGAATAGCGAAAAAGCTCCTCGCTGAGGCGCGTCATGGCCTCCGCCCGATTGGAAATGAGCTCCAGATACCGTCTTGTTTCCGGGGGCAGGTTCTCACGTGACATGAGGTCCAGATAGCCCCGGATGGCGGTGAGGGGTGTGCGCAGATCGTGAGAGATGTTGGTGACCTCCTCTTTCAACTCCCGGTCGCCATTTTGATACCGCCACCGCTGGGCCCGAAGCTGCCGGAGCTGCCGGTTCAGCTCAGAGGCCAGATGTCGGGCGTGGGGGTCCCGTGTGGAGAGGGACAGCAGAGTGTTGGTGTCCTCCTCCAACCGCTCCGCCAGCCCCTCACTTATCTCGTCAAAGGCCCTCTCTAAAAGCCGAATCTTCACCCAGAGGGCAATCACAATAAATAGCAGTGCCGCTATGACAAGCCACGGGAGCATAAAAACACCTGCTTTACTTCAAATCCTTTCGCCGGAAGAGGACAAGTCCGGCGGTGGTGGCGGCGACAAAAATCACCACGTCATAGACCATCAACAGTACCGGCCGTGCCACCTCGGTGGTGACATACTGACCGGTCTGCCCGCCGGGGAGGAAGTCGTACAGAAATTGGAGAGCGGACCGCATCAGCCCCTCCGGGATGTAGGCCGGGTTTGGCGAGGGTTTCGCCGCCACCAACTGGCCGTTGACGGACAGATCATAGCCCTGAATGGTGGGCGGCGCAGACAGCCGGCCGTTCAGATAGGCCCCCGCCGCCAGCAGTGCCAGTGCCAGCACCATGGCCGCCGTCAGCGAGACGGTCCGCCCGGAGATGAGCATGGTCACGAGGGTGAACAGCGCGGCGTAGGCCATGGACAGGGTGCAGATCCCCAGAATCATCAGAGTGGCCCGTGCCGTGCCCATCTCGAATCCGCCCAGCAGGGGAAGCCCCAGAACCAGGCCGGGGAGGACAGCGGCAAGACACGTCATCAGCGACGCCAGGGTAGAAAGGATCAGATTGGACAAGTATATATCCCGGCGGCTGTGGCCGATGATCATCTTGTTCCGCATGGTCCCGTCGCCATGCTCCGGACCGATCAGAAAGGCACAGACAAGGGCGGACACAAGGCCTATCACGCCGGCAAATCGAAAAAATCCGCCATCCAGATTGTGGCTGTAGGTGGTTTCCTCCACGACCCTTTGACAGCGGGACAGCACCGCAAACACCTCATAGCCCGTGGCTACCGCGCAGGAGAGCCACAGTGCCTTGCACCGCGCAAGCCTCACCAGTCCCGCGGACAGCAGATTACGCATGGCGGTCACCTCCCACTAAATTTACGAAAAAGCTCTCAAGGCTCTCGTCCCGTTCATCTAAGGCAAGGACATCACAGCCATGGTCGTGAAGGGCCAGGGTAAGGTCCGTTATGTTGAGCTTTGCGTAAACATCGGCGGCGTTTTCAGAGATGAGACTATATTCCGCGCCCATGCCGTCCAGCACCACCGCTAAAGCTGAGGCGTCGGAGACGGTGACGCGGGTGCACTTCCGGGAGGCGGTCTCAAGTGCCTCGGCGCTGAGTTCCTTGACCATCCGGCCCCGGTCGATGAAGCCGTAGTGGGTGGCAAGGCGCGATAGCTCGTCCAAAATATGGCTTGAGATGAGTACAGTTATCTGTCGTTCCCGGTTGAGCTTCAATATAAGCTCCCGAATCTCGATTATGCCCTGTGGGTCAAGGCCGTTCGTCGGCTCGTCAAGCACTAAAAGGTCCGGATCGCCACACAGCGCCACGGCGATGCCAAGGCGCTGCTTCATGCCAAGGGAAAAATTTCGGGCTTTCTTCCTTCCCGTATCCGTAAGGCCCACCAGCTCCAAAAGCTCCTGTATGCCGGTAAAGTCGGGAAGGCCGAGAATACGGTACTGCTGTTTTAAATTGTCCTCAGCGGACATGTCGAGGTAGATTGACGGAGTCTCCACCACCGCCCCCATCCGGCGACGGGCCTTGGAGATGGCCTTGTCCCGGCTGTCCACTCCGTAGATGGCGTATTCGCCGGAGCTTGGCCGCTGAAGGCCACAGATAAGGCGGATGAGGGTGGTCTTACCCGCGCCGTTTCGCCCCACGAGTCCGTAGATCGCGCCCCGGGGCACGGTCATGTCAAGGCCGTCCAAAGCGGTGAACTCCCCGTAACGCTTCGTAAGGCCGGCTGTTTTGAGTGCTGGTGTCATATTCGGACCTCCTTTGCAAGATGGTCCCATGATAGCAGGAGAGAGGCGGGAAAACGGTTAAGAAAAGAGTTGAGATTTAGTTAAGATTTTAATTTGAAGCCAATACCCCACACGGCCTCAATGGGATCCTCCGCCCCGGCGTCCCGGAGCTTTTTTCGAAGATTGCTTACGTGGGTCTTAAGAGAACTCTCGGTGCAGTCGGGGGTATCGGCGCTGACCCGGTCAAGAAGGACAGACTTTGTTATCACCTGAGAGGGGCTTTGCATGAGAAGGTGAAGAATGGCGTACTCCGTGCGGGTGAGGCGGAGCTCCGTATCATCAACAAATACCTGCCTTGCGGCGGGGTCGAGGCGGATAGGACCGAAGGTGAGGGTGGCGTCCTTTATGGGGGCGGATTTGCGAAGAGCGGCTGAGACGCGGGCCAGGAGCTCCCGGCTGTCAAAGGGTTTTGTTATATAGTCAGCCGCGCCGGAGAGGAGGAGAGATACCTTGCTGTCCACGTCGGCCTTGGCGGAGAGGACGATTACGGGAATGCCCGCCATCCTCGGAAGGACCTGCTCCCCGGAAAGGCCGGGAAGCATGAGGTCAAGAAGCACGAGGTCAGGCCGTGCGCTTTCGAGAATAAGCAGGGCCTCGGTACCGGAGTAGGCCCGCAAAACTATATGTCCCTCCCGTTTAAGGAGCTCCTCCAAAATATTCCCGATGTGCTCATCATCGTCGATAACAAGTATCCGGCTCATGCCATCACCCCCTATTTGATGGCATTATGATAGCACGTGGGTGACGCGGAAGTCAACATCGGAGCAGAATGGCAGAAAACAAGGCGGCCGTTTCGCCTCTCCTTTTTTTGCTCATTGTGTGTTTCTCATGGCGGCGGGTTGATGTGGTCGTCGGTCCATCGAGGCAAAAGCTAAGGCCCCGTGCCGTTTTATCGAACGGTACAGGGCCGCTTATTTATTTTCTTCCTGCCGGTCCGGCAGGAACCTTACAACGCTTTCCGCCTGACAGTCAAGTATCTTGCACAGCTTCTCCACCGTGAGCAATGTGATGTTCTTGTTCTTCTTTATGGCGTCCAGAGTCTTATTGTCAATACCCTCTTTCAAAAGCCGGTATTGAGTTACATGACGCTGTTTCATGGTCTCCCATAGAGGACTGTAATCTATCAAGAAACCACCCCACATCAAATGATATAAATAAATTATAGGGTGATTTCCTGAAAATTAGTATTGTGATTATACTCACAATATGTTATAGTTATTATAAGGCGTGTCCGAACAATAAAAACGGACTAACGCGGTCGTCGCCCCGCCCCCCTGTCCCCGCCCGCAGGCGAAAAGGCTCCCCTCTCTGAGGGGAGCTGTCGAGCAAAGCGAGACTGAGGGGAGTCCGTACCCAGACTCCTCCCCCTGCCCCCTCCTCAGAGAGGAGGGGCAATCCGCGCGGCGGGGACGGGGGAATATGGTTGCGGCTGACGCCGCGTAATCCCACCTCATCCCTACCCTTCCCCGCCCAAGCGGGGAAGGCTCACGCGAAATAAAATTTGCGCCTTCGGCGCGGTGAAATATGCGGCGAAGCCGCAAACCGCTTATAAAAGCCCCCTCCTCGTAGGAGGGGGGTAGGGGGGAAGCGAGGCCGAAGCATTTGTACACGCCTCCGATAATGCGCCCCCTTAACCTCCCCCTTCGTAAGGGGAGGTGGCCCCGCAGGGCCAGTAGGGTCGAGGCCGAAGTTTTTGCACACGCCTACACCCTCGACCCCTCAGTCTCGCTACGCTCGACAGCTCCCCTTACGAAGGGGCGCCTAAGAGAACAAGGTTGCGCCTTGCGGCGCAATCAAATCAGCGCCCGTAGGCGCGACCTTTTTCGCCTTCCCCGCCCGGGCGGGGAAGGGCAGGGATGAGGTGGGATAAGCGGCGAAGCCGCAACAATATTCCCCTGTCCTCAAAAAAGGTTGCGCTCTCCGGGCGCTAATTTAAATCCCTTACCTCTTTGGCTCCCTTTCGCAAAAGGCTGCGCCCGCAGGCGCGTTTCGGAGGCCAACCGCCGCAATGCGGCGGCTCTTAGGCCGGAGATGAGCTGTCGGCGTAGCCGACTGAGGGTCCCCCCGGGCCGCACCAGCTTAAAAAACTATTAGATGATTTTCGCGGCGACATGCACGTCGCCGCGAAAATTACCTTTTCCCGACAGTCTTTTCCAAGTTTGCGTCGTGGCGGTTTTAGCCGCTGTACGCCTTGCTCCAGGTCCGCTCCGTGGCGGACCAGTCGGGGGTCGGCAGGCGCATGAGCCAGAGCTCGTGGGGCTGGCTCTCCGGCGCTGTGCCGTCCATGTCGCATGTATGTGAGTTCGTGGCCTCCTGGACGTCGGCGTAGTACCACGCGGCGGTGTCCATGTTGTCCGGCCAGAGGATCATCTGCTCCTCCGGCAGAAGCCCGTCATTATGGGGCTTGCGGCCCAGAAGTCGGTTATACACCGTCATCGCTTCGGCCCGGCTCAGGCTCCGCTCCGGGTAGAAGTGATCCGTGGCCCCGTCGCCCACGAAAAGCCCCAGATCCTCCGCCGCCGCCACGTACCTTGCATACCACGCGTCGGGGTCTATGTCGTCAAACTTCGTGTGGAAATCCCCCGTGTTCACGTCGTAATCATAGAGCCTCGCCATCATGGTGGCCATCTCGGCTCTTGTTATCGGGTCCTCGGGGTGGTAGAGCCCATCCCCCTTGCCCTCCACGATGCCAAGATTTTCAAGGGTCGATATGGCGTTGTTGTACCAGTCGGTTATCTCCACATCTGGGAAGCTGTTCGTCTTTGACCAGTACTCCTCCCGGACGTCCTCCTTCAGCAGCCTGAAGATGATAGTGGCGATCTCCGCCCTCGTTATCTTCCCCTCCGGGTCTATAAGCCCGCCGGGCTTGCCTATCATGTAGGCGTAGTGCTCGTGGTCGTTGATCTCCAGAAGTCCTTGGGACGACCTCGCCACGGTATATGTCCTCGTGACGCTGTCGCAGTAGTTTGGCGCAAGGCCCGTGACTGTCACCTGTATCTCGCCGGGGGTCGTGAAGTCATCTGTTTCGATCCACTCTCCCCAGCTCTCCCGCTTGTAGCTCACCTCATAATCTCTGCCCTCCACCATTACCATGGGGCTTGCGGCTTTAGACCCATCCCCACTGTAACGCGGGTCGATGACCTCCGGGACCCACTTGCCGTCGCCGCCGTACACCATCGCGGGGGGATCGCTCACCGTGACGCCCATGTAGTAGTCTCGCAGGTACTCCTTTCTAAGCGCACCGTCCTCCAACTCATCATAGGTCACGCCACCGTCATTGTTGGCGTCGTAATCGGCGATGAGTCTCCTTATCTCCTCGTTATCCCACCGGTACACGTCCTCGGCCGTGAAGCTCGCGTCATCGCCCTGCATGTCGTTTTCGGGGTCGATGCTCTGGGGGAAGATCCTCAGATAGCCCCAGTGGTACGTCACGTCGTAGTCGTCAAAATGCTGCCGCCCGGGGTCGTAACCCGCCTCCTGGGGGTATGGACCGCCCGTGTCCGAGAAGGCCGAAAAGGTGACGCGGTAGGGGTATATGCCGGCGTCGCTCCGGAGCTCCGCGCCGAAGCTCACCGGGCTGTTGTCGCGCTCCGGCGCGTCGCCCCTTAAAATGAAGCCGGTGGCCAGCCCATCTGTCCGGGCCGTGGCCGGGTCGAGGCTTTCAAACCAGGGCTCCGTTGCCGGGAGGAATCCACCGGCAAGGGGCCCGCTTAAAGTCGGGGCAATCGTGTTGTAGACCCACGCTCCGCCGAAGGTGTAGTAGTTTGCCGCCCTCGGCGTTATGGTCACGGAAAGGCGGTCCCTTGCGTCGCCTATGACCGTCACGGAGCCGATACTGTAATTCCCGGCGTCCTCGCCGTCAAGGGACAGGTGCTCCTTGTCCAGTTCCAGCGCGTTTGACACGGCGATCCTGCCCATCGCGTCCTTTTTGACATGCGTGGCCGTCACGCTGAGGGGCTTGCCCGTCTCGGTCAGTAGCTTAACCTCATCATCGCCCACGATGCCGCCCAGGACGATCTCCTTCGCATCCACGGTATAGGGATCGGAGCAATATGTAAATGTGCGCTCGCTCTCTTCCGGAACGGTGATCGTCACATCCAGGGGCCTCGGGGCTATCTCCAACGTGCCGGGATCAAAGAACACGTTCCAGGTGTCCTTGCGGATCGGCGTCCCGCCGATGCGGATATTCAGAAACTCGTCCCAGTCAATGTCGAGCTCCGCATTGAGATCTACGGTGTAGGTCCCGGCAAGGGCCTCGGAAAAGCGCCAGAGGGTGTCGTCCCTAATCTCGACCGCGGCGCCGATCCACGGCTCTCCGCTGACGGTCAGGACGTTTAAAAAGTCGAAGGTGTGCATATTCCCGTCATAGACCACGGTATCGCTTGACGACGGCCTCAGGATTATGGTGTTCTCCGGCCGCAGGAAGGTGAGAGTGAAGTCCACCTCCGGCCCAGTGGAGCCGCTGACCGTTATGGGGGCCCGTCCGCCCGGGGTGTTCCAGCGGCCACGGCCGTAAAACTCATCGCTCTCCACCGTGCCTATCGGTGGATCGACCGTGGCGGTACCGTTCTCGGAGGGGACGCCGTCCTTCATCAGGGTGACAACCTGGGTGACCGTGGCCTCCCCGGATTTTTCAGGGGCTCTCGCCAGCGTCCTTATCCGCGACGGGCTGTTCCAGCCGCCGTTCACGACCTTAAAATTTATCACACGCTGGAACTTGTCCGCTATGCCGTCGGCCTCATGGACGCAGTCCATCTCGTCATTCAGGGTGTCTGCGTCGTAATAGAGATCCAGTACATTCTCCGCCGGGGCCGAGGTGACGGGCCTCTCCGCCGGGGCTCTTTCGTGGTTGAAGAGATAGACACTGCCGCCATACTCGCTGTCGTCAGTGTCATAGGGAATGGGAAAATCTATCTGTGCCTCGCCGGGGCTCTCCTCCGTGATGTGGTCCTCACCGTCCACGTCCACATGGTGACGCCTGAGGGTGTAGGCGAAATAGCCCTCCTCCCAAACCGCGTAGAGGTCAAGGTCCTCCTTGAGCGTGAATTTGCTCCCGACCTCATACGCCGGATCGGCGGGGCCCTCCTGCGATGGGCTCCAGCCGGCGAAAACACGGCCGGTGACCCGGTCGCCCTCGGCGAAGGCCGGGGCCTCTCTCAGGGCGTCGTTTATGTCCTTTACCGTGATCTCAAAGCCGTCGGAATAGGACGCGTGACTTGCGGCACTGATGTCGCTCTCAGGGCCGTTGAAGTGGTAGGTCAGGACCCGGTCCCGGTTCGGATCGATCCATCTGGCGGTAAGGCACCACCGGTGGTGGCCCTCGGCGGGTATCTCATCGCCCTTGCTAAACCGGCCCTCCGGTTCGCCGCCGGGGGACTCCGTCAGCTCCCACCCGTCGAACACGCGGCCCTCACAGCTGAAGTCCTCAGGACAGGCCGGCGCCGAAAAGGATGGCCCGGCGGTGGAGATATAAAAGGCGTAGCCCTCGCCTTCCCCAGGGGTTACACGAAGCTCGCTGAATGGCGGGGCACTGCCAAACCGGGCCGTGTAGGTCACATCATCGCTTATCTCCGGGGTGTATCCGCCCGGAAGATATTCGTTGCCCAGGCTGTCCTCCCATCGGAGCAGGACGCTGTCGCTGTCGGTCCTGAAAGACGGAAACCGAGCTTGTCCGCCCAGTCTCACTGTTTTAAAATTTACGTCCGCGGTATCCGTCGAGGAGTCCGGGAACAGGCTCCCCCGGCCCTCCATCCCCGCAAGGTCGAAGGTCACCGTGTATGAGTCCCGCTTTCGCTGCCAAATGGCCTCTACGGTCTTACCGTCATAATCAAACGGGCTAAGATCCTCGCCGATACGTTCCAAGCCGAAGATCTCGCCCGTTTCTTTAACTTTCCATCCTGAAAATAAGTACCCGTCCTCCGGAATGTAGTCCGGAGGCGGCTCCGGTATGGCGAAGTTGCCATCCCAGCCTGTGATTACATACTCTATGCCGCCCTTGCAGTTTTCCCCGGGGGATACTCTTAGCTCATAATAATCACACGGCCACTCGTTCAGCATGGGGGTGTACTCTTCGTTCTTTTCAGGGATCACGTCGTGGGCCCGGTAGGTCTCGCCACCGGAGCTCCGCCAGAATACGAGGATGACGTTCCTCATCTCTATCCTTGACGGATCCCATACGGCGGACGGGAAATATTTCACCTCCCCCGCCGAGAACGTGATCTCGTTGTCCGTGACGTATGTCGCGGGCAGATACTCAAGCCACCCGTCATAGGGTGAAAGGGTGAATTTCGCCGTGAATGTTTCCTCCGCCGAGGCGCTGTCCACCAAAAAAGGCAAAATAAAAAAGGCCGCTACAGCAACGGCCAAAACAAGCGTAAGGCCATTGCGTATCGCAACCTTCATGTTGACACTCCTCCCAACCCATATTAAAAAAGTGCCCCAGAGCACCCCTATATTTCCATTTCACGTAATTTGTATTGTAAAATACAGTCGACATATTGTCAATAGCTTCGACACGATTTTTTTGATATTTTATGTCGTTTTGTGTATAAATATGGGATACAACATAAAATAAGCCCTCTTGCCCTTTGTGTTGAAGGGACGAGAGGGCTTTGGGCGGTGAGGTCATTGGGCGGAGAGGGTGTAAAGGGAGTAGAAGTAGCCCTTTTCGTCCATGAGGGCGTCGAAGCCGCCCTGTTCGATGAGGCGCCCGTTACGGAGGACGAATATCCCGTCGTACTGCTTCAGCAGCGCGCTATCCAGGCGGTGGGTCACGACGAGCCGGGTGAGGCCCGAAAGGTCCAGGATCGCCTGGGTCACGGCGAAGGATGTCTCGTTATCCAGTGACGCGGTGGCCTCGTCCAACAAGAGCACCGGCGTTTCACGCAGCAGCGCACGGGCGATGGACACACGCTGTCGCTCCCCGCCTGAGAGGCCCGAGCCGTTCTCGCCACAGCGGTAGTCCGGCCCGCGCTCGGCGATCAGCGCCGTGAGGCCCGCCCGGTTTACGGCGCTGTCCACCGCCTCCGCCGGGAAGTCCCGGAACATGGTGATATTCCGTCGGAGAGTATCGTCAAAGACGAACACGTTCTGTCCGATGAGGCTCTCCAGGTCGTAAAGGCTGTTCGGGTCGATGTCCCGAAGCTCCCTCCCGTCCACGGTGAGGTTGCCCTCGTATCCGTCGCACCCGCCCATGAGGAGGTTAAGGAGGGTGCTCTTGCCTGAGCCGGAGGCCCCGACGAGGGCGTACTTTTTGCCTGCCTCCAGCCTCATTGACACGTCCCGCAACACCGGCTTGTCCGGCTCATAGCCGAAGGACACCCGGTCGAGCTCGATGGCGTCCCGGAGCTCCGGCTCGACGGTCACGCCGGAGTGGGCGGCGTTTTCCTCAACGATCTTCGCAAGCTTCCCGATAAGTCCCCGGGCGGCCTTCCGCTGGGCCAACAGCTGTGGGATCTGCTGGACCGGCTGGATGAGGGAGTTTGAGAGGTTAGTGAATATAAGCACCGTCCCCGCCGTTATGCTACCCCGCAAGGCCAGGTAAGCGCCGATGAAGAACATGCCGAACTGCATGATAACGGAGAGACTGCCGCCCACCCCCTGCATCGCTCCATGCCACAATATCCGGCGGCTCCTGGCCCGCTCCAGGTTCCGGTCCTCCTTATCGAAAATGCGTCCCGCCTCCGGCTCGGCCTTGAAGCTCTTGATGACGGCAAAGCCGGAGAGCAGGTCCCGCACTTTACCCACAAAGCCCTCGCTTGCGTCACTGAGCGCCTTTTCCCGCCGCGCAAGCCCCGGGCCGAAGGCGGTCACCCCCAAAAAGGGCAGTACGCAAAGCACCACGGCGGCCCCCGTCAGGGCCGGACTGTAAGTCAACAGGAACATCAGGGTGGCCACAAAATTCAAGGGCTCAATAATCAGCCCAAACATGTTTTGCAGATAGTCGGCGCAAATCACGGTCACATCGCCGGTGAGTACGGACAGGTACCGCCCTGTGCTCTCTCTTGTGAAGGCGCTGATGCCCTTTTCGGATAGCCGTCGAAAGGCGTAGGACTTATACTGGCCCAGCGCCCTTCTCAGCCAGCCGCTGAGGGACCGGTAGTAAAGCGTCTCTGATACGCCAAGAAGCACCGCCACGCTCGCCGCCACCCACAAAAGCCGCAGGAGCCGAGCGCCATTCAGGGCCGCTATGGCGTCCACCACATCCCCCAGCACCCACGATATGACAAGCATAGCCGGGATCTCCAGAATGTACAGCGCCGCCGTCCCCAGAAATCTTAGGCGGTTGTGCTCGTAAAATGCCCGGATGTAGGGGCTTGCGGGGTCAGGCTTTTTCATTTCGCGCCTCTCCCCGGTCAAGGGATTGCCCCCGCAGAATGTTGGCGGTAAGGTAGGTGTGGTCGCCCTGGCAGAACCAGCGGGCGAAGGTCAGAAGAGCAACTAACCCCCCGTCGTCCATCATGGCGTAGGCGCTGACCGGCCCCTCCGGCAGGGTTATCTCACGCTTTACGATCTGCCCTGTCACATCCGCCAGTATATCAAGAAGCCTCTCCGCCTCCGCGCTTTCAAGTCCCGTGTTACGTGCCACCACCTCCGGCACATAGTAGCTCTCCCGGGAGCGGCATAAGTACCTGAGGATCTCCATAGCCCCGGGCGTGGCAAGCGCCCCGAATAGGCTCCGGTATTTTTCGTCGCCGAGGAGATACCTCTCGTAGCCCTCTTCCGGTTCCGGGAACACACCCATGTATGAGTAGTCGTCCGACCCCACGCCCATGATGTAGCCGCTTCCGGTACCCATGACGGTACGCATCAGTATAGCACCGGAGCTGCCCCAGGCAGTCTCGCCCTCCGTAGGATAGTTTATCCTTATCTGTCCGAGATTAATATTGCTGACGCCGTAGAGCTCCGCCTCCCACAAAAGCCTTGTTATCCGGGAAAGGCGCTCCCGCTCGGGGACGGACCTGAGCCACCGAAGGAAGGTATCTGTCATATCTCTTACCTCCCCGCCCTCCCGGCCAAAGAGGGCGTCCACCGTCACACCGAGTATGTCCCCGATGGCGGGCAGGAGGGATATGTCCGGAGCGCCGCCGTTTTCCCACTGGGACACCGCCTGGGTGCTGACCCCAACGGCCTCACCCAGCTGCTTCTGGGTAAGGCCACGCTCTCTTCTGAATTTTTGTATCTGATTGCCGATAAGCTTTATATCCATATCCGTGTCCTCCATAATTCCGCCTGCGCAAGCTTTGATTTAATCATACATCACGCCACACTTGATTTCAATAGACGCAAAACGGACATAAATAAACCGTCGCTTGATTTCCGCAAACTATGATAGTATATTGGCATTGCGATCCTTAGCTATTTGCCATTTAGTGAGGGTCACGGAAAAGCCGCGGTTTGCCGAGTTTTTCACATAGGATATGGGCGCCGGTGGGGGCGCGTGGGGGAGTAAAAACGGCAAAGGCCGGAGAGGTCGCCTGGTACATGGCTCTCTCCGGCCTTTGTGTATCTGCCTTTTTACGGACGCTGTTTTACTGGAAGGTGAAATGATGTTTTATTCTTTTTCAAAGGAGGGACGCCAGGCGGCGAACTGGGCCAGCTGGTCGTCTGTGCGGTGGTAATAGCGAGCGCCGCGGTCGAGCTTCGCGATCTCCGCCATCTCGCTGTCTGTCAGGGTGAAGTCCAGGATGTTCAGATTGTCCCGGATGTGATCCACGTTCCTGCTGCCGGGAATGACTGTGAAGCCCATCTGGGTGTGCCAGCGCAAAATGACCTGGGCCGGAGTTTTTCCGTATTTCTTCCCCAGCGCGGCAAAGACGGGCTCGCTTATGAGGGTCTTATCCCCGTGGCCAAGGGGATACCAGCTCATCAGCCGGATACCGTACCGGTCGAGGAGCTTCCGTAGCTCCTGCTGAGTGTAGTACGGATGGGCCTCCACCTGGATGAACTGGGGCGGGATCTCCCACTTGGTCTGAAGCTCCTCGATATATTTCCCCTCGAAGTTGGAGATGCCGATGGTCCTGGCCTTGCCCTCCCGAAGGGCCCGCTCAAGCTGCCGGTACCCGGCCATCCAGTTGCCCGCGGGCTGGTGGATGTAGAGTAGATCTACATAGTCCACGCCCAGACGCTCCAGCGTTTCATCCACAGCGTTGCTGTTCTCGTACTCGCTGGGCCAGAGCTTTGTGGAGAGGAAAAGCTCATCCCGGGAGATGCCGCTTTCCCGGATGCCGCGGCCTACGGCCCGCTCATTGACATAGGCGTTGGCCGTGTCCACCAGGGAATAGCCCATTTTCATGGCCTCCCGAACGCTGTTTTCCGCGTCCGCCGGAGAGAGCATGTACGTCCCCAGACCGATCACGGGGCATTTCACGCCGTTATTCAATACCAGATATTCCATAGTGACCTCCTTGATATATTCTTATAGTAATCCGTTGGCTGTCAGCCAACGATGTACGCTGTCCCCGGAATTTGCCGCCGCGCTCCCCGGGATGGACAGTCCCCTTTTCACCTCGGCGCCGTGGGCACATTTTTTGATGTCCCGCTCGCTGGAGCCCATGCCGCTGCCTTCATTTGTGCACAGGGGCAGAATAGTCTTGCCGGTGAAGTCATACCGCTCCAGGAAAGTCAGCACCGCCATGGGCACCGTTCCCCAATAGTTGGGGTAGGCCAGAATTACGGTGTCATATTCCTCCAGACTGTCCGGGTACCGCTTGAGCTCCGGCCTGGCATTTGCCCGAAGATCCTTCTTGGCCTCGTCGATGCAGGTCAGATAGACCGGGGAATACGGTTCCTTCATCTCAAGCTTGAAGCAGTCAGCCGCAATCATATCCTTTATGATGCCGCAGACGATCTCCGTGTTCCCCACCTTCACATACCGCATAGCGCCGCCAAAGTAGTTTTCGTCGGCCCTGGAAAAGAACGCGATCAGGGTTTTTG
This sequence comes from uncultured Oscillospiraceae bacterium, assembly GCA_947631395.1. GTDB lineage: Bacteria > Bacillota > Clostridia > Oscillospirales > Oscillospiraceae > RUG626. The sequence goes on from CANRLF010000027.1 coordinate 24,102, forward strand.
ACATTTTTGCTCCATCCTCCTTTGCTTAACACTATTGTAGCCGTTTTCTATTGCAAAGTCCAATCGAAATAGTATATAATTGATTGAGATATTAAATAACAGGAGGCCGCCATGACCACGAAACAGATCGATTACTGTATTGAGCTGGCTCACACCCTGAATTTCAGCCGCGCCGCGGACAACATGTTCGTCAGCCAGCCCACCTTCTCATATCAGATCCGGCTTTTGGAGGAGGAGATCGGCTTTGACCTCTTTGAGCGCAGTGGCAAGGGCGCGGCGCTTACCCCCGCCGGGGCGCAGTTTGTCGCCTTTCTGGCTAATATGCGGGAGGACCTGAAGCGGGCCATCGAGCAGGGGCAGAATTTCAGCGCAAAATACAGGGACAACATCTCGATCAGCCTTATGGTACGACAGGCGGTGTATTTTCTCCCGGAGGCCATACGGCTCTTTGCCGAAACGACCCCGGAGGTGCAGGTGACCCCGCTGTTTCAGTATGAAAACGGCGTGGAGTCGTTCCTGCGGAATGAGGCGGATATTCTGTTCGCCCTGCGGGAGCAGACCAGGCAGATCCCCGGCATCACCGTCCACGACCTCTTTGAGAGCCGCATTTACCTCATCACCCGGCCGGACGACCCGCTGGCGGAGAAAAACCTCGTCCGGGAAAGCGACCTATACGGGCGCACTCTGATGGTTGGCGGCGGGTCCCCCGCCGCGCTCCAGGCCGTTCAGCGGCGGCTGATAAGCTCCGGGAAAATCAATTATTTCAACAGCGCCGACCATGACACCACCTATGTAAACGTGGCCGCCCAGCGCGGTATCTGCCTTGCGCCCGGCTTCCTGAATGACCACAGCGGCCAGTTTGCGTGGATCCCATTCGACTGTAAGGAGAAATTCTCCTGCGTCCTCTGTACCCACAGGGACGACCGCAGAGAGAGCGTAGCGCATTTCATCAATATTCTGAAAAAGCTCTATAAGGACGCCGTCGCGTTCCCGCTGTAATTCACGGGGCGGTCTTCGCTGTGGAAAGCAAAAAAGCACCGACTTTTGCGTGTTTTCCAGGGAAAACAGGGGCAAAAATCGGTGTTCTTCTGGCACCCTCGGCGCGATTCGAACGCGCGACCTTCCGCTTAGGAGTAGACCAAAAACGATGTTTGTTATTCACCGTAAATCACTGAAAACCGTTGATATTACTGGTTTTTTTGTTTGTCACGTTGTCTGTTATTTACCGTATTTTCCTGTCATTTTCGGATATTTTTCGTGGTTCCAATTAGCTAGCAATTAGCAAGGGGGCGAAAATCCGACATTAGATATACGTGCAAGTCAGGTCGAGTGTGCCAAGAAAAACACTATCTTTAAGCCTCGCCCTTGCCGCCCAGAATTGCGAGGATTTGTTCACGCAACGGTTCATACGGTTCGGGAAAAGCGATGTCCTTCCAGAAAATTTTCTTTGCAAGATATGTAATTTCCTCATATAGATCATTTTGCATGGACTTGCGGAACACAGCAATGATCCTCCGGGGATTATTGATATGATATAACCCCGAATATCGCCCTTTAGGAGCGTATTAGGAACATATTCATCTGAATTCCCATCGATATTAAAGCCAATGCAAGCCTTTTGCCCTCCCGCCAGCTTTTCCGGGAAAAGGCGTGGACTTTTACCGTTAAAATCTCCTATGGAGTTGGCCATAAGGTTCTTGCATATAACATGAGGTAAAATGTCGAGTTTAAGCTTTGAAGTCCCGTCCTCTGAAAACTCGAAATCATTGGGGCTTAGTCTATGTGCAAGACACCGTTCATAAAATTGTTGGGTAGTTAGTGCAGCATTCGACTTCAGGCCGGTCAGGTGGAGATAATTCCAGCTATGAAATGTAAGCTCTATTGAACTGACGCGCCTGTGTTTATCTGTGCATATAAGCAAAAGATTCTTCTTGTTCAGCTCCGCCTCGAATCGTTCCGCGCATTTTACAACGGTTTTGATCGCTTCCGCTTTCGTTCTTGCCATTTTCTCTGACCTTCTCTCAAAAAGAGGAGGGCTGCGACGCCGCGGCGCCACTCGCCCCCCTCTAAAAAGACTGGTTTTACTGTCGTCCGCCGACAAGCGATTCTTTCGAGGAAGCATATCCCCTTCAATCGCATAGTTTCGGGTTTTTCTGTCGCCCGCCGACTGTCCGGCTCAAGTCCGGCATACATTTCGGATTTTAGGTGCCAGTCGCACCGAAGGGATGTCGCCCTTCATCCACTTATAGTATATGCCACTGTGCGTTGTATTGTCAAGGTAATTATTCCTCGGCTCCAATTCTGAAGTTTTCCAAAAAATCTTCCCCGGGCATCCGCCCGGGGAAATTGATTTGGATTTTACCGTATCACGCCGTTTCCTGACCAGTCGCCGGGGGCGGCAAGGTTAAAGTCCTCCTCGCCTCTGAAATTCCCCCGGTTATCGACTCTGCCGCGGTTAATAAAGTCGCCCCAAATATAGCGAATCTCGTTCCTGTTCACTATTGAGCCTCCGTCGTCCACGGTGATGTCGCCGGCCATTGTAAGCTCCCCACGGTTCGTGATCTCACTGCGTATATAGCACTCAGTATAGTCCCACGCGTCAATATCCATCTGTCCCCTGTTGTCTATCGGGCGCTCGATGCTCGTGTTGAGAGCCGTAATGCTCAATTCCCCTCTGTTCGTGATACTGCCCTGGCCCGACAGACGGAAATATCCGCTGACCGTGAGGCGGCCGCCCTCGCTTATGGTGTAGTCGGCGCCTGAGTTGAGATTCATGGCCTGGAGGACACAACCGTCGCCCACGGTAACGGCGGCGTCGTCCCACAATCCTATATTCGTAAGGTCATACATCGTCGAATTGTCGTCCAGCACAAGTCCGCCGCAGTCAGTCATATCGTTTGAGTTGACAAAGCCGGACCCGCCTGAGACGATCAGCTTGCCGCCGTTGAGCTTCACGCCGCTGTACGCCGCGCCGCCGGAGCCGCCTGTTATGACAAGATCGCCTCCGGTGAGCGACAGGGCCGGCGGGTCAACGCTGTTACCGCCCAAACTTATAAATCCGCCGTCCTCGACACGGACGGATCGGGCGCTTAAAGAGCCGGTCACCTCAAGCGTACATCCCCGGACTGTCAATTGACCCTCCACCACCAGAAATGATCCCTCGGGTATCTCCATATCCCGGTCCACCGTCAGGTCGCCGGCCAGGCTTATGGTCCCGTCCACTCTGATGCCGAACTGCTTTTGGTCATTCGCCACGTGGTAGCGCAGGTCGTCGGATGTGTACACCGACCAGACGTCCCCGCTCCACCCGTTTCCTGAAATTACCCTGCAACTCTCGTCAATATTCAGCCTGTCCACGTTCTCGCGGGTGTCTGGAGTTGTCATAATGATTCCGCTGGATATATACCCCCCGCCGGTGGTGGAGATATCCCCGCCCCTTGTGTCCAGCACCCCCGCGTGATTATTGAGGATTCCGGAGATGCTCACCTCGCCGTGATTTCTGAATACACCCCTGTTGCACAGATTTCCGTCGACGGTCACCCTACCGCGGTTGTCGAAGACGCTGAGGCCGTGTATCCAGGCTATCACACCGCTTTGCTCAAATTCGCCGTAATTCACGATCGTGGAGGAGCCCCAAATATTGACGCAGTTCCCGTCGCCGGGCTTTGCGGTCATATTGCCGAAATTCACGGTGAAGCTCTCGTCGTTGAATTCCACCGCCATCGGCGCGAAGGTCCCGTTGTTAATAAAGCCCGCGTTCCCTTTTATCCCGATGTACATGTCGGAGGTCAACTCGCCGTTGTTGACGAAGGTCCCGCCCTCCACACGCAGTCCGGCCTGACCCGTTATTTTGCCGTTGTTCACAAGGGAGTTTTGTATCACGAGACCGCTCCCATCGCCGGTCACCGTGGCGCCCTCGGCGATAATCAGCGGTTTATTTATCTCCAGCTCCCCGCCCGCAAGACGTATATCGGAGTCTATGATTATCGATTCGACGGAGCTGTTTGACGTGGCGCTCCTCAGCATCTGGCTGTCCGCCACACGGACGGCGTTTTTAAACGCCTCATCCTCGTCAAAGACGATATACGTCACGCCGTTTTCCATGGCCGCGCCGTCGGTGGTCACAAGGTCGGAGTAATCCGAAAGCCACATTATATCGGTGTAGAAGCGCCTGTCGCCGGAGCACGTCACCTTGCCGCCCTGTCGCGTCCTGATAAAGCCCTCGCCGGAGCAGCCGCCCTTCATTATAAGATTGGCCCCCTCGCCGGCGACGGTCACGCGCCCGCTGTTAAAATGCACCTCCCCTTCAAATGTAAGGCTTGAGCTCAGCTTAATCTCATCCCCTATCTCCACATAGCGGTTCTCCCCGCGGATGAGCACGGGCTTCGTTATCTCAATGGGCTCGTTCACGATGAAGTCATAGCCGTAGCATTCCAAAACGGTATATTCGTTGCTGTCCGCCATACAGCTCATGAGTTCTTCAAAGCTATAGACGCTCTTCGCCCTGGGCTTGGCCTGCCCGGAGGGCTCCTCGGGTCCGGAGGTCTCCGGCCCTGAGCTGTTCTGGGGCCCCGAGGTGCCTCCCGGCGTGCCGGGGCGGCCCGAAAGGGCAAGGCCCAGTATCCCGCCCAGTATCGCCACGCCGGCTACCGCCG
>CANRLF010000028.1 GCA_947631395.1 uncultured Oscillospiraceae bacterium
AGGCCGAAGTCTTTGCGCACGCCTACACCCTCGACCCCTCAGTCTCGCTTCGCTCGACAGCTCCCCTTACGAAGGGGAGCTTAATTTAAAAGGTTGCGCCTTGCGGCGCGTATTGAAAAGCGGGCGGGTTTGGAACCCGCCCGTGTGAGCTAAACCTGCGTCCGGGGGAGATCAGGACTCTAAATTTTTCCGCACGGCTTTGATGAACTCGACGGTGGTGACTTTTTTTACGTCCGGGTCGGGGCAGAGGAGGGCCAGGTCGCCGGTCATGGTGCCGGAGTTTATGGTGTCGAGGACTGACTTCTCAAGATTTTTCGCGAAATCCGAAAGCTGACGGTTGCCGTCCAGCTCGCCCCGCTTGTTGAGGGCACCGGACCAGGCGAATATGGTGGCCACCGGATTTGTGGAGGTCTGCTCGCCCTTCAGGTACCTGTAATAATGGCGGGTGACGGTGCCGTGGGCGGCCTCGTACTCAAAGTTACCGTCGGGGGACACAAGGACGCTGGTCATCATGGCAAGGGAGCCGAAGGCGGTGGACACCATGTCGCTCATCACGTCCCCGTCGTAGTTCTTGCAGGCCCAGATGAACCCGCCCTTACTGCGTATGACCCGGGCCACCGCGTCGTCGATGAGGGTATAGAAATACTCGATGCCGGCGGCCTTGAATTTTTCGGCGTACTCCGCGTCGAATATCCGCTGGAAGATGAATTTGAAGGTCTGGTCGTACTGCTTTGATATGGTGTCCTTTGTGGAGAACCACAGGTCCTGCCGGACAGACAGGGCGTACTCAAAGCAGCTCCTCGCGAAGGCCTCGATGGAGCTGTCCTTGTTGAACATGGACTGCAAAACGCCGGGGCACTCGTAATCGTACACCGTCTGGCGGTAGCTCTCGCCGTTATCCCCGGTGAACAGAAGCTCCGCTTTCCCCGGGCCGGGGACACGGTACTCCGTGGCCTTGTATACGTCGCCGTAGGCGTGACGGGCGATGGTTATGGGCTTTTCCCAGGTGTTGACCACGGGCTTTATACGGTCGGTCATTATGGGGGCCCGGAAAACCGTGCCGTCCAGGGCGGCCCTTATGGTGGCGTTGGGGCTTTTCCACATCTCGTGGAGCTTATATTCCTCCACTCTCTGGGCGTTGGGGGTGATGGTGGCGCACTTGACGGCCACGTGGAGCCTCTTGGCGGCCTCGGCGGCGTCCACGGTCACCTGATCGGCCGTGGCGTCCCGGTTGGGAAGGCCCAGGTCGTAGTACTCGGTGCTCAGCTCCACGAAGGGACTTAAAAGCTCGTCCTTTATCTCCTGCCAGATCACCCTGGTCATCTCGTCCCCGTCCATCTCCACGATGGGGTTCATTTTTATCTTAGACATTTCCGTTCACCTCAGTCATTTCTTTTGGGCGGCATACCAATTCATAAGGCAGCCCTCGAGAATTATTTCTCTCTCCTTCTGCGTAAGCTCCGGGAGCCTCAGCGTTATATCGGTGACCTTGCCGCCGGAGAGGACCCTGGCGGGGATTTCCCTTACGCCGGACTCCACGGCCTTTTTCACGCCGGGGATGTAGATAAGATCGCCTACCTCATAGGGGAAATCGGTATCCCCGTCTATGTTGAAGGGCAGCATGCCCCAATTTATGCAGTTGGAGCGGTAGCGTTTTGTGGCGTACTCGTAGCAGATGTTGGCCCCGCCCCCCAGGACCCGCTGGCAGGAGGCCGCCTGCTCCCTTGCCGAGCCGTCGCCGGGGCGGTTGGCGAAGATGACGGAGGCGTAGGCGGTATTTTCGATGTCCGTGACGCCCAGCTTCTCATAGGCCGCCAGGAGCTCCCCGGCCGGCGCGCTTTTGCCCTTTTCCGCTATGGCGTTTGCCCGGGGCACGTAACCCGGGTCCCGGCGGGACAGGGCGAAGGTGGCGAGCTTCAGGGGATTTGACCGGTAGCTGGAGGTGTCGCCGGAGGGGATGAGCTCGTCGGTGGTGGTCACCGGGTCCCGAAGGACGCTGGCCAGCTCCAGGACTATGTTCTCCTTTAGCGCCGGGATGGCCGGCCACTCGGTGATGTTGGGGCCGAGCCTCAGCTCCTCCTCCGGGTGGGGATCCCCGAAGCCGTTGTAGACACGCTTGTCATAGGCGCTCCTGTCATATTTGCGCTCCACGCTTTCGGGGGGCGTGTAGTCTATCTCGTCGGCGCCGGTGAGCACCCCGCCGTTCCTCGCCGTGGCGGCGATGGAGCGGGCATCCATCAGGGCCACGCAGGACAGCTGTCCCTCCGCGGGCTTGGAGCCCTCGCGGTTGGGGAAGTTGCGGGTGCAGTGGCGGATGGAGAGCCCGCCGTTTGCCGGTACGTCCCCCGCGCCGAAGCAGGGCCCGCAGAAGCAGGGCTTGAACACCGCGCCCATGGCCGTGAGGCGCTGAGTCACGCCGTTATTCATAAGCTCCATGGCCACGGGTAGGCTGGGCGGATACACCGTAAGGCCGAAATACCCCGCGCCGATGTCGCCGGACTCCAAGATCGCCGCGGCCTCGGCTATGTTGTCGTACATGCCGCCGGAGCACCCGGCTATGACCCCCTGGTCCACATACAGCTTGCCGTCCCTCACCTTGCTCAGAAGGTCCAGCTTCACCTTGCCCTTGAATTTGCCCTCGGCGGACTTCTCCGTCTCGCGGAGTATGTCCGTGAAGTTTGCCTTCAGCTCCCGGACGGTGTACGCCTCGCTGGGGTGGAAGGGCAGGGCTATCATGGGCTCCACGGAGGAAAGGTCGATCTCCACGCAGGCGTCGTAGTAGGCCCCCTCGCCGGGCTCAAGCTTTTTATAGGCCTCGGGCCTACCGTGGACGCGGTAATATTCCTCCACCTGCTCGTCCGTCTGCCAGATGGAGCTCAAGCAGGCGGTCTCGGTGGTCATAACGTCGATGCCGATGCGGAAATCCATGGGGAGGCTCTTGACGCCGGGGCCGGCAAACTCCAGAACGGAGTTTAAGACGAAGTTATTTTTATAGGTGGCGCCGCACAGCGCGATGGCCACGTCCTGGGGCCCCACGCCCCGCCGGGGCGCGCCGGTGAGATAGACAAGCACCGTCCTGGGATAGGCCACGTCGTATGTGGCCTCCAAAAGCTGCTTCACTATCTCCGGGCCGCCCTCGCCGATGCCCATGGTGCCCAGAGCCCCGTAGCGGGTGTGGCTGTCGGAGCCCAGGATCATCCTGCCGCAGCCGGCCAGCTCCTCACGGGCGTACTGGTGGATGACGGCGAAGGAGGGGGGCACGAATATGCCGCCGTATTTCCGGGCCGCCGAGAGCCCGAAGGCGTGGTCGTCGGCGTTTATGGTGCCGCCCACGGCGCAAAGGCTGTTGTGGCAGTTGGTCATGGCGTAGGGCACCGGGAAGCGCCGAAGCCCACTGCCCTTGGCCGTCTGGATGATGCCCACGTAGGTGATGTCGTGGGAGATGAGACTGTCAAAGCAGATGCGCAGGTCCTTCCCGCCGGTCCCCTTGTCGTGGGAGGATAAGATGGAGTGGGCCAGTGTCTTTTTCCGGCCCTCGGAGGCGTCCCGGCCGGCGCCGTCGTACACGGGCCTGCCGCCTATATAAAAGGTCCCCCGGTCATGCAGGGTAATCATTACATCACCTCTCGGTTTATTTTCTTAAAGTATACCAGCTTTCCGCCGGCGTTTCAATAGCCCCTCTTTGTTTGTTTGCATAAAAGTTATATGTGTTTTCAAGGCGGCTTTTAGTCAAATATGAATTTTTGTATATAGAACTTGCATTTTGTATGTCCTGAGTCTATAATAATTACTGTATCCGGCGGGAGTTGCCGGACAAGAGCCCCCGGAAAATGAAAGAAGGAACCAAAATGAATGCAAATTCGACGGCCTCCGGCGAGTACGCCGCGCTGTTGACCGAAAGGCTGAAAGCTGAATACAGTATCCCGGCGGGGGCGTATGACGACTCCGTCAAGCGCGGCCTTCGCAACGCCGACGGCTCCGGCGTGGTGGCGGGCGTATCGAAGATCGGCTCCGTTCGGGGCTATTACATAGAGGACGGCCAGAGGGTCCCCCACGAGGGCAAGCTCTTCTACCGGGGCTTCGACGTGGAGGACATAGTCAACGCCCACCGTAAGGCCGACACCTTCGGCTACGAGGAGGTGGCGTATCTTCTGCTCTGCGGGACTCTGCCCACCGCCGAACAGCAGGAGCGGTTCATACATATCCTCTCCGCGGCAAAGACCCTCCCCGAGGGATTTTTCGAAAACGAGCTTATGAAGCGGCCCAGCCGCAACATTATGAACGCCCTGGGCAGGGCGGTTCTGAGCCTCTACGCCTACGACGACAACCCCGACGACACCTCGGTGGCAAACGTCCTGCGCCAGTCCATCGAGCTCATCGCCCGTATGCCCACCATCGTGGCCCACACCTACGCCATGAAGCGCCACTACTATGACGGGGCGTCACTGTATATACACAACCCCAAGTCGGAGCTCACGCTGGCTGAGAACTTCCTGCGGCTTGCGAGGCGTGACAAGAGCTACACCGATAAGGAGGCCAAGCTTTTAGACCAGCTGATGATGCTCCACGCCGAGCACTCCGGCGGTAACAACTCCACCTTCACCTGCCGCACCGTCACCAGCACCGGCGCCGACACCTACGGGGCCATCGCCTCGGCCATAAGCTCGCTGAAGGGCCCCCTCCACGGCGGCGCGAACGAGGCCGTCATGGCCATGATCGGCAACATCCTGGACAACGTGAAGGACCCGAAGGACGACGAGGAGGTAGGCGCGTACCTGGATAAGATCCTGGACGGCCAGGCCAACGACCGCTCCGGCAAGATCTACGGCCTGGGCCACGCGGTCTACACCGTGTCAGACCCCCGGGCCGCCATGCTCAAGGAGCTGATCTCTGAGATGGCCGCGGACAGGGGCTATTCGGATGAGTACCTCATCGCCGAGCGGGTGGAGCGCCTGGGTATACCGAAGCTCATGGCCAGAAAGAACATGTCCATGCCAATACCGGCCAACGTGGACCTGTATTCCGGCATAGTATACAAGATGCTCGGTATCCCGCAGGACCTCTACACGCCGCTTTTCGTGGTGTCCCGGGTGTCCGGCTGGTGCGCCCACAGGCTGGAGGAGCTTATGACCTCCGGCCGCATAATGCGCCCGGCCTACCGCTCCGCCGCAAATCGCCAGAGATACATCCCCATGGATCAGCGCAAATAATTGACAATTTTCCCCTCCGCGCGCCGCCGCGGAGGGGAAAATTGGTGGCGGGTATATTAAACTGACCACAATCGGCGAAAAATTTCGGGTCCCTGTTATCCAAAATGTAAAAAGAAAAAATCCCCGCTTGACAGATTTGAGATGCCGTTGTATTATTGATGCAATCAGTAAAAGGCCGTGATGGGAACAAAGGTGTTCGCTGTCGATCTCAGAGAGCCGCTGTGTGGTGAGAAGCGGTATCGGGCGTCCGCCAAACTCCTCCCTGAGCCGTTACCTGAAAGCCGAGGCAAGTAGGGGATACCGGGTTCTCCCGTTACAGAGAGGCCGCGTTAGTGGACGCGGGATGAGCGGGCGTTATTCGCCAAGAAGAGTGGTACCGCGGAAGTTTCTTTCGTCTCTTTGATCCTGAAATATTTGAGAGTATTTTGGGTAAGAAGAGGCTTTTTTTGTACCCAAAAATACCGGAAAGGGAAAATTATGAAAGGCTTTGAAAAGTATACCCGGCAGTATTTCATCCCGGAGGGCGACTACTCCGACTGGATGAAGAAAGATCACATCGAGAAGGCCCCCACCTGGTGCAGCGTGGACCTGCGGGACGGCAACCAGGCCCTCATAATCCCCATGAGCCTGGAGGAGAAGCTGGAGTTTTTCGAGCTCCTTGTCAAGATAGGCTTCAAGGAGATCGAGGTGGGCTTCCCGGCCGCCTCCGACACGGAGTATGAGTTCTGCCGGACCCTTATCGAGCGGGACATGATCCCCGACGACGTGGCGATACAGGTGCTCACCCAGTCCAGGGAGCACATAATAAAAAAGACCTTCGAGGCCGTGTCCGGCTGTAAGAACGCCATCGTACATCTTTATAACTCTACAAGCGTGGCCCAGCGGGAGCAGGTATTCAAAAAATCGAAGCGGGAGATCATCGACATAGCCGTATCCGGCGCCAGGCTCTTCAACGAGTACGCCGCGGCGACACCCGGCAATTTCCGCTTTGAGTACTCGCCGGAGAGCTTCACCGGCACGGAGCCCGAGTTCGCGCTGGAGATATGCAACGCCGTTTCGGAGGTGTGGAAGCCCACGCCGGAGAAGAAGGTCATATATAACCTGCCCGTGACGGTGAGCCACTCCATGCCCCACGTGTACGCCTCCCAAATAGAGTACATGTGCAAGAACCTGAACTACCGTGACAGCGTGATCGTGTCGCTACACCCCCACAACGACCGGGGCTGTGCCATCGCGGACACCGAGATGGGCATACTGGCCGGGGCGGAGAGAGTCGAGGGGACGCTCTTCGGCAACGGCGAGCGCACCGGCAACGTGGACATCATCACCCTGGCGCTGAACATGTACTCCCAGGGCGTGGACCCGGAGCTGGATTTTTCCGACCTGCCTGCCATCACCAGGATATACGAGAAGGTCACGAGGATGCGTGTGTACGAGCGCCAGCCCTACTCCGGGGCTTTGGTGTTTGCCGCCTTCTCCGGCTCCCATCAGGACGCCATCGCCAAGGGTATGCGCTGGCGTGAGACCCACCCCCTTGATCCCTGGACAGTGCCGTATCTGCCCATCGACCCCACGGACCTGGGGAGAGTTTACGAGGCGGACGTCATCCGAATAAACTCCCAGTCCGGCAAGGGCGGCATAGGCTACGTCCTGGAAAAGCAGTTCAACATGAACCTGCCCGCCAGGATGCGCGAGACCTTCGGTTATCAGATAAAGGGCATCTCCGACCGGGAACACCGGGAGCTTTCGGCCCAGGAGGTATACGACATCTTCACGGAGAAATACGTGAACGTGAAGTCCGTTATGAACGTCCCCGAGGCCCACTACATCCAGGAGCCCGACGGCATTACCGCCACGGTGACCGTGCTCTATAAGGGCGTAAAGCAGAAGGTCACGGCCTTCGGCAACGGCCGCCTCGACGCCGTCAGCAACGCGGTGAAGATGGTCATCGACCAGCCGTACAGCCTGGAGGTCTATACCCAGCACGCCCTGGAGGAGGGCTCCACCAGCAAGGCCGCCAGCTACGTGGGCATCAAGTCACAGTCAGGCGATATGTACTGGGGCGTGGGCATCAGCCGCGATATAATCGTCAGCTCCATAAAGGCCCTGGTGTCCGCCGTGAACCAGCTGCTGGAGAATAAATAAGCCGATCGCCGAAATTCGCGCGACGACCGTAGATTGGAGAAGCATATGAAACTTACAGGAGCACAGATCGTCGTTGAGACCCTGATCGAGCTGGGCGTGACCGACGTGTTCGGCTACCCCGGCGGTCAGGTCCTGAACCTCTACGACGCAATATACGAGGCCGGTGACAGGATACACCACATCCTCACCGCCCATGAGCAGGGAGCATCCCACGCCGCCGACGGCTATTCCCGGGCCACAGGCAAGGTGGGCGTGGTCATAGCCACCTCCGGCCCCGGCGCCACGAACCTTGTCACCGGCATCGCCACCGCCATGCTGGACTCCGTGCCCATGGTGGCCATCACCGGCAACGTCCCACAGGACCTTATAGGCCGCGACTCCTTCCAGGAGATAGACATCACCGGCATAACCCTGCCCATCACAAAGCACAACTACTTCATCCACGACGTGACGAAGCTGGCCGACAAGATACGGGAGGCCTTCCGCATCGCCCGCTCCGGCCGCCCGGGCCCGGTGCTCATCGACATCCCGAAGGACATCCAGACGGCCGTGGCGGACTATGAGCCAAAGCCCGTGGCGGAGCCCTTCCCACAGCGCGAGCCCTCGAGGACGAAGATCGCCGAGGCCGCGGCCCTTATAAACTCCAAGTCCCGGCCCTTCATCCACATAGGCGGCGGCGTCATCGGCTCCAGGACATGGGACCTGGTGACTGAGCTTGCCGGCAAGATCGACGCCGTCATCGGCTGCTCCCTTATGGGCATCTCCGCGGTGCCCTCCGACCACCCGAGGTTCCTGGGGATGCAGGGTATGCACGGCCACTACGCAAGCTCCATGGCCTCCAACGACGCGGACCTCATCATAGCCATCGGTACGCGCTTTTCCGACAGGGCCACGGGAAATAAGGCCAAATTCGCCAAAAACTCGAATATCATCCACATCGACGCGGATTTCGCGGAGATCTCGAAAAACATCACCGCCGACATCGGCATCTGCGGCGACATCGCCGTGGCCCTCAGGGAGCTCATCGACTCGGTACACGAGGCGAACCACATGGACTGGATGGACCACATCGAGGACCTGCGGGACAAGGAGATAAGCTTCATCGTGGACGACCCCAAGCTCCTCACGCCCCTGAAGGTCATGGAGACCGTAAACAAGTATAAGACCGCCTACACCCCCGTGGCCACCGACGTGGGCCAGCACCAGATGTGGGCCGCCCAGTATATAAAGTTCCAAAAGCCCCGCAAGATGATCTCCTCCGGGGGCCTGGGCACCATGGGCTTCGGCCTGGGCGCCGCCATCGGCGCCGCCGTGGGCACCGGGGAGCGCACGGTGCTCATCACCGGCGACGGGAGCTTCGGAATGAATTTAAATGAGCTGGCCACCGCCGTCACATATCACGTGCCCGTGACCGTCGTCCTCATCGACAACAAGACCCTCGGCATGGTCCGCCAGTGGCAGACGCTCTTCTTCAACCACCACTACGCGGACACGAACCTTGATGTGCGCAAGACGGACTTTGTGAAGCTGGCCGAGGCCTTCGGGGCAAAGGGCGTCCGGGCCGCGACCCCCGCGGAGTTTGATGCGGCGTTTGAAAAGGCCATACACTCCGACGACGTCACCGTCATCGACTGCCTCATCGACAAGGACGAGTTCGTCCTGCCCATGCTGCCTCCCGGCGGCGCCATCGACGACATCATCACCGTGAAGAAGGAGGGCTGAGCCGTGGCCGAGAACAAGGGAAACAAGTTCGTTATCGCCGTTTACGTTGAAAACAAGTTCGGCGTCCTGACACGCGTCACCAGCATGTTCACCCGCCGGGGCTTCAATATCGACTCCCTCACCGTGGGCGTCACCGAGTCCCCGGAGTATAGCCGCATAACCATCACCATGTCCGGCGACGGCTACGCCCGGGCCCAGATGCTAAATCAGCTCCGTAAGCTCTTCAACGTAAAGAAGGTGGAGCTTTTGGAGGAGATAGACGCCATCGAGCGGGAGCTGGTGCTTGTCAAGATAAAGAACGACCCCGACAACCACCAGCGCGTCCTGTCGGCACTGGACATCTTCAAGGCGAAGATCATTAATTACTCCGTGGAGGCCCTGTGCATCGAGGTCACCGGCACCCCGGACAAGATAGACGCCCTTATCGAGATGATAAAGCCCCTCGGCATCATCGAGCTCTGCCGCACCGGCGTGGTGGCGCTTCAGAAGGGCGGCGGGTCGATCCTGGAGTCCGAGGACATAAACTAAGCTTTCTACGGCTCACGCCGCAAAACATATCAACAATACATTTTAAAAGGAGATAGTCACCATGAACAGGATTTTCTACGAGCAGGACTGCGACCTTCGCAGGCTGGACGGCAAGACCGTGGCCATCATCGGCTACGGCTCCCAGGGCCACGCCCACGCGCTGAACCTGAAGGACAGCGGCGTCAACGTCATCGTTGGCCTTTATGAGGGCTCCAAGAGCTGGGCCAAGGCGGAAGCTCAGGGCCTGAAGGTTATGACCGCCGCCGAGGCCGCCAAGAACGCCGACATCATTATGATCCTCATCAACGACGAGAAGCAGGCCAAGCTCTACAAGGAGAGCATCGAGCCCAACCTCACCGAGGGCAAGACCCTGGCCTTCGCCCACGGCTTCAACATCCACTTCGGCTGCATCAAGCCCCCGAAGAACGTGAATGTCATTATGATCGCCCCCAAGGGCCCCGGCCACACCGTTCGATCCGAGTATCAGGCCGGCAAGGGCGTGCCCTGCCTTATCGCCGTGGAGCAGGACGCCACCGGCGACGCCTGGGACATCGGCCTTGCCTACGCTCTGGGCATCGGCGGCGCGAGGGCCGGCGTCCTTGAGACCACCTTCCGCACCGAGACCGAGACGGACCTTTTCGGCGAGCAGGCGGTCCTCTGCGGCGGCGTCTGCGCCCTGATGCAGGCGGGCTTCGAGACCCTTTGCGAGGCCGGCTATGACCCCAGGAACGCCTATTTTGAGTGCATCCATGAGATGAAGCTCATCGTGGACCTCATCTATCAGTCCGGTTTCGCCGGGATGCGCTACTCCATCTCCAACACCGCCGAGTACGGCGACTATGTCACCGGTCCCAAGCTCATCACCGAGGAGACCAAAAAGACCATGAAGAAGATCCTCTCCGACATCCAGGACGGCACCTTCGCCAAGGAGTTCCTCCTCGACATGTCCGACGCCGGAGCTCAGGTCCACTTCAACGCCATGCGCAAGAAGGCCTCCGAGCACCCCAGCGAGATCGTCGGCGCCGAGATCCGCAAGCTGTACAGCTGGTCCGACGAGGACAAGCTCATCAACAACTAAAAAAGCTGGCTTGAAAGGCCGCAAAGCGGCCTTTCAATGCCAAGGGGAGACGTGCGGAATAAATTTTTGAATTTTGCGAAATTCAAAAATTTATTCCTGCCGTTTTGCTCCGCGCATGGCCCGAAGGGCCACACACTCCGCAAAACAAGAGGGATTTTTCGCAAGGCGCATGTCCTTGCGAAAAATATTTAAAAATTGAGTTTTGGTGACACCTTCCAAGTTTTAAGAAAGGAAAAACCACAATGATAAAAGACACAGTAGTCAACGGCTTTGGCAACGCCCCGCACAGGTCGCTGTATTACGCCCTGGGGCTTACGGACGAGGAGCTTCAGCGGCCGCTTATCGGTATAGTCAGCTCCTATAACGAGATAGTCCCGGGACATATGAACTTAGACAAGATCACCGAGGCCGTAAAGACGGGCGTGGCTATGGCCGGAGGCACACCCATAGTTTTCCCCGCCATCGCCGTGTGCGACGGCATCGCCATGGGCCACGTGGGGATGAAGTACTCCCTCGTCACCCGTGACCTCATCGCTGACTCCACCGAGTGCATGGTCATGGCCCACGGCTTTGACGGCCTGGTGATGATACCAAACTGCGACAAGAACGTCCCCGGCTTACTCATGGCCGCGGCCCGGCTCAATCTGCCCACCGTGTTCGTATCAGGCGGGCCCATGCTGGCCGGCCGGGTGGACGGCCACAAGACCAGCCTCTCCAGCATGTTCGAGGCCGTTGGTGCCTACTCCGCCGGAAAGATAGACGAGGCAAAGCTCCGGGAATACGAGTGCAAGACCTGCCCCTCCTGCGGCTCCTGCTCCGGCATGTACACCGCCAACTCCATGAACTGCCTGACCGAGGTCCTGGGTATGGGCCTTCGCGGCAACGGCACCATCCCGGCGGCCTACTCCGCCCGCATTAGCCTTGCCAAAAGGGCCGGTATGCAGGTGATGGAGCTTGTCAGGAAGAACATCCGGGCCCGGGACATTATGACCGCCGCCGCCATCCGCAACGCCCTCACCGCCGATATGGCCCTGGGGTGCTCTACAAACTCCATGCTCCACCTGCCGGCCATCGCCAACGAGTGCGGCGTGGAATTTGACCTGAAGATGGCAAACGAGATAAGCGCCCGGACGCCGAACCTCTGCCATTTGGCCCCGGCGGGCCCCACATACATGGAGGACCTCAACGAGGCCGGCGGCGTCTACGCCGTCTTAAAGGAGCTTTCAAAGAAAAACCTCATCGACACCTCCGTTATGACCTGCACGGGCAAGACCCTGGGTGAGAACATAGCGGACGCGGAGAATTTAAATCCGGAGATCATCCGGCCCATCGACAACCCCTACTCCCAGACCGGCGGCATCGCCGTCCTCTTCGGGAACCTGGCCGAGAACGGCTGTGTGGTGAAGAGATCCGCCGTGGCCCCCGAGATGCTTCAGCACGAGGGCCCCGCCAGGGTATTCAACAGCGAGGAGGAGGCCATAAAGGTCATCTACGACGGCGGCATCAACCCCGGTGACGTTATCGTCATCCGCTATGAGGGCCCCGCCGGCGGACCCGGTATGCGGGAGATGCTGAACCCCACCTCCGCCATAGCGGGCGCGGGACTCGACAAGACCGTGGCCCTCATAACCGACGGCCGCTTCTCCGGCGCCACCCGTGGCGCGTCCATCGGACATGTGAGCCCCGAGGCGGCCTCCGGCGGCCTCATCGCCTATGTCCATGAGGGCGACCTTATCTCCATCGACATCCCCGCCCACTCCATCACCCTGAAGGTCAGCGACCAGGAGATAGCGAAGCGTAAAGCCTCCGAAAAGCCACAGGTCAAAACCGACATCACCGGCTACCTCAAGCGTTACGCCCAGCAGGTCAGCTCCGCCGACAAGGGCGCGATAATCAACAAGCGATAATCAAATCCTCCCCGGGGCCCGCACCGGCCCCGGGGACAGGTCAAAACACGCGAAAAAGGATGTGACACCCATGCCCATGACAATGTCCCAGAAGATACTGGCCGCCCACGCGGGACTTGAGAGCGTAGAGGCGGGCCAGCTCATACTCTGCAAGCTCGACCGCATCCACGGCAATGACATAACCTCCCCGGTGGCTATCCGGGAATTTAAAAAGATGGGGTTTGACAAGGTGGCGAACCCCGACAACGTCACACTTATCATGGACCACTTCGTCCCCAACAAGGACATAAAGGCCGCCCAGCAGTGCAAGTGCTGCCGGGACTTCGCCTCGGAGCAGAAGCTGGAGAGCTTCTTTGACGTGGGAAGGATGGGCATAGAGCACGCCCTTATCCCCGAGGAGGGCCTTGTGGTCACAGGCGACGTGGCCATCGGCGCGGACTCCCACACCTGCACCTACGGCGCTCTCGGGGCCTTCTCCACCGGCGTGGGCTCCACGGACATGGCCTTCGGTATGGCCACCGGCAAGGCCTGGTTCAAGGTCCCCTCCGCCATCAAATTCGTACTCACCGGCTCCCTGCCGAAATACGTTTCCGGCAAGGACGTCATTCTACATATTATCGGCATGATCGGCGTGGACGGCGCCCGGTATAAGTCCATGGAGTTCACCGGCACCGGCGCCCACTCCCTGAGTATGCCCGACAGGCTCACCGTCTGCAACATGGCCATCGAGGCCGGGGCGAAAAACGGCATCTTCGAGGTGGACGACGTGACGCTGGCCTATGAAAAGGAACACGCGAAGCGCGAGATACGCGTTTTCAAGGCCGACGAGGACGCCAAGTACGACGCGGTCTATGAGATAGACTTAAATAAGCTCCGCCCCACCGTGGCCTTCCCGCACCTTCCCGAGAACACAAGGACCGTGGACGAGATCGGGGATATAAGGATAGACCAGGTGGTCATCGGTTCCTGCACCAACGGCCTTTTCAAGGACATGAAGGAGGCCGCCGACATCATAAGGGGCCGCAAGGTGGCCAAAAACGTCCGGGCGATAATCATCCCCGCCACGCAGGACATATATCTGCGGTGCCTGGAGGCCGGGTTCATCAGGGACTTCATCGAGGCCGGCTGTGTGGTGTCCACACCCACCTGCGGGCCGTGCCTTGGCGGCTACATGGGCATATTGGCCGAGGGCGAGAGGTGCGTATCCACCACGAACCGCAACTTCGTGGGCCGCATGGGCCACGTTGACAGCGAGGTGTACCTCGCCAGCCCCGCCACCGCCGCCGCCAGCGCCATAATGGGCAAAATAGCTTCCGCCGAGGAGGTAGTGAAATGAAATGCACAGGTAAAGTCGTCAAATACGGCGACAACGTGGATACCGACGTCATCATCCCCGCAAGGTATTTGAACACCAGCGACCCCAAGGAGCTGGCCGCCCACTGCATGGAGGACATAGACGGGAGCTTCCACGACAAGATAACTGACGGCGACATCATAGTCGGCGGCGAGAATTTCGGCTGCGGCTCCTCCCGTGAGCACGCCCCCATCGCCATAAAGGCCAGCGGCATTAGCCTCGTCATAGCCAAGAGCTTCGCCCGCATCTTCTACCGCAACGCCATAAACATCGGCCTTGCGATCGTCGAGTGCCCCGAGGCCGCTGAGGCCATAGAGGAGGGCCACACCGTGGAGGCGGACCTGGACAGCGGCCTCATCATGGACCTTACCACCCGTGAGGCCTTCACCGCGGAGCCCTTCCCGGAGTTTATCCAGAACATCATCGCCGCCGGGGGACTGGTGAACGCCGCGAAGAGCGGCATAATCGCGTAAATCAGGCAAAGCCGTATAGACGCGGCAATCTTATGATAAGGTGATTTTTATGAACTACAACATCGCCCTCCTCCGGGGCGACGGCATCGGCCCGGAGATCGTGGACAGCGCCGTGCGCGTCCTTGAGGCCGTGGGCAAAAAGTACGGCCACACCTTCAGCTTCACACCATACCTCATCGGCGGCGCGGCCATAGACGCCACCGGCGAGCCTCTGCCCAAGGAAACTGTGGACGGATGTCTTAACTCCGACAGCGTCCTTTTAGGCGCGGTGGGCGGCCCCAAGTGGGACACTCTCCCGGGGAATTTGCGGCCCGAGAAGGCCCTTCTGGGCATACGGGCGGCCCTGGGGCTCTTTACGAACCTGCGGCCGGCAAAGCTCTATCCGGCCCTCTCCGGCGACTGCCCGCTGAGGCCCGACATCGTGCGCGACGGCTTTGACATTATGATCGTCCGGGAGCTCACCGGAGGCATATATTTCGGCGACCGGGGCTACCGGGAGGGCAAGTACGGCGAGGAGGCCTACGACACCGAGTGCTATTCCCGCTTCGAGATAGAGCGCATCGCCCGTGTGGCCTTCGAGACCGCCAAAAAGCGCCATGGCAAGGTCAGCTCCATCGACAAGGCCAACGTCCTTGAGACAAGCCGCCTCTGGCGAAAGACCGTCCACGAGATCGGCGAGAGAGACTATAAGGATATTGAGCTTCGTGACGTGCTGGTGGATAACGCCGCCATGCAGCTTGTGAAAAACCCCGCCCAATTCGACGTCATCGTCACCTCCAACATGTTCGGGGACATCCTCTCCGACGAGGCAAGTCAGATAACGGGCTCCATCGGTATGCTCCCCTCGGCGTCCCTGAACGAGACCACCCGGGGCATGTACGAGCCCATCCACGGCTCCGCCCCGGACATCGCGGGCCAGGGCATAGCAAACCCCATCGCCACCATCCTCTCGGCGGCCATGATGCTCCGCTATTCCTTCGACCTTGCCGCCGAGGCCGACGCCATTGAAAACGCCGTGGACAGGGCGCTGAATGACGGCCTTCGCACCGCGGACATCGTCGGCGCCTCCGGCAAGACCCCTCTGGGGACCGAGGCCATGACCGACGCCGTGATAGAGAGGCTCTGATATGCTCAAGGACCTTCCCACCGCCGCGGCGCGCCTGGCGTCCGTCGTCGTGTTCCGCGGTATTACAAACGGCCCGGTGCTCCGGGCGCTCAGGGCGTTTTTCGAGTGCGAGGGTGACGAATCGGAGCGGGTGGAGAAATACGCCGACTTCGTTGCCGCCCTCTATGACCGGGGCTACGACCTGAGCCGCTACCTGCTGAACGCCGCCGCCGAGGACGAAAATCAGTACGTGATATTGAGATCCCGGGGCGAGCCCATACCATCCGCCCTTCAAAACGCCGTGGAGGGGGAGCTTGGCGTATTTCAGGAGCTTTCGGACCTGACGGCCGAGGATTTCCGGCGGCTCATCGGCTTTGCCGGGTACCTTCCCGGGTTTGAGTCCGAGAAGCTGGACTTCGCCGCGGAGTTTGAAAAGCGCATTGCCAGGATACGCTTCACCGGATACGGCCAGTACGCCCGCCACACCATGTTCCGGGTGGTGGACGGCGAGATACGCCCGGTCCACACCCCGGACAGGACGAATATAGGTGACCTTGTGGGCTATGAGCGGGAGCGGAGCCAGCTTTTGGACAACACCCGGGCGCTCCTCCGGGACCTGCCCGCGGCCAACGCCCTCCTCATCGGCGACGCCGGGACGGGGAAATCAAGCTCCATAAAGGCCGTGGCAAATCTCTTATCCCCCCAGGGCCTGAGGCTCATCGAGGTACCCAAGTCCGAGATAACCCACATCCCCGCCATAATGGAGCACCTGCGGGATAACCCCCTTAAATTCATCCTCTTCATCGACGATCTGAGCTTTGAGAAAAACGACGACACCTTCTCGGCCATGAAGGCCATATTGGAGGGCTCCGTCAGCGTCAAGGCCCCGAACACCGTCATATACGCCACCTCCAACCGCCGGCATCTCGTAAAAGAGAGCATGTCCGACCGGGACGGGGACGACGTACACATAAACGACACCATCCAGGACACCGTGGCCCTCAGCGACCGCTTCGGCCTGACCATACTCTTCACCAAGCCGCCAAAGCAGCTCTATCTGCGCATCGTCCACGAGCTGTGCGCCAAGAAGGGCATACCTGAGACCGCCGACCTGGACGTCCGGGCCTGCGCCTTCGCGCTCAGGCGCGGCGGCATGACGCCAAGAGCCGCGGAGCAATTCACCGACAGCATCCTGTCCGCGCCTATGGAGGAAGAAAAGTGATAACGCTTGATAAGATCTACCACGCCCGCTATGTCCTGAAGGAGGCCATCCGGGACACGGACGTCATCTACGCCCCACACATAAACGAGGGGGCGGAGGTCTATTTGAAAACCGAGAATTTGCAGATCACGGGCTCCTTCAAGGTCCGTGGCGCGTATTACAAGATAAGCCAGCTCAGCGACGAGGAGAAGGCCCGGGGCGTCATCGCCTGCTCCGCCGGGAACCACGCCCAGGGCGTGGCCCTGGCCGCCCAGAAGGCCGGGATAAAGGCGGTCATATGCCTTCCCGACGGCGCGCCCATCTCAAAGGTGGAGGCCACCAAGAGCTACGGCGCCCAGGTGGTTTTAGTTGAGGGCGTCTATGACGACGCCTATGAGCGGGCCCTGAAGCTCCGGGACGAGGAGGGCTACACCTTCATCCACCCCTTTGACGACGAGCTCGTCATCGAGGGCCAGGGCACCATCGGCCTTGAGCTCATGGAGCAGCTTCCGGATATGGACGCCGTCATCGTCCCCGTGGGGGGCGGCGGGCTCATTTCCGGCGTGGCCTTCGCCGTGAAGGCCCTGAACCCAAATGTGAAGGTCTACGGCGTACAGGCCGCCGGAGCGCCAAGTATGGTAAGCTCCCTTAAAAACAGGGAGATCGTCCACCTCCCCGCCGTGTCAACCATCGCCGACGGCATCGCCGTCAAGACCCCGGGGGAGAACACCTTCGCCCTGACGAGCAAATACGTGGACGACGTGGTCACCGTGACGGACGACGAGATCGCCGCCGCAATCCTGGCCCTCATGGAACAGCAGAAGCTGGTGGCCGAGGGCGCGGGAGCCAGCGCCGTGGCCGCCGCCATGTTCAACAAGGTCCCCATAAAGGGCAAGAAGGTCGTGTGCCTGCTGTCCGGGGGCAACGTGGACGTGTCCATCCTCTCCCGCGTCATCGACCGGGGCCTTCTCATGTCCGGCCGCCGGTGCCAGCTGACCATCGAGCTCGTGGACAAGCCGGGACAGCTTGAAAAGGTGGCGGGATACATCGCCCGGGAGGGCGGCAACGTGGTGTCCGTCCACTACGAGCACGCCAACGAGGGCTCAGATATTAACGGCTGTTATCTGAGACTTGAGCTGGAGACACGCAACTTCGACCACATAAAGGCCATCCGCAGGTCCCTGAAGGACCACGGCTTCAAGCTCATCGACGAGTGATCTTCCACGTCTGAAAGGAGTTTTACAATGTCAAGCACAGTACATACCGACCTCGCCCCCGCCGCCATCGGCCCCTATTCCCAGGCCGTCGTGGCCGGGTCATTCGTTTTCACCTCGGGCCAGATCCCCATTGATCCCGCCACCGGCAACGTGGAGGCCGCCGGCATCGAGGCCCAGACCGAGCAGGTCATGCGCAACCTGGGCCAGGTCCTGAGGGCCGCGGGCTCCGATTACTCAAAGGCCGTAAAGACCACCTGCTTCCTGGCAGACATCGGGGACTTTGCCACCTTCAACGGGGTATACGCGAAGTACTTCACCGGAAAGCCCGCCCGCAGCTGCGTGGCTGTCAAGGACCTTCCCAAGGGCGTCCTCGTCGAGGTCGAAGTGATCGCCGAAATATAAAAGCAGAGCTCCCGCGGGCCTATTGGCAGGCGGGAGCTTTATTTTGACCTCTCCGCCCCGGGGCGACCGGTACGCAAGGCGTTTCCGGCCGGCTGTTTGACACAGTGGGGGCGTTATGCTATAATCTTTCATCATTTACTGATCCCACGAAGGAGACCGACCAAATGGGCCAAGTCGTAAAATACATCGTGCTTATATACGGCATACTAAACCTGTACCACGTCCTTTTCGCCATAGTCGGCTTTTTCACAAGGCCGCGGCCTCTCCCGAAGGCCCGGAAGGACCACTCCTACGCCATCGTGATCTCCGCCCGGAACGAGGAGCGGGTCATCGGGCATCTTCTGGACAGCATCAGGCTTCAGGACTACGACCCCTCACTTTTGCGGGTGTTCGTGGTGGCGGACAACTGCTCCGACGGCACAGCGAGCCTCTGCCGGGAGAAGGGCGCCATCGTCTACGAGCGCCACGACCCGGAGCACGCCAGGAAGGGCTGGGCCCTGGAGTACCTCTTTGAGCAGATAGACCGGGACTACGGCATAGAGAGCGTGGACGGGTATCTGTTCTTCGACGCGGACAACCTTCTGGCGAAAAACTACGTCACCGAGATAAACAAGGCCTTCGACCAGTGCGGCGACATTGCCGTGGGCTACAGGAACACCAAGAATTTTGACACGAATTTCATCTCCGCCGCCTACGGCTTCCACTTCTATCAGAGCACCATGTACCTGCACCGGCCCCGGAATTTCTTCCATCTCAGCACCCACATCGCCGGGACGGGCTATGTGGTGGCGTCCTCCATCCTGAAGGACGGCTGGCACTGGACGTGCCTTACGGAGGACACCCAGTTCTGCCTCACCCAGATAGCCCAGGGCAGGAAGATACAGTACTGCGAGTCGGCGGAATTTTTTGACGAGCAGCCCTACACCGTCCCGGTCATGCTCCGCCAGAGGCTCCGCTGGGTGAAGGGGAGGCTGGCCTGCTTCTTCATCATCTTCCCCAAGCTCATCGCCGGCATGTTCCGGTGTAAGGAGCGGAAATTTTCCTGCTACGACATGTTCTTTTACATATTGCCCAACGCCATAATCTCCGTCATATACTCGGCGCTGTCGCTTGTGATATTCGCCGCCACCGGCATCGCGGCCTCGGGGGTCCGCGGCTTTATCCTCACCGACATACCCGCCGCCCTGCCGGCGCTTTTGAAGGGCCTGGGGGCCTCCTGGCTATCTCTGGCGGTGGTCGGCGCGCTGCTGGCCATCCGTGAGCGGCCGCACATAAGGTGCTCGGGCGGAAAGCTTGCGCTGTATACCCTGCTGTGGCCGTTTTTCGACATCATCGGGCCCTTTATCGCCCTTGCGTCCCTTTTCATGCGCGTGCGCTGGAAGCCCATCCGCCACGATCGGGACATAGCCATCGGCGAGCTGGAGGCGACGGGGAAAAGGTGAGACATTCCGGCGGACAGCGGTCCGGCGGGAGGGAGTGATAAAATGAAGGTCATCGTTATAGGCGGCGGCGCCGCGGGACTGATGGCGGCCGTAACCGCCGCCCGTGACAACCGGGTCACGGTCCTGGAGCGGGCCCCCCGGGTGGGGCGGAAGCTGGCCGTCACCGGCAACGGCCGGTGCAACCTTACAAATCTTAATATGGGCGTCGAGCACTACCACGGCGAGGACCCGGAGTTCGTCATACCCGCCCTGAGGCGCTTTGGGGTGGGGGACACGCTGGAGCTTTTCCGCCGCATGGGCCTCATCACCGTGGCCGAGGCCTCCGGGCGGGTCTATCCCCACTCCGACCAGGCCGGCAGTGTGGTGGACGTACTGCGCCTTCAGGCCGCGGACCTGGGCGTGGAGCTCCGGTGCGAGTTCTTCGCCCACGAGATCCGCCCGGAGAATGGGGGCTTTCGGGTCATGTCGGATACGGAGGAGCTTTTCGCGGACAGGGTCATCGTCGCCGCCGGAGGGGCCGCGGGCGGCAACGTCGGCGGCAGTGAGGCGGGGTATACGCTACTGGCCCGCCTGGGACATACGAGGACGAGGCTGTACCCGTCGCTGGTACAGCTCCGCACGGATAATTCCTTCACCAGGCCCCTGAAGGGCGTCCGGGCCGACGGCCGGGTGGAGATAATCAGCCGCGGCCGGACCGTGGCCGCCGGCGAGGGGGAGATACAGTTCACGGACTACGGCATATCTGGCCCCGCGGTGTTCGACGTGTCCCGGGCCGCCGTCACGGCGGGGGAGTGCTCGGCGCGGCTGGACCTTCTGCGCGACGTGGGGCTGTCGGAGCTGACGGACATGCTGAGAGCCCGCCTTGAAAGCTCGCTCACGGCGGAAAATCTCCTCACCGGAACGGTCCACAACAAGATAGGCCGCACCGTCGTCACCCGCCTTGGCTACCCCCTGGCGATGCCGGTGGCGAAGCTCACAGAGGAGGACATAGGCCGCGTGGCCCGGGCCGTCAAGAGCACGGAGCTCAAGGTAACCGGCAGTATGGGCATGAACGGCGCGCAGGTCACCGCCGGGGGCATACGCACCGGCGAGGTGGACCCCGAGACCATGGAGAGCCGCCTGGCGCCGGGCCTTTTCATCTGCGGCGAGGTCCTGGACGTGGACGGGGACTGCGGCGGGTATAACCTCCAGTGGGCCTGGTCCAGCGGACGCCTGGCGGGAAGGCTGGGCGGCGTATGATCAGGATCCGCGACATATCCCTCCCGGCCCGTGAGGACGGAGAGGACGCCCTCAGACGGGCGGTGTCAAAAAGCTTACAGCTGTCCGACAGCGCCCTGGGCGAGATCAGGATACGCCGCCGGTCCGTGGACGCGCGGAGAAAAAACGACGTGCGCGTCATCTACACGGTGGACGTGGATGGGGATACGCCGCCGAAGGGGAAAAGTAACATATCACTGGCGGAAAACTGCGAATATACGCCGCCGAGGCCGTCAAAGACACCGGAAAATCCCCCGGTCATCGTGGGCTTCGGCCCCGCCGGGATGTTCGCCGCCCTGGTCCTGAGCGAGGCCGGTCTCAGGCCGATAGTGCTGGAGCGGGGCCTGGACGTGGACTCCCGGACAAGATCCGTGGAGGCGTTCTGGACCAGCGGGCCCCTGGACGGCGAGTCCAACGTCCAGTTCGGCGAGGGCGGAGCCGGGGCCTTTTCCGACGGCAAGCTCAACACCGGCATCAAAAACCCCAGGATCGGCTATGTCCTTGATACCTTCGTGCGCTTCGGGGCCAGGAAGAACGTGGCCTATGACGCCAAGCCCCACGTGGGCACCGACCGGCTGAAGGTGGTGGTCCGGGCCCTCAGGGAGCACGTCATCTCCCTGGGCGCCGACGTGCGCTTCACCTCCCGCCTCACCGGATTTAGGACCGTAGGCGGCCGCGTCACGGCCGTCACGGTGAACGACAGCTATGAGCTGCCCTGCGAAAGCCTCATCCTGGCCGTGGGCCACAGCGCCAGGGACACGCTGGAGACGCTGGAGCGCGCCGGGGTCCCCATGGAGCCCAAGGCATTTGCCATGGGCGCCAGGATCGAGCACCTTCAGCGCCGCGTCGACGCCATACAGTACGGCCCCTTCGCGGGACTTAAGACCTTGGGAGCGGCGGACTATAAGCTCGTGGCCCACACGGCCGCCGGCTCGGCCTACACCTTCTGCATGTGCCCCGGCGGGTACGTGGTGGCCGCGGCGTCGGAGCCCGGCATGGTCTGTACCAACGGCATGAGCTACTCGGGCCGCGGCGGCGAGAACGCCAACTCCGCCCTGCTGGTGGGCCTCGACCCCTCGGACTTTCCGTATCCCGGCCCCCTGGGCGGCATGAGGTGGCAGCGGGAGCTGGAAAGGCGCGCCTTTGAGGCCGGAGGCGGCAACTATTTCGCCCCGGTTCAGACTGTCGGGGACTTCCTCGGCCCGGGGGCCGAACCGTCGGTCACGCCCACATACAGGCCGGGTGTGAAATATACAGACCTTCACGGGGTACTGCCCAAAAGGATAACGGATACCCTTGAGCTTGCCCTGCCGGAATTTGACCGACGTATGCCCGGCTTTGCCGACCCCGGCGCGGTGCTCACCGCCGTGGAGAGCCGCTCAAGCTCACCGGTGCGCGTACTTCGCGACGTGACCCGCCAGTCGCCGATCCGTGGCCTCTGGCCCTGCGGCGAGGGCGCCGGCTACGCCGGAGGTATAACATCCGCCGCCATAGACGGCATACTCACCGCCGAGGCGCTTATAGGCTCGCTCCGGTAAACCGGTCACATCCTTATTACCTTCGTGGCGATATTTTCCGTAAACGCCCTGTCATGCTCCACAAAGAGCATGGTGGGGCGGTATTTTTTAAGGAGCTCCTCTATCTGCATACGGGATATGACGTCCACGTAGTTTAGGGGCTCGTCCCACACGTAGAGGTGGGCGGTCTCACAGAGACTTCTGGCCAGCAGGAGCTTCTTTTTCTGGCCCTGGGACCAGCTTTCAAGAGGCTTTTCAAACTGGACTCGCTCAAAGCCCAGCTTGCGCAAGATGGACTGGAAAACGGACCTGTCGATGTCGAAGCCCTCGGCGTAGGCCCGAAGACTCCCGCGAAGATCGGAGGTATCCTGGCTCACGTATGAGATCCTCAGCCCCGAGACCGCCCGGAGCTCGCCGGAAAACGGCACACTGTCGCCCAAAATAAGCCTCAAAACGCTGGTCTTTCCGCACCCGTTGGGCCCCGTCAGGGCCGCCCGGTCGCCGGACTCAAGCTCAAAGGTCACCTTTTGACACACGGGCCCGTCCCCGAAGTCCACCGACACGTCCCGTAGAGAGACGAGCCGTCCCGGGCGGGGGGTCAGGGGGGAGAGCTTCAGCTCCTCGTCCCGCTCGATGTTGTGGAGGAGCTTCGACTTCTCCTCTACCGCCCGCTCCCGTCGCTCCTCGATGGCCTTGGAACGCTTCATCATTTTCGCGGCCTTGTGGCCGATGGCACCCCGGTCACAGGGACCCATGCCGATTTTCGTGGCCTCCACACGGTCTGACCAGTCGGATTTTTCCTGGGCGGTCCGTTTAAGCCGCGTTATTTCGGACTTCAAACGGTCATTTTCTGCAATTTCCCACTCGTCCCGCAGCTTTTTATTTTCCCACCACACGGAAAATGACCCCCGGGTGACCTCGATATTCGCCCTGTTTATGCTGAGGGTGTGGTCCGTGCACCTGTCGAGTAGCGCCCTGTCGTGACTTACCAGAATGAAGCCGCGCTTTCGCGAAAGGTAATCCCCCACAAGCTCCCGGGCGGCCATATCCAGGTGGTTCGTGGGCTCGTCGATGAGGGGATAGACGTCCTCCCCGGCAAAAAGCGCCGCCAGCGTGGCCCGGGTCCGCTCCCCGCCGGAGAGGGTGGAAAACCGCCGGGAGATCATGTCCTCCCCAATGCCGAGCCTCGTAAGCTCTTTTAAAAGCCGCCACTCCTCAAGCTCCGGTAGGGCCGCGAAAAGTGCCTCCATAACGGGGAGCTCCGGGTCTATATCCACGGGAAATAGCTGAAAGCGAAGGCCCGGGGCGGAAATAGCGCCGGAGTAGGGAAGCTCCCCGGCAAGGCACCGCAGAAAGGTGGTCTTTCCCCGGCCATTGCGGCCCGTGAAGCCGAGACGCCAGTCGGAATTTAAGCGAAAGCTGACGTTTTCGAATATGTTGTCGTGACTTCCGGGGTAGGCAAATGTAAGATCTGTTACGTCGATAAGCATATGAACGCCTCCAATCAAAAATGAGCCGCGGGAAAGAATCCCACAGCTCATAAAAAGGCGCTTTTCGGCCCATGAGAGTGATCGGACAGATTTTCCTTCCCGCTTACGGCGCCAAGGACGCAAAGAGCCCCTTTAACGCGCCTTTTTTGTTAAGCGAGATAAGAAATCATCCTTTCACCTCCGGTTTTGATAGGGAGATTATAGCAGAAGCTCAGCGCCTTGTCAACAGCGCCGCCACAAAAATGATGTCTTTGGGGGCAAGGGCCTTGAAAGTGACGGGGCGGTGTGGTATAATTACCCTAACTGACCATACTTTGAGAGGAGGCGGCGGATTGCCGATCGTTCCTGACAACTCCATGAACAAGCGCCTTGCGGTGCTCATCGACGCGGACAACGTGCCCCGGGGGACCCTGGGCGGGATAATGCAGGAGGTGGCCATTTACGGCACACCGACAATTAAGCGTATATACGGGGACTGGACGGGGCCATACATCGCGGGGTGGAAAAATTCCCTTTTGGAAAACGCCGTGACGCCCATCCAGCAGTACAGCTACACCACCGGTAAAAATTCCACGGACTCGGCCATGATAATCGACGCCATGGACATACTCTACACCGAGAAGGTGGAGGGCTTCGTCCTCGTGTCCTCTGACTCCGACTTTACGCGCCTGGCGATAAGACTGCGCGAGGCGGGGATGACCGTGTTCGGGATAGGCGAGCGCAAGACGCCGGAACCCTTCCGGGCGGCCTGCGACAAATTCATCTACATCGAGAACATAAATAAGCCCGACGAGACCGTCCAGCAGGAGGAGCCCCATCAGGTGAAGGACCGGCGGACGAAATACGCTGACAAGCCGGACAACCGCATACCCAAATCCCTGGTGCGCCTCATCGCCCAGTCCGTGGCGGACCTGTCGGAGGGCGAGGACGCCGTGTACATGGGGGAGCTGGGCAACCTCATTATGAAGAAGAAGCCGGACTTCGACTGCCGCAACTACGGCTTTAAGTCCCTGTCGGCCCTCATAAAATCCATAGACCGCTTCGAGGTGGACTTCCGCCAGACGGCGGACCCCAACGTAAAGCACCCGTATGTCCGTGACAAGGAAGCGTAGCATGAGCCAAAGACCCCATAAGCGCCGGCGGTGGCCCTGGGTACTGCTGGTACTGATACTCATATTCGCCGTCATCGTCATTGACGGCAACACCCGCGTGGTCACCGACAGCTTCACCCTGGGCGGCCGCGCCCTGCCGGAGGAGTTCGAGGGCTTCAGGATAGCGCACCTGTCGGACCTCCACGCCTCCACCTTCGGGAAGAACAACGAAAGGCTCATCTCCGCCGTCCGGGAGGTCCGGCCCGACATCATCTGCGTGACCGGGGACCTTGTGGACGGGGAGCGATCCGAGCAGGAGCCCTGGGTGCGGGAGCTCATCCCGGCCCTCACCGCCATAGCGCCGGTGTACTACGTGTCCGGCAACCACGAGTGGGCCGCCGGCTGGGCCAGGGACCTCTTTTCCATACTCCGGGAGTACGGCGTCACGGTGCTCAGGAACGAGTTCGTGACCTTCGGCCGGGGGGACGACTACATCGTCATCGCCGGCATGGACGACCCCAACGGGCTCAGGGACCAAAAGACCCCGGAGCGCGTGGTGGAGGAGATACGCTCGGACCATCCGGGCAAATATATCCTGATGCTCTACCACCGGGACACGGAGCTTGACATGTGGGCCGAACTTGGCGTGGACGCGGTGCTGTGCGGCCATGCCCACGGGGGACTTGTAAGACTGCCCTTCACCGACGGCCTTGTGGCCCCGGGCCAGGGGCTTTTCCCCACCTGGACCGCCGGGATATACGAGCAGGGCGGCACGCAGATGCTTGTATCCAGGGGACTGGGCGGTGCCCACGCGGGTTTTTTGCCCCTGCCGAGGATATTCAATAACCCCGAGGTCGTCTCGATAACCCTTTCGAGAGGGTAGTATTTATGCAAAAATCGAGTGAATAATCTCCCCGCCCCGGGCATAAGATGATATGTATATCATTTTCGAGGGGGTAAGGATATGGAGGATAACCGCGAAAGACCCATTCCCAAGCCGGATATTGACGACCTCATATTCGGAGGCGAGGAGCGGGGCCATTCGGACAGATAGAGGCGGACGCCTCTTTACATACTTGAGAGGGATTGATCAAATGATAGTAGAATACGAAGACTATAAGACGAAGATAGGGGCCCTGAAGCCCCAGTTGGACACCATCCGCAAGGCCCTAAAGCTCGACGAGGTGGCCGCGGAGATCGACAGACTGCAAAAGGAGTCCGAGGCCGACGGCTTCTGGAACGACCAGAAGAACTCCCAGAAGGTCCTCCAGCGCCTGAAGCAGCTGAAGAACAAGCGGGACAGCTTCCAGAAGATGGAGAGCCGCTATGAGGACCTGGGGACGCTGTGCGACATGGCCATCGAGGAGGACGACATGTCTCTGCTCCCGGAACTGGAGGCGGAGTTTGCTTCCTTCTCCACGGACCTGGAGACCACACGCCTTGCCACCATGCTCTCCGGGGAGTACGACAGCTCCAACGCCATACTGAGCTTCCACGCCGGCGCCGGCGGGACGGAGGCCCAGGACTGGACGGAGATGCTCTACCGCATGTACACCCGCTGGGC
>CANRLF010000029.1 GCA_947631395.1 uncultured Oscillospiraceae bacterium
CATCTCCGTGCAAGGCCGGCGGCAACCACGGTCTTGGCCACCCAGCGGGCCGCATAGGCGGCGGAGCGGTCCACCTTAGTGGGGTCTTTGCCTGAAAAGCAACCGCCGCCATGGGGGGCGCTGCCGCCGTATGTATCTACGATGATCTTCCGACCCGTAAGGCCCGAATCCCCTTGTGGTCCGCCGATGACGAACCGACCCGTGGGATTGACATAGATTTTTGTTTCACCGTCCAGTAACTCGTTGGGGATCACTGGCTTGATGACAAGCTCTATCATATCCTTTCTTATCTGCGCCAGCTCCGCTTCCGGGCCGTGCTGAGTGGAGACGACCACTGCGTCCAGCCGCCTTGGGGAACCGTCCTCGTTATACTCGATGGTCACTTGGGTCTTGCCATCGGGGCGCAGGTAGTCCACCAGACCCTCCTTGCGCACCTGGGTCAGGCGCATCGCCAGCCTGTGGGCCAGGGAAATGGGCAGGGGCATCAGCTCTGGGGTCTCGTCGCAGGCGTAGCCAAACATCATGCCCTGATCCCCCGCGCCACCGTCCAGTCCGTCGTCCATCTCGCCCTCCCGGGCCTCCAGTGCCTTGTTCACGCCCTGGGCAATGTCTGGGGACTGCTCATCGATGTTAGTGATGATGGCGCAGGTGTCGCAGTCAAAACCGAATTTTGCCCTGTCGTATCCAATCTCCCGGATCGTCCTTCTGGCGATGGCGGGTATGTCCACATAGCAGGAGGTACTGATTTCCCCCATGATGTGGATGAGGCCCGTGGATGCGGTGGTCTCGCAGGCTACGCGCGCATTGGGATCCTTTTCAAGGATGGCATCCAGGACAGCGTCGGAAATTTGGTCGCATATCTTATCCGGGTGACCCTCAGTCACCGATTCAGAGGTAAAAAGCCGTTTTGTCATCTTATTTCCTTCCTTTTTGTATATTTGGATTGCTTTGAGGCGTCATGCCTCCCAGCCCGCCAGGTATCTCTCCTGCTCCGGGGTCAGCCTGTCGATAGCAAGCCCCATGGCGGCCAACTTCACGCGGCCAATCTGGTCATCAATCTCGTCCGGGACGTTGTAGACTTTTTTTATCAGTTCCCCCTTGTGTTTTACCAGCCACTCCAGGGACAACGCCTGCACGGCGAAGGACATATCCATTATCTCTGCCGGATGGCCGTTGCCGGCGGCCAGATTCACAAGCCGTCCCTCCGCCAGCACGTTCAACACGCGCCCATCCGGTAGCTTAAAGCCCTCGATGTTGGCACGGCGTACCGTCCGCTCCACGGCCATATCCGCCAGTGTCCGCACGTCCACTTCACAGTCGAAGTGGCCGGAGTTGCAGAGGATGGCGTTGTTCTTCATTACGTCAAAGTGACGTTTTACAATGACATCTTTACAGCCTGTGGCGGTAATGAAGATGTCCCCGTACTTCGCCGCTTCATCCATTGGCATGACTCGGAAATTCTCCATTGTGGCCTCCAGAGCCTTAAATGGGTCGATCTCGGTAACGATGACGTCAGCGCCCATGCCCTTGGCCCGCATGGCGATTCCCTTGCCGCACCATCCGTAGCCGGCCACCACGACGGTCTTCCCCGCCACCATCAGGTTCGTGGTATGCATGATGGCGTCCCAAGAGGACTGGCCGGTACCGTATTTGTTGTCGTAGTAATGCTTGGCCTTGGCGTCGTTAACTGCCATCATGGGACAGGGCAGGATTCCCTCCCGCTCCCGCGCCTTCAGGCGATGGATACCGGTGGTGGTCTCTTCACAGCCTCCGATGAGCCGGTCACCGTACGCAACGCATTTGCCGCCCAAGAGATTGATTAGATCCCCGCCGTCGTCCACGATCAGGTGGGGATGGCATTTCAAAGTCTCAACCAGCAGGTCCTCGTACCCCTGCATGTCCACGCCGTGGACGCCGTAAGTATCTACGCCAAGACTTGCCATGGCGGCGGCAACATCATCCTGAGTGGACAGTGGATTGCACCCTGTCAGATGCACGTCCGCGCCACCCTCACGCAGGACCAGCCCAAGGTTGGCGGTCTTGGCCTCCAGATGGACAGAGACGGCGACAGTCAGCCCTTCAAAAGGCTTTTCACGGCGGAACCGCTCCTCGATCCCGCTCAGAGCGGGCATGAAGTCCCGCACCCACTCTATTTTCTTCCTCCCGGATGGCGCTGTCGCCAAATCCTTCACTATACTCATTAAATTCGCTCCTTCTTTTTATAGATCTCTTGGCGGCGCTCTTACCCCTTTGATTCCTTTGGGGGTGCGCCGATTTGGAACTTCTGGTAGTTTTGAATGATCTGGTTGAGGTGGCCCACGATTCGGGACTCCTCCTTGGGCACGAAGGCGAAAGCGATCATTACGTCAAAGTCTTGCTGGTCGACAGGGGGAAAGGACTTCCTGATCATCTGCCCCCGTACATTTTGCGGTAATAGTTTTGGTACTCCCCGGTGACGATCTTCTCCCACCAGGGGCGGTTGTCCAGATACCAGCGGATGGTCTTTTTGATCCCGTCCTCAAACCGCATTTCCGGCAGCCAGCCGAGCTCGGTGTGGATTTTTGTGGGGTCGATGGCGTAGCGCATATCATGGCCCTTGCGGTCTGTGACGTGGGTAATGAGGCTTTCGGGCTTACCAAGCTCCTTGCAGATGAGCCTGACGATGTCGATGTTGCGCATCTCGTTGTGGCCGCCGATGTTGTATATCTCACCCACCTTGCCGCTCCGGAGGATGAGGTCGATAGCCCGGCAGTGATCCTCCACGTAGAGCCAGTCCCGCACGTTGAGGCCCTCGCCGTATACCGGCAGGGGTTTGTCATTGAGGGCGTTGGCGATCATCAGTGGGATGAGCTTTTCCGGGAACTGATAGGGGCCGTAGTTATTTGAGCACCGGCTGATAGTCGCGGGCAGGCCGTAAGTCCGGTGGTAGGCCATCACCAGAAGGTCGGCGCCGGCCTTGGAGGCGCTGTATGGGGAGCTCGTGTGGATTGGAGTCTCTTCCGTAAACAGCATGTCCGGCCTGTCCAGTGGCAGATCGCCGTAGACCTCGTCGGTTGAAACCTGGTGAAACCGCTTCACACCGTACTTCCGGCAGGTGTCCATCAGCACCTGGGTGCCGAGTATGTTGGTTTGCAAAAAGATGCCCGGGTCCTCAATAGACCTGTCCACATGGGATTCCGCCGCGAAGTTGACCACAATGTCCGGCTTCTCCTCCGCGAAAAGCCCATCCACCGCCTCCCGGTCACAGATGTCCGCCCTGACAAACCGAAAATCCGCTTTGCCCATAATGGGAGCAAGGGTCGATAGGTTCCCAGCGTAGGTGAGCTTGTCCAGGCAGACGATGCGATAGTCCAGGTGGGCTTTGAGCATATAAAAGATGAAGTTGGAACCGATAAACCCGGCCCCGCCGGTGACGATGATGGTCATAAAACAAATATCCTTTTGCCTGTCAGGAGAAGAGTAGCGTTCTTAGCTTTGACCTACCGCTTACAGCTGATCAACACCTCGGTAATCATGTATCCCCGCCGCAAAGGAGGCCATTTTGTCCCTCTCCGAATTTCCGTAGGACACACTCTGCGCCGGGTCTATATCGTGTTCGTGAATTGCCCGCAAAAACAGCCCTGGTTTAGGCTTGCGGCAGTCACACTCGCCGGTTATCTCCGGCAGGTGAGGGCAGTAGTAGAAGGCGTCAATGTGAGCGCCATACTCATTTTGGAGGCGACTGTTCATATACTCGTTAAATCGCTCCATCTGCTCCACCGTGAACATGCCGCGGGCGATGCCGGATTGATTGGTAACTACTATGACAAGGTATCCTTCGTCATTGTATTTTTTTATGAGCTCCGGGACTCCGGGAATAAACTTCAGCTTCTCCGTCTCATATAGGTAGCCGGTGTCCACGTTTATTGTCCCGTCCCGGTCAAAAAACGCCGCCTTATTCAAGCTCGTCCTCCACAAGCTCGCATAGGATATGTATAAGCATAATGTGGCACTCCTGCACTCTGGCCGTCACATCGTCACGGACGATAATCGGATACTTTACGAGCTTTCCGATCTTACCACCGTCCTTGCCAAGGAGCGCCGAGGTGACCGCGCCCTTTTCTTCGGCGACCATCGCGGCTCTTAGGACGTTTTCGGAGTTTCCACTGGTGCTTATGCCAATAAAAACGTCCCCTGGGGTCAAGTGCCCACGCGCCTGACGGGCAAACACCTCGTCATACCCGTAATCGTTGGCTATGGCCGTCATGGTAGCCACATCAGCGTTTAAAACCACTGCGGGCCAGGGGCTGCGCTCCCTTTGAAAGCGTCCCACGATCTCCCCGGCGAAGTGGAGGGCGTCGGAGGCGGAGCCGCCGTTACCGCAGAGGACCAGCTTTCCGCCGCTTTTCAGGCACCTCGCTATCTCGACCGCAAGGTCCTCCACAGTCTTTAGAAGCTCTCGGTCCTCCAAAAGGCTCTGTTTGAGCCTTATGCTATCCTCAATTCTCTCGCAAATAAGCTTATTCATCGTCGTCCTCGTTTCTGATTTTATGGATTATCCCGGTAGTGGACTTGCCCTCCACGAAATCAATGAGCACGAGCTTTCCTCCGCGAGCCTCCACAAGGTCCTTACCCACTACGTTTTCCGGGGCGTAATCTCCGCCCTTTACAAGCACATCCGGCTGAACCTGCTTTATGAGCTCGTATGGCGTGTCCTCCTCAAAAACCACAATATAGTCCACGAACTCCAGGGATGCCAAAAGCTCCGCCCGGTCATTCTCGGAATTGATGGGCCTTCCCTCGCCCTTCAAGCGTCTTACGGAGGCGTCGCTGTTGAGTCCCACCACCAGCATGTCCCCCAGCCGGGAAGCCTGCCTCAGGTATCGTATATGGCCCACATGAAGAATATCGAAGCACCCGTTTGTAAAAACGATTTTTTTCCCGGCGGCAAGCTCACGAAGCTTTGACGCTGACCTTCTATCCAATACCTTATTACTGACGTCGGCCTCTGCCTTAAGCATTACTTCGCTGACTTCCCTAAGGCCAATGGCCGCTGTACCGGCCTTCGTAACCTGTAGTCCAGCCGCGTGATTGGCGACCTCAACAGATCTTCTTACAGAGCATCCGTTTGCCAGTGCCGCCGCAAGATAGGCCAAGGCAGTATCCCCCGCGCCTGTGACATCAAACACCTCATGGTCGTCAGCATCCACAAATATGGGCTTTTTCCCGCCTACAAGGACCATTCCACGGCCGCCGCAGGTAGTCAGGATATAGTCGGCCCCGCAGATGTCCCTCAACGCGTTTGACGATGTGATTATCTCCTCGTCGGTCTTCACCGGCATTTTCGTCATGTCGTGGAGCTCCAAGAGGTTTGGCTTTACAAGAAACGCCCCGGCATACTTCCCGGCATCGCTGCCCTTGACATCCACCAGAGTGCGTTTTCCGTGGACTTTCGCAAGCCGGATGACGCCTTGAGTGAAATCATAAGTCAAAAGTCCCTTTCCATAATCGGAGAGGACGACTATATCAAATTCGTCGACCCGCGCTTCGAGCAGGCCAAGAAGCTCCGTGCAGACCTCGTCGCTTATCCCGTCAGTCACCTCATTATCAAGCCGCATTACCTGCTGATTGTTTTCAGCGATAAAACGAATTTTCTCCGTGGTGCACGCTTTGAGAGGCAACACCATATCGCAGGCCACGCCCATGTCAGAAAGACGGCTACGCAACCGCTCTCCTGCCTCGTCCTTGCCTGTGACAGACAGGACAGAGACAGACTGATTGGCCGCCGCCAGGTTGGCCGCCACGTTGGCCGCCCCTCCGGGTACGCTCTGCTCCGTCATCTTCCTGAACACCGGCACCGGCGCTTCCGGCGATATACGCCGAACCTCTCCGGTGTAGTACGTATCCAGCATCACGTCGCCGATGACAAGTATTTTCTTTTCGTGGATTCGGTTCAGCAAATTCATCTTTCTGTCCTCATCGTTTAAATAACACCTGCTCCATGGCGCAAGAACTCATTTGCCATCAGTGGACAAGCGCGTTTTTCACCTGTTTGAGGAAGGTCTTAATCGGTTTTGGCAAATGGGTACGGAGGAATTCCTTTGTCTGGATTGGAAACATCACCGTCCAATAGTCCCGGAGCCATTTCCGATCGTTTTCCTTTCGCCACTGCGCAGACAGCGCCATGTCCTTTTTCCGCACGATAAAATCTATCTGCGCGCAGATTCTATCCTCAAAATTCCTCGTCTGGTCTATTTCCTTCGGCCAGTCGAAGTGGTAATTCATCAGGTTTTCTCGGATATCTATGACCTCTACCCAATCTCTGAAGCGATCAAGGAAGTCCTTTACCACCACATTCTCCGGCATGTCACTTTTTTCATATGCTGTGAAGGAATGCTTGTGGTCACTGTTGTTCACGGACGGCCATATTCCTTTTTCATACCAGGTCTCGTGGGGAACGCATATGTACAGTACCCCCCTGGTTTACATAATCTCAGCCAGTTCGTAAATGCCGTATCAATGTCTCTCATATGCTCCAGGCAGTGGGAGGAATAGACAAAGTCAAATGTGTCGTCCTTCAGCTTGTGCATATACTGGGCGTCTCCGTCCTTTATATCCCACAGGCGGACGGTCCCCTCCACGTCGGGAGGCAGCTGCAGGCAATCGTCTCCGCCACCTATATCTATCCCGTCCCCATGGAGATAGTTTTTGAAATCCCCGTTTTCTATTCTCGCCTCATAGTTTTTCGCTGTTTCTTTCATGGTCGCCGAACTCCTTAGTCCTTTTTCTTTTTGAAAAATCCCTGAAGCAATTTATATGTCTCTTGACTTCCGACCTGCAGCATGTCCTTTACCGTCATTCCCATCTCCCGATGCGCCCTGATCGGCCAATACCAGACATTATATATGCCCTGACCAACAATCTGTGCCAGAATAAGTCCCCATATGCCCCAGCCAAGCCGAAGCATGGCCAATGCCAGCATGGCACAAACAACTGAAGAAATGATAAACGCTTTTGCGTACGGGATGCGGTTTGTACAAGAAAAATAGGATGTGAAACAATTCCGATATTTCAGCATGAACTGATATAGCCCCACACCCAGGACCACCGCTGCGGAAGGTGTAGTGTCCGGTTTTATGAGCCGCAGTATAGGGAGGCCAGCCCCGATGACTACCAGCAACCCTATAGCAAACAACGCCACATAGGAAAACACGGTCAGCGCCATCGTTCGGCGCGTCCGGTCCTTATCGTTTGTGATATAGGCCGATTGCAACACTGGTACATTTGCACTATACAACGTTGCCGCCACATTAGCCAGAACTGTCGCAAACTGAACTGCAAGGGAATATACACCCGTCATATGCAGAGACAGGAATAATGGACTGATGATGGTGCATGCTTGATTGGCAAGATACTCGGAGAGTGTTACGCCACCTTCTTTTTTAGCGTTATGCCATACAATTGTGAACAGATCTTTTATCTCCTGCCGACTGGCCTTCTCCGTCACGCTGTCCAGATTCTTCCCTATGCCCTTATAGCGCAGAAACGCCCTCCTGCTCAGAATTCGATATGAAAAGCCATAGGTAAAATACGCAACGCCTGTTCCAACAATACCAAAGCCCAGCATAAGAAGCGTGACCGTCAGGAGAATCAGTATCAGCTTTGCGACCACCATTGCTCTGTTGGCATCCGTGATCGCGCCGACGCCGCGCAGAAAAGTGTTGTAGTAGCCGTAGTACAGATTCAAAAACACTGCCGCCACATAAAACGCCCATGCGCTCAACGTCTCAGCCCTAGACAAGCTCTTGGTGATATATAAGATATAGACAGTACCCGGACCGGTCATGAACAGAAACGCCGCTCCGGACAGCAACAGAAATACGTACCGGCAGGCGGTCATGGTCCGTTTCATCAGCTGAAAATTCGGCTCTCTGCTCTCCGCATAGACCA
Source organism: uncultured Oscillospiraceae bacterium (assembly GCA_947631395.1). Lineage (GTDB taxonomy): Bacteria > Bacillota > Clostridia > Oscillospirales > Oscillospiraceae > RUG626. The sequence goes on from CANRLF010000029.1 coordinate 7,930, forward strand.
CGCCAGTCTTCTTCAGTTCCGTCGCCCCGCACCAACAGTAATTAATATTCCGCGAAAAAGAGGCGCTAAAGCCAAAGTCAAACAGCGTTGTGATGGCCATAGCGCTCTGGAACACGCTCCACAAGCCATACATATCCTCATTGAGGAAGTAGAGGATAAACGGTAGCATGATGGCGCTTGCCCCCACGGACATGAAAACGCCAATATAGCTCCAGATATAATCCTTGTTGCTTAGCTTAACGGACACGCGAAAACTCTCTCCTTGCGGTCAAATCAGTATATCTCAAATCCCCTGTTCAGATAGTTTTGAACATAATCCTTCACGCCCTGCTCTACGCTCATAAAGGGGTTTAGGTAACCTGCCTTCCTGAGCTTGTCCATCTCAGCCTTCGTGTAATACTGGTACTTCTCTTTTAGGTGCTCAGGCATGTCGATGTATTCGAGCCTCGGCTCCAAGTCAAGGGCGTGGAAGGTGGCCTCCGCAAGCTCTCGGAAGCTCTGTGCGCGGCCTGTTCCCACATTGAAGAGACCGCTTACGTCCTTATGTTCCAAAAGCCACAGAATCACAGAACATACGTCTTTAACATACACAAAGTCTCTCAACTGCTCCCCGTCGGCGTAATTCGGGTTGCAGGACTTAAAAAGCCGTATAGCCCCGTCCTCCCGAATCTGCTTAAAGCCGTGGTAGACCATGCTGGCCATGCCGCCCTTGAAATACTCGTTGGGGCCGTAGACGTTAAAAAACTTAAGTCCCGCGTACTGCGGCGGGAACACCTTCGCCTGGTGTTTCACCCAGAGGTCAAAAAGCTGTTTGGAGTAGCCGTAGCCGTTTAATGGCAGAAGCTCATCAATGTCTCCCCTGTCATCAAACCCCCGGCTCCCGTCGCCGTATGTGGCCGCAGAGCTTGCGTAAATGAAGGGTACGCCATTTTCCGCACAGTAATTCCAAAGTGCCTTTGTAAACTCAAAATTATTGTTCCAAAGATAGTCAAAGTCCCGCTCCGTGGTTGAAGAGCAGGCGCCCATGTGGATAACGGCGTTTACCCCCCAACCAGGTAATTTTTGGGAGTCTCTCTAAGAAGGCCGACTTATGGATATATTCCCTGTATTTTTTGTTTCGTAGATTCATCCATTTGTCGGTCTTCGCTACGTTATCCACAACGATAATGTCATCGATCCCCGCGTCATTCAATGTGCGAACCACACAGTTCCCAATAAATCCGGCCCCTCCGGTGACAATGTAAGGCATGATCTATTATTCTCCTTTTCGGGAAAAAATCTTACTGTGACACAACATAGCCGGGAGCATAAAATATGCCCGCCAGAAGCTCCACGCTGTAACCGAAAGGGTTTAATATCGATTCCACGCTGTTTTAATAAATCCGCGGATTCTCCGCAACAATTTTCTCTTTCTACTCTGCTTGATATTAGAAACATCAAACGTATCCTTGTAACCCAAAAACGCTTTGCTCATATGCACTGCTTCAAAACCAAGCCTAACCCAACGAGGTGGATTATACAAGTTTTCAGCATTAGCAGGCAATGGGAACTTATCTTGTGCAATATCTGCTTTCACAAAAAAAGCATTAGAGCCAGTCATGTTAGTTCCAGCTAATTGATATCCTTTCCTTTTCCCAAGCAGCTCCAAAGCTTTTAAAGATGCTCCTTGTCTGTCAGATTTATCCCAAACATAATCTTCATCATAAGGCATGACCCAAGTGCATTCCGGCGGGAATTTTGCGTTATATTCTATGACCACTACTCTAGGCTGTATTACAGATATAGCTTCCCAAATATGATAATCGTTTCCGTCAATATCAATGCTCAGAAGATCAATATCACCCATATAACCATTGTCGCAAAACAGATCATTGATATTATTTTTAGTTATAAATGCATTGACCAGTTTTATACGTCCATCTTTCAACGCAGGTTCAAACCGCTTCTCTAAATCTTTACAATACTTTTTATTACCCTCTATCCACAGGCCTGTCCATCCTTTCAGTAAAAGATAGTGACAGTTTGATTCCAGTCCGTTCTGTACGCCAAACTCTATGAACCGCTTATCCGTCACACCAATCCGATTGAATATTTCACTGATGATCCCATCTTCATCATTCTGAGAATAAACTTTAAACCCATATGGTTCCAAATATTTCCCGTCAGAAGAATTGAACCTTTTTTCTGTCTCTAAGTCCCAACGGACTCCAGTCGTCTTATCAGCGAACAAATTTACACTCATAAATTTTTCCTCCTTATTATTTGAGTTTGATCTTTCGTTCTGTTTCATGCACCAGTCATGAATCTTTTAGGCTCGGGCGGTGGGGGCCTCGGTCAGGCACAAGTGACCCGAAAATTCGGGAGAATAGTTTAACATGGCGAGCAGTATGTAAAAATGATTATAATTCCCAGTCTCTACCATTAATCTTACAGATAAAACTATCAGTCCTATAACAACACATTTATAAAAATCGGTTTTTTTCGCTGTAGAAGATGCTTTGGCCGATTTTATGAGCAAAAGAGCAAAAATGGTCAAGGCGATGAATCCTCCCCAAAGCATAATGAATAGGATGTAATTATGCGGTCCTCCGAGATGTGTGGAACAGATTCGCTTAAACGTGTTCTCATCACATACACCATATCCAAGCACCGGCCTTCTCATAACAGCCTTAATAACGTTGTCCCAAAGTAGTGTTCTTCCTGTCAATGTAATGTCCTTCCCCACGGCGGCGGCAACAGATCCAATTATCAGGTTTCTGAAAACAACGATTCCCAAAAAACAGATGACTGTTACGTAAAAGATGTATCTTGCCTTCAATAGCTTCCTCGTCCAGCGCTGATAATATAGCAGGAATAGAATTGCCCAAATCACTTGGCAAATCATACCACTGCCGATCGCACGTCCAAAAGCGAAGATAAACCCGGAAATCCACACCATTATACTTAAGAGCGTAATCTTCTTTTTTATACACGAGCAATATAGCATAGCGAGCGTCGACGCAACAACGTAATATGAGTAATTTGAGTTATCAGCTCCTAAGAACCAACATCTCCAGCCGCCGATGTCCGCATACAGCGCACCTGGAAACAGAATATACGTAATCGTATTGACAACTACACAGGCTGAAAAATAGTAATAAATCGCTTTAAAGCCGTTCACAGGACTATGTATCGCAATGGCACCAACCAAAAAACTTGGAATCAACATGTCAATAACTTGCGTCGCGTAGGTATACATTGAAGCATCATCAGAAAACAAGGTTGAAATAAGCAACTCTACACAAAGAATAATAAGTACAATGTTATATTGTTTTTTTAAATGTGCTTTTATATTAATAAAATATAATAGTGCCACTGCAATGGAAGCAATAAGCTTTAGTCCATTAAGTATGGCTTTTGCTGTAACATTCTGATCAAAATAGTTAGGTGTAAACAAGCCCAATAGGAAAAGCATTATGACCCATTTAGTGTTTAATACTTTTTTAATTGTCATCAGCTTATCTTCCCATCTCGTATTGCTTTTTCTATCGCACCCATCACGTCGTCCACCGTTATCTTCTCAAGGCACAGGCACGGATGACCCGAGCGACATTTCACCAAGCATTCCCTGTTGCCCCAGCCATACTCCTTTTTCGCTGCACAACCGTAGCACGGGATCTTATCAACATCCACATCCTGGCGATACACACAGATTGGCTCCGTTGTTCCGAGTTGATATGCCTCCATACTATATGGAAAAATACGATGTCCATGCCATACGCCGGTCAGGCAGAAAGCCGTTGTGCCTACAGAGGCCGCTACATGAATTGAGCCGCTGTCTATGCCAATATGGAAGTGGGCTCCCCGAAGTAACTCAATCCATTGGTCGAAACTGCATTTGCCGATAAAATTATAGACCCGCTCGTTTCCGTAAAAGGCTTCTTCGTACTTCTTTGTATCTTCCTCATTTAAAAAGCTTCCGGTAAGAATAATGTCTTCATCATACGTTTTCAGCAATTCTTTGATAAGCGTTATGAAGCGGTCTGTCTGCCAGCGCCTTGCAGTATTTTGGGAATCGACCGAAATAGTAACATATGCCCAATCGGATACATGTTTTCTCTCGCATTCACAAATTGGCAGAATACTCATGTGGTAATCACTTATCCGAAGTAGGCCTGCCATCTTTTCCAAAACATCCTTCTCGCGGATCCGTTCGTCCTCCACGATCGAATTTGTGAACCGTTTAGCGACTATACGTCGGATAACGCACATCCACCGGTCGGAAAGCAACTCGGTTTTAAGAATGGCATAGCGCCTGATCGCCGGGATCGCGCTGGACATCAAGTATATTCTTTTGGAGCCATGCGGTCTTACAACAATAATGTCAAAGCTGATCTCCTTCAATTCAGAGAAGACTTTTCTGCATGAATCAACGGTAGGCAAATCCTTATCACATTCCATATATGTGATTTGTTCCGATTCCAAAACACGTTTGAGTATCTTGTGGTCCTCTTGAGTAGACAGGAGATACACCTCTTTCCCCTGCGAGACGGCTCTTTCCGTAATTGCCTGCCAAAACGATGCGTCAATTATTGCGTCCCCGATATGCCCCGTCTCCACAAGAAGCACTTTATCGCTACTGCGCACCTTATGCGGGGGAATAATTGCCCTGCATATTGTATAAAACAATGATATGCACTTTTTAATCTTGCCCATGGACATTTTCTCCATCTCATACGGCATGGCAGTCCTTGCCGAATATATTATTTGACACTCGAAAACGGCAACATCGGGCTCATTTCGTCGATTCCCGAATAATGACCTTCTGTTCTATCGCGTCCCGCACCGCCCCGTGTCCGCCCATAACGGGGCTTACATAGTCCGCAATTTCTCTAACCTCCCGGCATGCGTCTGCGGGGCACATGACGAGGCCTGTCAGCTTCATGGGTCCCAGATCATTCACATCGTCGCCGATATAGCCGACATCTTCTTTTTCAAGGCCGTTCTCTCGCATGAAATCCCGAAGAAAAGCGGCTTTATCTCTCACATTTTGAAAGAGATAGTCTACCTGTAGCTCCGTCATGCGCCTCGTTGTGGCGGCACACTCTCGGCCTGTCAGAACCATGGTCTTTATTCCCGCCCGCTTCGCAACGAAAAACCCTGCGGCGTCCTTTGTGTTGAATTTCTTCCACTCATTTCCGTGTTCGTCATAGTATATCCCGCCGTCGGTCATGGTACCGTCGACGTCTATCACAAGCAACTTTATTTGCTTCATACTGACCTCACCTTGGGTAAAATTTACGCTCTTTCATACGCCGAAGGGGTAATAAAGTGAATGTTCAAATCAAATCTTTCAATGGCTTCCGCAACCGCGTCATTAAATTTCTGCCCATGCTCAACGTGATTGCGTATGCTATTATCAAAATAGTTATTTGCGGATTGAGTATATCCGTCAGCTCCGGCTATATATACTTCATTCACCGCAAGACTCTCCAGTAGCTTCAGCAGCATAATAAGGCTGTTGCACCCCTGATCAAACGCTCCGCAAAGGCTGTTGTAATCGATGACCATATCCGCTACGGTATCCGTTATGTTGGACGTGACGATAAGCTTACAGCCCCTGACCTCCTGAGTGTTGAGCCGCTTATTGTTTCCAAAAAACGCGTAATCGACTCTGAAAGCCTCCGACACGAAATTCACTGAAATAATGGCCGGATTGTTTTGCACTATGAAATCCTTTATTTCCGCCTCATGTGATTTTATGGTCGCTCCAGGAGCCAGTACGAGGACCTCCCGGTTTTTCAAAGTCTGACCAAGCTTCTCTCTGGCGGCAGAATCGTCAACCCTTCTGTTCTTATATTCATCATAGAGCTTGTCCGCATATGCGGCATCAAAAGCCGTTTTCTTATCCGGCGCTATCCTCGCCAGGATATGATTGATGTCCTGATTTGTAAGGTCGCCCTTCTTCAAATAATGCTCGGCGTAGTTTCTATGTAAATTAAATCTGGCAGAAAGGAAATACGCCGGAGTATATCCCCACTGGGAGTTGCCCTTCAGGGGCATGATATAGTCCTCTATGGCGTCCATCATGGGGTCGATGTCATATGATTTCTCACGGTAGTCGTTAAGATAGTCCGCTATGAGCTCTATTGGCAGATTACCGGGTATCCGGCCCATGCCCATCAAGCTGCCGTCCACCGCCGTGGGGCGGCAAAGGTGCATATCCACAAAATTCTGGGCAAGACAGGTACTCAGTGACATATTTTCATGCAAGTGGAGGGCCAAACGGATATTGCGATTAAGATTGTTATCCACAAGTCCGACGATACGCTCCAGATCCCTGCGCTTCATGCTACCGAAGGTATCCACTATCGAGAATTGATAGGGCTGGATGGCGTTTACCTGCTTTATGATCCACAGTATCTTTTCATCGGAATAGCCCATGATGTTTATTGGGTTGATACTGAGCTTATAGCCCTTCTCCTTGACTTTTCTGGCAAAGTCTAGTCCGTCTGTTAAATCATAGTCGTGAGCCGTAATGCGAATCATTGATATGCCCAAGCCATTATAGGGGCTGAGCTTATCGACATCGTAGTTACTGCACATTGCCATAGCGGAAAACATGGTTTCTCCACACTCCGCCGGAAGAAGTCTGTTCAGCTCCTCTATGCGGTTACATACGGTTATGTCGCTGTCGTATTTATCTACATTGCGCAGAAAACCGACTTCGACAACGTCGACGTGGGCCTGTGTAAGAGACCGAATTATCCCTCTCGCGCACGTAAATCCCCATTTCCAGTCATTTATGTACCCACCGTCACGCAGGGTGCAGTCAAGCAGCTTAAGGTCCTGCCTCATAGCTTATACCTCTCTCAGGTGTTTGCGATGCTGTCGAAATAGCGCCTGGCGACTTCGTTCAGATCCTTTTCCTCCGGCATGTTAAGCATCGCCGCCGCACATACGTAATCGTAAATGTCATCAATATCGGCCGCCTCCCGCTTGTTCACCATGAGCTTATACGGATTTGGCCCATAATTATAATGCCACTCCGCCAATTTTGCCTTTGGAGCTATGTTGATACCGTTTGTGAAATGGTAAATCGGCTCAAGATACTCGGAGTTCTTATGCTCCAGCCCCGTCTTGAAGTTTATAGGGCCATTCTTGTCCATATAAAAGCTCTGCATTGGGTGCAGGGTAATCAGGGAGTCATACCCCTCCTCAAGCTTTTCAAAATAGAGCCCGATCGCCTTCCTGTAAAGATAAGGCTCTACCAGGGGTGACGTGACGCACGCCCAAAGAATGTGGTCATTTGGCATCGTCTCCGACAGGTATACAAGAAATTCTCCGAATGGCACAGATTCGTTGGCATATTTCTCTGGGCGTTTTATCGCTTTGACGCCGGCACCTCGCGCCATATCCAGCATGATGTCGGAATCAGACGACACCACGATGTCTGTTATCTCCTGCACTTGCTTTAGCTGCTCTATTTTGTGCAGGAGCAGATTTGAATTTCCGAACGGCAAGATATTTTTTCCGGGTAACCGGGAGCTGTTTGCCTTCACCGGAACAACAGCTGTGATTGTTTTACTTAACATGACGATTCCCCTTCCTGAGCAGCGAAAAGTGTGTCAAAATCCACCCGCTCAAACACTTCCAGTTTCCCGCCCCGGGTGGCGTTGAAGATTTTTACTCCGTGACTTTTTGCAAATTTTCGAGCAAGTTCATATGCATAGTTGACCGCGTCAATGTACTGGACTGAAATGCCGGCGTTGGCTTCTCCCGGAGCAGGTTTCATTCCGGCAAAATAATCTGATTTAACACTTCTGTCGATATGTAGCTTGCCGTCTTTGTCAATACTTTTTGCGTAGCTGTTGTCAACGCCAAGCAAATAGATTTCTGAGAACCCCATATAAATGGCTATTTGGATTGCTATTACAGTTACGGTCTGTACAACGGCGACATATTTTGATATATCATCACTTAAATCATCCACTTGCACGTCGTATTGCCGGATGTGGAATTTACCTTTTGGGCAAATATACCATATATTCTCATGTTCCTCACGGCCATACTTTGAGGCCATTATATTGATATACTTTGGGCATGTTCCAATGTGTTTTATGTTTTCAATTTCGGAGGCAATCACATTGTTATCCATGCAAAGGAAAAAGGAAGGGCGCCACGATGTTTTGTCAAATATGTGATATATTTTATTGGATGCGAATGAATACTCATCTTTTATCCTGTCAAGATCCTCCGGCGTAAGGCTTGGGCCGTTGCCTATTATGAAGCACCTTTTTCCGCTATACTTGTTGTGTTGCCTTTCAAAATATTCAGAGTCTATGCTCTTGCTATATTTATACAGATTCCACTGCCGCTCCAAACTGACTATTGGATACATTACAGTTCGAATTATTGGATTCCTTCGCAGGCGGGTCATCAGTTGCGATTTACTACTCATAACACAGTTATTCCCTTCTTCAATTTGAGACAGCCAGGTATGTTACTGTTCGGACGGTCTTGTTTTTAATAAGGCCAATAACGGCACTCTCTAAAGAATATTTCAAGTTGCATCGCACCTGCCTTTAACCCCTGCGGAGCAAATAATCCTTGAATCTCCCAAACGACTTGAGGGCCCGCTTCAAATCCTCCGGGTCCTTCAGGCCCATCCAGATTCGGTGACCGATGTACCAGGGACGGAGGTAATATTTCTTCCGACAGTAGTTGCAGAAATCCACAAGTTCCTGCGCCGAGATGTCTCCTACATGCAGGCTCGTGTTGTGATTGCCGTCCTCTTGAAGGTAATCCGTATATTTTCCGCTGAGGTAACCCTGAGAGACCGCCCAGTCGTATGCCTCTGTGCCAGGGAAGGGCATCAGCGGATAGAACTGCACCGTATCAAGCTTCAGCCCCAGGGCCACCTTCAGCGTCTCTCGCATGGTTTCCCGGGTCTCGCCCTTGTTACCCATAATGAAACAGCCGTGGACCTGCATGCCCGCCTTCCTGGCGTTGTCCACGAAGGGCTTGAACTGCTCCACCTTTGTGCCCTTGCGGATATTATTCAGAATCGTCTGGTTCCCACTCTCCAAACCTGGCAGTAGCAGGCGGCAACCAGCCTTCTTCATCTCCACCATCGTCTCGTAGTCAAGTGTGACACGGGCATTGGCCATCCAGCTGAGCCGCTTGTTGAGCTTTTTCTCCTGTAAAAGTCGGCAGACCTCAATAACACGCTTTTTATCGGCGGTAAAGGTATCATCCTCAATGACCACCTCCCGCACATCAGGGAAATTCTCCGCTATGTATTCAAACTCTCTGACCACGCTCTTGGCACTCCTGGTCCGATACTGATGACCGTGCATGGTCTGAGGATAAAGGCAGAAATAGCAATGGAACGGGCATCCGCGCCCCGTAAATATCTGTATCTCAGGAAACTGAGAGGCGGGGATAAAATAGTCGTGGACGTCAAGATGCTTCTTGATGAATTCAGCGGCAAATGGCACGTCGTCCATATCCGTGATATACGGCATATCCTCGTTTGATTTATACTGCCCGGCCTCGTCCCTGTATGTGATTCCCCGCACCTTTCGCCAGTCCTGTCCGTCTCTGATGGCCTCCGCCACCTCCATGACGATAAGGTCGTACTCCCTTCTCGCCACGGCGTCGATCTTGTCATTGAGGGCCAGGGTTTCCTCCGGCAGTGTAGACACGTGGGTGCCCACGAGCATCACCACGGCGTCAGAATATCTCTCCTTCAGCGTTGCCGCGAAGTCCACGTCGTTGTAGATGGATGGCGTGGTGGAGTCCACCAAAAAAAGCCTGGTTCCGGTCCCGCGCTCCTCGATGAGCTTCAGGCACTGCTCACGCTCAAGCTGTTTTGCCGGGGCGTCGATAAACTCCACTTCAAAACTTGGATCTCTTTCCACCCTCGCCGCCGCGTAGATAAGCCACAGTGGATAATAGAAGCAGCCGCTCTTTGTGATAGCGGGACTCCGCTGCTCACGGGAGAATTTCCCAAATTGGGATTTGAACGGGGGATTGACAAAGAAAACTTTCATCATGCTCATTCCTATCTGTGACTTTTTAGTTTATGAAACAGTACCGGGTTTTTCCTGCGTATTTCATATACCGTCTTATACAGCGTGTATGTGAAAAGTACGTTTTCCATCCTTATCGGAGCCACCAAGAGTCGCATTTTCCTGCTTCTGCATTCGGCGTATTGCAAAGCCTCTCGCACATCAGGGTGCGTAATGACAGCTTTTATTCGTTGGCGTTTTTCCTTTGCTGTCAGCTGATCGTCAGCGTGGAAGATGTTTTCTATCGTTCCGGCGATTCGCTCTATAAACTCCCGGCTTACATATTCTCTCGCTACATCGTCCCATACATCCATCGCCTTCAGATGGGCCTTCTGCTCAACGTATTCTTTCTGCCTTATGTCAAAATAGTCCTCACGGAACTTCTCTGTGGTGGACCCGGTCCTCTCCCGGACGTAGTAGTAAAGGCACTCATCTATAACAGCCATGCTGTCGCAGTTTTCAATATATTGCCGGTTAAAGACTCGATCCTCAGAGTAGACATGTCCGTCCCGATATCTCATACCCTTTTCATGAATAAGGTCCATCCTGTACATCTTGTTCCAGACATTATGCAGGATATCCCTGTCCCACATATCCACGAGCCTCTCCCGAATGGCATCTCTCCCTCGCAGAACGCAGGCGGAATATCGTTTTTCTTCAAGGTACGTGGTCTCTCCGTCGGAAGCACTCTCAAGCTTAAAATAATACCCGCACACGGCCATATCCACGCCGGTAGATTCCATAGCATGTACCAGCTTTTCATACATTGTGGGCTCCAGTTCGTCGTCCACATCCATGAAGGTGATATATTTACCAGTGGCCACGTCCATACCCGCGTTTCTGGTGTGGGCCGTCCCGCCGTTGGCCTTGTGAATAACAGTACATCTTTTGCATGGGGCAACCAGCCTGTCAAGCACCTCTGCCGTGTTGTCCTTCGACCCATCGTTTACAAATATAGCCTCCCAGTCCTGAAACGTCTGGCTATCGAGGCATTTTAAACATCCCTCAACATAAGGCGCACCATTGTATACTGGGATAACAATAGACAGTTTGCTCATAAGCTCCTCCGGGCGCAAAATGATTTACCGTATGACATCAACGTTGGGCCATTAGGTGTTTGTAATACTCAATCACCCTATCCAATCCCTCTCGCACAGGTACCTGCGGCTTCCACGCCAAAAGCTCTCCGGCTCTCGTGATGTCCGGCCGTCTCTGCTTGGGATCGTCCTTAGGCAGTGGAAAATGGACTATCTTCGAGCTGCTACCGATGTGGGCTTTCACCCGCTCGGCCATCTCGTTGATGGTAAATTCCTCTGGATTACCAAGATTTACAGGGCCGGTGATGTCGTCGGGGGTGGCCATCATGCGGACGATGCCCTTGATGAGGTCGTCCACAAAGCAGAAGCTCCTCGTCTGCTCGCCGGTTCCGTAGACGGTGATGTCCTCATTCCTCAGCGCCTGGTTGACGAAGTTGCTGATAACTCTTCCGTCCGCCGGGTTCATCTTTGGCCCGAAGGTGTTGAAGATGCGGATGATTTTGATTTTCGTGCCGTACATCCTGTGGTAGTCAAAACACAGCGTCTCAGCCGCCCGCTTACCCTCGTCATAGCAGGCCCGAATACCGTCCGGGTTCACATTGCCCCAGTAGTCCTCCCTTTGCGGGTGTTGGAGAGCGTCGCCGTAGACCTCGGAGGTGGAAAACTGAAGCAACTTCGCGTCGTTCTTTCTGGCCAGCTCCAGCATATTGAGGATGCCAAAAACGCTGGTCTTCATGGTATGTACCGGGTCCTCCTGATACGCCGGAGGGCTGGCCGGGCAGGCCGCATTGTATATCTCGTCGACCTCCAGCTCGATGGGCTCAACGATGTCGTGCTGTATAAACGTGAAATTGGGCTTGTCCATCAGCTCCGCGATGTTTTCCATCCTGCCGGTCTGGAGGTTATCCAGGCAATAGATGTGATCTTCGCTATTTTTAGCAAGTCTCTCGCAAAGATTAGAGCCTAAGAATCCCGCTCCCCCGGTAACAAGGATATTCATGCTCAGTTCCTCCCAAAGATGTCTCTCGTGTAGACCTTGGTCTTTACAGCGTCCAACTTCTCATCTACGCGGTTTGCGATGATGAGTCCGCAACAGGCGCAGAACTTCTCAAAATCATTTTCCACGGCATAACCCATGTAGCTGTCCTCTACTGTTGGTTCGTAGACGAGGACATCGACGCCCTTGGCCTTTAAAATTCCCATGACGCCTAATATAGCACTCTCGCGGAAATTGTCCGACCCTGACTTCATGGCGAGGCGGTAAACGCCCACGGTCTTCTTATCAGCCTTATCAAGATGCCTTACAACCTCCTCGGCGATATGCTCCTTGCGCACGTCGTTGGTCTCAACTACGGCCCGCATAAGACGCTGGGGCGTATCACCAAAGTTTGCAAGCATCTGCTTGGTGTCCTTGGGGAAGCAGTAGCCGCCGTAACCGAAGGAAGGGTTGTTGTAATGGGTTCCGATGCGCGGGTCCAGGCATACGCCGCTTACTATGGATTTAGCGTCTAATCCGTTGACCTCGGCGTAGGTGTCCAGCTCGTTGAAGAAGCCTACCCGCATGGCCAAATATGTATTGGCAAAGAGCTTCACTGCCTCGGCCTCGGTAAAACCCATGAAAAGAGTATCGATCTTCTCCTTTATGGCGCCCTCGCAGAGAAGTTCAGCGAAATCATGGGCGGCCCTGACGAGACGCTCATCGTTAAGATCGGTGCCTACGACAATACGGGAGGGGTAAAGGTTGTCGTAGAGAGCCTTAGACTCGCGTAAAAATTCCGGGCTGAAGATGATATTCTTACTTCCCGTCTTTTCTCTTATGGAGGCGGTATAACCCACAGGAATGGTGCTCTTTATGACTACAATCGCATCGGGCGCATACTCCATGGCAAGGCCGATGACGTTCTCAACGGCGGAGGTGTCGAAATACCTGGTGGCGGGGTCGTAGTTCGTGGGAGCTGCCACAACTATGAAATTCGCTCCTGTGTAGGCGGCCTTTGCATCCATGGTGGCCGTCAGGTTTAAGGCCTTCTCCGCCAGATATTTCTCGATGTACTCGTCCTGAATGGGGCTTTTCCGCTTATTCAAAAGCGCCACCTTTTCAGGAATAATATCCACCGCCCAGACCTCATGGTGCTGAGCTAAAAGAGTGGCGATGGACAGGCCAACATAACCTGTTCCAGCAACGGCAATCTTATATTTCACGTTTCTTAAATGCATAGAATCACTCTGTTACTCTTAAATAGTCGATTAACAGTTTTCCTCGACCGGATATATTGCTGTGTCAAATCCCACTTTTCCGAATCACCGCGCCAACGGTAGCAAAGATAATCTTTATATCCAACCATAGACTGGAATGGGTGACGTAATAAAGCTCCATCTCCTGGCGCTTGCCGTCTTCATACATTGCGTTGTTGCGGGCGTATGCCTGCCAGTAACCCGTGAGCCCCGGTTTGACGGACAGAAGCAGCTCCTGCTGTTCCGGCGTATAGTATTTCTGGAGCTCATCCTCCATGATGGGCCGGGGGCCGACGAAGGACATGTTGCTTTTGAGCAGGATATTGTAGGGAATTTGCATGATCTCATCAAGGCTGGCCCGGCGGAGTTTTGCTCCAAAGCACTTATCCCCATCCCCTGGCTTCTTCCACCCGATGAGCCTCGGATCGTCATGGATTTTATATTCCCGCCTGTATTCCTCCAGCTGTTCTGGGGTCAGCATATTCTCCAGCTTATCCGCGCCTTTTCGCATGGTGCGAAGCTTCATGACTCGAATAGGCTTGTGTCCTTTTCCGACGCGGGTATGTAAATAAAACGGATTACCCGGGTTCTTGCATACGATCATAATTGCCACTACTGTGATAGGTATTAACAGCACAAGGCTCGCTAACAGCGAAAGAACAATATCGGCAAATCGTTTGAGAAATGTATATATCGGTTTCTTTTTTATTCTTACTGGCTGTCGCGCATCATTTGAGGCGGGTTGCGCCGAATTTATTGAATACTCCGCCATTTGCGTCGTATATCCGTTCATTGGTATCGTCCCCGTTTCTATTCTTATCCTGCCTGAACCAACCTGCCGCTGGACTGTGAGGACTTAACCGCAGCGGGTTTATTCCACACCATCCCGATAGCCTCCAGGCGGCTAATTTGTTCTGTCGTCAGGGGCCGCTTACGTTTGCCGCGATAGGCCTGCTTTTGCTCGTTGACCCACTTGCCAAGGCCCATGCCGTTGACGTTGTAATTTCCGGGCACATTCAGATTGCCGTGTTCTTGAAAATAACGCTCCGCCAAAGCAAAGCGGACCTCCCAGGGGTCCTCCTTTTGCCAGACCATACCAATGTCCTCAAGGCGCTGCGCCCGGTCAGGCTTTATCTTTCCTGTGCGGTAGGCATCCCGCTGGTTGCAGAGCCACGCGCCGAGCTTAAACCCGGAGGGAGCCACGAAGTTCACCGGGACGGCAAGGTCTTTATGGGTCTCATAGTAGCGTTTCGCCTCCGCAAATCCCTGTTCCCAGGCGCGGTGGAATTTTTTCTCCCACACCATGCCAAGCTCATCCAGTTGCGCTTTCTGTTCGGGAGTAAGATTGATACCCCCGGAGCGCAGATTGTTGATCCACACGCCCAGCCTCGTCCCGTCCTTCGCGGTGTAACCCGTTGGGACATTCAAATCTCCATACTCGCGGTGATATTGCATGGCGGCGTTATAATTTCGTTCCCACAGATAATCCGGGACATTCCATACCATGCCGAGGCTGTCCAACTCCGCGATACGCTGCTCTGTGAGGAACTGCCCTCGGATACAGCTCTTTCGATAGGTCCGCACATTCACGATCCAGTTCCCAAGCCGCAAGCCGTTTTCCGTCACATAATTTGCCGGAACGCGCAAGTCACCGTATGTCTGTACGTACTCCATCGCTGCTGCATAAAACCGCTTCCATGATCGGTCTGCGGCGGAGTCCCACAACATACCGATGGCATTGAGCTTCTCCGTGCGCTCTTTTCCCAACACTCCGGGGATCTCCCCGCGGTAGATGCCTCTTTGCGTATATATCCAATGGCCCAGCGAGTACCCGTCAGGAGTCTTGTACTTGTATGGGACGTCCAGATTTCCGTATGTACCGGCGTAGCTTTTGGCGTAGCCATACATGGTCTCCCAGGAGGTGGCCAGGGTGTTATTCAGCTTCTCGAAAAGCTCACGGCAGTCCCGAAGCTCGTCGATCACCCGGAAACTCTCGTTGACGATCTCCGCGCCGTCCCCAAAGCTGCGGTAATACGTCATGGCGACCCGCATCTCCTCCTCCACGCAGTCGATGCTGTAGAGGTTTTCGATGTTCATGACAACATCGAAAATGACCGGCTCCTTGGACTTGCTGGCGGAGAGGGCGCGGCCTATCTGCTGTTTATAAATGATGGGTGAAATTGTGGGACGCAGAAGGATCACGCCGCTGACGTTCTCCACATGGATACCCTCGTTGAGAACATCGATACAGTAAAGCAGTCTTAGATGTGTATCATCGTTGTCCGCCTTGAAGGCCGCAAAAGACTGGCTGGCGTCTGGGTCCTCCGAATACACCGAATAGACGTGCGGAGCCGGATCGACTTTGGAAAACCACTCGCCCGTCTTCTCAATCATCTCATCCATGTGCTCCTTATTGGCACAGAAGACGATGTATTTGCCGGTGCGATCCGTCATGTGCTTGTCGAAGATGACATCCAACCCGTCCGCTTTTTCCAGCGCCCGGCGCAAAGCCTCCAGATACCGCTCCGCTGCGTCCCGGACGGCCTGATTGCGGGCGGCTTTTACCCGGCGCTCGTAGCGTTCCAGATCCTTTTGATAGGCGAAAACGGAGAGAACGTATTTAGGCGGGTTCAAAATGCCTCGTACAATGGCCTCTCCAAGGGTCATCTCGCTGGCGATATTGCCGTCGAAAAGCTCGTCCGCCATATCCCTCTGATTGTCCAAATAGCGTATGGCGGTGGCGGAGAGCCCAAGGACGGGGACCTTCGGGAATAAAACGAGGAATTTTGTTATATTCTTTCCCCAGACTTCCGCGCCGCAGCGGTGGAACTCGTCCAGCACAAGGAAATCCGTCTCAATGTTTGATATTTCCCCGGCCGTGTAGATGGAGAACTTGCTGTATGTGGCAAAGGTGATATTCCGGGGAATTTCCGCCCCAGCCGCTTTCAGGTTTTCAAGCTGGGTTTTGAAGATGTATTCCGAGGGGGCCAGCCAGAGGACCTTTTTATCCGGGTTGTCCTCACAGAGCTTGAAACCGATGAAGGATTTGCCCGTCCCTGTTGGATGGACTATTGCGGCTCTGCCAGTCTCGGCCAGCATGGAGAGAGCGGACTCATAAGCTATTCGGTTATGCTCGTATAGCTCGATGCCCATTCCGCGTCCCCCCCTTCCGGCAAGCATAAATAACGACGGCAATATACCCTCAAAAGTGTTCTCCTGCCGTCGTGACTTTTTCATCTTTGCCCCAGGCAGTACCACGTTATCCGCATAATGTGGTGCCTATAGGTTGCAACGTTATCTGCATAATGTGGTGAAAACAAATTTTAGCGGTAAAAACCTGTACATATCGACACCTATTCTAACAGATTGTATTTTGATTTTCAAGGCTATTATGCATAAAAATCAGTAAGTTCGGCAAAAAATCTATGGCACTGTTTCCGAAATTAAAAAAATAAATACAAATTCAGGCATAATGGCAAGACCCTTACCGTGGAATTTTCAAAATCTTGGCTGTAAGGGTCCTCTCATTGTGCCTGAAATTTTTATAATGGACAAAATATTGCGGTCACATTTTAAAACGATACCACATTATGCGGATAATGTGGTGATTTTTCTTTTCTCAAAATACCTCCTGTCCAGGACCATTTCCACCCTGGCCCGGACCTCCTCCTCGGTGGTTTTGACATAGATTTTCGTGGTGTTTATACTGCTGTGGCCCAAAATGCAGGCAAGCTGCACGATGTCATGGGTCTGTTCATAAAATGTGCGGGCAAACAGCTTTCGCAGGTTGTGGGGAAACACCTTGCTGGCCGTGACGCGCGCTTTCTCGCAGAGGTTTTTCATCTGCTTCCAGATGTTGCTCCGATCCAGGGGCTTTCCGTTCCTTGTGCAGAAGATAGGCCCGGAGGTAAGCCCGTTGTCCCGGATATACGCCAAAATCTCCCGTTTCAGACCGTCCGCTATCAGTACGCGGCGGTTTTTCTTTTTGCACCGCACACAGACGCGCACCGAATCCAGCTTTGATCGGAAGGACTCCACCGTGAAGTATTTAAGCTCCGACACGCGGATGCCCGTGGCGAAAAAGACAAGCAACATAAGCCGCAGCCTCTTATTCCCCTCCGCCGCCGCGAGAAGCCTGTCAAATTCCTCCCGCGTCAGGTTTTTCTCCTCCGGGTTGAAGGGAAGCTCCTGAATACGGATATTCTTGACGTTACAATCAGAGCGTCCGATGAATTTGAGAAACGCCCGGACGGAGGACAGAATGGAATTGACGCTGGAATCCGTGAACTCTCCACATTCCATGAGGTGTTTTTTAAAGTCCAGCGTTTTCTCCTTCGACAGCGGTTCCCCTCCCAAATACGCGGCGAACGTCCTGACATCGCGCAGATATTTTGAGATCGTAAACTCGGATTTTTCCTCGGAAACAAGATAGGAACGGAAGCCGGCAATCGCGCTGGTAGTGAGATGAGTCATTTCAGGCATGGGTATTCTCCTTTCTATAATGCGTTCCTATCTATTTTACCGAAAAAAGCAGTTTTTTTCGGCTTTACAAAAAAGAAAGCGTCGGGGGTAGATTTCCCGCTCCCGGCGCTCAATTTATAAAGACACATTTCCTGAAGATTCTTATAGAAATATACCGGACCACTTTTTAATCAGCACTCTCATCTCGCCCTTGATTAATCCCAATGTGGTGTGTTCCTTATAAAATTATTTTGACTATTTGGGCGCAAAAATGAAATAGGGGCTTTCCGCGGAAATCAAACAAAACTACTCCGCTTCAGCGTCTTCCCAAAAATGCTTTTTTGTGAAGGAAGTGACCCGCGTCACCTGGGCAAGATAGCGGTAAGCTATACCCGAGGTAAAACTGAACGTCCGTCCAGCCTTCCTCGCTCGCCCGACCCACCGAAAAAAATGAGGGTGAAAAAATGGGCCGGTCATCACCTTAATCCCCTGCTAAAACCGAGTGGAAATATCGATAGGTAGGACTATTACTCCTCAGCTTACTTTCTCTCTATACATACTTTGAATTCTATGATTAGCAGAAAATTTATTTAAAATTTTATCTTTTCATGTAACAAAACATTAAGCTGATTACATATTTGATGTAGAGAGTTCTTCCTATACATGCATATGATTGTATTGCACTAAAATGGACGATTACGATTCTACTATTGTCTTTTGTCGAGAATATGTGTATAATGGTAGATAATCTTAAATTATCGATTGTACGGCCAACGCATTTTATGGGGTAGACTGATTTTGGAAGGATACAAAGCA
>CANRLF010000030.1 GCA_947631395.1 uncultured Oscillospiraceae bacterium
TGTGAGGGGCAGTAGGCAATCCCTTCACAGCAAGAAATATTGTGAAAGGAGTGTCGAGACTGTCTACTCGACAGGCGATCGGGCGTGACGAGAGAGACCTATGGGCTTTTGAATGAATATATGATAAGTCAGATGGACGACGCGGCCCACGACAGGGAGCACGTTTTGAGGGTGCTTTATAACGCAATGGACATCGCGTCCTATGAAAATGACGTGGATATTGACGTGCTCATCGCCGCCTGTCTTCTCCACGACGTGGGCCGGCGGGAGCAGTTCGCGGATCCCAGCGTGTGCCACGCCGCGGTGGGGGCGGGGAAGGCGTATGATTTTCTCAAGAGCCACGGGTTTTCGGAGGAATTTGCATCCCACGTCAGGGACTGCGTTCGGACGCACCGCTATCGCAGGGCCCGGCCGCCGGAGAGCGTTGAGGCGAAGATACTTTTTGACGCGGACAAGCTGGACGCGGTGGGGGTAATGGGCGTCGCCAGGACCTTGAATTACAAGGGGCAGGTGGGAGATCCCCTGTACAACATGGGGCCCGACGGCATACCCTCCGACGGGGTGGGGGACACGGTCAATTCCTTTTTCCACGAGTATAAATTCAAGCTGGAGAGGCTGTACGACGGGTTTTACACGAAAAGGGGCAGGGAGCTGGCCTTAAGCCGAAAAAAGGCGGCGGAGGAATTTTATTTTGCCCTTTTGGCGGAGTGCCGAGAGCCATATGAGCTTGGCCGGGAGATACTGGAAAATAAGCTTGACTGACGGGGGAGAGATATGAAAAGGATATTACTTATCGCCACCGGGGGGACAATAGCGTCGGAGGACACCGGGGAGGGGCTGGCGCCGGGGATAACGGCGGCGGGGCTTTTGAGCCGGGCGCCGAATCTGGGCCGGGGGCGCGTGGTGGACACGGTGGAGCTTTTGGCGCTGGACAGCACCAACATAAGGCCCGAGCACTGGGTGATGATCGCGCGGTGCATCGAGGAGAACTATGGAAGCTACGACGGCTTTGTCATAACCCACGGCACGGACACGCTGGCCTACACCGCGGCGGCCCTGAGCTATATGGTGAAGGCAAGCCCCAAGCCCATCGTGTTGACCGGGGCACAGAGGCCCATCGGCGTGGACTCCACGGACTCGAAGATGAATTTAGAGGACGCGTTTTTGTGCGCGGAGTCGGATATGCCGGGGGTGTCCATTGTCTTTGACCACAAGGTCATACTCGGCACCAGGGCGAAAAAGACCAGGTCCAAGAGCTTTTCCGCCTTCTCAAGCATAAACTATCCGGAGCTGGGCGTTATAAGGGACGGGGAGGTGCTGAGGTTCATCCGCCAGGAGTGCGCCGAGAGGCCGGAGTTTTCAACGGCGCTCGACACGAGGGTGGCCCTTATGAAGCTCATCCCCGGGGCGGATAGGGAGGTGCTGGACTTCCTGTTTGAGCGAAACGACGCGGTGGTCATAGAGAGCTTCGGCGTGGGGGGACTGCCGGAGGCCGGGGGCTTTTATGACTGCATCGGCACGTGGAGAACCAGGGGGAAGATAGCCGTCCTCACCACGCAGGTGGAGAACGAGGGCTCGGATCTGGTGGTCTACCACGTGGGGAACCGGTTAAAGCGGGAGCTGGGCGTAATGGAGGCCTATGACATGACCACAGAGGCGGTGATCGCGAAGCTGATGTGGATACTGGGAAGGACAAAAGACCCTGTCGAGGTATCGGAGCTTTTCTATACACCGGTTGCCGTGGATATGTTCCCGAGATGAAAAGTGCCCTCTCTCGATAATGAGAGAGGGCTTTGCGTTGGGAAAAAGGGGACATAATATTGGTTATTTCTTAATTATGTCGACTACTTCGCCGATGTAGACGGTGTGGGGGGCCTCGGTGCGGTAGTGGAGCATGGCCTCGGGCGGGACGGAGGAGAGGTCCAGGTCCTGGCGGTAGAGCTTCCGGCATAGGAGGGTGGTGTGGGCCTCTATGTAGGTGACGGCCTTTTGGACGGGCACGGGCGTCAGGCCCGAGGCGGCGGGCTTGTCGGTGTCACGGCCGGACTTGGTGCCCATGAGCATGAGGGCGGGGCGGTATTTTTCATCGAAGAAGCCGAGGGTGAAGTAGTCGCTGTCCTCCATGAAGCCGTGGGTGTACCGCGCGGGCTTTACATAGACCGTGGCGACGGGCTTGCCCCAGAGGGTGCCGAGAGATCCCCAGCTTACGGTCATGGAATTGAAGCTGTCCATGTCACCGGCGGTGAGGAGGGACCAGTCCGAGTCAAAGAGGGTGAAGGGGTTTATATTGAAGTCCATGATTATCCTCCAATGAGTTTTTTTATATTATAACACCTTTTTGGCTTGGTGAAAAGCGCGGGAATTTACAAATTGGTATTGAATTTACTGACGGGCGCGGTTATAATAAGTGGGAAATCAGTTCAGGAGGTCATTTCTATGACATTTACGAAAGATACCATCGTAGCTGAGGTAATGATGAAGGCCCCTCATGCCCAGCCCTTCTTCCAGAACATCGGTATGCACTGCCTGGGTTGCGCCCTGGCAACGGGGGAGTCCATCGAGCAGGCCTGCAACGCCCACGGCGTGGACCCGGACGAGTTCCTGGAGGAGCTTAACGATTTCCTGGCGAGCGAGGCGTAAGAGAACAGGACACAGGAGGGCGGACTTGAGTCCGCCTGAGACTGTCGAAAAAGCCCTGACGGGCTTTTTCCGACAAGGGAAACGTGCGGGCAATTTTCTCCGAATTTTGCGAAATTCAGAGAAAATTGCCCTGCTGTCGCCCTGCGCGCGCCCCGAAGGGGCACACTTGGGCGACAAAAGGGATTTTTTCCGACGCGCATGTCGCCGGAAAAAATATAGAATTTGAGTTTTTTGACAAGCTGGGGCGGACTTGAGTCCGCCTTCACTTTTATGGGGTGAGATATGATAAAGCTGTCACCGAGGCTATCAGCTGTGGCGGCCCTCGCGGGAAGCGGCGGGAGTGTGATCGACGTTGGCACGGACCACGGATATGTGCCGGTGTATTTCGCGCTGGAGGGGCTGTTTTCACGTATCGCCGCCTCGGACATAGGGAAGGGGCCGCTCCAAAGCGCCAAAAGCTCCGCCAGGGAATACGGGGTGGAGGATAAGATAGAGTTTTACCTCTCCGACGGGCTCAAAAGCGTACCGGGGCCATTTGACACGGTGGTGATCGCCGGTATGGGCGGGGAGACGATGGTTGACATAATATCTGGATGCCCGTGGGTCGGGACGTCGAAACTGGTGCTTCAGCCACAGAGCAAGACAGCTGAGCTTGCTATGTGGCTTAATGATAACGGCTTTGTATGCCGGGCCGCCGGACTCGTGGAGGATGCCGGGAAGCTGTATGTGGCGTTTTCGGCGGCGACGGGGGACGGGGGATTTGACCTTATGGGCGCGTTGCTCGAGGGCAGGGATCCCCTTTTGAAAAGGTGTCTTTCAAGGGAGAGAGGCCGCCTTTTGAGGGCCGTTCAGGGCATGGAAAGGGGCGGAAGGCAGGATGGACATCAATACTCAAGGCTCCTTGGGGAGCTGGAGACAGTAGAAAAAGCCATGGAGGAGGCAGCGAAATGGTAAAGGTGAGCGAAATTTTCGAGAAGCTCAATGAGCTCGCGCCGGTGGATACAAAGCTGGACTTTGACAACGTGGGGCTCCTGGTGGGCTCCTGGGAGGACGAAATAAGCCGGGTGCTGGTGGCCCTGGACATAACCATGGACGTCATCGGGGAGGCGAAGAGCATGGGGGCGGAGCTGATAGTGTCCCACCACCCCATGTTCTTTGAGCTGAAGAGCGTCACGGATTCGGACACCACGGGCGGCCGGGTGCTGGCCCTTGCCAGGGCGGGCATGAGCGCCATATGTATGCACACGAACCTGGATAAGGCCTTTGGCGGGGTGAATGACGCCCTGACGGAGGCGCTGGGGATCGAGGACGCGGAGGTATTCGGGGCCGATGCCGTGGGGCGCGTGGGGTACGTGCCGGAGCAGGGCCTTCGGGATTTTATGGCCCATGTGAAGGGGGCGCTCAACGCCGACGGACTGCGGTTCGTGGACGCCGGAAGGCCGGTGAACCGGGTGGCGGTCCTCGGCGGCGCGGGAGGCGGAGAGCTTATCGAGGCCGTTGAGGCGGGGGCGGACACCTACGTCACCGCCGACGTGAAGCACCACCAGTTCATCGACGCTAGGGAGCTCGGGGTAAATCTCATCGACGCGGGGCATTTCTCCACGGAAAACGTGGTGGTGCCGAAGCTTGCGGAGCTATTGGAAAATGAGTTTCCGGATCTCGAGGTGGCGATCTCCAGGGCGCACTGCCAGCCGGAGAGATTTTTCCAAGGCTATTGATTTATTGATTTCAACACGCTATAATAGTAAAGGCCCCGGCCACCGGGGCCTAAAATATTGCGCCGCATCCTGAGTACCCTCCGGGCCGACAGAACCGGGGGCAAAGGGAGCGACAGCAGGAGGTAATGTAAAAATGAATAGCGAAAACTCTGTCAAGACGAGGAAGCTGGTACTTTTAGCTATCCTCACGGCCGTCATCGTGGTGCTTCAGGTGATCACCCAGTTCATCAAGCCCGGGTTTTTCCCCATCACCCTGTCGCTGACGCCGATAATCGTCGGCGCGGCGCTGTGCGGGGCCGGAGCGGGCGCGTTTTTGGGCTTCGTGTTCAGCGTGATGGTGCTTGTAGACCCGGCCACGGGGGCGTTCCTGGCTGTATCCGTACCGGGCACGGTCATAACCGTCCTTCTGAAGGGCACGCTGGCGGGCCTTGTCAGCGGCCTTGTGTACAAGCTCCTTGAGAAGAGAAACGAGTACGTGGCGGCCATAAGCGCCGGTATAGTAAGTCCCCTGGTGAACACCGGCGTATTTTTTATCGGCTGTCTCATATTCTTCGCCGACTACTGCGTCCAGGTGGGCGAGGGCCTTGGCATTACGGGCAACGCCTTTTATATGATCGCCACGGTGTTTATCGAGGCAAACTTCTTTATTGAGCTGGCCGTCAACGTGGTGCTATCCGGCGTCATCGTCATGCTGGTGAAGAACGGGCGGAAGATACTAAAGCTGGCTAAATGATTTTAGGGGGCGTGAATATGCTTCTGGCAGTCGACATCGGCAACACCCACATCTGCGTTGGCTGTATGCGGGGACTTGAGATCGTCCGCATGGTGCGTCTCACCACGAACAAGCTGAAAACGGACTTTGAGTACGCGGCGGATATTCGGCACTTCCTGGAGTTTTTCGAGCTGGACGGCAAGGAGCTGGACGGGGCGATCCTGTCCTCAGTGGTGCCGCCGGTGACAAACTCCGTCGCCAGGGCGGTGGAGCTCGCCGCCGGGATAAAGCCGCTCATATTGGGCAAGGGCGTCAAGACGGGCGTAAACATACTTATCGACGACCCGGCCCAGGCCGGGGCGGACCTCATAGCGGCGGCGGCGGGGGCGCTGAAGCTGTACGCCCCGCCACTCGTCATCATCGACATGGGCACCGCCACCACTATCTCCGTCATTAATAAGCAGGGCTCGTTTATGGGCGGCACCATCGCGCCGGGCGTGGCGCTGGGTCTATCCGCGCTGAGCTCCGGCACAAGCCAGCTTCCGAACATATCCCTGGAGGCCCCGGCGAAGGTCATCGGCACGAACACCGTCGACAGTATGCGCTCCGGCGCTGTTTTAGGCGCCGCGGCAATGCTGGACGGCATGATCGACCGGGTGGAGGAGGAGCTTGGCGAGGGGGTCTTTGTCGTCGCCACAGGCGGCATCGCCTCGTCCATAGTGCCCCTTTGCAAAAGGGAAATAACGGTAAACGACGACCTGCTGCTCACGGGGCTCGCGGTGATATTCGAGAAAAACAAAAAGAGATGACAAAAGCGCGCGACGACTTGACAAGCCGCCGCGCGCGCGTTATAATGAGGGCACAAGGGGAGACTGCCGGTAGACGGTGGTTCCTCCGCTTAGTAGTTACAAGAAGTAACCGCTTGCTGGGGAGCATTTGGCGGTTACTTCTTTTTTGCATGTGCCCTGTCGATTATGTACAAGACCAGCTTTATGATCGCGACGACCACAAGGACGAACTGAATATTGCAATCGGGGAAAAGGTATGATATAATATCCAAGCGACACAGTTTAATAGCTCTCCGGTCAGGCATACTGTTGGTAAAAACGTATGCTTTGCGTTCTATTCCTGATCGGGATTAGGCTGTGTCGCGACAGAGGCAAACGCTACGTTTTTCGGTGCGTGGCTTTGCCGCGCACTTTTTTGCTTTGGGAGGGTGATAAATTTGATCCTTGAGCTTCGGGATATACACAAATCCTTCGGGGAGAAGAAGGTCCTGACCGGCGTGTCCTTCAGGGCGGAGAGCGGGAAGGCATTCGGGCTTTTGGGGCGCAACGGGGCGGGCAAGACCACGTCCATACGGATACTTATGGGCGTATTCCCGGCGGACTCAGGCGAGGTACTGGTGGACGGCAAGCCCATAGACCACAGGAGCATTGGCATGGGGTACCTGCCGGAGGAGCGGGGGCTTTACCCGAAAAAGAAGATAATCGACCAGCTCATATATTTTGCGGAGCTCAAGGGTATGCGGTACGCCGACGCCGTGAAGGCCGTGGACCGCTGGCTTGAGCGGCTTGAGATGACCGAGTACCGGGACAAGCGGCTGGATACGCTGTCAAAGGGCAACCAGCAGAAGATACAGCTGATAACGGCGCTGGCCCACGACCCGGAGGTGGTGATACTTGACGAGCCATTCTCCGGACTTGACCCGGTGAACGCCATGCTTCTAAAGGACGTGGTGAAGGAGGAGATACAAAGGGGCAAGATAGTCCTGTTTTCCTCCCACCAGATGAGCTACATAGAGGAGTTTTGCGACTCCGTCGCCATAATCAACAAGGGCGTGGTGGCTATCACAGGGGAGCTTCACGACATAAAGAGGGAATACCCCAGGGACACGCTGGTCGTGCGGTCCGCGGACAGCCGGGAGATAGCGGACGGGGTCAGGGGAGCGAGCTTAGATGAAAACGGCGACGTCATAATAAAGCTGTCCTCCCCGGAGGACAAGATGGACGTTTTGCGGGAGCTTTCGGCCAGGTACGATATAGACGAGGCGAAGGTCTTTGAGCCGAGCCTAAACGATATATTCGTACAGTACGCAGGGGATTGAGGTGCGAGATGGGACAGTTCGGAAAGATACTTAAATTTGAGCTGAAGGGCTATTTTACAAACAAGGTATTCGTGGGCATCACCGTATTTTTAGTGGTGGTGCTGGCGGTGGTGCTGTTTTTCCCAAGGGCCATGGACCTGATCGGCGGTGGTGACGAGCCGGAGCCGGGCGAGCCGGGTGCCGAGGAGGACAGGGAAGTGATGCTCCTCTCCGGCGGCGGCGAGGACGCCCTGGAGGCTCTGAGGGAGGCTTTTCCGGAATACGAGGTGAAGCTGACTGACGGCGACGCCGCGGCGGCGGTGACCTCGGGTGAGGCGAGCTTTGCCATAGTCATGGACGGGCCCGGCGCGTTCACGTACTTTGTGGACAATTTGTCGATATATGACGAGAACGCCCAGCGGGCGAGCGAGGCCCTGACGGGGGTATACAGGCTGACGGCCCTGACGGACGCGGGACTTTCGGAGAGCGAGGCCAGGGAGATAATGGACTCCCAGGTGAGCTTTGAGGTAGAGAGCCTGGGCGTGGATCAGGGGGAGAATTTCTTCTATACATATATCATGATATTCGCCCTCTATATGGTCATACTGCTTTACGGCCAGATGGTGGCCACCAACGTGGCCACGGAGAAGAGCTCACGGGCAATGGAGCTCCTGGTCACATCCGCCAAGCCCACATCCATGATGTTCGGCAAGGTGGTGGCAAGCTGTCTTGCGGGCTTTGCCCAGATAATATGTATTTTCGGCTCGGCTATTGTATTTTACAATATGAACAGGGCGTGGTGGGGGGATAACCCCATAATCGGGCTCATCTTCGACATGCCGCCGGCGCTTTTGGTGTATATGCTGGTGTTCTTCGTGCTGGGCTTTTTCATCTACGCCTTCATGTTCGGGGCCATCGGCTCCACCGCGTCGAAGCTTGAGGACATAAATACCTCCGTAATGCCGGTGACGCTTATATTTATCGCCGGCTTTATGGTGGTGGTGTTCGGTATGACCAGCGGGAGCGTGGATAATCCCCTTATGATCGCCTGCTCGTATATACCCTTCACCTCGCCCATGGCAATGTTCACACGCATAGCCATGAGCCACCCGGCATTTTACGAGATCGCCATATCCATCGTCATCCTTGTGGCCTCGTGCCTCGGCGTCGGCATAGCCGCGGCAAAGATATACAGGGTCGGTGTGCTGCTGTACGGCGGGAAGCCGAAAATGCGGGACATACTCAGGGCGGTAAGGAACGCGTAATACCGGATAACGATCAAACATTTAAATCGAAATTATTTAATTGGCGATTTAATAAGAGTGACCGCCGCGGGAAAACAGCCCCGCGGCGGTTTTTTGCGAAAAATTTACCGAGCGGCGCGACGGACGGAGTTTTTTGCGGTGTATAGGGGTGAGAACGGCGTGCGCGTGCCAGGAGGAGAAGATGGAAGATCGGGAAATAGTGGAGCTTTTTTTCAGCAGGTCAGAGGTGGCTCTGCGGGAAACGGAGAGAAAATACGGGCGGTACTGTCGAGCCATTGCGGGACGGATACTCGGCAGTGACAGCGAGGCGGAGGAGTGTGTTAACGACGCACTGATGGGGGCGTGGAGCTCCATCCCGCCCCACCGGCCGGAGGATCTGGCGGGGTTTATCGGGAAGATAACGAGACAGTTGGCCATAAAACGCTGGCGGAGGAAAAACGCCGCGAAGCGGGGTGGTGAGACGGCGCTGGCGCTGGAGGAGCTTTCCGAGTGCGTAAGCTCCGGTGATGGTCCGGAGGAGTCGGCAGAGGCCGGGGAGCTTCGGGAGGCGCTGGACCGCTTCATTGCGACCCTCCCGGAGCGGGAGAAACGGGTATTTTTGTGCCGGTACTGGTATTTAGACCCCATCGCGGACATTGCCAGGCGGTTCGGATACGGTGAGAGCAAGGTCAAATCCATGCTGGCAAGGACAAGAGGGAAGCTCAGAAGTTTTTTGATCGAGGAGGGTGTTATTGATGAACAGTGAGGTGCTTTTGGAGATGATAGGGGAGATAGACATGTGTGAGGTCCGGTCGGCGCGAGAGCCGATGAGACGGCGCAGATGGCCGGTGCTGTGCGGTGTCGCGGCGATGCTGGCGACAGCGGTGCTGGTCGCTCTGCCGAGGGGCGCCGGGGCTACGGGGCTTACCACGGAGAGCGTTGAGAGCCTGGAGCGGCTGACGGCCTCCTATGACGGGACACTGCTGGCGGAGAACCTTGTGTCCGCCGGGGCGGAGCTTTCGGATATACGACTCAAGCATAAAAAGGGCACAGACATCACCGACGCCACGGGGTGGAGGTCTTTGAGCTTCACGGCCCAAAGCGGTACAGAGAAGCTGGAGATGACCTGCACCTTTGACGTGCCGGAGGATCGCGCCTGGCCTGAGGGGCCTACAAGGTCGATTGACTATAACGGGATTGAGGTGCGGCTGTATATGGAGTCGGGAGCCCCCGATGGAGAGACACCGTGTAGGGCGGTATTTGTGAGCGGCGGAGTGATATACGATATGATGCTGCGCATAAGCTCACCGGACAGCATTGACGAGGTGCGGGAATATCTCGACATCATATTTGCCGTCGCGGCGGAGGACGGCGGGGACCTGTCCGATGTACCCGGCGGGGAGGAGCTGGAGGAGTTCACCGTGGAGGCTGAGCTGACACGATGCCCTAAGCTCGATTATGACGGCAGATGGACCTTTTTTGTGGAGGAGGTGCCAAATGTCAACTATGCCGTTTACCCTGAGGGGGCGGAGAGCCACCTTATGGCCCGCGACAGCAGGACCGGGGATAAAACGGACCTGACAGGCGCCTTCCGGGCGGAACGGGGAAAATGCGCCATCGGGAGATTTTCGGACATCCTGGGCTGTGACGGTATCGTGCTTATGTACGAAAGCGGCGAGGTGACGGAGCACCTGGTGTTCATTGAGGCCGGAGAGGACGCCGTGTCGCTTTTGGCGGTGTGCGACGGCAGGGTGTACGTCGGGGATATAAACGGCGACGGGATAAGGGAGATAGTCTACGAGACAGGCGGAAATTACCCGTACACCTGTGTCTACCGGCAGGGCGGCAGCGTCGTGGAGGACGGCACGAGCGGCGACGCGGGGGAGAGTATCACCGCGGTGCTGAAAGGGGAGGAGGATATTATGGTGACCGACAGAGACGGGGAGAGCATGGGCACCTTGAACATAAATGATGCCGGCGAGGCCCTGACAGAGGGTGGTTCGGAGTGGTTCGAGGCCACGCAATTCGCGGCGGTCGACATGGACGGCGACGGGACCGAGGAGGCCGTTTTACGCCTTTGCCGCAGGGGCAACGGCACGGAGATGGGCTTTCTGGTGCTCCACGCCGAGGGCGGCAATGTCTACGGGTATCTATTTTACTCCAGGGAATTTGAAAACCTCAGATTTGACGGGACCTTCGAGTCCTCAAATAGCGCGGCGAACAGCGAGATACACAAGCTCATTTTTTCCGTCGCCAATAGGAGCGTGACGGTGGCGACGCTCTATAAGCGCGACGGCGATGTTACCGGCAACGGAGGGAACTTTGAATATGCCGCGAACGGTAAGCCATGCACTACGGCGGAGATCGACGAGGCGTTCTTACGTCAGAGTGTCAAGCTCCCGGCTATATGGCTGGAGCTCACGGGGGATAACGCGGAGGGGGCATTTGGATAAAAATACGCCCAAGCCCGGCATATAAGGACGACTGACGCCATACAATCTTACAGACCGCGGATTAAGTTATCTTAACAGGGGGTTTGAAGGTTGGAAAACAGCAGTATTTATGAGGACATTGCGCTTCGCACGGGGGGCGATATATACATTGGCGTGGTGGGGCCGGTGCGGACGGGGAAATCCACCTTTATAAAGCGGTTCATGGAGACCGAGGTCCTGCCGCGAATCGACAACGTATACATGCGCGAGCGGGCGAAGGATGAGCTGCCGCAGTCGGGCTCAGGCCGGACGATAATGACGGCGGAGCCGAAGTTCGTGCCCGAGGAGGCCGTGGACATAAGCCTGGATGACAACACCAGGGTGTCCGTGCGCCTCGTTGACTGCGTGGGGTACATGGTGGACGGGGCGCTGGGGGATACGGAGAACGGCGCGGAGCGCATGGTAACTACGCCCTGGTTCGACGAGGAGATCCCCATGAGGAAGGCCGCCGAGGTGGGCACCAGGAAGGTCATCGCCGAGCACTCCACCATCGGCATCGTGATCACCACCGACGGCTCGGTCACGGACCTTCCCCGGGAAGCCTACGTTCAGGCGGAGGCCCGGGCGGTGGGGGAGCTCAAGGCCATAGGCAAGCCCTTCGTGCTGGTCATAAACTGTGCCGAGCCGGACAGCGAAGGGGCCAGGGCGCTGCGGGATGAGCTTTCGGAGAAATACTCGGTAAGCTGTCTCGCGGTCAACTGCATGACCCTGGACGGCGAGAGCGTGAGGTCTGTCATAAGGGCGGTGCTTGGGCAGTTCCCGGTGTCCGAGATAGGCATTTACATGCCGAGCTGGCTGATGGCCCTGGGGGCGGACGACCCGATAAGGCAGACGGTATACGACGCCGTCCGCGCCGGAGCGGAGCGGACGGAGCTCATACGGGACATGGACGGCTTTGTGGCGGGCCTTGCGGAGTGCGACAAGCTGAGCGGCGCGAGACTGCGTGATATGGACATGGGCACGGGCAGGGCGTCCGTGGAGCTCGACATGCCGAGGGCGCTGTTTTACGAGACGGTGGGGGAGATGTCCGGCTTTGAGATCGGCGACGACGGGGACCTTATAGCTCTGCTGAAGGAGCTGTCGCAGGTGAAGGTCCAATACGACAAGGTGGCCGACGCCCTAAGGGATGTGCGCGAACGGGGCTACGGCATAGTCATGCCGGATATGGATGAGCTGACGCTCCAGGAGCCGGAGATAGTCAAGCGGGCCGGAAAGTACTCCGTCCGCCTGAAGGCCAACGCCCCAAGTATCCATATGATCGCGGTCGACACCGTGACGGAGGTATCCCCGGCGGTTGGAGGGGAGAGGTCGTCAGAGGACGTGATCAACTTCCTCCTTCAGGAATTTGAGGGAGATACCGGGAAGATATGGGAATCCAACCTCTTCGGGAAGTCTCTCCATGAGATAGCCGCCGAGGGACTTCAGACGAAGATCCGCAAAATGCCGCCTGAGGCTCAGACGAAGCTCAGAGCCACGGTGACGCGGATAATAAACGACGGGGCCAACGGACTGATATGTATTATCCTGTGAAAAGGACGGCGGATTTGGAAATCAGATTGGCGGCTAACTTGCATGGATACGTAGCTTAACGAAAAATACCCCTCCCGGGTGGGAGGGGGTTAAGTTAAGCAGAACCGGAGGCGATCACAGGGGCGGGACATGATCCGTGCCCGCGTCCGCCGCGGAGATCAAAAGCCCCTCCTCTTTGAGGAGGGGGCAGGGGGAGGAGTCTGGGTGCGGACTCCCCTCAGTCTCGCTTCGCTCGACAGCTCCCCTCAGAGAGGGGAGCCTTTTTTTCGCCTGCGAGCGGGACGGGGGGAACCCTCAGTCGGTTGCGCCGACAGCTCCCCGGACGTCGGGGAGCCTTTTTGCATGTGGGGGGTCAGGGGGTGGTTATGGTTATGTTGCTGGTGGTCAGGTTTTGGATGGCGGCGGCGGTGAAGCCGTTGGTTTTGGCGCGGATGGTGAGGTTGGCGAGGGTGAAGTCGCGAAGCTCGTAGTTTTCGGGGTCGGGGGATACGTTGAAGTATATGTCGCAGTCGCAGTCGCAATCGCGAACGGTTATGTGCTCGGCAAGGGATTTGGGCTTGTCGGTACGGCCCTTCAGGTCGAAAAACTGTGTCCAGGGGCGGACGGTGAGGAAGTTCTCGACCTTGCCCTCCACCTCCCGCACGGTTATGTACTCATATAGCTGTGGCGTGTCGGGGCGGAGTTTCAGCCAGAGGAGGTTACTGCCGTCCAGGACCTTTATCCGGCGGACCAGGATATTTTTGTTGTGGACGGACTCGGACCCGCAGGTGAGGCACCCGTGGCAGAAGCCGTAGACGCAGTCCTCCACAAGTACGCGCTCGTTGGAGCCGTTGCCGGGATCGGAGTCGGCCCAGGGGCCCTTGCCGCCCTTGAGGACAACGGAGTCGTCGTTGACCTCCATGTAGCAGTTTTTGACGAGGACGTCGGTGCACACGTCTATGTCGATGGCGTCGGTGCTGGGGGCGCGGACGGGGGAGGCCGGGGAGAAGATAGTGCAACCGATGAATTTAACCCGCTGACAGCGGTAGATGTGGTTAGTCCAGAAGTGGGAATTTTGAAGGTGCAGGCCGGCCACAAGAACGTCGCGGCTGTTGGAGATATACACGAGCCTCGGGCGCTGTTCGTCCTTGTTGGTGCAGTCCGGGTTCCACTCACGTCGGAGCCAGAAGGCCCGCCAGGCGCGCATACCGTTGCCGTCGATCGTGCCGGGGCCGCACACGGTGAAGCCGTCCACGCCGTCGGCGTTTATTAGGGCAGGGAAGTACCGGCAAAGCTCCCCCTCGATACGGGTGTCGGTCAGGGGGTAATCCGCCGGGTCGTCGCTGCCGCGGAGCACTCCGCCGTCGGCCACGTACAGGTTCACGCCGGGCCGGAAAAACAGCGCGCCGGTGAGATATACGCCCCTGGGCACAACGATGACGCCGCCGCCGTACCGTGAGGCGCTGTCGATGAGGGCCTGGAGCTCGGCGGTGTGGAGCTTACCGTCGTCAAGTATGCCGTGCTCGGTGAGCACGTACTGCCGGCCGAGCTCCTCAAGCTCCGGCACGCGGGTGTCGTAAAACCAGTCATCTATTTTCGTCACGTCGTCAGGGAAATATTCTGTCGCCATAGCCGCGCCTCCTGTTGAGTTTTATTTGATTGTAGCCTTTTTTCACGAAAAAATCAACAGCTATACCGGTTTAAAGGGCAGTCCTACAAAAATTTCTCCGGCCGAGGGGAAATTCGTTAGGGACCTTGACAATCTACCGCTTGAGGGATATAATCCTGAGGAACCTAACGATTTAAAGGGGTGACACCATGGACAGCGAGCAGTGCCGGTGTGAGGAGGACGGGACCCTTCACGGGCTTTTTTTAAAGTGCTCAAACATCATATCCAGGCGCATCGGCGGCAACGCCAGCAGAAGGCGGATCATAGCTCTGCTTGACGAGCGGGGGGAGCTCACGCAGAGGGATATACAGGAGCTTTTGGGTATACAGGCGGGGAGCCTCAGCGAGCTTGTGGCGCGGATGGAGAAGTTCGGCGTCATAACGAGAAAGCCCGACGAGGCCGACAGGCGGCGGATAGTGCTGGCCCTGACGGAGCTGGGCCGGGAGCGGGCCAGGGAGCCGAGAGAGATGAACGACGAGCGGCTCTTCGCGGCCCTTACGCCCCAGGAGCGCCAAGAGCTGGGACGGATGCTGAGGAAGATAGCCGACGCCCACGCGAAATGGAAGCAGGAGGTGGACGGGAAGTGAAGCTCATATTCAGATACATGGGCCGGTACAAGAAGTACATATTCATCGCAATGGTGATGAAGCTCGTGGGGACGGTGGTGGAGCTGCTGCTCCCGACGATCTTCGAGCACATAATCGACAAGGTCGTGCCCAGGGGGGAGCTCATACCGGTGCTAATATGGGGGCTTGGGATGTTCCTGACGGCCATACTGTGCAGGGAGCTGAACGTCCGGGCCAACAGGCGGGGTATAGACAACGCCCACCACGTAAGCTACGACGTGCGCCAGGACCTTTTCAAAAAGACGATGGACCTGTCGGGCGCGCAGTTTGACGCCTTCGGCCTGCCGAGCATAATATCGCGCATGACCTCGGACTCATACAATGTCCAGTCGGCTGTACAGCAGCTACAGCTCATGTGCGTCAGGGCGCCCATGATGCTCATAGGGGGCATACTCGTGTCGTTATGGATGGACGTAAGACTGGCGCTAATAATGGTAATAATGCTCCCGCTGCTCATCGCCATAATACTGGGCGTTTCGGCCAAGGGCCTGCCCCTTTACGCCAAGGTCCAGCAGAAGCTTGACGTGGTGGTGCGGGTCATGCGGGAGAACATCACGGGCATTCGGGTGGTGAAGGCCCTGTCGAAGGGCGACTATGAAAAAAGGCGCTTTGCCGACGTCAACGAGGACATGACGAAAAGCGACATAACCGCCACGACGGTGATGGCCATACCGGGGCCATTCATGCAGCTGTGCCTCAACACGGGCCTTGCGCTGGTGGTCATCATAGGCGCGGGGAGAGTGGACAAGGGGCTAATGGAGCCCGGAGTTATTCTGACGTTCCTTACATATTTCAACATGGTGACCATGGGGGTCATGGGACTTTCCAGGATATTTATGACCATGTCCAAGGCCAGCGCCAGCGCCAACCGCATCGCGGCGGTCATCGACTCGGACACGGACCTTCGGGTGCTTTCCGAGGACGAGGCGAGGACTCCGGCGGGGGATGGGTTCATACGCTTTGAGAACGTGGACTTCAGCTACGGCGAGGACTCCGCGGACAGCTCGGGCTTCGTGGGCCAGACCAGGGAGAAGGCGCTGTCGAATATATCCTTTTCCGTTAAAAGAGGGGAGAGCCTGGGCATAATCGGCCCCACGGGCTGTGGAAAGACGACAATAATAAACCTGCTGATGCGGTTTTACGATGTGACTGACGGCGGGGTCTTTGTGGACGGCCGGGATGTGCGGACGTATGACAAGGACGAGCTCCGCCGGAGGTTCGGGGCGGTGTTCCAGAACGATGTGGTGTTCCAGGATACGCTGAGGGAAAACATAAGCTTCGGCCGGGAGGTCACGGAGGAGGACGTGCTGGAGGCCGTCCGGGACGCCCAGGCCGCGGAGTTCATAGCGGGCCTGCCGGACGGGCTCGACCACGAGGCGGCAATCAAGGGCGCGAACCTGTCAGGCGGACAGAAGCAGAGACTGCTGGTGTCCAGGGCCCTGGCCGCAAAGCCGGAGATACTGGTGCTGGACGACTCCTCCTCGGCGCTGGACTACAAGACCGACGCGGCCATGAGGAGGGCCATCGCGGAAAATTACGGCGACAGCACCATAATAATGATAGCTCAGAGGGTGTCGAGCGTTATGAACATGACGAACATCCTGGTGCTGGACAACGGCAAATGTATCGGCTACGGCACCCACGAGGAGCTTTTGCGGACATGCAAGCCCTATCGGGACACCTTCAAGGTCCAGATGGGCGAGATAGAATAAGGAGGGGTGGAAAATGCCGGGACCGGGCGACAGGGGCGGCGAAAAGCGCAAGCCCAAAAACGCCAAGCGAACCTTGGCGCGCATAATCAAATATATGGCGGTATATAAGTGGGTCGTGGTGGCGCTGGTACTGCTGGCGTTCCTAAGCAACATCGGTAACCTCATGGGACCGCGCCTTGCGGGTAAGGCAATAGGCGTGGTGGAGGAGGGCGCGAAGCTTAATAGGGACACGGGCACATCGGGGAACGTGGACATGGAGAAGGTCACGTATTACGCGGCGCTGATGCTCATTTTCTACGTGGGGAGCACAGTCCTGAGCTTCCTTGTGGGTATCGGCATGGCGAGGGTCGGCAGGAGGATCGCCAACCACATGCGCCGGGATGTGTTCCACAAGCTGATGGTAATGCCGGTGAGCTACTTCGACCGCAATCAGGCCGGGGACATCATATCAAGGGTCAGCTACGACGTGGACGTGGTGACGATGAGCCTTTCCTCCGATGTGGTGCAGATAATCACGAGCTTCGTCACCGTGGTGGGGAGCTTCATTATGATGGTCATCATTTCCCCGCCGATGGTGGCGTGTATGATATTCACCATACCGCTGTCGATCTGGTTTACAAGGCACATGTCGAAAAAGACAAGACCGCTGTACTCAAAGAGGAGCGCGGCCTACGGGAATATGAACGGCTTCGCGGAGGAGATGTTCTCAGGGCAGAAAACGATACTGGCCTACGCCAATGAGGACCGGGTGACGGAGAATTTCTCGGCCATAAACTCCGCCGCCGCCGAGGCCTATAAAAATTCCGACAGCCTCGGCATCACCATGGGCCCGACCATCGGGATGTTCAATAACTTCGGCCTTTCAGCCATAGGCATGGGCGGGGCGGTGCTGTACCTTTTGGGGATCGTGGGACTTGAGCAGATCTCCAGCTTCGTGCTGTACTCCCGCAAATTCTCGGGGCCGATAAACGAGATAAGCAACATCATAAACGAGATATACTCCGCCCTGGCCGCGGCGGAGCGGGTATTTGAGTTTTTGGACGAGCCCGAGGAGCCGGAGGACGCCGGGGACGCGGCGGTACTCGCGGACTGCCAGGGCGAGGTCAGGGTGGACGAAGTGAGCTTCGGCTACGTGCCGGAGAAAACCATATTGAAGGACATTTCCCTTATGGCCCGGCCCGGACAGACCATTGCCATCGTGGGTCCCACGGGGGCGGGAAAGACGACGATAATAAACCTCCTAATGCGCTTTTACGACGTAAACTCCGGGGGTATCTATGTGGACGGCCGGGAACACAGGGAGTATACGCTGGCATCACTGCGGCGCAGTTACGCCATGGTACTCCAGGACACATGGGTATTCAACGGGACCATATTCGACAACATAGCCTACGGCAAGGAGAACGCAACCGAGGAGGAGGTGGTGGCGGCGGCCAAGGCCGCCATGATCCACAGCTACATAATGCGCCTGCCCCAGGGCTACAATACCGTGATCAGCGAGGACGGAGGCAATATATCAAAGGGCCAGAAGCAGCTGTTGACCATCGCCAGAGCCATGCTATATAATACCAGTATGCTCATACTGGATGAGGCCACCTCAAACGTGGACACCACCACCGAGCGCCAGGTACAGGCGGCGATCCGGGGGCTCATGCGGGGCAAGACAAGCTTCGTCATTGCCCACCGCCTCAGCACCGTACAGAACGCCGACAGGATACTGGTCATCGACCACGGGCAGCTCATCGAGCAGGGCACACACTCAGAGCTTATGGACATGAGGGGATTTTATTACAGGCTGTACGCCAGCCAATACGAATGAGCCGGAGGAGCATATGGTGAAGGACGTCCCGTGGATAGCGCCCGCCGGGGATATGGGCGGGGTTGCGGAGCGGTGGAAGCCCGCGGGCAAGGCGCCGCTGACAGACGCGGAGCTTTCACGGCTGAAGGCAGAGGCCGCGGGGGTGTTCCGCGACAGGGTGGAGCACTTCGCGCCGGCCGTCGGGGTGAAGTACGGACGGATAACCGTCCGGGCCCAGAGGACCCGGTGGGGGAGCTGTTCGGCGAAGGGGAATTTGAATTTCAACTGCCTGCTGCTTTTAGCACCGCCGGAGGTGCTGGACAGCGTGGTGGTGCACGAGCTGTGCCACCTGAAGGAGCTAAACCACTCAAAGCGGTTTTATAACGAGGTGCTCAGGGTGTTTCCTGAATACCGGCGATGGAACGGATGGCTGAGGGAGAACGGACATACCCTGATGGGGAGACTGCCGAAAAGGTGAAGCTCTATCCGGACATTTCTTGATTTTCGGAGGTAACGCTATGACAAAGGATTTTTACATGGGCAACAGGAAGAGGCTGTATGAAATGATGAAGCCCGCGTCGCTGCTCGTAATATTTTCTGGGCTGGAGGTCAGAAAGACAAATGACGAGTTCTACCCCTTCTACACCCACAGGAATTTCCTGTACCTGACGGGCATAGAGGGCAAGGAGCTGGCGCTCCTCGCCGCGAAGGACCAGGGCGGGCGTGTCACGGAGAAGCTGTTCCTGCTGCCGCCGGATCTTATGGCCGAGAGGTGGACAGGCCGGAGGGTGAAGCCTGACGAGGCCGCGGAGATCTCCGGCATCGAAAATATAGGTTTTGCCGGGGAGTTCGAGGGGGAGCTGCACAGGTCGGCTACATGCGGGAACTATGAAAATCTCTATCTGGACCTCTACCGGGCCGCCCCCACCGACAGGGACACGCCGGCGCATATGCTGCTCAGGCGCGTGGCCGCGGACTACCCGTATCTCAGGATCGAGAACGCCGACGCGCTTATAAGAAGGCTGCGGCTGATAAAGCAGCCATGTGAGATAGACGCAATGCGCAAGGCTGAGAAGATAACCGCCGAGGGCATAAGGGCCATGATGCGGGCCTCGCGACCCGGGATGTATGAGTACCAATATAAGGCCGTGTGGGACTACGTCCTCGGCCAGTACGGGCCCCAGGGGCCGGCCTTCCCGTCCATAATCTCCGCGGGGAAAAATAATTTCTGCATACATTATAATTCCTACACCGGCAGGGCCCAGGACGGGGATATGATATTAAACGACGTCGGCGCGTGGCATGACCATATGATGACCGACGTGTCCAGGGGGTGGCCCTGCAACGGCAGATATACGGAAAAGCAAAAGCTCCTTTTCAACGGCGCGCTGGCCACTTCAAACCACATGTTTGAGATAATAAAGCCGGGCATGGCGATGCGGGATGTGGACGGGGAGATACACCGCTACTGCGCCGAGAGGCTCAATGAGGCCGGGGCGCTGGACGACGTGAGGAATGTCTCTAAGCTCATGTGGCACGGCGGGGCCCACCACGTGGGGTTCGACGTCCACGACGTGGTGGCTACGCCGGAGAAGATAGGCCCCAACATGGTGTTCTGCGTGGACGTGGGCATCTATCACGAGGAATGGGGCATCGGCTTCAGGCTGGAGGACAACTGCCTTGTAACCGAGAACGGCTGTGAAAATCTCTCCGCGGTGACACCGAGGACGGTGGAGGAGATCGAGGAGGAGATGAGGAAGGGGTTCGTGGCGTTCAGTTAAAGGGGGGCGAGGCGAGGATTTATAGGGGAGGGTTTGGAACCCTCCCCTACGAGATTTTTGGGAGATTTATCCATTAAACCCGTAGGGGCGGGTCCTATGACCCGCCCGCTTTTCAATAAGCGCCGTAAGGCGCAACCTTTTTGAAGGGCGGACTCCCCTCAGTCACTTCGTGACAGCTCATCTCCGCGCTAAGAGCCGCCCTACGGGCGGTTGCGCTCCGAAACGCGCCTGCGGGCGCAGCCCTCAGAGAGGGGAGCCATTTTCGCCTGCGGGCGGGACGGGGGAGGGGCGGGAGGGGGCTTTGGTATTCGTTTATACGCCAAAGATTTTGCGATTTTACAAACTAACTTCATGCAAAATGAAGGTTGAATTTTTCTGCCTCGGGGATATAATGTGTCAGATTTGGAAACCTTTTCTCAGGAGGCGCAATATTTGTGACGCGCGATCTTACGACGGGAAACCCCATGAGGCTCATACTGGGCTTCGCGGTCCCGACACTTTTCGGACTTCTGTTTCAGCAGATGTACAACATGGTGGACACCATGATAGTCGGCAAGCTCCTGGGCTCTCAGGCGCTGGCGGCGGTGGGGGCCACGGGGTCTATAAACTTTCTCATTATCGGCTTCTGCAACGGGATGTGCTCGGGCTTTGCCATACCGGTGGCACAGCAGATGGGCGCCGGGGACCAGAGCAAGATGAGGAGATATGTGGCAAACGCCGGGTATCTGGCGGCGATATTGGCGGTGCTGATGACCGTAGTGACGGGCCTTGCCTGCCGGTGGATACTGGAGGCCATGGACACTCCGGCGGACATTTTTGACATGTCTTACAGTTACATATTTATCATCTTCATGGGCATACCGGTGACGATACTATATAACCTGCTGGCGGGCGTTATACGCTCGCTGGGGGACAGCCGGACGCCGGTATATTTTCTGGCGCTGTCGTCGGTTCTGAACATCGGACTTGACATACTGCTCATACTGAAAAGCGGCCTGGGCGTGGCGGGCGCGGCAATCGCGACCGTGGTGTCACAGGGGGTGTCGGGAGCGGCGTGTCTTGTGTATGTATACAAAAAATTCCGCATTTTGCGGATGAGCCGCCGGGAGCTGGCACCGAGCGGGAAGCTCTGCGGGACACTTCTTTTCATGGGCGTACCCATGGGGCTTCAGTACTCAGTGACAGCCATCGGGTCAGTGGTGCTCCAGACGGCCGTCAACGGACTTGGGAGCATGTACGTGGCGGCGGTGACGGCCTGCTCCAAGGTCACACAGCTTTTGGCCTGTCCCTTTGACGCAATGGGCGCGGCGATGGCCACCTACTGCGGGCAGAACGCGGGCGCCGGGAAGCTGGACAGGATCGGCAGGGGAGTGCGGGACTGCTCGCTTCTGGGCTTTGTGTACTCCCTGCTCGCGGTACTGGCTATGAGCTTTTTCGCCTCCAACTGCGCCATGTGGTTTTTGGATCCCGGTGAAAAGGATATAATGACGCTCCTGGCGCTGGCAAGCCGCTGTATAAAGGTGAACACCGCCTTCTTCTTCGCCCTGGCGCTGGTGAACATCGTGCGCTTCTCAATTCAGGGCATGGGCTTCTCCGTGCTCGCAATTTTGGCGGGGGTCCTGGAGATGGCGGCGCGGGCCGTGGTGGGGCACTTCTTCGTCCCGGCCCTCGGCTTCACCGCCGCGTGCTTTGCCTCACCCGCCGCCTGGGTGGCCGCGGACGCATTCCTCATACCCGCCTGTGTCATGTGCGTCAGCCGCCTGCGCCGCAGAAGTCCGGGTTCCGATACGCCGGAGCCGGCACGGCTAAGATTAAAACACAGCCACACATAAAATTTGCCCCCGGGGTCGACGTGATCCCGGGGGCAAATTCTATTCTGATTTGATTTATTCTGTTTTAATCTCGGTGCCGATCCTTTTCCAGAAGGGGATGAACATAAGTACGCCGACGGCCATTGCGCCGCAGTCGGCGATGGGCGTGGCCCAGGCAATGGCGTTCACGCCGCCGAGGGAGTTCAGAAGGAACATGAAGGGCACGTCAAGGCCGCCCTTTCGGAGCATGGAAAGCACCAGGGGCTTGTTCTTTTGACCGACGGAC
Organism: uncultured Oscillospiraceae bacterium; assembly: GCA_947631395.1. Classification (GTDB taxonomy): domain Bacteria; phylum Bacillota; class Clostridia; order Oscillospirales; family Oscillospiraceae; genus RUG626. The sequence goes on from CANRLF010000030.1 coordinate 22,085, forward strand.
TGGAAAAGGGAGATTATCACCGTGGTTATGGCAGTGAAGGGGCCGGTCACGCAGATGATGCGCTGGAACATACTGCCGTAGCGGACGGTGTCCGCGTCGTCGATAAAGGCCCGGACCAGGGGATTGGCGCAGGTGAACAGCAGGAAAGCGCCGAGGGTCGTGACGGCGAGGCTGAGGATGAGCGTCACCTTTATGGCGTCCTTCATGCGGTGGTAGTTTTTAGATGAGTAGTTGTAGCCCACCAGAGGTATGACCCCTTGGCTTAAGCCGTTGGCGATGGCGAAGGACAGCATGTCGATCTTCTTGGCGATGCCGATGCCGGCCACGGCGGCGTTGGAGTAGGCCACGAGGAGCTTATTGAGGACGATGTTGGAGGCGATGCCCATGATGTTCATAATCGAGCTGGGAAGGCCGACCAGCAGGACCTCCTTAGGTATGCCGTACCGGAGGGTGTACAGGCGGGGGTCGAGAGTCAGGTGGAGCTTTTTACGTCTGAGGCAGATGAGGACGATGAAATAGATGAGGGCGATGAGGTTGGAGAGCATTGTGGCGATGGCCGCACCGGTTATCTCCATATGGAAGCCGAAGATGAACACCGGGTCCAGCAGGATATTGAGCGCGCCGCCGAGGGCCACGCCGAAGCTGGCCTGACCGGAATATCCCTCCGCCCGCACAAGGTGGGCCAGGGCGGCGTTGAGGACCGTGGGCACGGCGCCGACGGTCAGGGTCCAGAAGAGGTAGCTTTCACAAAAGCCGTATGTATCCGCGTCCGCGCCGACGGCGGGAAGGACAGCGCCACGGAAGGCGTAGATGAGCAGGCCGTATAACAGCGCCGCCGCGGCGGAGGACCATATGGAGAAGGCCGAGGTCCGCCGCGCCCTCTCGGCGTCGCCGACGCCAAGGCTCCTGGATATGAGGCTCGCGCCGCCTATGCCGAACAGGTTGGCCATACCGGTGGTCAGCAGGAAAAGGGGCAATGACAGGGACGTGGCCGCCACCTGGTTCGCGTCGCCGATCTGGCCGATGAAAAAGGCGTCGGCCATATTGTATATCACGGTTATGAGCTGGCTTATAACCGTGGGCACCACCAGCGCCAGCACCGCCCGGGTCACGGGTGTTTTCTCAAATAACTCCGTCTTGTCTGTTTTCATTCCGACGCCTCGTTTTCTAAATCATCAAGAAGTAATATGAAACCCCGGACGGCCATCCGGTAGCTCTCGGAGATCTCCACCGGGAAGTGGCGGAAGCAACCGGCCTCCTCCTGGGAGATGAAGCCGTGCATGATGCTTCGCAGTACACGCTGGAGGTGCATTTTGTCGGCGCCCGAGAGACTGTATCCGTCCATCGCCGCCATGATGGGCTCCACAATGTCGCCGGCGGCGGAGAGAAGGGCGTCGTTTTTCACCATGGGCAGAGAGAGGATGACCTTATATAGCTCGGGCCGCTCCTTGCCGAAGCGGTAGTACGCCTCCGCCAGCGCCAGGACGGCGTCATCACGGCGCTTTCCCTCGATGGCGGCAAGCTGTGTCCTTTTAAGCTCGCCGATGGCGTAATAGCCGACCTCGGTGAACAGCTCGTCCATGCCGCTGATGTGATTATAGAGGGACGAGGCCTTGACGTGGAGCTTCCTGGCCAGGCCGCGAAGGGAAAAGCCGCCTGTTCCCTCGTCCTCTATGAGCTCCGTCGCGGCCCGGACCACCTCCGCCCGCGTAAGTCCTCTACGGGACATGACGTCACCTCCGTGCGATGGGGATCTCAATAAAACGCGTGTGTCTATACTATATACTAACGCCGTTAGTTTGTCAATACGCCCCGGCAGTCCCGGTGCCGTTTAAAAATCACTTTTTATTCGAAAAAAGGCACATATTTCTTGAAATAATTGCTACACATGATATAATATCTAATATAGTAAATATTATTTGATCGCCGTTTTTCCCGGTGTCGCCGGGGACTGATATATATAGACAGGAAACGGAGGCGAGCGCATGGAAACATACGCGACCAGACCGCGCGCTGCGAGAAATCATGGACAGGCCGCTGTGGAGCGGGGCCTTGGCAGGGTGGCCGGGGCGCCAAATTCTGCCCTCAACGCCATGGCGGGGGAGGAGCTGTTGCGCGGCCTTCCAAGTCGGGAACGGGCTGTGCCACAGGACCTGACTCAGGCTCTGTTGGAACGGTTCAGCGTACCGCTGACGGGACTGCGTGTGTACGAGGACCGGGGCCTTGACGGGATAGGCCAGGCGGCGTACGCGCAGGGCAACGAGATACATTTCGCGGAGGGCTACTACGATCCGCTTACTCAGCGTGGGCGGGACATGTTCTTCCACGAGGCCGCTCATGTGATACAGCAGGGGGCGGGAATGGTCCCGGGTCACGGCATCGTTGAAAACAGCGTTTTGGAATCCCAGGCGAATTTTGGCTTTGCCGCTCCGGAGAGCTTTTCCATGCCCGCGACTTCTGTCGGCGCGCCGATACAGGGATGGTGGCCGTGGAGCAGTTGGAAAACGACGGGTGTAAATGATCGTGGTTATGAAGATTTAGACGCAAACGCATCCGTAAATAAAGCAAAACGCAGCGCGGCTAATTTCAGCCTTGTTTCTTCTATTGGCGCACTTGCTAGCGCAATTCCTAACATTTATGGTCAATTCATCGGAAATACAAACAACAACAATATAGGAAATATCATCGGCTCGATTTTAAAGGCACTCGGTGGCGGTCTCAATGCTTTTGGTTCTTACGGTGGAATGGCGGCAAATTTCTTCAACCTGAAATACGGCTCTGAAGATGAAAAGACTGAAAATCTCCTTTTTGGCATTGGAAACACGTCGAGCTTAGCTTCAGGTGTCCTTACATCTATTTTGCCGTTTATTAACGAAGGCACCGCTAATGTTATTGGCAAAGCAGTCAGCGGTCTTGGAATTGTCACGGGCTCAGCTAAGGCCTTTGGCAGTATATTTAAGATAATTAACGGCTGCCGCAGTGGCGATATGGAGAAAATAATTGACGGGGGTTTGGATGGACTCCTCGCCGTGGCGAATGTGACGGGCAATATTTTGAAGTTGCTTCAACCCACCCCATTTGTTGGCTCAATGTTCACCGGATCTTCAGCCGCCGTGAATATAATAAAGATCTTAACCAAGAAAATGCTACCACAGCCCAAACAAGGCCTGGCTCAACCCGTTTCCGCCGCGTAGGGCGGGCGGTACGCGCCGGGGATTGGAAAATGCCGGACGGTCCGGCAGGGAGGATAGAATATGGAAGTCAAAACTCAAAAGGCGCTGTTTGACGCCGTGGAAAAACAGCTGACGGACAGGAAGCTCCAGACGGCAAGACAGCCGGGGAGCCCGTCGGCCCAGATCGGCGATACGCTCCAGGCCATAATACCCGTAAGCGACAGGGGCCAGCCGGCGCTGATGGAGCTGATGATCGGCCCCATAGACGGGAACGTGTCCATTCTTCAATTATATACCACGGTGCTGACGGACGCGGGCACCGACAGGAGAGAGCTGGAGAAGGCATTGGACAGCTTGAATTTCAACTGCCCGATCGGCGCCTTCGGCTTCTATGAAAACCAGTTTTATCACCGCATGACAGTACCTATATTCGAGGACCCGGTTATCGTCCAGGCAAACCGCATCATTTTTACCATCGGAGCCATCAGCAGTATCATCTCGGTATTTTATGACCGTATCATCGAGCTGGTATCCGGGAAGCTCACAGCCGAACAGTTCCTTCAAAGCCTGCCCTCGGCCTCCGCGTGACACGGCGCGACGGCGGACTTGATTTTTAAAAGGTTTACCCCGGCTCCAAGTAAGGAGCCGGGGTAATTGTTGTTGATGGGGGAGTCAGGCTTCGAGTATTTTCATAAACTGCTCGCCGGTGATGGTTTCCTCCTCATAGAGGTACTTTGCCAGCTCGTCAAGCTTGGCACGGTTGTCGCGGAGGATCTTAAGGGCCTTTTCGTGCTGGCGCTTTACGAGCTCCACCACCTTGGCGTCGATCTTCGTCTGGGTCTCGGCGGAGCAGGC
>CANRLF010000031.1 GCA_947631395.1 uncultured Oscillospiraceae bacterium
AAACGCGCCTGCGGGCGCAGCCCGGACGTCGGGGCGCCTAAGGGGAACAAGGTTGCGCCTTCGGCGCTAATTAAAAAACGGGAGGGTTTGGAACCCTCCCCTACGTCAATTATAGAAAAATCTCCCATTCACCCCGTAGGGGCGGGTTCCCAAACCCGCCCCTCCCCCGTCCCGCCCGCAGGCGCAATAAAAATCCGCGGCCCCCCGGGCCGCGCCAGCTTAAAAAACTATTAGATGATTTTCGCGGCGGCACGCACGTCGCGAAAATCCCCTTTTGTTTTGCGGAGTGTATGGCCCTCCGGGCCATGCGCGTAGCAAAACAGCAGGACCCGGGATTTGAAATTCCAATTTCAAATCCCGGGTCCGCACGTCCCCCCCTTGTCCGCAAAGGCTACGCCTTTGCGGACACCTTTCATTTCACCATATCCCCCATATCATACACCCCCGGTCCCCGCGTCACGAGGAACCTGGCGGCCGCCAGCGCCCCGTCGGCGAAGAGGGACCTGTCGTGGGCCTCGTGCTTCAGCTCGATGGTCTGGCTGTCGGTGGAGATAAGGACCACATGGGTACCGGGGAGGTTGCCCATGCGGACGGCCTGAACGCCGATCTCGTTCTTCTCCCGCTTGCCCATGCCGGAGCGCCCCAGGTTAAGCACGGCCCCCGGCCGGACCTCCTTCACGGCGTCGGCCAGCATCAGCGCGGTGCCGGAGGGCGCGTCGGCCTTTCGGTTGTGGTGGGCCTCCACGATCTCAACGTCCGCGTCGGGGAAAACCTCCGCCGCGCGGCGGGCCAGCCTTGCCAGGAGCGCGATGCCCATGGACATGTTGGCGGAAAAAAACACCGGGATCTTCTCCCCGGCGGCGGCGATGGCGGCCTTTTCCCCGTCGTCGTGGCCGGTGGTGCATATCACCGCCGGGACGCGGTTTTTTACGCACCAGTCAAGGAGCCCCGCCGTCTGGGAGTGGTGGGAGAAATCTATCACCACGTCTGCCTTCTCCGTGACCCCACCAAGGCTCTTATATACCGCGCCGCCCTGGGAATACCCGTCCACGCCGGCGGCAAGCGTCATATCCTCGGCCTCCTGCACACGGTTCACAACTATGCTCCCCATGCGGCCAAGAGCGCCATGTACAAGCACATTTATCATACCCTCAGGCCCTCCGCGCGCATGAGCTCAAGGAGTCGCGCCCTGTGGCCGTCCTCCATGGGCGTGAGTGGCAGGCGCAGCCGGTCCTCCATCATCCCCATGGCCGCCAGGGCCGCCTTTACGGGTATTGGGTTCACCTCGCTGAAGAGGGCGTCGATAAGGGCCTTATACCTGCACTGGAGAGCCGCCGCCCCGGCGATGTCCCCCTCGAAAAACCTGGTGCAGATGGCCCTGGCCTCTCTGGGGAGGATGTTCGCCAGCACCGAGATGCACCCGGAGCCCCCCATGGACAGTATGGGCACCACGATGTCGTCGTTGCCCGACCAGATGGCGAAGCTGTCCCCGCACTTGGCGGCGATGTCCACCACCGTGGCCATGTCCCCGGTGGCCTCCTTGATGCCTACTATGTTTGGGTGCTTTGAGAGCTCCACGCACGTGTCGGGCATTATCTTCACCCCGGTCCTGCCGGGTACGGAGTAGACTATCATGGGCAGATCCGTGGCGTCGGCGATTTTGTAAAAGCTCTCCACAAGGCCCCGCTGGGTGCACTTGTTGTAGTAGGGAGTCACGCACAACAGCCCGTCCGCCCCCACGTCCCGGGCCTTCTCGCTCATCTCCACAGCGTGATCGGTGTAGTTGGAGCCCGTACCGGCGATGACCGGGATCTTGCCCTTCACCCTGTCCACCACGGCCTTAATGGTCCTGATGTGCTCCTCGTCCGTGAGCGTCGGCGCCTCGCCGGTGGTGGCGCACACGATAAGGGCGTCAACGCCGCCCTCCAGCTGGTGATCCACCAGCCTCGCCATAGCGTCATAGTCCACGCCGGACTCGTTCATCGGCGTCACCAGCGCCGTACCTACGCCGCGAAAGATTTCCTTCTCCATGAGATAACCTCCAAAATAGATTTGCGGATCTTCACCTGAATTTTTCCCGCTCCGCCACCGCCAGCTCGTCACAGCGGTTGTTGAGCTCATTCGTCCCGTGGCCCTTCACCCACCGGACTGTCACGCTGTGTGTGGAAAGCAGTCCGTCCAGGCGCTGCCAGAGCTCCGGATTTTTCAGCTCCCCGTCCTTGCGCCGCCAGCCCCGCTTCTTCCAGCTTATGAGCCATCCGTCGTTTATTGCCTGCTCGATGTACCGCGAATCGGTGAAAAGCTCCACCTGACACGGCCTCTTCAAAAGCTCCAGGGCCGAGATGACCCCCAAAAGCTCCATCCTGTTGTTGGTGGTTGCCGGCTCTCCGCCGGAGATCTCCTTTTTGTGACTTCCGGCAACAAGTATGGCGGCCCAGCCGCCGGGGCCGGGATTTCCGGAGCACGCCCCGTCGGTATAAACGGTCACCTTATCCATTATATCTCGTCACGGCTCTCCACGTCTCCGTCCTCGCCGTCCCCGTCCGTATCGCCCTCGCTGTCCTCGGCCTTTTCGGCTCTCGCCACGGAGAGGAGCCTCGCCCCCTCGGACACCCGCATGAGCCGGACTCCCTGGGTGGCCCTGCCAAGCACGGATATTGTCTCCGCTCCCGTGCGTATCATTGTGCCGTCCTCCGCCAATAGCAGTACGTCGTCCGTGTCCCTGACCACCTTTATACCCGCGATCTTTCCGGTCTTTGCGGTGACATTATAGTTCTTGATGCCCTTTCCGCCCCGGTGTTGCGGTGTGCCGTCGGCGCCCCGGACGTACTCCTCGATGGGCGTCCGCTTGCCGTAGCCGTTCTCGGTTATGCTCAGCAGCATCCCGCCCTGGCTCGCGTTCACCGCGCCCACCACGAAATCGCCCTCTCTCAGCTTTATGCCCCGGACGCCCACGGCGTCCCGGCCCATGGTCCGCACGTCGTTCTCGTCAAAGCATATGGCGTACCCGTCGTGGGTGGCGATGAGGATATTGTCCTGCCCCTGAGTCTTGCAAACGGAGATCAGCACATCCCCCTCGTCCAGCTTCAGCGCGCGGAGGCCGTTGTTCCTTATATTCCTCAACACGTCAAAGCCCAGCCGCTTCACCGTACCGTGAAGCGTCACCATCACAAGGTTCCGCCCCGACACGTCGATATTCGATGTGTGGAGCATCGCCGTGACCTTCTCCCCGGCCTCCAGCGGCAGGACGTTCACTATATTCGTCCCCCTGCTCGACCTGGTGGCCTGCGGGATATTGAAGCCCTTCTTCCGATATACCCGCCCCACTGATGTGAAGAACAGTATATAATCGTGGCTTGACGCGGTGAACACCGTGTGTACGAAGTCCTCATCCCTCAGCGCCTGGGCCCTTATGCCCTTGCCGCCCCTGTTCTGGGCCTTGTACTCCGCCACCGGCATCCGCTTTATATACCCGGCATTCGACAGGGTATACACGCAGTCCTCCACGGCGATAAGATCCTCAAGGTCTATCTCGTCCTCGATGTCCTGTATCTCCGTGAGCCTCGGTGTGCCGTACTTATCCCGGATAGCAATAAGCTCATCCTTCAGTACTCCCCTTATCTTCGCCTCGTCCGCCAAAAGCTCCTTATAATATGCGATCTTCGCCTCTATCTCGTCATATTCCGCCTGGAGCTTCTCCCTGTCCAGCCCCTGAAGCGCCCGCAGACGCATATCCAGTATGGCCTGTGCCTGCACGTCGTCCAGGCCGAACCTGGCCATCAGATTTTCCTTTGCGTCGTCGTAGCTTTGCCGGATTATACGTATGACCTCGTCGATGTTGTCCTGGGCTATGAGGAGCCCCTCCAAAAGGTGCGCCCGCTCCTGTGCCTTTTTAAGGTCATACCGCGTCCTGCGGGTTATGACGTCCTCCTGGAACGCCAGATACTCCGTCAAAATATTCCTCAGCGGCAATATCTTCGGCTGTGTCTGGTCGTCCGTCAGCGCCAGCATGATTATGGATATGCTCGACTGCATGGCCGTCTGTGTGAAGAGCTTATTTAAGACCACCTGGGCGTTCGCGTCCCGCTTTAGCTCGATGACCATGCGCATACCGTTCCGGTCCGTCTCGTCCCGGATGTCCGAAATGCCCTCAAGCCTCTTGTCCTTCACCTGGTCGGCGATATTTTTTATAAGCTGGCGCTTATTTACCTGATAGGGAAGCTCCGAGACTATGATCCTCGTCCTGTGGTCCCGGCCGTACTCCTCAAACTCCGTCCTCGCCCGGACCGTCACCTTTCCCCGCCCGGTGGCGTAGGCCTGGCGTATCCCCGCCCTGCCCATTATGATGCCCCTCGTGGGGAAATCCGGCCCCGTTATGTGCTCCATGAGCTCCGAGAAGGTTGCCTCCGGGTTGTCGAGCAGACACACGCAGGCGTTTATCACCTCCGTCAGATTATGGGGCGGGATGTTCGTGGCCATGCCCACGGCGATACCGCTGGACCCGTTCACCAGCAGATTTGGGAACCTGCTGGGGAGCACCTTGGGCTCCTTTCTCGTCTCGTCGAAGTTGGGGTCCCAGTCCACCGTCTCCTTGTCTATGTCCCGGAGCATCTCGTCTGCGATCCTGGACATCCTGGCCTCGGTGTACCTGTACGCCGCCGGTGGATCCCCGTCCACGGAGCCGAAGTTGCCATGCCCGTCTATAAGCGGCGCCCGCATGGAGAAATCCTGTGCCATGCGCACCAACGCGTCATAGACGCTGGCGTCCCCGTGGGGGTGGTAGTGGCCCAGCACGTCGCCCACGGCGGTGGCGCACTTTTTATAGGGGTTCTGGTGCGTAAGGCCCCCCTCGTACATGGAGTAAAGTATGCGCCTGTGGACGGGCTTCAGCCCGTCCCGCACGTCCGGCAGTGCCCTGCCCACGATGACCGACATGGCGTACTGCTTATAGCTCTCCTGCATCTCATGGACGAGCTCCGACTGGGTTATGACCTGATCCGGGAACAGTATGTCCTCGGGCTTGTAGTCTCTGTTATGTGCCATATACTAACCTCGTAATGCCAGTTTAGTAATCTAAGTTCACCGCGTACTTCGCGTTCTCCTCGATCCACGCCTTTCTGGGCTCGACCTCCTCGCCCATTAAAACCGTGAACACCTGGTCCGCCGCCACCGCGTCCTCCAGGGTTATCCGCCGGAGGGTCCGCTTCTCCGGGTCCATGGTGGTCTCCCACAGCTCGTGGGGGTCCATCTCGCCAAGGCCCTTATAGCGGTTGATGTCCACCTTGGCGTTGGGGTTGTCGCCCCGCATCTCGCCGGAGATCCTGTCCCTCTCCTCGTCGGAGTAGGCCACCCTCTGCTGCTTGCCCCTCGTCAGCTTATAAAGGGGCGGTACGGCGGAGTACACATAGCCGTTTTCAATGAGCGGCCTCATATAGCGGAAGAAGAAGGTCAAAAGGAGCGTGCGTATATGCGCCCCGTCCACATCGGCATCGGCCATGATGATTATCTTGTGGTATCTGAGCTTGTCGATGTTGAACTCATCCCCGATACCTGCCCCCAGGGCCACGATCAGGGGATAGAGCTTGTCGTTGCCGTATATCTTATCGGCTCTCGCCTTCTCCACGTTCAGCATCTTGCCCCACATGGCCAAAATCGCCTGGAACCTGCTGTCCCTGCCTTGGATGGCCGAGCCCGCGGCGGAGTCGCCCTCCACGATGTATATCTCGCATAGCCCCGGGTCCCTCTCGTTGCAGTCCTGGAGCTTATCGGGCATCTGCCCCGACTCAAGCCCCGTCTTGCGCCTCACGGACTCCCTGGCCTTTCTGGCGGCCTCACGGGCACGGCTTGCCGTCAGGGCCTTGTCGATTATGGCCTTGCCCACATTGGGGTTCTCCTCTAAGAATATCTCCAGCTGCTCCGATACAATGGAGTCCACTAATGACCGTATCTCCGCGTTGCCCAGCTTTGCCTTCGTCTGGCCCTCGAACTGGGCGTTGGTGAGCTTTACGGATATTACCGCCGTCAGGCCCTCCCGGCAGTCCTCGCCGGAGAGCTTGTCGTCGCCCTTCAGCTGTCCTATCTTCACGGCGTAGGCGTTCAATACCCTCGTCAGCGCCGTCTTGAAGCCCGTCTCGTGCATACCGCCCTCGGGTGTGTGGATGTTGTTGGCGAAGGACACCAGCATCTCGTTATACCCGTCGTTATACTGGAAGGCCACCTCCGCGATGGAGTCCTCCCGCCCGCCGGACATGTATATGACGTCCTCGGATATGGGCGTCTTGTGGTGGTTCAAATACTCCACGAACTGCCTTATGCCGCCCTCGTAGTGCATGTCGTCGGACACGGGCTCCTCGCCCCTCATGTCCGTTATCCTTATCCTGAGGCCCGCGTTCAAAAAGGCCTGCTCCCGCATACGCTTGTGGAGCACGTCGTAATCGTACACCGTGTCGTCGAACATCTCCGGGTCCGGCTTGAAGGTCACGGAGGTGCCCGTGCGGTCGGTGTCGCCTATGACGGTTATGGGGCTCGTTATCTCCCCCCGTGAAAACTTCATCTCATATATCTTCCCGCCCTTGTGGACCTGTACCTCCAGCCACTCCGAGAGGGCGTTGACGACGCTCGCTCCCACGCCGTGAAGGCCGCCGGACACCTTATAGCCCCCGCCGCCGAACTTTCCGCCGGCGTGGAGCACGGTAAACACCACCTCCAGGGCGCTCTTGCCCGTCTGGCCCTGTATGTCCACAGGTATGCCCCGGCCGTTGTCCACCACGGTTATGGTGTCCCCGGGGTTTATGGTCACCTCTATGTGGTCGCAGTACCCCGCCAGCGCCTCGTCTATGGCGTTGTCCACTATCTCATACACAAGGTGATGGAGTCCCGAGGAGCTGGTGGAGCCTATATACATGCCCGGCCGCTTGCGGACGGCCTCCAGCCCCTCCAGCACCTGGATCTGACTTGCGTCGTACTCCTCCGTCACCTTGCCCGTTATCTCGTTTACTTCGCTCAGTTCTGCCATTTTTTCCTCCAAGAAATTTCGCTTTTCATACCGATTTTTTACCGGTATCAGTCGTCTATGCCGTCGTCAACGGTAAATTCGCTGTCCCCGTGGGGATCCTCAAAATCATCCTCGCCGCCCATTACCTCCATGGGCCTCACACGCCGCTTCTCCTTGGCGTCCTCCACGCTCTGGTGGATGAGCTCCTTTATCCTCCTGGGGTCCTTGACGTTCACTATGTCAAGGTGCGGGGCGCTCTGATCCGAGGACAGTACACATATGTTACCCACCCCGAACATCCGCTGGAATAGGTTCATGGTGAGCTTTATGTCCCGTATCCGGTAGAGGAGCACCTCCTCCTCCTTAACATTCAAAAGGCCCCTCTCCAAAAAGAGCCTGTCGTCGCTGAGCCTGTATTTCGTAAAGGTCAGCGGCATGCCCAGCACTCTCTTCCTGTCGGACCAGATGTACTCTATTCCCGTGTCGTTGTTCCTGGCCATATTTTCTCCTCCTCAGATAAGATCCTCCTCAGCCGCCCTCTTTGAAAGCGTCTGGGAGCCCAACTGCGTAAGATACACGCCCTCATCGGATACCACGAAGGCCTTCGGCAGGTCGTCCGCCACATATCTGGTCTCTCCGGCCCTCTCCGCCCCGTTCAAAAACTCCCTTGTTATCCTGGAATAGGAGCTGTTGTCCAGGTCGAATATGCCTATAACGGCCCTGTCCCTGACCACCGTGTCATTTCCCAGATGGATATACATTTCCCGCCTCCACCGTCAGTACCCGGCCACCGGTGCGCTTCGCCACCTTCTCGTCCTCACAGCAGGTGATGAACACCTGGCCGCCGCCTATCCGGTTCAGTATGAAGTCCTGCCTTCTCTCGTCAAGCTCCGAGAGCACGTCGTCCAATAGCAGGAGCGGATATTCCCCCAGCTGTCCCCGGTGTATCTCCAGCTCCGCCAGCTTCATTGAAAGCGCCGCCGTCCTCGTCTGCCCCTGTGAGGCAAAGCTCCTGGCCGGGGCCCCGTTCACGCTTATCTCTATGTCGTCCTTGTGTGCCCCCGTAAGGCACAGCCGTGACGCCAGCTCCGCCTCCCGGTGGCGCCTCTGGTGCTCCATTATCTCCGGGAATATCCTGGCCGCTGGCGCCGTGGGGTCCGTCACGGTCTTGACTGTCGTATATCTGAGTTCCAGCTTCTCCCCACCGGAAAACTCCCCGTGTATCCTGGCGGCCTCCCCGGCCAGCTTCTCCACAAAATTCGCCCGGTAGTGGATAAGCTCCGCGCTGAGCCTCGCCAGCACATAGTCGTATTCGTCTAAAAGCCCCAGAAGGTCCGGCTTTTCCTCCCAGTCCCTCAGTATCCTTGTCTTTCCCTCATACGCCCTGTTAAACTCATTTAATGCCGCGGCGTACCGGGGCCGGAGCTGGCATATGCTCAGATCCATGAGCCTGCGCCTCTCCGCGGCGCCGCCCTTTATCAGGTTCAGGTCCTCCGGACAGAAGAGCACCGCCGAGAAATTCCCGGCGAAGGTCTCCACCGTCTTTTGTTTCACCGAATTTACGATGAGCTGCCGGCGGCGGCCCCGGGTGAATATGACCTCCACCCGTCTCTCCCGCTCTCCGCTGAGGCCGTGGGCCTCCACTCTTGCCATGTCCGCGTCAAAGCCCATGAGCTCCCTGTCGCTTCTGGCCCTGAAGCTCCTGCCGGCGCAGACGAGGAAAATGGCCTCCAAAAGATTTGTCTTTCCCTGGGCGTTTGCCCCGGCGATGACGTTTATCCCCCCGGAGAACTCCGCCCCGGCGTCAACGTAGTTGCGAAACCCCTGTAAGGTTATGGCGTCGATGTACATTGCCCCTCCGCCGTGACTTTAAACCGCTGTCCCAGCGCCTCGACCGTGTCCCCGGGCCGGAGCTTTTTGCCCCTCATTTCGCAGACCTGGCCGTTCACCGAGACCTCCCCGTTCTCCACCAGCTCCTTCGCCATGCCTCCCGTCTCGGCCACATTGGCGAATTTCAAAAAGGCGTCAAGCTTTATAAACTCCGTGGTTATGGGGATCTCCTCGGGCCCTTTTACCCTGGCCTTTATCTTAACCTTCATTTGCCCTGAGCCTCACCGGCAGTATCATATAGATGAAGTTCTTGCTCCCGTCCGCCGGCACTATCACGCAGGGCGACACGCTGGTGGACAGCTGGAGCCTCAGCGTATCCGCCGGGGCGGCCCTCAATGCCTCCAAAAGGTAGCGGTTATTAAATCCTATCTCCAGATCCTCACCGTCGCCGTCCACGCCGCACTCGTCCACTGCCTTGCCCAGTGTCGTCGCGGTAGACACCTTCAGCACCTTGTCCCCGAAAACGCACCTCACCGGACTCTTGAACTTGTCGTTTATTATGAGTGACACCCTCTCTACGCTCGATATGAGGGTCCTTCTGTCCACATCTATGCTGTACTTACTGAGCTTCGGGATGGAGTTTCTGTAATTTAAAAATTCCCCCTCAAGCCTTCTCGATATGAGCATATTACTGCCCAATGAGAACATAACATGCTTCGTACCCAAAGTCACCTTCACAAGCTCCTCCGAGTCCCCGGCAATCCTCTCCACCTCCGATAGGGCCGTCCCCGGCACCACGAAGGACACCTTCCCTATCTCCGTCTTTGCCACCCTCTCACGCCGAAGGGCCAGCCTGAAGCCGTCCACAGCCACAACGGTGAGGATGTCGTTGTCCACCTCGAAAAGGGCCCCCGTGTGTATGGGCCTGGCCTCGTTATCAGACACCGCGAAGTTTGTCTCTCCGATCATGGCCTTTATGTCCTTCTCCTTCATATACACGGAGTTTTGATAGTCCACCGTGGGAAGGTCCGGGTACTCCTCAGCCGAAATGCCCATGATGTCAAACTCGCTCATGGCGCACTTTATGTGTATCATGTACTTCTCATTAACAGTCATGTACACCACGTCTTCCGGCAGCTTCCTTATTATATCCCCGAAGAGCTTTGCGTTTATAACAACGCTCCCCCCCTCGCTGACGTCCGCCTTTATGGTGGACCTTATCCCCGTCCTCAGGTCGTACCCCGTTATTACCACGTCCGCGTCCGCCTCGATTAGCAAACCCTCTAAACTCGGCACGGAGCTCCTGGCCGCGGCCGCCCTGCTCGTTATATTCACCGCGTTCACCAACTCATTTTTCTCGCAGGAAAACCTCATTATCTTTTCCTCCTCTGCTACAGTAAGACAGTTATTTTATTATTTAGTATTATTATTAGGACTCCTCACATGTGGAAATCTCAAAAAACATCAGGATTTTCAAGGATTTTTACATTATCATTTCTGTGGACATTCTTCTCCTTTATTAACACTTTCCCACAGCCCACCTTTTTAATCAACCGTATAAAACACAAAAAAACCTTTTCTCTGTGGAAAACTCATCTTTCTCCCTACTGCTGTCTTGAGTTTATATTCGCCGTTATATCCCTTATCATCTGAGAAAACTCCTGATCATTCCTTACGTTTTTCTCTATCTTCTGTATACTTGACAGCACCGTCGTGTGGTCCCGTCCCTCAAATATATCCCCAATATCCTTGAGGGACAAATTTGTAAGTATCCTTATCTCATACATGGCGATCTGCCTGGCCATCGCCGTATTTTTCGTCCTCCGCTGCCCCTTCAGGTCCTCCGGCGAAATGGAAAAATACTTGGCCGTCTCCTGTATGATGTCATCCGGCGTGGGCACATATGGTGACTTCTCCCTGAACATGTCCTTCAGTATCCTGGACACCTCCGCCACAGTCATCTGGGCGTTCATCAGGTCCCTCTGGGCCCTTATCTTCAGCACCGCCCCCTCCAACTGCCTGACATTCGACGTCATATTCTCCGCGATGTAATTCACCACGTCGTTCGGAAGTGACAGCCCCACCTTCATGGACTTATTCTTGATTATCGCCGCCCGCGTCTCAAAATCCGGCGGCTGAATATCCGCCAGCAGCCCCGACTCGAACCTGGTCCTCAGCCTGTCCGCCAGCAGCGGCATCTCAGAGGGCGGCCGGTCCGATGTAAAAACCATCTGCTTTCTCGACTCATACAGCGTATTGAACGTGTGGAACATCTCATCCTGAGTGGACGTTTTCCCCGCCACCGTCTGTATGTCGTCAATCAAAAACAGATCCGCCGACCTGTACTTCTCCCTAAATTCCACGTTCTTGCCCGTCTGGATGGCCGTAATGAGCTCATTCATAAAGTCCCCGCCGCGGACGAACACGATCTTATACTCCGGATGCCTCTTCGACACCTCGTGGAGAATGGCGTACAGCAGATGTGTCTTTCCCAGCCCCGACTCGCCGTATATAAAGAGCGGGTTATACTCCCTGGTCTGCTCCTGAGCCACGGCCAGACACGCCGCGTGGGCGAATTTATTCGACGGCCCCACAACGAATTTATCGAAGGTATACTGCTCCGGGTCGGAGCTCCCAATGACGCCGGGCTCCTTCACGTCCCTCTCGCCGACGAGCCGCACCTCCATATCCCCGGAAAAGAGCTGCTTCACCGCGCCCTTCACCGTATTTAAAAACCTGGAGGCTATAACGCCGCGCTTGAACTCCGACGGCACCATCAGCGTCAGCCCCGTCTCGTCCATGGCCACCACCCGGCACTCCGAAAACCAGGTGTTTATCGCCACTTCCGTCAGCTCCTGTCCCATGAGCTCAAGGACACTTTTCCATATATCTTCAAGCGAATCCATATCCTCATCCCTTCCAAAAAAAGCGCGAAGGCCACTTTCAGGCGGCATATTTCCTTATCTTATATTATATCAAAATACCGCCTAAAAAGCAACTGTGTTATTTAGATTTGTCCCGATTTTCCCCACTGCCGGAGGACTTTCTGTTTATTTTTGAAAGGATAAAATTGGAAAGCAAATTCCCAAGGAACCCAAAGGCGATCCCCAGCGCCGCGCCGCCCAGCACGTCGGTGGGGTAGTGTACATACAGATACAGTCTCGAAAGGGCGATCACCACCGAAAGCACGCAGGCCGGTATCCACAGCTTCGACTTATTTGCCGCCAGCGCCCCCACCACGGTGAAGGACGCCGCCGCGTGGCCCGAGGGGAAAGAGTAGTCCCCGGGCTTTGGTATGAGAAGCTGTATATTCGGGTTTACGTCATACGGCCTTGTCCTTGCTATGAGATTTTTGAGAAGCCCGTTGCACAGGGCGAGGTCAATTAGAAGCGAGACGGCGCAGACGAACCCAAGCCTCCTGGTTTTCGGCACTATCAGCAGCGCGACAGTCAGCAGTATCCAGAATATCCCCCCGTCCCCCAACACGGTGACGAGGGGCATGAACCAGTCAAGAAATGCGCACCGCAGGTTTTCCTGGATGAAGTCCAGTATCCCGAGCTCAAAAAGATTCATAAGTCACCTCATATATCCCGGCTCCCGCCGCCGGCCGCCAGGTCCGCCACGGTTATGCCGTCAAAATATTTGTTTATCATGTCGTAAAGCCCCCGCCAGAGGTCCAGCGTCTTGCATATGTCCCGCCGGGGACACAGCTCCGCCCCCTCCTCCAGACACGCCACCGGCGCCAGCGACTCCTCCGTCAGGGCCAGTATCTCCCGGACGGTGTACTCCTCCGGCCCGCGGGTCAGCTTGTAGCCCCCGCCCTTCCCCCGAAGGCCCCTCAGAAGGCCGTTTTTTACAAGGGACTTCAGTATGCTCTCCAGATATTTTTCCGAGATGCCCTGCCTCTTGGCAATGTCCCTCAGCGGCACAAAGCCCTCGCCGGGCCTCTCCGCCAGATCCACCATCACCCTCAGGGCGTAGCGCCCCTTTGTGGAGATCATCACAGTCATCCACCCCCGATTTCGTAATCATACCGCCCCGCGAAAAAGCCCCGCCACAGCGGCGCGGGTATCGGTATTACATATTATACAGCGGGGTTAGTAGTTTTTCAATAAAAAAAGCTCTTGACAAAGGCCGTATAAGGGGATATAATCCCAATAAACCTATCGTACAGATAGGAAATATCTCTTGGAGGCGCCACATGTCCAAAATATACACATCCGTAGACCGCCTTGTGGGCGGAACACCTCTTTTGGAGGTCACTAATATAGAAAAAGACCAGGGCCTTGAGGCCCGGGTCCTGGTAAAGCTTGAGTACCTGAACCCCGCGGGCTCAGTGAAGGACCGGGTGGCCCTTTCGATGATCGAGGACGCGGAGCGGACCGGGAAACTGAAGCCCGACAGCGTCATAATCGAGCCCACCTCCGGCAACACCGGCATCGGCCTTGCCGCCGTGGCCGCCGCCAGGGGTTACAGGACCGTCATCGTCATGCCCGACTCCATGTCCGTGGAGCGCCGCCGCCTCATGTCCGCCCTGGGCGCGGAGCTCGTTCTCACCGAGGGCGCCCGCGGCATGAAGGGCGCCATCGAAAAGGCCAACGAGCTCGCCGAGCAGACCCCCGGCGCCTTTATCCCCGGCCAGTTCGAAAACCCCGCCAATGTCCGGGCCCACTATGAGACCACGGGCCCCGAGATATGGAATGACACTGACGGCAAGGTGGACATCTTCGTCGCCGGCGTTGGCACCGGCGGCACGGTCACCGGCGTGGGCAAATATCTGAAGGAGCAGGACCCCTCCGTTCGCGTTGTGGCCGTAGAGCCAGCCGACTCCCCCGTCCTCTCCGGCGGCGCCCCCGGCCCCCACAAGATCCAGGGCATCGGCGCCGGCTTTATCCCAAAAATACTCGATACCGGCATCTACGACGAGATCATAAAGGTCACCACCGACGAGGCATTCGCCGCCGGCCGCCTGATAGGCCGCTCCGAGGGCGTCTTAGTCGGCATCTCCTCCGGCGCCGCCCTCCACGCCGCCCTGACCCTTGCCCGCCGCCCCGAAAACCGCCAAAAAACCATAGTAGCCCTCCTCCCCGACACCGGCGACCGCTACCTCTCCACCCCCCTCTTCCCCTAATCGAAAAATGTTGCGTCCCCGCCCCAAAGGCTCCCCTCTCTGAGGGGAGCTGTCGCGAAGCGACTGAGGGGAGTCCGTACCCCCAAAAAAGGATGCGCCTTGCGGCGCTGATTTAAATCTCCCACCCGCCCCAAAAAAAGGATGCGCCTTGCGGCGCTGATTTAAATTCCCACCCGCCCACCCCCGCCACCCCCCCACCCAAGCGTGGGGCGGGGCGGGGGTGAGGTGTAAGACCAGCATATCAGGAAGCACCCAAACAGCCGCACCCACTCCCAAAAAAGGTTGCGCCTTCGGCGCTAATTAAAAACGGGAGGGTTTAGAACCCTCCCCTACGGCAATTATAGACAAATCTCCCAATCACCCCGTAGGGGCGGGTTCCCAAACCCGCCCGCCCTCTCGTCCCGCCCGCAGGCGAAAATAAAATCCGCGGCGCAGCCGCAACCTTGTTCTTAAGCTCCCCTTCGTAAGGGGAGCTGTCGAGCGCAGCGAGACTGAGGGGTCGAGGGTGTAGGCGTGTGCAAAGACTTCGGCCTCGACCCTACCGGCCCTGCGGGGCCACCTCCCCTTACGAAGGGGAGGTTAAGGGAACACACTATTGGAGTCGTGCGCAAATGCTCCAGACTCCTCCCCCTGCCCCCTCCTCAGAGAGGAGGGGCAACCCGCGCGGCGGGGACGAGGGAATATTGTTGCGGCTAACGCCGCGTAATCCCACCTCATCCCTACCCTTCCCCGCCCAAGCGGGGAAGGCTCACGCGAAATAAAATCCGCGCCACCGGCGCAACCTTTTTGCCCTCCCCACCCAAGCGTGGGGCGGGGAGGGGGTGAGGTGTAAGACCAGCATATCAGGAAGCACCCAAATAGCCGCACCTACTCCCAAAAAAGGTTTGCGGCTTCGCCGCACATTTAATCACGCCGCAAGGCGCAACCTCGTTCTCTTAAGCTCCCCTTCGTAAGGGGAGCTGTCGCCCGCAGGCGACTGAAGGGTCGAGGGTATAGACCTTTGCCGCACCTCTATTCGCGGGCCCCGGCAAGCCCTTCGGCCTCGCTTCCCCCCTACCCCCCTCCTACGAGGAGGGGGCTCCTATAAGCGGTTTGTGGCTCCGCCGCATATTTCACCGCGCCGCAAGGCGCAACCTTGCTCCCCTTAGGCTCCCCTTCGTAAGGGGAGCTGTCGCCCGCAGGCGACTGAGGGATCGAGGGTGTAGTCGTGCGCAAATGCTCCAGACTCCTCCCCCCACCCCCTCCTCAGAGAGGAGGGGCAACCCACGCGGCGGGGACGAGAGAATATTGTTGCGGCTAACGCCGCGTATCCCACCTCATCCCTACCCTTCCCCGCCCAAGCGGGGAAGGCACACGCAGAAAAATCCTCAGCCCCCGCCCGCAGGCGATAAAATCCGCGCCGTAGGCGCAACCTCTTTTGCCCTCCCCACCCGAGCGTGGGGAGGGGCAGGGGTGAGGTGTAAGACCAGCATATCAGGAAGCACCCAAATAACCCCCCGCACCAATTCCGCCCCCCGTCCCGCCCGCAGGCGAAAAGGCTCCCCTCTCTGAGGGCTGCGCCCGCAGGCGCGTTTCGGAGGCCAACCGCCGCGTCGCGGCGGCTCTTAGGCCGGAGATGAGCTGTCGAGCGAAGCGAGACTGAGGGGAGTCCGTACCCCCCAATAACCCGCCCCCCGCCTCACAAAGAGGCGGGGGGCAAACTTCGCTATTAATAATCTTAAACCCCTACTTCACCACAGAAACCTCATACCCCTCATAGACCTGCGTGACATTAGCCGCCTGGTCTGTGAGGCGCACGACCTTTCCATCCGGCCAGACCGCCTGGGCGCCGCCGATGGACAATAGGTCCGCCTCATTGAGGGACTGAGAGGCATAGAGGTGGGATGACAGCAGCGCCAGCTCGCCGCAACCCATACTCTCGTCATAGACCACAAGACTGTGGGTCGAGACGCGGGGCTGGCCGTCGTCCGGGTTTAGGAACCTGGTGCGGGTGGTGCCGTCGTCACGGACGGCGATCTGCCACACGTCCGCGTCGCTGAGGATGAAGTCCCGGTACGCGACGATGCTCCGGGGGCCTTGGTACTCCATGGCCGCGGCCACGCAGGGGCCCCCGTCGGACATGGCGTAGACGTTCATGGTGAACCCGGTGCCGCGACTGTCAAGGTTGCGTGAGAAGCCGTCGTAGCTCGATATGCTCCCGTGGGTGAGACCGGCGTCAATAAGCGCGTCGGCCAGATAATCCGCCACGAAGGCGTTTTTCATCCAGTAGAGATCCAGCGGCGGCTCCAGCTCCTCGGCCTTGAGGAAGTCCATGTACTCCTCCGAAAGGCACAGCTTTGCCCGGTTATCCCCAAGGAGCTCCACACGGACAGCCTGAGGGTCGGAGGCGTAGCCGGCGATCCTGGCAAGAAGCGCGGCAATATCCGGATTAGTCACCGGGTCAAAGTCGTCCCTCTGCCAGTCCTCCACGCAGGTGAATATGCCGTCGTACACGGCGAAGGCGGGCCCTAAATAGACGGTCCTGTCGCCGCTTTCCTCCACGAGCTCCAGGGCCTTATAAAGGGCCGGGTCCAGCTCTACCTCCTCGTTGGGATGGAGATTGAGGGATGCCAGGTTTCCCACGCCGTCAAACTCCTCGGCGGCGTTGAATATCTGATACGCCCTCCCCGCGGCGCCGGAATACACGCTTTTCAGTGTACGAAGCTCCTCTTTCGCGGACATGGACCCGGAGCCGAGATCATAGAGCAGCGTAAAGTCCGTGGCGCAGGTGGAGGTGGTGGCCCCGGCGTCTATCTCCTGCCAACCGGTGGGGGTGCGCAGGAGCTCCTGGACGGCAAAGACTATTGCGGCGACGGCGACGACGAAAAAGAACGCCGCCGCCACCAGTCTCAATGTAAGATGCTTGTCGTTGACCTCCACGCTCTGGACCTTTGGAAGGGGCGAGACGGGGGGCCTTTTTGATCCCCTGCCCACGTCAGATCACTGACAACAACAGCAGCAACAGGAATATCGCCAAGATGACGCCGATGAATATAAATCCGACGATGGCGCCCTTTTTACACATCCTGTAATTGCGTATGTAGTTGAAGTGCCTGAATACAAAGGCCCCGATAAGGCCCAGTATGGGCAGGAGGAAGGACAAAATGGCATAAAGCCTGTTGCCCGTGTCGTGGACGGGCGCGGCCAGGAACTGGGCCTCGGCGGCCGTATCACGGGCGCTCTTCTCCGCGTCGGACATCTTGCGCTTCTCCGGGTCGTGGGTGATGGTGATAGCCTTCACCGGCTCGCCCTTCTCCCGGAGGGCCTTGTACTGCTCGATCTCAGCCTTGTTGCCGTAGACCCAGTGGTCGTGGCCGATGTTCACGAACTCCGGCTTGTCGACGCTGTAATCGTGGATGGAGGGATCGTAGGTGTATAGCACCTTGTTCTTCTCCAGCTCCGGGTCCGGGATGGGTATGGCGGAGATGAGCGAGTGGGTGTAGGGGTGCAGGGGGAAGTTGAAGAGCTCCTCGGCGGAGGCCACCTCAACTATACGCCCCTTGTAGATAACGCCTATGCGGTCGGATATGAACCGGACCACGGACAGATCGTGGGCGATGAAGAGGTACGTCAGGTTCTTCTCCCGCTGGAACTTCTTCATCAGGTTCAGCACCTGGGCGCGGATGGACACATCCAGAGCCGAGATGGGCTCGTCTGCCACAACCAGCTCAGGCTCCATGACCATGGCCCTCGCTATACCGATACGCTGGCGCTGGCCGCCGGAGAACTCGTGGGGATAGCGGGTCAGGTGCTCGGGCAGAAGGCCCACCTGCTCGATCATGGTCTCCACCTTGTGGACCCTGTCGGCCTCGTTTTCAAAAAGGTGGAAGTTATAAAGTCCCTCGGATATGATGTAATCCACGGTGGCGCGCTCGTTAAGGCTCGCCGCGGGATCCTGGAACACCATCTGGATATTCCTTATGACCTCACGGTCCAGCGCGTGTGAGATCTTACCGGAGATCTTGGTCCCCCGGTAGTCGATCTCGCCCTTGGCCAGGGGATTAACCCTTATGACGGCCCGGCCGATGGTGGTCTTACCGGAGCCCGACTCGCCAACCAGCGAGAAGGTCTCGCCCCGGTAGATGTCGAAGGAGGCGTCAGTGACGGCGCGGACGGCGTTGTCGCCCTTGCCGAAGGTGATGTCGACATTTTTAAGGCTCAGCAGTATCTCTCTGCCGTTTTCATCCTTGGGGCATTCGCCCAGGAGGCTCTTTTTCTCTTTACTCAAGCTGTCCGCCTCCTCTCATATCTCTTCGATGTTGTAGGCGCCCAGGATCTTCTCGTGGATATTCTGGATGCCCTCTGGCTTATCTATCTTCGGCGCCCTGGGATCAAGCAGCCACGTCTTGGCCGAGTGCGTCTCAGTGACCTTGAACATTGGCGGCTCCTCCAGGGTGTCGATCTTCAGACAGAACGGATTGCGGGGCGCGAAAGCGTCGCCGACGATGCTGTTATAAAGGCTCGGCGGCGTACCGGTGATGGAATAGAGCTTCGACCCGCTCTGCGCGAGCTGCGGAAGGGAGCTCAAAAGCGCCCAGGTGTAGGGGTGATGCGGATCGTAGAACACCTCGTCCACGTTGCCAAGCTCGATGACCTGACCGGCGTACAGCACGGCCACGCGGTCCGCGATATTGGCCACCACGCCCAGATCGTGCGTTATGAACACGATGGTATAGCCGAACTCCTTCTGAAGATCCTTTATGAGCTTCAAAATCTGCGCCTGGATGGTCACGTCCAGCGCCGTTGTGGGCTCGTCGCAGATAAGTATCTTCGGCTGGCACGAAAGGGCAATGGCGATAACTATCCTCTGCCTCATACCGCCGGAATACTGGAACGGGTAATCGTCAAACCTCTGCTCGGCGTGGGGAATACCCACCTTGTGCATGAGCTCGATCGCCCTTCTCCTGGCCTCCGCCTCGGAGCATCCCTGATGCCGCACGATCACGGAAGTAATCTGCTTTCCGATGGTCACGATGGGGTTCAAACTCGTCATCGGGTCCTGGAACACCGTTGCGATACGCCGCCCGCGTATCTGGTTCCAGTCCTTGGCGTACTTCACGTTCGCCAGATTAAGAATGCACGTCCCGTGCAGCTTCTCCGGCGTCTCGTCCAGATACTTCACCCGGAACGCCACCGTGTCGAACACCTTATTGCGCTCGTTCTCGTTGTCGAGATCCACGCCCATTATCATTGCCTTTTTCAGCGCCTTCAGTAGCCCATTCATCAGCTGCAGCCGCTTATTGAACCCATACCGCCCGATAGAAAGATAGATCTCCTTTGCCAGCACCTCATTGCGCTCCATCTGCGCCTTCGTCACGGGCGCGGCGATCTCCTTCTCATACCTGGCCTTCAGCTCCGCCATCTTCTTCTGGAAATTCGCCTCATAATTGGCGTCGCTCTTCGCCGCGGCCTTATGCGCCTTGGCCTTCGCCTCATTTGCGGCCTTCAGATCCTTGATCTTCTTGTCGTAATCCTTCAGCTTCGCCGCCGCGTCCCGGATCTCCGCCTTCTGGTTCTTCGGATCCAGCGTCTGCTTCAGATTGAACAGATTAGTCCTCGCGTCCGTCAGCTCCTTGAGCTCCCGGTCCGCCGCGGCCTTCTCCTCATGTGAAAGCCCCATGCGCTCCGCCCGCTCGCTCTTCAGCTTCTCCATCTCCTGCCAGGTCCCGGAGCCGAACTCGTATTTCGAGCTCCCGTCCAGCTTCGCCTTTGCGTGTTTGATGAACCTCTGCGCCACGGACCCGTTGCCCACGTGCGTATCCGCCAGCTCGTCGTCGGAGAATATAAGCTGCCCCTCGGATATGAACCCGTTCGAATCCAGCATCCCCGCGAACGTCTTTGTGAACACCGACTTCCCGGAGCCCGACTCGCCCACGATAGCAATGGACTCATTCTCGTAAATATCAAGGTCTATCCCCCTGATCGCCGTAAGAATCCGTCCCCGCACCCTGAACTTCACGTGCAGGTCCCGGACGGAGAGCAGTACCTTCTTGTCGTCCATCTACTCTGCCCTCCTCACATATGGGTCCTGGGGTCGCTGGCGTCGCCCAGGTTCTGTCCGGTCACGTACAGTACCACAGTGATAACGCTCGCCACCGCCACCGGCGTCCAGAACTCCCAGCCCCAGCCCGGCGTGACCATTGCTGTTTGCGCCTCATAGATAAGGCGGCCCAGTGAAGCCTCAGACATACCGAGGCCGATGTAGCTGAGGAACACCTCGGAGGAGATATACCCCGGAATAGCCGCGGCGATCTCCAGCACTATAACGCTCGTCATAAACGGCAGTATGTTCTTGACCGCGATCTTGAAGATACTGGTCCCCAAACACCGCGACGCCAGGTTGTACTCGTGGTCGCGTATGATTATGACTCGCGTCCTTATGTAGTACGCCATGCCCAGCCACCCTAAGATCGTCATGGCAAAGACCAGCGTCCAGAAGCTCGGTGAAAAGACCATGACCATGACCGAGATAAACAGCGTCGACGGGATATTGCCTAAGATGTTGTAGACCTCGTTCATTATCATGTCGAACCTTCTCGAAAAGCCCCACACCGCGCCAAGCAGCGTACCGATGGTCATGTTGATAGCCGCGCATATGACCGCCAGTGAAATGGAGATACGCGAGCCGTTCCAGATGGCGTCAAATGTGGGCGCGCCCGTCGCGCCGGCGCCGAAGAGCCACTTGAGCGCAAAGCCGTAATGCTCGATGGCGTCCTTCGGTGACAAATGCTGACCGCCCGGCTCGTTCACGTAAATGTAGGGGTTGACCTGGGGATCAAAACCGATGATTGACGGGTAAACATAGGCGAAGATCACGACCACCGCGAGAAGGACCAGGACTATTATATTGATCCTCTTGCGGAAGAACACCCGGAAAACCGACCTCCAATATGAATACCGGGGAGCGGTTATCTTTTCTGAGGCCAGCTCGTCCTTGTCTATCTGGGCGAACAGCTCCGCGTCCGTCATGTTGTATTTCTTGTTGAAATCCTCCATTACCGCTCACCTCGCTTTATCCGTGAAGGAGATTCTCGGGTCTACCATCGCCATCAGCACGTCGCCCAAAATAAGCGACAGCACCGACAGCACCGCGTAAAACAGCGTCACGCCCACGATGACCGAGTTGTCGTACATGTTGATGGCGTCCATCAAAAGTCCGCCGGCGCCTGGCACTAAGTACACACGCTCGGTTATAAGCGCGCCCGTCATTGCGAAGAGCAGCGACCCCGGTATGCCCTGTATGATGGGTATCGCCGCCACCTTCATAACGTGCTTGAAGAATATCTCCGTCTCGCTCATACCGCCGGATCTCGCGAACTTCACGTAGTCGGAGTTCATCTGGTCTATCATGTACCGCCGCATCCACTTCATCATGCTCGCTATGCTCGGCAGCGCCAGTGACACGATAGGCAGTATGTACATCGATTTTCGGAAGTTGTCCATGTCAAAAAGCCACGGCAGCCCCATTGCCCGGCCGATGCCTCTGAAGATGAAGATGTACGCCAAGGAAGGTACGGCGGATATGAACATGATGTACACCGTCCCCACCTTGTCAAGTATGCCCTCCTTGTACCGCGCCATCAGTACGCCGATGGGCAGTCCCAGGATATAGACCATGATCGTGGAGATTATACCGATGAAGAAGGAGTAGCCGAGCCTCGACATACTGCTCCTGATCGTCTGGACGCTTGTGTAATCGTCCTCGTACCGTTGCTGGTACATCACGTTTGCGTCCCTGGAGCCCTGGATATATGTGGCGGTGTGAAGGTCGTCCGCGCTATCCTCCTGGAATCCGGTGGGATATGTCAGGGGTGATTTGACATATGATCCCTGCCTCTGGGTCATGCTTCGGAACACGTCCACGCCGCGCGTGACGGAGTAGGACGTACCGAGGCTTATCGTGAGGAAGTTCTGGTGTATGTACGGGAAACGGCTATCAAAATACAAAAGGTATTTGTGTAACGTACCGTTTCCCATTATGACCGGGGAAAATACCTTCTTGCCGCCGTTTTGCGCTGTTTTTATCGGGTCGTAAAGCGAGAATGTCAGCTTCCTCGCCCCGATGTCCTGATCGGCCGGCACCTTATGCACATTGTCTATGACAAAAATGCCCTTGAAGTAATTCCACAGCCGAAGCGGGATGGAGTGGTCCTTGTACGCGAAAAGTGCCTGAGCACCGCCGGAGGCCAGCCGTCCTCTTGACAGTACCGCCCCAAGGCGTATGACCTTGTAGCCGTTTTCCTCCGCGTACTCATAAAATTTTGCCACATACTCCTTTGTCAGCTCCGAGTCGTCGGAACCGTCCTCGGCCCGGCCGAGGGGGGCGGCGGCGGCGCGTGTTTCCTCGTCGATCACGCCCTGCCGAGCGAGGTCTATAAGGTAGTCGGCGTAAGGTACATAGTCGAGATACCCGTATTCCTCCCACTTCTGGTACATGTATGTGGTCCTGCTGTTGTTGATCTGCTTTGAGAACTGCGGGTCAGTCCTGAAAAGCTTCATCCGGTCCATTAATCCGTAGATCAATACCATGACGATGAAAATAACCACTACGATTGAAAAAAGGCCGTGTAGCAGTCGTTTGAGTATGTACTTTCCCATAAATCACCCAACTCTCTGCGTGAATTTTTTACGCCCTGCCCACCGGGCGGACTTTGACTATTTTCTTCGGTAAATAAGAAAATTGCGGCAAGGGGCGGGGATGACCCCGCCCCTTTTGCGAGATTTAAGTAGTATGTCCGTTCACGCGGCTCAGGATCAATACAGGCCGAAGGCCTTGTCCATGTCGCCGTTGGGCAGGAAGCAGTTGAGGTAAGACTGGGCGTCGCCGTAGTCAGGAAGCCAACCGGTGTTGCCGCCGATGTCGTAGTTCATATGATAGCCGTGCTCGGGGTTGTAGTTGGCGTCGGCCACAGTGTCGCTGTCGCCGCCGGGTATCAGGTTGATGATGACCCTGTTGCCGAAGGCCTTCTCATAGGACTGCTTCAGAGCCTGCTGCGCGGCGGAGAGAATGGTATCGTAGTCGTCGTAGGGCATATCGAGGTAGATGGGATAGTCCTCGTTCACCAGGATGCCCTGCTCGGCCAGCTCCTCGATGGCCTTGTCCAGATACTCACTGGCAGCCTCGGGGTTGTACCAGCCGTCGAAGCCGAAGCTGGAGCCCGCGCCGTCAGAGCCCTCGGGATCCCACACCTTGACCTTGAAGCCGTCGGAGTCCACAGCGGCCTGAAGGATCTCGCCGTAGAAGGTACCGGTCTTGAAGGTCTGGGAGGTGCCGTTCATGTCAACGGTGGTGTCCGCGGTCAGAGCCACGAAGTTACCGGGGACATAGGAGTTGGTGGCGCTGCCAAGGGTATCGGTCTCGCCGAGCTGCGCGCGGTAATAAGAGTACCGGTCATAGGCGGTGACAAGTGCCATACGGAAGTTCTGGTTCATCATGGCGGCGGCGGTGCGCTCAGCCTGAACGACCGTCTTGGGGGACCGCATGGCGGACGCGTCGTTGAAGTTGTTGGCATATGAATAACGGTAAATGTTGTTGAAGTTCACGATAGCAGTTGCGGAATCGTGGCTGGAGAAGGCGTACTTCTCGAGGATGGTCATGCTGGGATCGTCAGGAGCCGGGGTCTTGGAGGCGATCTCATTGACAGCGGAGGAGACGCGGAAGCTGGGATAGAGTCCATCCATGAAGCCGTTGAAGGCGACCAGAGGATCGCTGCCGTCAACATAACGGAAGGTGATGTTCTTTAAAGCGCCCTCGCCGCCGTAATAGGTGGGGTTGGCGGTGAAAGCGATTGTGTTCTGATAGGTGTAGTTGGTGATGAGGAACGCGCCGCAGTAAGCGATGTTGTCGGGCGTGGTGCCGTAGACGTAATCGGAAGCGGAGTTGTCGAAGTCAGCGCCGAACTTACCGCCCTGAGAGGTGTAGTAGGACCGGCAGAGAGGAGCAAGGGGAGTGTAGCCGCAGATGGTGATGAACCACGCGGTGGGCTCGGTCAGGGTGTACTGAAGGGTGTAATCGTCAATAGCCTTTACGCCCACCTGGCTGAAGTCGGTGATCTCGCCGTTGTCATACGCCTCGTAATTCTCGATGCAGTAGACAAGCCACGCGGTACCGGCCTTGGTGTCGCTGACGTGCTGGAGGCCCGCCACGAAGTCGTCGGCCTTCAGCTCGGCGATCTCGGCGCCCTGGCTGGTGACCCACTTCACGCCCTTGCGCAGGTGGAAGGTGTATGTAAGGCCGTCGTCGCTGATCTCATAGCTCTCGGCAAGGCCGGGCTGCTGGACGTTCTCGTTGTCATAGACGAGCAGTCCGTCGAAGGTCAGGGAGACGTACTCGTTGGTGGTGGACTGGATGCTGGCCATCACGTCCCAGGTGACGGGAGCGGTGCTGTAGGTGGAGGTGAGGGTATCGTTAAAGGTCAGGCCCAGGCCCTCGATGTAGGACTTGATGGCCTCGTAAGCCTTGCCGGTGCCGATGTTCTGGGACCAGATCTTGGTGACCTCGCCGCGCTCAGCGGGAGTGAGAGGCCGCTCGTTGACGATCAGCTCGTTCTGATAGCCGCGGTAATCGCCGTCGTTACCCCAGGAAACAGTGGGGACGGTACGGGGGACGATCTTGCTGACGCTCTGGCCGACGGTGTTGTTCTGCATGGGCACCAGGACGCCGGACTCAAGCAGCTTCGCCTCGGCGATAGCCATCTTGGCTATACGCTGGTTGGGATCCTGCTCGGCAAGTGCCTGCTGATAGTACTCATAGTACTCACCAAGGACCTTGTCATAGATTTCGTCGCTCTTCTCGGGATAACCCTCGGCGTCGAAAGCGTCCATGGTGTAGACGTCAGCAGCCAGCGTACCGTCATCCACCGGGGGCTGAGGTCCCTCGGGCGTGTTGGGGTTGTCGTTGTCGCTGGGGTTGTTGTTGGGATTGTCGTTGTCGTTGGGCTTGTCGTTGTTACCGCCGCAGGCCACAAGGCCCAGGCACATAACAAGAGCAAGCACCAGACAAAGGATCCTGGTCTTTTTCACTTTGCTTTTCCTCCTTAAAAATATTTATTTTAAAATGTACTGCCGAAAATTATATGTAAGACGACTAGTGCACTTTAAAAATCTGAATTTTTCCGAAACCAATCCTGCAAACCCCGCCGCCCTCCGGCAATTTGCCGAATTAAAGTTACCCCGGAATAAAGAGATTATAACATATATTGACTCAACATACAAGAAAAAATTTTTCGCCATTTTACATAATATTTTGCAACTTTCCCCCAAAATTAAGTCCATCCTCCCCAAAAAAAGCCTCCCCCCAAAGGTTTTGCCTCCGGCAATTATTTAAACCCCCCACCCCCGCCCCCCCAAAGGTTCCCCTCCCCTTAACCTCCCCTTCGTAAGGGGAGGTGGCCCCGCAGGGCCGGTAGGGTCGAGGCCGAAGTCTTGCACAAATGTTCCCCCTCCGCCGCAAATTTAAATCCCCTCCCCTTAACCTCCCCTTCGTAAGGGGAGCTGGCCCCGCAGGGCCAGTAGGGTCGAGGCCGAAGTCTTGCACAAATGTTCCCCCTCCGCCGCAAATTTAAATCCCCTCCCCTTAACCTCCCCT
>CANRLF010000032.1 GCA_947631395.1 uncultured Oscillospiraceae bacterium
GCTCAGCGGACTTTTAGAATAACACATCCCGGGCTCCCTGTCAACCCCTTTTTTGAGTTTTTTTCAGAAAGCCTTTCACGTGTCACCGCTGTTTTACACAGCTTGCTTAATATACTCCCTGTTTTTCGATTTGTCAACAGCTTTTTTCGAAAAAAAGAAAAAAATTTATTCGCCCTCCGGCGCGGTTTATACATTATAATATATATAGTATCCGCCCGATCCTTCCGGCGCATATTTGGTATTCCGCCGAACTCGTGACTCTATCAGGAAAGGAAAACCCCGGGGCCTGTGGGCTCCGAGGTCATCTTTGGTGGACGATACAGGACTTGAACCTGTGACCCTCCGCACGTCAAGCGGATGCTCATACCAGCTGAGCTAATCGTCCGTCAGCGTTCCTTATTTTAACCTATGGCCCTGCGGTTGTCAACACTTTTTTTGGACGCCGCTGAAAAATTTTCGGCAATAGCGAAAAAAGTGCTTGCATTTTGAATTATATAATGATATTATAGTGGGGCTCTTAAAAAATGCGCCTGTAGCTCAGCTGGATAGAGTGCGCGGCTACGAACCGCGAGACCGGGGGTTCGAGTCCCTTCAGGCGTACCAGCAAACCTGAATAAGGCGGATGCCATTGGCGTCCGCCTTATTTATTGTCTGAAACAGTTTAACTGATTTTTCGGGTTGGCGGACCCTCGGGATAAAGCGTGTGATGAAGGCGTCCTTATGGCTTTGCCGCCAGTGACGGTAAGAGCCCCGTCCGGGGGGACGGGGCTCTTACAAAAAATGAGGGAGAAACAAGTGCCGACTTTCGCCGGCTGCGGATTGGGAGAAATCCGCGTAAAGCAATTTCGCGGCGGCATTGGGGGATACCACCGTTGTATGGAGGAATCGCTTCTCTTACATTATAGCGGGTTGCTCTTCGGATTATGTGAATAAAATATGGACGTTTTGTAAATTAATCGCATTTTATTCGGTTGTATTCTTGACTTTTGCCAATTTTAGGTCAAAAACGAAGGTCGTAAGCCCATCTCGGCTGGAAACATATATGTGGCTGTCGTGGCTGTCCAAAATAGTCTTTACTATATAAAGCCCCAGTCCCACGCCGTCGCGGTCCTGACTGCGGGAGCGGTCGGTCTTGTGGAAACGCTCGAATATCAGCGGCAGCTCGTCCTTTGAGATCGTCTCGCCCCGGTTGGCCACCGAGACGTAGGCCCGGCCCTCTGAGCGCCAGAGCTTCAGCGTTATGTTTGTGCCCGGGTCCGCGAATTTGGCGGCGTTGTCCAGCAGGTTGTGGACCACCTGGGCGATGGCGTCCCCGTCGCCGGTGACGAATACAGGCTCCTCGGGCAGGACCGTCTCCACGTCGAGGTCCCGGGAGGTTATCTTCTGCTCGAGGCTCAGGAGGGACTGGCATACCACCTCAAGCAGGTCGAAGGAGCGGCTCATAAGCTCCATGGGCGTCACGGACTGGAGCTGTGACATGTCGAGCATCCCGCGCACCAGGCGTGAAAGCCGTTTCGTCTCGGAGGATATGACCTTCAGGTACTCCTCCTCCCGCTCCTTTGGTATGGTCCCGTCAATAAGGCCGTCGGCAAAGCCGGCGATTGTCGTCATTGGGGTCTTGAGCTCGTGGGATACGTTCGCGATGAGCTCCCGGTGGCTACGCTCGCTGCGCTCCAGCGAGTCCGCCATGGCGTTGAAGGATTCGGCCAGCTCCGAGACCTCGTCGTCGCCGCCCACGTCCTGGACTCGGGGGGTGAAGTCCCCCTTTGTGTAGCTCCTGGCCGCGTCGGACATCTCCTTTATGGGCCGGGTAAGCTTACGTGTGACGATGTACGCTATGAAAAAGGACAGTATGACCACCACGATGGCGGCGACAATGAATATCTGGGCAAGACTCCCCCAGGTCCCCCGGGTCTTACCGGCGTAATCAGACACGAAAACGCACCCCTGGATCGGGCCCGCCGGCAGGGCCACCGCGGCCACAAACCGTTTGGAGGCCAAAACGCCCCCCAGGTCGGAGTGCCCGGTATAGCTACCGGAGCGGTTGACGCTCATAACCGCCCCGGAGGGCACGGTCCTGCCCATGTGGCCGCAGTCGGGATTTTGGTCCGAGCAGTTGACCACCACGCCCTGGGCGTCGGTGACGATCAGGTGGAAACCGGTTAGGCCCGAGGACCAGGACAACAGTGCCCGGATGTTTATGCCCTCAAGGCCGGTGTCGCTGTCCCGGGCATAGGCGCGGAGCATCCCGCCCACGGACCGGGCCGAGGCCAGCATGTCCTCGGTGCGCTCCCGGGCGATGAAGCTGTAACTCATGCCCGCGAAGGCCGCGCCCAGGATGATAAGGCTCAGGCTCACGAGGAGAACTATCGATATGTAGTTTTTCATGTACACGCCGCGAAGACGGCTACGCATAGTTCTCGCCTGCCTTTTTATCAGCCCTCCGGCTGGGCCTTCAGCTCAAATTTGTATCCCACGCCCCAGACGGTTTTCAGGCTCCACTGGTCGGACACGTTCTCCAGCTTCTCGCGGAGCCTCTTTATATGCACATCCACCGTGCGGGAGTCCCCGAAGTAGTCAAATCCCCAAACCTCGTCCAAAAGCTGGTTCCTGGTGTAGACCCGGTTGGGCGAAAGGGCCAGGTGATATAATAGCTCCATCTCCTTGGGCGGGATGTCCACGCTCTTGCCGTCCACTGTCAGGACGAAGGAGTCCATGTCGATGATCAGCTTATCGAAGGTCAGCCTTCTGCGGGTATCCCCGGCGTCCGGCGCGGAGTAGCGGCGCAGGACCGCGCGGATGCGGGCCACGACCTCCTTCATGTCGAAGGGCTTTACGATGTAGTCGTCGGCGCCCATGTCAAGGCCGGTGACGCGGTCAAAGGTCTCACCCTTGGCCGTCACCATTATGACAGGCACGGCGGAGCGGGAGCGGATCTCCCTGAGCACTCCCCAGCCGTCAAGCTTCGGAAGCATTATATCCAGCAGAACTATGTTAGGCGATGTGCGGTCGAACTCCTGGACGCCCTTCTCACCGTCGTGGGCTATGGTCACGGCAAAGCCCTCGCGCTCAAGATAGAGGCGCAGAAGCTCCGCAATGTTGAAATCGTCCTCTACTACAAGTACTTTTTCGGACATTTTTACATGCCCCCTTTCACACATTATATTATTATAAGTTGTTCGATTTGGCAATAGTGAACTTTTTGTAACATGTAAAAGAATTTTTTGTTTCCTGCCCGTTTCACGTGAAACATCGGCCCTGGGCCGGAAAAATGTTGCCCCGGAGGGCCGCGGGTAGTATAATCGGATAGAGGCGGTGATGATATGGACTATGAGTACAGAAAAAGGACCGGCCGTGTACCGGCGGGGGCGGCATTTTCCGTGGGCGTCAGCGATGACTCCATGGAGCCCGCCCTCAGGGCCGGAGGGGTGATGTACGTATCCCGGGATTGCGATCTTGTTCCCGGGGACGTGGGCCTCTTCTTCGTCGGCGAGGAGCTGGTATGTCGGCAGTACGCCGAGGACAGCGAGGGGAACATATATCTCTTCGTCCTCAATCGCCGCCGTCGGGACCTGGACATCACCGTCCCCGCCGCCTCCGGCGTAAACGTCGCCTGCCTCGGTAAGGTCCTGCTCCCACAGCGCCCGCCCCTCCCGGGCGATTGAGCCAGCCACACGCGAATAATAAAAACGCCGGGATGACCCGGCGTTTTATTTATATGGCTTTGATCACATCGCGTTGAGCTTGGCGTCGATGCTACTCTTTTTGTGAGCGGCGTTGTTCTTGTGGATAAGGCCCTTCGCGGCTGCCTTGTCCACGGTCTTGACGGCAACTTTATAGGCGCTCTCGGCCTCTTTGCGGTCACCACCGGCCACCGCCGCGTCGAACTTCTTAAGAACGGTCTTGAGCTCCGACTTGTCGGCCTTGTTCATGGCGTTGCGGGCCTTTCCGATAAGGACGCGCTTTTTCGCTGACTTGATATTGGGCATTTACTGGCCACCTCCTCCTATAAAGTCACGTTCACCGTGCGGAAAGGTATTTTAACATGAATTTGCGCAAATGGCAAGAGTTTTTTTAAATTTTTTATGTAAATTCCTCATTAGCGCAAATACTACTTTAAAACCACAATATATGGGGGGTATTGCTATGCTTTCAAGGCGAACGGACCTGGCCGCTGAGGCCCGGAGGATATGGTCGGAGGAAAATCTCAGGGAGATCGAGGGCGTGGAGGAACGCTCCGAGGACCGGTCGGGCTTTCGGGTCACCGACGTGCAGATAACCGGGCCCGAGGCCGCTCGGGAGCTGGGCAAGCCTCTGGGCCGGTACGTCACGCTGGAGCTCGGACGGTTCCTCCGCCGGGAGGACGAGTCCTTTGAGGACGGCGTCCGGGTGCTGGCGGACATGATCCGTGAGCTGGCCGGGTCACCCGGCGGGACCACCCTTGTGGTGGGGCTGGGCAATCCGGCCATAACCCCCGACGCTGTGGGCCATCTGGTGGTGAAGAACACCCTGGTCACACGGCATTTGCGCCGTCAGATGCCCGAGGCCTTCGCTGGCTTCGGGGACGTGGCGGCCCTTGAGCCGGGGGTCCTGGGCACCACCGGAGTGGAAAGCGCACAGGTTGTCGGGGCCATCGTGGACGCCATTTCCCCGGCCCTTGTCGTCGCCGTGGACGCGCTGGCCTCCCGGAGCATGGACCGAGTGTGCCGCACGGTCCAGATCTCCGACACCGGCATTGTCCCCGGCTCAGGCGTGGGCAACGCCAGGGGCGAGCTCTCCCGACAGACTCTCGGGGTCCCGGTGATCGCCCTCGGCGTCCCGACGGTGGTGGACGCCGCCACTCTGGCCCTGGATATGGCCCGGGGGGCCGGAGTGGAGCTGGAGGCCGACGCCCTCCGGGAGCACAGCGGGAAAATGATAGTGACTCCCCGGGAGATAGACTCCAACGTCACCAACATTTCCCGGCTCATGGGCTACGGGCTTGACCTGGCTCTCCACCCGGGGCTGGAGGTCCGGGACGTAGACATGTTCCTGGGCTGACCGCTCCTCTCGTGTTAATTTAGTGTGTTAAAATGTTTCACGTGAAACATTGGTTCCAACACCACGCCGAAAATTCATAAAATTTATATTGAAATAGAGGTGTCCATTTGTTATAATGGTTCCACTTTTGGAGAAACGGGAGAGGGTTATGGGCAAGACTATCGCGGTGGCAAACCAGAAGGGCGGTGTGGGCAAGACCACCACCGCCGTAAATCTGACCTGTGCCCTCCACCGGGAGGGCAAAAGGGTCCTGCTGGTGGATCTGGACCCCCAGGGCAACGGCACCTCTGCCATGGGCACGGATAAAAACCGGGTGAAGTCCGGCACGTACAACGTGCTTATCGGCGATGACCCGGCGGCCTCGATCGTTAGGACGAAATACGGCGACCTGCTCCCCTCCAACAGGGCCCTCTCCGGGGCCCTCATAGAGCTTGTGGACGTGCCTGACCGGGAATACATATTAAAAAAGGCTTTGGAACCCCTGAGATCCGGGTATGATTATATTATGATCGACTGCCCCCCTTCTCTGGAGCTTTTGACTCTCAACGGCCTTGTGGCGGCGGACCGCGTGCTGGTCCCCGTCCAATGCGAGTACTTCGCCCTGGAGGGCCTTTCGGACCTTATGAACACCTTGCGGATCGTAAAGCGCCGGCTGAACCCGGACCTGGACATAGAGGGCGTTGTCCTGACCATGTTCGACGGCCGGACAAATCTCAGTATGCAGGTGGCGGCGGAGGTAAAGAAGTATTTTAAGGACCAGGTCATGCGCACGGTGATACCCAGAAACGTGCGTCTGTCCGAGGCACCCAGCCACGGAAAACCGGTCATGGCCTACGACCCGGGCTCAAAGGGCGCGGCGGCCTATGTGGCGCTGGGCCGTGAGCTCATAGAAAGAAACGAAAAAGGGAGGCGATCCGATGGCTAAAGGCTTAGGCTCCGGCCTGGGGGCGTTGCTTGGCGACGAGGCCCTGGGCGGTGACGGAAATCTGTCCACGGTGGCCATCGGGAAGATCGAGCCCCGGACCGACCAGCCCCGGGAATTTTTCGATCAGGAAAAGCTGGAAGAGCTGGCCGGTTCCATCAGGGAGCATGGCCTGATCCAGCCAATAACCGTCCGGCCTCTGGACAACGGATACTACCAGATCATCGCCGGTGAGCGCCGCTGGCGGGCCGCCAGGATGGCGGGCCTCGCCCGGGTGCCGGTAAACATCATCGACGCCGACGACAGAAAGACGGCGGAGCTGGCGCTTATTGAGAATTTACAGCGGCAGGACCTCAACCCCATTGAGGAGGCCCGGGGGTACAGGTCGCTTATGGACACCTTCGGCCTGACTCAGGAGCAGGTGGCCGACCGGGTGGGCAAGTCCCGCCCCGCCGTGGCAAACGCCCTGCGGCTTTTGAAGCTGCCGGAGGGAGTGCGGGATCTCCTTGAGACAGGCAAGCTCTCCACAAGTCAGGCCCGGGCCATCGCGGAGCTTGACGACCGGGACCTTCAGCGACAGCTGGCGGAAAGGGTCGCCCGGGAGGAGCTTTCCGTCCGTGAGACCACGGCCCTCGTTAAGAAAATGACCGCCAACAGGGGCCCGTCGCCTGCTAAAAAGGACCGGCGGCGCGGCGCAGACGGCGTGGACTATATGGCTCAGGTGGAGCGGGAGCTGACCGAGGCCCTTGGCCGGAGGGTCCGCGTGGACGCCGGCGCTCGGTCCGGCACCCTGCGGCTTGATTATTACGACCCGGAGGATTTTGAAAAGCTCCGGGGGGCTCTTATGACCCTGAAAGAGGTGGGGAAGAAATGAAGCTTGAAAGACGTGACGGCTCCGACGAGGGCCACAACCAGGCTCCCGCGGAGGAAAAGCCTGAGAAGCCGGCAAAAAACAGCCGTCGGCGGGAGATCTCGGTGATAATTTACACCACCGTGCTATTCGCCGTGGCGCTGGCGCTGATTTTGCTCAGCTACGCCATGCAGAAGAATACCAACTCCGCGATAAGCAATATGTCCGCCCAGCACGGAGAGTTCTCCTCCCAGGCCATGCGGAATATAGAGCAGCTTCAGGAGGAAAACCAGACCCTTCGTCAGGAGCTTGAGGCCTCCCGGACGCTGACGGAGCTCCTGGCCGCGAAGGCCGGGCCCCAGCGGGACGGCCTTATGGACCGGATGGAGAAGCTGGCGGAATATCTTGACCAGGACAGTCTCGAGATATATAATTCCATAGCAAAGGACCCTGAATGAGAGGCGTAAGATATGATAGACATTAAACTTATACGTGAAAATCCGGAGCTTGTCCGGGAAAACATAAAAAAGAAGTTCCAGGACGAAAAGCTCCCCCTGGTCGACAAGGCGGCGGAGCTTGACCGGCTCAGTCGCGTTGCCATCAATGAGGCCAGCGATCTCAGGGCCCGGAGGAACCAGCTTTCAAAGCAGATCGGTATGCTCATGGGCCAGGCCAAGAAGGACCCCTCCAAGGCCGCTGAGGCGGAGAATATCAAGGCCGAGGTCAAAAATGACGGCGAGAGGCTCGCGGAGCTGGAGGAGCTGGAGGACAGGTACGCCGGAGAGCTCCGGGCCGTGATGATGAAGATCCCCCAGATCATCGACCCGTCCGTGCCCATCGGCCCCGATGACAGCCACAACGTGGAGGTCCAGCGTTTCGGTGAGCCCGCGGTGCCGGATTTTGAGATACCCTACCACACCGATATAATGGAGAGCTTCAATGGCATCGACCTTGACGGCGCCAGGCGCGTGGCCGGGAACGGCTTTTACTACCTTGTCGGCGACATCGCGCGCCTCCACGAGGCGGTGCTGGCCTACGCCAGGGATTTTATGATAGACAAGGGCTTTACCTATATGATCCCGCCCTACATGATGCACGGGGCCATAGTGGAGGGCGTTATGAGCCAGTCGGACATGGATGCCATGATGTATAAGATCGAGGGCGAGGACCTTTACCTCATCGGCACCAGTGAGCACTCCATGATCGGCCGGTATATCGACCAGCTGATCCCGGAAAGCTCCCTGCCCCACACCCTCACCAGTTACAGCCCGTGCTTCCGCAAGGAGAAGGGCGCCCACGGCGTTGAGGAGCGCGGTGTTTACCGCATCCACCAGTTTGAGAAGCAGGAGATGATCGTCGTCTGCCGCCCCGAGGAGTCCATGGACTGGTACGAGAAGCTGTGGCGCTACTCCGTGGAGCTCTTCCGCAGTATGGACATCCCCGTCCGCCAGCTGGAGTGCTGCTCCGGGGATCTGGCCGATCTGAAGGTCAAGTCTTGCGACATCGAGGCGTGGAGTCCCCGTCAGCAGAAGTACTTCGAGGTCTGCTCCTGCTCCAACCTGGGTGACGCCCAGGCCAGGCGGCTTAAAATACGGATAAAGGGCGCGGATGGTAAAATCTACCTTGCGCACACCCTCAACAACACCGTTGTCGCTCCCCCGCGGATGCTCATAGCCCTTTTGGAAAACAACCTCTCCGCCGACGGCTCGGTGCGCATACCCGAGGTATTAAGGCCGTATATGGGCGGCAAGGAGAAGCTGGAGAAGGCAAAGGCGGTATGAGCTTCCCGGCCGTTTGATGGACGAAGCGAAATCGTGGGAGGGCCCTTCAGTCTCGCTTCGTCCGGCAGCTCTTCTCTAAAACGGGGAGGCAA
Source organism: uncultured Oscillospiraceae bacterium (assembly GCA_947631395.1). GTDB lineage: Bacteria > Bacillota > Clostridia > Oscillospirales > Oscillospiraceae > RUG626. The sequence goes on from CANRLF010000032.1 coordinate 8,686, forward strand.
AAAGGAAAATTTATTTAAATTTAAATAAGGAGGAAATACCATGAAAGCTATCTGGAAAATTCTCATTGGCGCCGCGGCGGTAGCGGCTGTGACGCCCTACAAGGTGGAGAAGAACGAGGAGACCGGCGCGGTGAAGCTCACCTCCGCCACCTGGTCCGCCACCTACAACAAGGGCGAGGAGGGCTCCAGGCTCACCGTAAATCTCCTGCCCATGTTCGCAAAGAGCACCCAGAGCGAGGACGGGTGCGAGGACGAGGATTGTTGCTGTTGCGGCGAGGAGACCGACGACGGAATAACCATCGACGTGGAGGCCGAGGCCCCCGCCGAGGATCCCGCGGCCCAGTGAGGAAGGAGTACATCGAATGAAAAAATTCTTCAGTGAGTTCAAGACTTTCGCCATGCGGGGCAATGTGATGGACCTGGCTGTCGGCGTTATCATCGGCTCGGCCTTCTCCGCCATCACCACCTCCCTCATCAATGACATACTTATGCCCCTAATCGGCCTTTTAGTGGGCAAGGACACCTTCGCCAGCATCGTTTTCCACGTAGGCTCCGCCGACATAATGTTCGGCAACTTCATCCAGGCCATCTTCAACTTCATCGTCATGGCCTTCGCCGTGTTCCTTATCGTGAAGGTGGTAAACTCCCTGCATAAGAAGAAGGACGAGGCCCCCGCGGCCCATCCCGCCCCCTCAAAGGAGGAGGTCCTTCTCACTGAGATCAGGGACATCCTGGCAAGCAAGAAGTGATATGCTGGAGGATATAATTGCCGGGGGCGCCAGCGCCCTCGGCATCTCCCTTCCAAAAGACGCGCCGGACCGCTATCGCCGGTATTTTGAGGCCCTCTCCGAGGCCAACCGGAGCTTCAACCTCACCGCCATTTTGGGGGAGGACGAGGCCGCGCGGCTACATCTGCTTGACAGCCTGGGGCTTTTCCGCGCCGCGGAGCTCCGTGGCCGGATCATCGACGTGGGCACCGGCGGGGGCCTTCCCGGGGTGGCGCTGAAAATCGCAAGGCCGGGGCTCCACATGACGCTCCTGGACGCCACGGAAAAGAAGATAGCCTTTCTTGACGGGCTCACATTGCGGCTGGGCATCCCCTGCCGGTGCGTCGCGGCCCGGGCCGAGGAGCTTGGCCGGACGCCGGAGCACAGGGAAATGTACGACTTTGCCGTGTCACGGGCGGTGGCGCGGCTCAATGTTCTCGCGGAGCTGTGTATGCCCTTCGTGAGCGTCGGCGGAAAATTCCTCGCCATGAAGGCCGCCGGATCCGATGAGGAGATAAGCGAGGCTACGACCGCCATCGAGAAGCTTGGCGGAAGGCTTTCGGATACACAGGAATACATCATTCCGGGGACGGATATAGTAAGGCGTGTGGTGATCGTTGAAAAGCTTGCCTCCACCCCGGACGCCTACCCGCGCCGCTGGGCGGCGATCAACAAAAAGGCCCTGTAACGCCGTCCTTTTAAGGGGACGGTGGCGGGTTCCCCGGGTTTTACGGCCCGAAACATGTAAAACGGTATCGAACATCCCCGATGCGGACGCATCGGGGCATTGCCGCGTGGAGTGATTTTATGGAAATTCTCACAAGGTCCATCGTAAAAGAGGAGTCCGTCCAGCGGGTACTGACGGCCATAGAGGCCGGTCGGTGTCCGGCGCTTTTGTCCGGCGCGGGAGCTCTGCCCCGGGCACACGCGGCGGCGGCGCTGTACCTCGAGACCGGCAGGCCCCTTGTGGCCGTGTGCGCCGACGAGGCCGAGGCCGGTAAAATGGCCGACGACCTGGCGGCCCTCACCGGCAAGACCGTGAACAGGCTCTTTGGCCGGGACTTCGTCTTTTATAACGCCGAGGGCGTGTCCCGGGACGGCGAGCGGGCCAGGATCTCCACGCTCCACAGCCTGCTTGATGGTTCCCCTGTCACCGTCGCTACTCCGGACGGGCTGATGATAAGGACCCTGCCCCCCGAGACCCTCTGGGCCCTCACCGCGCGCCTGAAGGTGGGCGGCGCGCAGGACCCCCAGGCCCTTTGTGATACCCTGGTCCGGGCGGGCTTTGAGCGCACGGAGCAGGTGGAGGGCGCGGGACAGTTCGCCCTCCGGGGAGGGATACTTGACGTGTACTCCCCGGCCTACGACTATCCGGTGCGGTGCGAGTTCTGGGGTGACGAGGTGGACTCCATGGGTTTTTTTGACGTGTCCAGTCAGCGCCGGGTGGAGGTCATCCAGGAGTGCCTCATCCTGCCCGCCCGGGAGTCCGTGGTCACCGCCGCTGACGGCGGAGTCGAGGGACTTATTCAGAGGATGGACGAGTACGGAAAGAAGCTTCTCCGGCGAAAGAGCACGAAAAAGGAGCTTTTGGAGAACGTCCTCGCGGACCTCAACCGGGTGAAGGATGGCCGGGCTCTTCCTGCCTCGGACAGATACTTAGACCTTCTCTACCGCCCCGCCACGGCGGTGGACTACCTGCCGCCCGATGCCGTAGCTGTACTTTGCGAGCCCAGCCGGCTTTCCGAGCGGGCCAAAAATTTCACCTGGCAGCTGGGGCAGGACCTCACGAGTCTCAAGGAGGCAAACGCCATGGAGGGCGGCCCGGACAGGCTGACGGAGAGCTGGGAGTCGGTAACGGAGCGGCTTTCGGACTTTCCCGTGGTGATGATGGCCAGCTTCACTCAGAGCCAGTACCCACTGCGGCCCAGGACCATCGCCAGCCTCACCGCCAAGCAGCTGCCGAGCTACGGGGGAAGTCTTGAGACGGCAACGAGCGACATCGCCCATTATAAAAAATCCGGCTCCTCAGTTGTGGTGCTGGTACGTGACCGGCGCCGCGCGGAGATACTGAAGGAATATCTGGACGGCAAGGGCGTGTCCGCCTCCTTTGACTTCGACCTTACCGCCCTGCCCGAGCCGGGAAGCTGTGTCATCGCCGTGGGGGCCCTGTCCGCTGGACTTGAGTACCCGGGGATGAAGCTTGCCATAATAACCGAGGGCCAGATAGCCCAGGGGGCCTTCCGCAGGAGGGCGAGAAAGAAGTTGCCCTCCAACCGTCAGAAGCTTGACAGCTTCACGGACCTGTCCCCCGGGGATCTGGTGGTCCACGAGGCCTACGGCATCGGCCGTTTTGCCGGGATGGTGAAGCGCGAGGTGGACGGGGCCCTAAAGGACTATGTGAAGATAGCCTACGCCGGCACCGACAGCCTGTACATCCCGGCCACACAGCTGGACGCGGTCTCAAAGTACATCGGTGCCGGGGAGGACGCCCCGGTGAAGCTCAGTAAGCTCGGGGGCACGGACTGGGCGAGAGCAAAAACCAAAGCCCGGGCGGCGGTAAAGGATCTGGCCGACGGCCTTCTGGCCCTTCAGGCCGAGCGCCAAAAGGCCACGGGCCACGCCTTCTCCCCCGACACCCCCTGGCAGAGGGAGTTTGAGGATAATTTTGAATATCAGGAGACCGACGACCAGTTGAGGGCCGTCCGGGAGATAAAATCCGACATGGAAAACCCCGTGCCCATGGACAGGCTCCTCTGCGGAGACGTGGGATACGGCAAAACCGAGGTAGCCCTGAGGGCCGTTATGAAGTGCGTCATGGACGGTATGCAGGCGGCGATCCTGGTGCCGACAACTGTCCTCGCCCAACAGCATTATCAGACCGCGGCAAGGCGCTTTGACGGCTTTCCTGTCAGCATCGAGGTGTTGAGCCGCTTCCGCTCCGCCGCCCAGACGAAAAAAGCCCTTCAGGGGCTGGAGGATGGCACCGTCGACATCGTCATCGGCACCCACAAGCTTTTACAGAGGGACGTGCATTTCAAAAAGCTGGGCCTTTTAGTGGTGGACGAGGAGCAACGCTTCGGCGTTCAGCACAAGGAGCGGCTCAAGGAAATATCCAGAAAGGTGGACGTGCTGACCCTGTCGGCAACGCCAATACCGAGAACGCTGAACATGGCCCTCTCCGGTGTGCGGGACATGTCCACCATTGAGGAGCCCCCCTCCGACCGCCAGCCGGTCCAGACCTACGTCATGGAGCACGACTGGGGTGTCATCAGCGACGCCATAAAGCGCGAGATCGGCCGTGGCGGCCAGGTATACTACCTCCACAACCGGGTGGACAACATCGAGCGCACGGCCATGCGCATCCGGGAGCTGGTGGAGGGCGTGAATATCGCCGTGGCCCACGGGAAAATGGACGAGGAACAGCTGGGCGCGGTGATGGAGGCCATGCAGGCCGGGGAGATACAGGTCTTGGTCTGCACCACCATAATCGAGACCGGCATCGACATACCGAATGTGAATACCCTCATAATCGAGGACGCGGACAAGATGGGCCTTGCCCAGCTCCACCAGATACGGGGCCGGGTTGGCCGGTCAAGCCGCCGGGCCTTCGCCTACTTCACCTTCCGGCGGGACAAGGTCCTCAGCGAGGTGGCGGAAAAGCGCCTTTCGGCTATAAGAGAGTTTGCTGAATTTAACTCCGGGTTCAAGATCGCAATGCGGGACCTGGAGATACGCGGCGCCGGGAATATCCTTGGCGCGGAGCAGTCCGGCCACATGATGAGCGTTGGGTACGATATGTACCTGAAGCTCCTTGAGGAGGCCGTGCACGAGGAGAAGGGCGAGAAGATACCGGAAAAGCCCGAGTGCTCCGCCGACCTCGCCGTCTCGGCCAACATACCGGAAAAATACGTTCAAAGCCCCGAGCAACGCATGGACCTCTATCGGCGCATCGCCCACATACGCACCGAGGAGGACGCGGACGACATGACCGACGAGCTCATCGACCGCTTTGGCGACCCGCCACCGGAGGTAAATTCCCTTATCCACATCGCCCTATTGCGTGGCGAGGCGGCGGACACGGGAATCTCGGAGATAAGCCAGAAGCAGGGCCGGGTCATATTTGGCATAAAGGACTTCGAAATGGACAGAGTCAGCCGCCTCTACGCCCTGCCCAAATACAAGGGCCGGATAAAAATAGAGGCCGGCATCAAGCCCGCCATCTCACTAAAGCTCAACCCCGGCGAGCGCCCACTAAACGCCGCCGTGGCCTTCGTGAGGGATTATAAAAATCATTAAGTAAAATAATACGCTGTGAAGCGAGCCAAGTCCGGCTTTCGAGTTCACAGCGTATTTTTTACTTTTCCGACACATGTCCCCGGTAAGCCTCCGGGGCGGAGGGGTTGAAAAGGACGGTGTCCGTCGCGCGGGTGTATGTGCCGTCGGGAAGGGGCACGTCGTAGGTGGAGAAAAATTTGAACCCCAGTTTCTCATGGAGGGCGGCGGATGGCCCGTTGAAGTCAAAGTAGCCGCTGACGATGTAGTCCACCCCGCGGCTCTCGAACAGGTAGCCGATGAGGGCCCGAAGGGCCTCGGTGGCATAGCCGTGCCGCTGGTAGTCTTTGGATATACAAAAGCTGAGCACCCGGCCTGTCTTTCCGGCAAGCTCGGGCTTTGCGGACTCCTCGGGGTAATTTTGCACCTCTATGTCGCCGATGACCTTGTTCTCCTCCCGCAATACAACGGCGTAAAAGCGTTTTTCGTTAAAAAGCAGCCACTCGAATACCTCCAGCGTATCCTCCCGGGAATTGAGGGGGTACGTGCCCATCATGCGGCACCGCTCCGGGTCGGGGGCAAACGCGTAAAAATCCTCAAAATCCTCCGAGGTCATTCTTCTCAGAATGAGCCTGTCGGTCTCAAGATACATATCCGGCTCCTTTCTGTCCCATAAGGGACAATAATTCATCTTTTGCATGATTTTATCATCTACCATCTGCCCTGTCAAGGACCGGCGGCGATGAAAAAATTACAAAATTAAATATGACCTCCCCCGGCCAAAATAATCGGGAACGATTTTTCGACGTTGGGGGGAAATATATGATACGTAAAAAACAGCCCGCTCCCCCGGATATGAGCTCCGACGGGGCGGTGACGGTCGCGGCGGTGGAGGCCGTGTTTGACGGTTGCTATGATTTTGAGTCCCGGGACCTGCGGATCGGCGGGGATCAGGCCCAAACCGCGCGGCTTTGCTTCATTGACGGCCTTGTGTCCGGCTCTGACGTTGCCGAGCAGGTGATAAAGCCCCTCACCGACCCCCGGCGCTTTTCCGGTAATATTTCCGCCGCCGATGTCATAGCCATGCTTCTGGGCGGTTCGGTGTACGTGTACACCGCCAAGAGCCGCGATAAGCTCGGGGAGCTGACGGGAGATCTTCTGAACGGCTTTTGCGCCCTCATATTCGATAAGGAGCGCACTGCCGTAACCTTCGAGGTCAAAAGCCAGCAGAGGCGCAGTGTGGAGGCCCCCAAGGAGGAAAAGGTCATCAAGGGCGCGAAGGACGCCTTTGTTGAGACGATGAAGATAAACACCACCTTAGTGCGCCGGAAGGTCCGTAACGCCCATCTCAAGATAAAGGAATTTAATCTGGGAATGCGGGCGGACACGGCGGCGACACTTATATATATCGACGGCTTCACCAACGAGGGGATCGTGGCGGAGGCCGCCCGGAGGCTCTCCGGCATAAAGACCGAGGGGGTCCTGACAAGCGCCGTCATTGAGGAGAACATCGTGGATAACTACCGCTCCCCCTTCCCCCAGGTCATCAGCACCGAACGCTCGGACAAGTTCTGCATGAACCTGCTGGAGGGGCGCGTGGGCATACTTGTGGACGGTCTGCCTCTGGGCTTTCTGGTTCCCGGGACCTTCTCGCAGTTTATGAAGGTCCCCGAGGACCACTCCGGCCACTTCATCGTGGCCTCAGCCCTTACGCTGCTTCGGTATCTGGCCGTGTTCCTGACGCTCCTGGCCCCGGCCTTTTACGTGGCGGTAGCCATGTATCATCAGGAGATGATACCCACCCGACTCATGCAATCCATGATAGAGGCCCGCTCCTCGGTGCCGTTCCCAACGGCAGTGGAGGTGATTCTGATGCTCCTGGCCTTTGAGCTGTTGCAGGAGGCGGGTATACGCCTTCCAAGCCCCATCGGCGAGACCGTGAGCATAATCGGCGCGCTTATCGTGGGCCAGTCGGCGGTGGAAGCAAGCGTAGTCTCTCCCGTGGTGGTTGTCGTCATCGCCCTGGCGGGTATCGCCGGGTACACCATGCCTAATCAGGACATGGGCTCGGCATTGCGGCTGTGCCGCTTCCTCATGGTCCTGGCGGCCATCGCCCTGGGGATGTTCGGCGTGGCCACCGCCTCAGCTATACTTGTCTACCATCTGGCGGGCCTTGAGAGCTATGGCGTGCCCTATATGTCCCCCTTTGCCGGAAGCGAGGGCCGGCACCTGAGCCGCGCCCTGTTCCGCCGGAGCATGACCGTGAAGCGTGACCGGGAACCGGAGCTGAAAACCGGGGACGGAGGTGAGGCGAAGCTGTGAAAAAGTATCTGTGCCTTATCCTGGCCCTCATTCCCCTGCTGTCTCTTAGCGGGTGCGCGGGCCTGAGCATATTTTCAAACTACCGACAGCTTGAAAACATCGAGCTCGTCCGGGCGGTATCCCTGGATCTGTCTGACGGCGGTGTGAACGCGGCCATATACGGCACCGCCGGTGAGGAGTCCCCTGCCCGGATGTACGAAAATCCCGGCCCATCGGTGGGCGTGGCCCTGGGGGAGCTCATTCTCACCCCCCTGGGCCGTGAGGCCATCCTCTCCCACACGGAAAGCGTCCTCATCGGCCAGGACCTGGCCAAGACCGGCCTCCGGGAGTGCCTTGACTATGTGGAGCGTTTTTCCGAGACACGCCTTGACACCGACATCCTCATCGTCCGTGATGGCAGTGCCCGGGATCTGCTGGCGGGCCTTTCCGGGGATGAGACCTCCTCGGCGGACGTGCTGTCGGGGCTCGGGAAGAACATCTCGCGGCTGGGAGAGGGCTACTTCTTCACCTGTCGGGAGATCGCCTCGTCCCTGGCGGAAAACGGCTGTGCCCTTATCCAGTGCGTCCGCGGAGTCAAAGAGGAGAAGCTCTTCGACGCCCGCGGGGAGCTTGATCTGGAGTCCGCGGGCTTCGCCGTGGCCCGGGACGGCGTCGTGACCGACTTCCTGTCTGACGAGGAGACCCTTGGGGCCATGCTACTTTTGGGCAAGTACCGCTCAGGGAACCTGGACCTGCCCCTCGGGGATCAGACGGTGACAGTGTCGATGGACCTTGTCGGAACCGACATCGCCCCGCGGTTTGACAGGGACGGGGCCCTCACGGCCCTTGATATAACCTTTGATTTTCGTGCCAACGTCATAAATCTCTCCGGTCCCGTGGAGATCACGGACAGCTCCGTCCGCAGGACATGCGAGGAGGAGCTTACGAAGATAATGACCGGCGCGGCCACAGCCGCCGTGGAGAAGAGCCGTGCCCTCGGGACGGACTTTCTTGACCTGGAGGGCGCCGTGGAACGTCGCGCGCCCATAAAGTTCCGGGACATGGGGGCCGATTGGCAGGACGTGTTCCTCACACTCCCCGTGCGGATAAAGGGCACAAGCGTTCTGGCCCGGACCTACGACATCGCCGACCCGCCTGAGCTTTCCGGAAAGGAGGACAAGTCCCCGTGGGAAAAACTGACCGAATTACTGAAAGACAGCTGAGCGTCCTAATTTTCGTGAGCCTCCTGTCCCCGATGATACGTGTACTGCCTACGGCGGCGGTGCTTTTCGCCGGACGGGCCGCGTGGCTCTCGCCTGTCGCCGCCCTGGCGGCGGGGGCGCTCTTCCTGGCCTACACCCGCTGGACCCGGAAAAACGCCCCGGAGGACATGGGCCTTGCGGATATGGCCCTGGCCGGGATGGGCCCCGTGGTGGGCAGGATATTCAATATCCTGTGCGCCCTGTGGCTGACCTTTTACGGGGGTTTTCTGGCCCGGGCCGCGGCGGAGCGGCTCCTGGCCACCGTATATCCCAACGGCAACACCCCCGTGTTCGTCGTCATCACCCTGGCTGTGGCGGTCCTGGCCGGCTCGGGCCTTACAAAGACTCTCTCCCGCACCGCGGAGGTGCTGATGCCCATTTTGGTAGGCGTCATCGCCGTGGTGCTCCTGTCGGCCATCCCTGAGGTCACGTCGGAAAATCTCCTGCCCGTCACATACCGTGACACCCGCGAGATACTTTACGGCGCACTACCCATTTTCAATGTTATAACGGCCTGTGTATATTTTCTCTTCCTGACCGGCCACACCCGGCGGCCTGTCTCTCAGCGCCCCAACCGCTTCCCCTGGCTTGTGCTCCTGGCCCTCACGGCCTTCGGTGTGACCTTTTTCACTCTCGGTACCCTGGGTGAAAATCTCGCCGCCTCCATGGAAAACGCCTTTTTCATGGTCATTCGCAACATAAAGGTCTTTGGCGTGGTGGAACGCGTTGAGGCGGTGGTCGTGGCCATATGGATCGTCACGGACTTCATCTTTCTGGCGGCGGTCCTTATGATCGTCTCGGAGATATGGAGGACCGTAACCGGCATAAAAAAGCGGAGCTTTTTTGTGTTTCCCACCGCCGCCCTGTCCGGCACCGCGGCCTTTCTCATCGCCGGGAACGCCTTTGAATTTCAAAAGTGGTCCGATCTTATAGTCCCGGCCATAAATCTTTTCTTCGCCGTTATACTCATCCCCGGGGCGATGACCCTGGGGAAGCTCAGAAGGAGGTACTGAAATGACAAAACGCGGACTTTTAGGGGCCCTGGCCATACTTTTTGCCCTTAATATCGCCCTCATCGGCCTGCTCCAGACGGCCCCGGAGGCCGGAGCGGAGAGCTACAAGAAAGGGTCCTCCGGCGAGACGGTTAAAAAGCTCCAGCAGCGCCTTTCTGACTGGGGCTACTACTCCGGCTCCGTTGACGGCGTCTACGGCTCCGCCACCGAGGCGGCCGTGAAAAAGTTCCAGCAGAAAAACGGCCTCACCCCCGACGGCGTGGCCGGTCCCGCCACGCTGGCGGCCATCGGCCTGCCCTCCGGCTCCGGCGGGAGTGCCGGCGGCGGCTCAGCGGATGTAAATCTGCTGGCCCGTCTCATCTCCGCCGAGGCCCGTGGTGAGCCGTACTCCGGCCAGGTGGCCGTCGGGGCCGTGGTGCTGAACAGGATCGAGCACCCGTCCTTCCCCAACACCCTCTCCGGTGTCATCTATCAGCGGGGCGCCTTCTCGTGCCTCGACGACGGCCAGTTCGATGAGCCGGTTGCCGAAAGCGCGTACCGGGCCGCCCGCGACGCCCTCAACGGCTGGGATCCCTCCGGAGGCGCAATCTACTACTTCAACCCCGCCACCGCCACCAGTTCCTGGATCTGGTCCCGCCCATATATGACCACCATCGGCAAGCACCGCTTCTGCATGTGATCTCCATCGCTCACCTTTACTAACATGAAGTGGCGCTTAAATCGTCCGTCCATGGACAGGGCGCTTAACAAAAAACGGGCGGGATACGGACCCGCCCGAATTTTTTCCGCGGCAAAGCCGCGGTCTTTGCTGTTCGCTTTCATCGTCCCCTGCCATCCGGGGGTGGGTCACCGTTTGGCTACGCGCTTCCATACCACAGGGGCGAGAAGGACGGCGGCGTAGGCCAGGAGCACCGGGACCGAGATTTTCCACGGCAAGGCGGCCAGGGCGGCGGGCGACAGGTATGTCGCGGCCTTTAGTCCGCCGGCGAGGACTGAGGTGTCCATGAAAGATCTGCCCAATATACATATGAACAGCGCGGCCAGTGGCGCCAACGTGTCCACCCGCCCCTCGGCGGCGGACACGGTATTAAGCAGCAGGGACAGGGACGCCATGCACAGGCTTCCCGCTATGGCCGCCGGTATGACCTCCGGCCCCTCCCCTGCCGGGAGGATCACGAGGAGCATCACCGCAAGGCCCAATCCGGTCAGCGCCCCCATATCAGATATTATCCCGACAGCCGGACCGCCGGGGATGGCTCTCAACCTCCGGTCGGCGCTCCTGGCGTCCGGGGCGGCGGCGTAGGCCCCGGCGGTGAGCAATGTGAACAGCGCCGCCAGGCACCCCAAGCCCACCGGTCCCGGGGCAAACGGATCCGCCGGAGGTTGGCCCTCGGTATATGTCACGTTATAGAGGGGCGGTAGCTGCTCCGAGGCGGCGGATATGGCCTGGCGGAGGCGCAGTATGTCGGTTTCATCAAGCTCCCTGCCCAGCATTGCCGCGGCCTCCGCCTGGGCCTCCAGGGCCCGATATTGGGCGACGGCTCTGCCCGCCACCAGCTCCCGGGCCGCCCGGGCAGATACAGAGGATGGCGCGGCCTCGAAGGTCAGCGGTGTGGCCTCTCCGGAGATCATGGCCCGGCCATAGCCCCGGCCGATGATCACAAGGCCCTCGCGCTCACCGGTCAGAAGGGCCCTGCGGGCACTGTCTCCGCTGAGCTCCGCCACGTCCACGCCCTGACTTGAGCCAAGGGCCTCGACAAGCTCCGCGGACAGCTCCGTGCCGTCCCGGTCCCAAACCGCGATCCTCAGGCTCCCGGCTCCCGGGGCCCGGAGCTCCCGCGCGCACAGACCGCACACCAGAGCCGCGGCGAGCGTCAAAATAAGCGTCCCCGGCCCGCCGGTGACCTGCCGAAGGCGGAAAATGGTGAGTCTCACGGCGCGGTAGAGGGTCCCCGTTGTCTTTCCGGACTCCGGAAGTTCTCCCGCCGCGGCCGCAATATTTTGTTGATATTGCCGCCCGGGCAGGGCCCTGACCAGAGGCAACAGGAGGGGCGGCGCCACCGCGATGACCGCCAGGGGCCAGAGAAGTCCCGCGGTTTCATAAAAATCCAGCCCCGACGCCCGGGCCTCCAGGGCCATCTGGGCGTAGTGGGGAAGCGCCAGATTTGAAAGGGGCCGAAGGTGCTCCGGCAAAGCCGCGGAGGGCCACAGCGTGCCCCCCAGTACCAGCGACAGGAGCAGTATCACGTTGCCGATCCTCTGGGTAGTAGCCGCGGAATTTGCCGCCGCGGCAATGGTCCCCATCACTGAAAACGCGCATACGAGCAGGGCGAGATACACGATCAATACGTAGAAAAAGCTCATTTTTATAAGCACCGCGGACAGAGCCACAACTGGGAGGGACAAAAGCGCCGCGGACAGGAGCTTTGATAGCACGAAGCCTGAAATTCCTGTTCCGGTGGCCCTCAGGCGGGGCAAAATGCCAAGACGGCGCTCCTCGGGCAGAGTTTTGGCGGAGGTGAGCGCGAAAAATATGGCCATGACGCCTAAAACACAGGCGGAAAGACGTCTGGTAAGGGCGGCGGGCAGGTCGGGGCTGACGGCTAAATCGGCAAAAAAACGTTGACGGCCCAGGGCGTCATAGACGAGTTTGTCGCCGGTCTCAGCCCGCATTTGGCTTATAAGCTCGGGGGTAAGGTCACCGTAAACGAAGGTATAAACGCCGATCGCGGCGGCGTGATTGGCGTCGATGATGCCCATGACGGAACGGAAAACAGAGACAAAAAGTTCAGATTGTACGGGAAAAGCGGAGTTTACAGTAACATTTACGGGGCAATCGGACATGGTGTAGAGATCGTAGAAAAAGTCCTTCGGAATCGTCGCGACCGCTACGGCGCCGGCCGCAATGGCGTCATTATCTGTTTCTTTTGTGAGGAGGCGGACTTGGGAAAAAAGATCGATTTCGCGAAGTTGCGTTATGAGGGAGTGGGACATGGGGGTGTTGTCGTTGTCGCGGATGGCGATGGGGAAGGATGTAACCATTTTTTGGGAAGAGAGGTCGTCGACGCCAAAAATCAGGGTGGGAAGAAGAAAAAGTGGCAAAATCAGGGCCAAAATGGCGGAAATCAGGCCGTTTTTGGTGAAATAAATTTTGAGGTCCTTGTAAATATTCGCTAAAAAGCTCATGGCCGGACCTCCTCAGTAATCTGTCCGGCTTCGAGTGTTAAAATTTTATCACAAACGGCGGAAAGTTCGTCAAAGTTGTGGTCTATCATAATTATCGCCGTATTTCGCTTGTTAAAATGCGTAAGCATTTCCAAAATAAGGTTCACAGAGTCCGGATCGGCGCCTACGGTGGGCTCGTCGAGGAGGAGCAATTTGGGGGTAATCATTAACGCGGTGGCGAGGTGGAGGCGGCGTTTCATGCCGCCGGAAAGGGCGCTCACGGGGCACTTTAGCTTGTCAAAGAACCCTTGGCGCTCTAAGAGAAATCGGGTGCGAGAGGCGATGGCGGAGGGGGGGAGGGAGTGGATTAGGCCCCAGTAGCGGAGGTTTTGTTCGCATGTTAAAGTTTCATATAAAGAAAGTTCCTGAGGAAGGTAACTTGTGCCGGTTTTTGCCGCTTTTGACTGCTCAAAAGTTCCGGAGTCGGGTTTCAGGACGTTGGCAATTATGGACAGGAGGGTGGTCTTGCCGGCGCCGTTGGGGCCGCGGAGGCCGATGAACTCTCCGGGGTGTATTTCCAGGGAAATCGGGCCTAAAACCCGGGTTTTCCCGTACTTTTTTTCTACGTTAATAACACGCACTAAAGTCTCAGAGGACATCAAGAACACCTCCCAGGAGCCTGTCAAAAAGGTCAAAAATACCGGATTTTTCGACAAAAACGGGATATTTTTGCGGTATTTTGGGTATGTTTTGGGGTACTTTAGGTATATTAAAGACACCATTTACGGTATATTTAGGGGCATTAAATGTAAGGGTAAAATTTTCAGGCCCGTCTTTGGTAAACTCTGCCAGCAAATCATAGCCCATCGCCGCGAGCTCGACACTTTGGGTCTGGCCCTCGGAGGCGATAAGGGTCCAGTCGAGGTCGACCCGGTCGGTAAGCTGGGGGTGACAGATGAAGGTCTCGACGCCGTCCTCGGCGACGGTGAGCTCAAGGTCATCATCGGTGACGAGGGAGAGGGCCAGGTCGGCGTAATCGGAAAGGGCGGAGGGGGCGGGGAGGGTAACCAGGTCGGAGAGGCGGAACTGATAGTAATTTTCGTCAAGCTCGGGGATATAGAGGCCGACGAGGTCGTCGGCGTAAGTGAACGTACCGGTGAGGAGCGTGGAGCCGAGGAGGCGGAGGGAGGCGGAGGCGATGAGGGTCCGGTCCTCAATACGGTAGTCGACGCGGAGGGCGCACAGGCGGAGGATGGCCGAGAGGCCGCCGGCGGGAAGGTCGGCGGTGACGGTGACGCGGCCGGAGTATTGGCCGCCGGAAATGGCGTCAAGGACCGGGGAGATCAGGAGGCGGTTGGCGTCAACGAAACGCTCCCGGGGGGTGGCGGACGGAGCGGGGCGGGGCAGGAGGATAAGGAGAAGGGATACCGCGAGAAGGAGGGGGAGGGATATATATATAAATGTGTGGCGGCGGGGTTTTTCGAAGAGGCGCTCGCCGCAGTGGGGGCAGTAGGGGGGACTCCCCTCAGGCCCTGCGGGGCCAGCTCCCCTCAGGGAGGGGAGCCTGGGGTGGGGGGTTAAATTTGCGGCGTTGGGCGCGACCTTTGGGGAGGACTTCGGCCTCGACCCCTCAGGCCCTGCGGGGCCAGCTCCCCTTACGAAGGGG
>CANRLF010000033.1 GCA_947631395.1 uncultured Oscillospiraceae bacterium
CAGGAAGGTCTTGGCGCATCCGCCCGCCGCTGTCCCTTTCGGGGACCGTCCGCTAAAGTTATCCAGTTGCCGGATATGAAATTGTCAAAGAGCGGTGAGGGGCTGTTTACCCCCTCACTTCTATTACCACAACTCGGAGGGCCCAAAACCGAACTTATTTTTTTAAAAAATTTAAAATAAATTTTTCAAAGGCAACTTTTCGCTTTTGAACACCTCGTTCACCTATTTTGTACTTCTCGATGAGATAAGGGGTGCAAGTGTGCTTGCCTCCATTCAAGTAAATATCCAGTAGCTCCTCGGCCCACGGTCTCCATGCTCTCAACGCTTTTCTCAACTCATCCATCAGAATGTTATCCGTTGCCAGACGCTCAAGGTCACAATCAGAGACCAAGGAATCTTGTATAGTGGCAAGATCCTCTCGGATAGAAGCGTCAATAGGCAGAAAGGTATAATCTTGACCACGCTTTCGGTTTTTCTGGCGCATGGTGTTTCCGATGTTCCAGCTTCGATGCTCCTGCGGCGAGACCTCAATGTACATACAGTCCAGATCGTTGCCGTCCTCTATACAGTCCACGATGAAATGACGGCGCTGGTCAGACGACACAAGGCGGTTTACGGACAACGTCTCGTTCCACTCGCTTTGCGTTACGGCTTCGAGCCGTGACGAACCGTCAGGCTGCTTTTTCAAAAGCAAATATTGCGTTTTTTTCAACTTTGTGATATCCTTTCTCGTTTTCGGTTGGGGAAAACGAGGGAGATCACGGGTATTCAGCTATATAAGCAAGCCAGATGAACATTTACGTCCTTTCCGCCTTGGAGCGGGAAGGACGTAAATGAGCCGCATGAGGGTAGACAGTCCTGTACCGATAATTCAAGGAATCTGATGAGATTCCTCAACTCATGCGGCACATAGGATGTCTACGCCATCAGGCGGCTCCAGGGCTCTGCTCTTATTTAATTTTCATTTTCAGCGGTTTTTTAATACCTCCAATAGATGGGGCAAACGGAGTGCTTAAAAGGTGAGACTCGGCGCATGTTCATTACATCGAAAATGGTAATACGCCCGCATTTCTTGCACTTCCCGCCTATATGTCCGGTGGCATCAGAGTACACCCTCATCACGGGATGTTTGCAATACGGACATATGAGATAGCGAAAATTAAGCTCTTTAGTGTCCTCAATAGCGTGGACCATCTTCACTTGCAGACTCTCTGAAATGTGGGCCGGACGAACGACCCTTTCTCTCGCACTCATGCCATCACCTCCAAAGGGTCATGGAACTCATAGGCAGGACGGTCAATAAGATACCCAAGCTCCCTTAGCCGGATGACCATGGCCTGCCGGGAGACCTTGAGCTGGCGGCATAGGGTGTCGAGCATGTATCTATCAATTGCCGTAAAAATCCCACCATAGCAGACAAGCTGCTTGGGAGTACTCCCAAGCACACGCGCTATTTCGGCGCTGGGCATCAGGAGCGCGGCGGCAAGCGCATTGGCTTGCCATTCATCCCAATCCTCACGGGTCTTGAGGTCCCGCATTGAGAATGGCTGACCCATGGTATACATTCTCCGGCAGACATCTTTGTTCTCGGCGCTCTCCATGCGAAAGAGGATGTTGTGGGCGCACTCATGGGCAATAGTAAATCTTCGGCATCCGCGATTGGTATCACGAGGGCCGCTCGGCGCAAGGCGAGAGTCCAAAAGAATCTGATTTTTTAAAAGAGGTACGGTCTTTACTTCTCCGCCTTCCGTGTAGCTGTATTCGGTGTCCACGTAGGCGGTGAGGCCGAGGACATTGCCGACCTCAGAAAGCCTTGTGTAGATCAGGTCCAATCCAAGATACTGCTCCGCAAACTGCTCAATGGGCGTTGGCCTTGCAAATTTTCGCCGACTGGAATCGAGTTCGCCCAGATGGCAGCGACGGGAAAAGGAATCCAGAAAGCAGATCGCGTAGGCTTCAATCATGTCATGAGATAAAACCATTTCGATACCCTCCAGAAAATATATTAAATCGTTATCTGTGAAGGATTATTTCCTCCACGAACCAACGGTCCTCATCCTCAAAGAGCTTTCGCTCTTTTCCGCGTATCCAGATGGTGTACCTTATTCCGGTGCCTCCGACCTTTGTGGCGGCGGCACGGCGGCGCTCGGTGACTTTGTCGATGTCGAACCTGCGCCCATCGTCAAAGCGGATCTGCATCGGGGTCTTCTTCCCGTCAGACTGATGCTCTACGACTACGTTGACAAATGTTCTGGCGTAGGTGACCTTTTCGCCTGTATTCACAACCTCCACCTCCCATTACTGATACATCATCCCCGGCATACGGACAAGGTCCCGTCCGTCCTCCGGCATTAGCTTGTTGTCCATCAGGATGGCGTTGTATATGGCCTTTTTCCCAAAGCGGCGGCGGATGTCCTCGATTGCCAGCTGGAGCTGTCCGCGCCTGTCGTGTAAGGCGTAATCCGAGTACAAAGAGAGCTGCTCCGGCTGGCTCTGCGGTACGAGGTTGATGGCTCGGATAGTCACCGCCCGGACATTGTTGCTCCACCTATACCTCCTTTTGAAAAGTTCAAATCCAGCGTTGGCAATTTCCAAGGCCACCTGGGTCTTATACGGGAGTCTGCACTGAAATTGTTCTCCTGAAAGGTCATTGGCCCGGACCCAAAGCTGTACTCCGGTGGCCGCCAGTTGGTGGACGCAGAGCCGGTGGCCTACGTCCTGGCTCAGCTCCAAAATGACCTTATAGACATCCTCCTCGTTTTCCAGGTCCGCGACGCAGGTAATGCCGTGCCCGATGGATTTTATGGGGGAAGTGTAGTCCTGGGGCATGACGCGACTGGTATCCTGCCCGTTGGCATAGCTCCAGAGGGCGAGTCCGTTGACTCCGAGGAGCCTTTTCAAAAAGGCCGGATTGGTCTTCGCAAGCTCCCCGATGGTGTGGATACCGTATTTGGCCAGCTTCGCTGTCGTTGCCGGTCCGCAGTAGAGGATGTCGCTCGCCGGGAGCGGCCAGACCTTATCTTCGTATTCGTCCCTCGCTATGGTCGTGATGGCATCCGGCTTTTTCATGTCGGAGCCTAACTTCGCAAAAGTTTTCGTAAAGGAAACGCCGATACTGACGGTGAGGCCCAGCTCGTCCTTTGTGGCTTGCCGTATTTTCTCCGCTATTTCAAGACCGTTTCCCATGGTGCGACTGAAGGAGATGTCCAGCCAGCACTCGTCCATGCCATAGGGCTCAACGAGGTTTGTGTACCGGCAATATATCTCCTTTGCCAGCTTTGAGTATTTAAGGTATTCCGTATACCGAGGCGGGACCACAATCAGGCCGGGGCAGCATCTTCGCGCCTCCCAATTTACCATGCCAGTCTTGACGCCGGCTTTTTTGGCAAGCTCGGATTTTGCCAGCACGATCCCGTGCCGCTCCTCGGTGGAACCGCACACGGCCACGGCTTTACCGCGCAAAGACGGGTTTAGCATCATCTCTACGGAGGCGTAAAAGCTGTTCATATCCACATGGAGTATAGTCCGGTCGACCATTGCTTTTTCCCCTCCTGCAAGAATATGAGAGAATTATAGCGCCACTAATTGGAACCGTCAAGTACGCATATGTAGCATAGTAGTGTCTTTTCCCTTGACAAGGCGTATTTGAGTGTATATAATATCTCACATAAAGGAGGTGCTGCTATGGCGGAAAAAAAGAAACAGCCGGGTACGGCCATTTCCGTGTACCCGGCAAAGAAGCAAATATATGATTCTGTAAAGGAACGAGAGGATAATTATATAGGAAGGCGTATACAGCAGGCCAGAACCTCTCGCGGGCTGAGCCTTGCCGCGTTTGCCGAATTGCTTTCCGACTACGGTCTTACTGTCCATCGGCAAGGCGTGGGGAAATGGGAGCTCGGAGGCTCCGTCCCAAATGCCTATCAACTGATCGCCATCTGCCACGCCCTTGAAATAGAGGATGGGATTGAATACTTTACGGGCACACCGAAAAAGAGCGACGAGCTCAACGAGGCCGGCATGAAGAAGGTCGCCGAATACCGGAAAGACCTTGTCGCTACCGGGCTTTATACGCCAAAGAAAATACCCGTCGGTGAGATACTTTATATAGAGGTAGACATCGGTATCCTGGGGGCTTCTGCCGGCACAGGAGATTTTCTCGACGAGGGCGGGTTTGAGAAGGTATCTTTTCCGGAATCCGCCGTTCCCAAAAACGCGGATATCGGAATACGTGTCGACGGCAACAGCATGGAGCCAGTCTACCATGACGGCCAGATCGTATGGGTAAAGCGGTGCGACAGATTGTCACCCGGCGATGTCGGCATCTTTACTTATGACGGGAGCGGCTATATAAAGCAGTACAGTGAGGCGGAGCCGGAGGAAGCGTACCGGGAAGCCTTCACGGACAGCGAAGGCGTTATTCACCCCCAGCCGGTGCTCATCTCATATAACAGGGAATACGCGCCGATAAGGATTTCCCCTCATGCGCCATTTGGCATAGTCGGGCGGGTCTTAAATTGAGGACTCGTAATCATTACATCAGGAGGCGGTGATAGTGAGTACGGTCGAGAGGGTCTACAAGCTGGCGGCAGACCGCGGTCTGTCAGTATACAAGCTGGCAAAAAAGAGTGATGTCCCATACACAACCATAAAGGCGGCGGAGTACCGTGGTAGCCAACTCACGGTGGATACACTGTATAGGCTCTGTGAGGGGCTGGGAATAACGATGAGTGAGTTCTTTGACGAGAACGCGGAGGAAACGGGAGGGACGCCGATTGGCATCCATAACGCATAATTTTCAGGATAGTCCATCTATTGGATGGACAGTATAACTTTGCGCGGATTTATTGATTTTAGAATAACGGTTATACTTCTTTAAGATGGATAATCTCTCTTAAAGGAGGAGTACCGTTGGATTCAAAAGCGTTGGGTAAAAGGATACAGGACACCCGTATTGCCAAGGGGTTGACACAGGCGGACCTTGCAGAGATGGTGGATTTGACGCCCAAATATCTCAGCAATCTTGAGTGCGGTTTCCGTATGCCACGCATGGACACGTTTGTAGATATAGCCAATGCCCTAAATATAGACGCAAACACACTGTTGGTCGACTATCTTGACCGGGGACCCGCAATAGAGTCGTCCAGAGTGGCGGTAATGCTTGAGAAGCTCCCCGCCGACAAGCAGAGAAGCGCCCTGCGTATTATTGAGGCGGTAATTACGGAATTTTCAGAGAACAAATAAGAAAAAAGATGAAGGACGCCCCGCGAAAGCGGGGCATCTTTTTTGAAAATAAGTCTATCTTATAGAAATATAGTCTTTCTTTTAGATGGATAATGGTGTATAATAATTGATGAAACTTGGCAAACCATGAGAGAGGGTGACGTTATGACGGTGACCTTCTGCGGACACAGGCATTGTCCTGACAGTCCGGAGCTGAGTGCGTGGCTTGTAAGCTGTGTTGAGTCGCTTATCGCAGAGGGGGCGGACAAGTTTTATCTCGGTGGGTATGGGGACTTTGACCGCATAGCGGCCTCGGTGGTTTGGAAGCTGAAAGACAAATACCCGCACATTGAGTCTGTACTCGTTCTGGCCTATCTGGGCCGGGAGGTCAACGCGGACAAGTACGACAGGACGATGTATCCGCCCATTGAGTCCGCTCCAAAGAGATTTGCCATCACCGCCAGAAACCGTTGGATGGTGGCCAACAGCGATGTTCTGGTAGCGTACATCGTTCTGGATAACGGCGGCGCGGCAGAGACGAGGAGATACGCGAAAAGAAAGAAGAAGCTGATTTTGAATTATGAGTCGCGTAATAGCTCTACCGAAAAATAGCACCGCAATCGTAATTGCGGCGCTTGTATACTATTCTTTATTCTTGGGATTTCGTGCTGGTCCTATTCCCTCAAAGAAATCTTCGTATCTTACGTTGAACACAGTTTTTAATCCAACGAGATCGTTAACGTATATATTCCCTCTGCCCATCTCGATTAGTGAGTAGGTACTGCGGCTTATTGGAGAACCAAGGACTTGTAAACGAGCTATGGTTTGCTCCTGCGTAAGACCACAGGCCAGCCGAATCCTTTTGATGTTTTCGCCCAGCGTTTTGCTGCCAAGAATCTTTTCCATAGCGACCTCCAGAACCTCATGGCTAAAATTATTTTAGCAATGTTTCTGTTGGCTCTTGCTTATAAGTATAAGCAAATGATATAATAAGATGCGCGGAGAATATACAGAATGGTATCATCCCGCGAAATTTTAAAACAAATGAAGGCGGTTTTATGAAAAGAAAAAACGCAATCATGTACGCGATTTATACCCGGCAAAACACCTCCGCTCTGCTGGTTTTATTCACCGTACTCTTTCTCATTGTCAGTCTGACTGGGTGCGCTACTTCAGATGATCCTGCTCAAAGTGACGGCAAGGATATTGTCAACGCAACAAGTGCGGATTGTGCTCTGTGTGGGGACAACGGGGAGGACTCATATCAATCGCTTTGGGGTCAGGATAATATCGCGCTTGTGAGCTTAAACTCCTTCGATATAAAGACCATCGGGATAAACCAATTTGACGCGGAGGGCAAACTGCGTGAGGAATACGCCGGGGTCGTATCCTTTGCAGGCGGTGAAGGTAAGGATGGCGGGTTTTCCGCGCATCTTTTAGTGGATTATAATAGGGGATTTGCCGACGGGACTGTTGAACTCAACAACGATGACACTTTCGATTACGAAAAGGTGTCGTCCAGCTTATGCGCAGACTGCTTGGAGAGGCTTGAGTTTTTTAGGGCTGAGAATTGTGCCGGTGTAGCCGCGCTTAACCTTAAGACGAAAGAGTTTCGCGTATTTGAGAGAGACTACACGGGTTTTGGTTTGGGGGACTTCTACATGGACTTTGACTTTGAAGAAAGCTTGGATGGGGAGGATAAACTGGATCTGCTGATATTATATTGCCCCGTGCGCTATGAAAAATGAGAACAATTCGATATTATCACTAAAACTCCGATTTCACGTCTCACGATTGCCATTGTTCGATTGGGCGTGGTACTATTTTATACCACGTTGCGCGAAACGGGTTTAGTCTTAGATTATAAACGTCCAGCAACGGTGCTGGACGTTTAATTATTTGAAGGAGAGATTGTCAATGAACATCGTATCGTGGAACCTAAACGGACTGATGTCGAGTATCAAGAACGGAAGCCTTGATGTACTTGAAGAGAAGGTGCCTGATGTCATATGTTTGCAGGAAATCCGTACCAAACAGGAGCCGGTTATCATTGGAGGATATCATCATTATTGGAATCACGGAGAAAGGGATGGCTATTCGGGGACGGCGATGCTGCTTTTTGAGGAGCCGCTACAGGTGGTCAACGATTTCCAAAACGGATACGAGGACAGCGAGGGCCGTCTCATCACAGCCGAATTTGCGAATATATATGTTGTCAACGCATATGTGCCAAACTCACAGAAGAACCTCTGGCGGCAGGCATATCGCATGGAGTGGGACGAAGCCTTCCGGGAACACGTTCGGATGTTGACGGAGGAGAAGCCGGTCATCATCTGCGGTGACTTCAATGTGGCACGGTCGGAAATAGATATATACGCCGAGAATATGCGGCAATATTGGGCGGAGCAGGGCTACTCGTCTGACGAGCGTTCGGCGTTTGAGTCGTTGCTTGAGGAAGGACTGATCGATGTGTTCCGTGAGCTTTACCCAGAAAAACGGAGCTACACATGGTGGAGCAACCGGCTGAACAATCTAAAAGGCTTGAATGTTGAAGTCAAAAAATGCTTGGCTGCTATTGCCTGTATTGCGATGGTCAGGCTGTTGGATGGATTCATGACAGCGTAATAAGTTTGAGGGAAGTCGCACTAACTTATCTGCCCGAAGATATTAAAAGACCAGCTAAGGGCAATAAAATTCAGGAATTAGTTAAGCGCGTCATGCCATAGCACTTCTGGCGGTCAAGGAAGGCGTAAGCGAGACGGTGATCCGCACTTCTATGATGAAGTCAATCAGCGTCGGCTTGGCAAATCAGAACCCGGCTGTACAAGCCGGGTGGAGGAGTATCACTCCCAACGAAGAGAGAATTACCCCGGAGAGGCTGATTACTTGGGCAACAAAACAGCTTTGACTTCCAGGAAGGATGTGAGTATCCCTGTACCGAGTTTTCAATGTGTGAGTGCTTAATTGGAAATATAGTGAGCCTTAACTATGTTCAGCAAAAGCACACAGACACCCATTAGCGGAGTGTTGTATGTTTTTAACGACGAGGACCTCTTTAGCGCATAGGTGATGGCCGAAAAGATTAAATTTTCCCAATTTAAAGACTTGATAGGGCGCTTGAATTTTGACTAAATCAGTAAATCGGTTCACTTTTATTGGTAGAAGAAAAACAACTTAATTGCCATATTTCCATATCAATGTGGAAAATAAACAGTTTTTTTCACGGTTCACATTTCTTTTTGTGCATGATATACTAAATGTAATTTGATATTCACGAACAGGCTTGGTCATATTACCGGATTGGAGGAATTATGAACGGGAGAATTGCAGTCAGAGGAATGGCCCTGGCGAGAGCGTATCCTATAATTGAGCAGAAGATCGATACCGGTCTTCGTCCTGTGGAGGATACGGCGGCGGAGCTTAAGCGTCTGCAAGCCGCGTCTGAAAGGTGTTCA
Organism: uncultured Oscillospiraceae bacterium; assembly: GCA_947631395.1. Lineage (GTDB taxonomy): Bacteria > Bacillota > Clostridia > Oscillospirales > Oscillospiraceae > RUG626. The sequence continues at coordinate 8,679 of CANRLF010000033.1, forward strand.
AGCAGTCTGGCGGAGATGATTGAACAGATCTCGCGGGAGAATGGAGCTGAGGACGCGGGAATACTGGATTTTCAGCTGCTTCTGTTAGAGGATGACAACTACATAGGCGCGATCAGGCGCCTGATCACCAAGGAAAAGGCTAACTGCGAATACGCCGTATCCGTATGCTCCGAGCGGTATCGGGATGAGCTTGCCTCCCTTGACAACGCCTACTTGAACGAGAGGACGGCGGATATAACCGATATTGAGACTCGGCTCCTTCGTTCACTCACGAACAGTGAGGAGGAAAAGCCCGATGACGGCGAAAAAATCGTTATTGCTGTGGATCTGACGCCATCGCAGGTGATCGAGCTTGGCAGAGCGGGATTGTCCGGGATGATCCTCGAGAAGGGCGGCCTTTCCTCACATTGCGTAATATTGGCGCGCTCCATGAATATCCCCTGCATCATCGGCGCCGACGGCGCCCTGAGCATGGTACGGGAAGGGCAAACCGTACTCCTGGACGCTATAAACTGTGCGCTGATCGTTCAGCCGGACGGGGAGCGGCTCCAGATGTATAGGGACTATATCAATAAGACCGAGCGGGAAAACGCCACGTTAGAGGAGTTCAGACATTGCCAAACGGTGACTGCGGACGGCCGGAGGATGAAGGTTTACGCGAACATAGCATCCGAACATGAGGTGGACACCCTCGTCTCACAGGGGGGAGAGGGAGTCGGGCTTCTTAGGACCGAGATGCTGTACATGGGCAGGTCGGCGGCCCCGGACGAGGAGCTCCAGTTCAGTACTTATTCCGCAATCGTAAAGGGGCTGGGCGGACGCCCGCTTATTGTCAGGACACTGGATGTTGGCGGAGATAAGCATATCCCATATTTAAATATCCCTGACGAGGACAATCCGTTTTTGGGATACAGGGCAATTCGCTACTGTCTGGATACGCCGGAAATATTTCACACACAGATAGCCGCGATATTGCGCGCCGCTGTTTTCGGCCCGGTACAGCTTATGTTGCCAATGATCGCTACGGTCTCAGAGGTCCGACGTGCAAAAGACGCTGTGCGCGCTGTGCGGGAAAGCCTTAGTCGGCGTGGAGAGAAAATCGGGGATGTTTCCGTTGGCATGATGGTGGAGACCCCGGCCGCGGCAATAATGGCTGACCGTTTTTCCGAAATCGTGGACTTCTTCAGCATAGGGACGAATGATTTGACGCAGTATCTTTTTGCGGCGGATCGGAACAACGCGCATGTCGCGCGGTTAAACTCGTATTTCCAACCGGCGCTCCTTCGCATGGTCGATCATGTCTGTCAAGCCGCGCACCGCTCTAATATTGAAGTCGACATATGCGGGCAGGCGGGCGAGGTGGATGAGCTCATACCTCTTTGGGTCGGCATGGGGGTAGACAACCTGAGCGTAAGCATCCCTTCCATTCCCAGGGTCAGACGCGCTATCATGGACTGTGATACTGAAAAATGCAGAGCTTTGGTGGAGAGTGTCATTTCAATGAGCGGTGAGGATGAGGTTCTGGCCCTCTTAAGGAAGGAGGTGGAGAAATGATTGAGAAGAAGCTTCAGGTTCAAAATGAGTTGGGATTTCATGCCCGTGTCGCCTGCAGGATCACGCGAAGCGTGGGCGCGTTTCAAAGTTCGGTGAAGGTGAGGAAAGACGGGCAGCTCTTTGATTTGAAAAGCGTGACCGGCGTGATGATGGCAAACGCCAAGCACGGGGACATCCTGACTGTCGAGATCAACGGACCTGATGAGCAGGAAACCGCAACCGCGTTAGAAACCCTTTTCGCCGAAAAATTCGGCGAAAAATAAGGAGAGGAGAGCAAAAATGGACAGCATGGAAGTGGCAATGGGCCTGATCGCCGGAGCGGGTGACTCCAGGAGCTCCTGCATGGAGGCGATAGATCTTGCCAAAGAAGGAAAGTTTGAAGAGGCGAAAGCCGCACTTGACAGGGCCAGCGACGGTATGGTATCCGCGCACGAGATCCAGACGGAGCTTATCAGAAACGAAATGAGCGGGAGCGGCGAACCGGTGTCCTTGCTTATGGTCCACGCGCAGGATCATCTTAACCTGGCGCTTATCATGCGGGACGTAGCCGAAGAAATCATTGAGCTCCACCGCCGGATTAAAGAATTGGAGGGAAAGAAATGATCATCACACTTATCTGTAATTTGGGCATGTCCACCAGTGTCTTGGTGGATAAAATGAAGCAGTACACCAAAAGCAAGGGGATCGACGCGGATATTGAGGCGCGGGCGTTCCAGCGGGTAGAGGATCGCATCCACCAAACGGACATCCTGCTGATCGGTCCTCAGGTGCGCTACCTGGCCAAAAAATTCCAAGACCAGTATGGCCAGAAAATCCCGGTCATTCAAACGATGGATATGTCCGACTACGCCTTACAGCGGGTAGATAATATATTCGATAAGGCATATTCGGAGTATCAGAAGAAAAAGTAAAGGTTATAGGAGGATAAAAGATGAAAAATAAGGTCAAGAGTAATGGTAGCGGCAAGGTTATGAGCTTTATGGAGGAGAAATTCCTCCCCGTTGCCGCTAAGCTCGGCGGACAGCGCCATCTGCTGGCGCTTCGTGACGGCGTGGTTATGATAATGCCCCTGCTCATTCTGGGCGCTTTCTCTATGATCATTGCCGAATTTCCCATCCAGGCGTTCCTGGATTTCATGGCGAGGGTCTTCGGCGAAAACTGGAACGCCTTTGAGGGCGTTATAATGAACGCCACATACGGCATTTCCGCCGTGGTTGCCTGCTTTGGTGTGGCAAGCTCCCTGGTAAACAGCTACGGTGAGAAGGGTACCCCTGCCGGAATCATTGCTATGGCCGCTCTTTTCGCTATCATTGTCCCCACCTCCCTCACCAACGGCGACGGCGAAACAGTTCAGGCGTGGATCGCTGGTTCTCTGGATGCCACCCTGCTCTTTACCGCGCTCATTACCGCGTTGATCGTCGGCGAGATTTACCGCTTCCTGGTTCAGAAACGTTTTACCATCAAGCTGCCCAGCTCCGTTCCGTCCGCGGTCTCCGATCAGTTCACCGCGCTGCTCCCCGGCACTGTGATCATTATCCTCTTTACCGTGATAAGGCTCGTATTCGCGGCCACTCCCTGGGGCGGCTTTCCTGAATTTATAAGCACGGTCATCTCCACTCCTCTGCGCCACCTTGGAACATCCTATGTGGGTACTCTTATCGCATGCTTTGCCGAGCACCTGCTTTGGTCATTCGGACTGCACGGCTCCGCGATTATCATATTCCCCATTTTCGAGCCCATGTGGATCACCAATATGGCCGAGAATATTTCCGCCGGCGCGAGCAACATCGTGACGTTTACCTTCTATGAAAACGGCGTCTGGATGGGCGGCTCCGGCGCAACACTCCCTGTGGTCATTTATATGCTCATATTCGCCAAGTCAAAGCTCCTGAAGAACGTGGGCAGGATCGGCATCGCTCCGGGTCTTTTCAACATCAATGAGCCCGTGACCTTCGGCCTGCCGATAGTTCTGAACCCGATCCTTATGATCCCGTACATACTCGCGCCTATGGCATGCATGACGGTGCAGTATATAGGCACCGCGATCGGTCTGTTCCCACTTTGCAACAACATGGTCCCATGGACCTGCCCTGTGCTTATAAGCGGCTTCCTTACGACCGGGAGTATTATGGGCGTCGTGGCACAGCTTTGCGGGCTGGCCGTCTCGTTCCTGATTTGGCTTCCGTTCATCCGCGCGTGGGATATAAAGTGCTTCAAGGATGAGCGCCTTGCCACCGAGGGTGCCGAGGCTTGATACCGGCATGAATATCGGAATGTCCCGTTTCGTATAGAGGAATACTGGCGGGGGGATGGCCTCCGGCTATCCCCCCGCCGCGCTGTTTTGGAGGAACCCTTATGAGTTTTCTTGGTGTTGAAGCGGCAAAAGCCCCCGCGGGAATGCGAAGCCGGCGTTTTATCGCTTTTCTGATCGATGCAGCTGTGATTATTGCTATCTCTTTTCTGTTATACAAATTCGCGGGACAACCCGACTTCTTTGCCGTCCGGGACGCCATGGACGCGATGGAAGCCGCGGGGGGACAGGACGCGGCTTTGACCGCGGCGTTTGTCTCCGCGTTTAACAGGGCGTATGGCCTTATTATCCTTATCGCGCTGTGCTATGAGATCGTCCTTCAGCTCGCCACGAACGGTTCTACCGTGGGCAAGCTGGTCATGGGGCTAAAAATCGTTCCGATAAATCCCGCGAGAGGGCGGCCGCTTCAGTATCTGCTTTTGTGTGTCAGGAGCCTTATCAAAATTGCCTCGCTTTACCTGTTCCAGGGTATCCCGTTTATTATATGCTGTCTGACTATTTTCACAAACGGCGAATGCAGGACCGGGTTCGATATGGCGGTAAAATGCAAAACCGTTCCCCGCGCGAAAAAGCAATGAAAATGAATGAGAGGAGTATTGACATGAAGGTTATTATTCGAGCCCCCATGAAGGGCGACGAGATCGCGGCTTTGCTGGATGGATATTCCGAGAGCGGAACGACGTTTACTTTTGAAAAAAGGGACGGCATATCACTGACGTTTAATGTAGAAGGCGGCGGCGCGGCGGATGTCTGCGCGATGGCAAAGGCCGCTATCAAAGCGACACCGTGGGGAAAGATCCTGTATTATTCCATAGATGCGAAATAAGTGAGCTTTTGAAGAGGAGGTAGTGGGATGAGGCACTCCGAGGAAACAATGCGGACAATGCTGGCTGATCTTGTTGAGAATGACAGCTTTGTCACGCTGAATACCCTGTCACAGCGTTTAGGCATCTCCAAGCGATCTGTTCAGAATTACCTGAACAAGGCAGAGGGCTGGCTGCGTGAGCACGGTCTTGGTGATGTCAAAATTGAAAAGAAGCAGGGCTACGGCATAAAGCTTGTGCTGAGCGATGCGGAGCGCCAAAAAATAGATACCCTTCTCAGCAGTCAATATTTTACCTTGTCGGACGGGAGTGTGGAAAGAAGGATCGAGCTCTTGAGGAGTCTCCTTTTTTCATTTGATGAGCTGACCATCCAGTTTTTGGCTGACCAGTTTTATGTCAGCCGATTTATCATCCTGTCGGATCTGGATTGGGCGGAAAACTGGTTGGCGCAGTACAATCTGAAGCTTTTCAAGACCCAGGGGCGCGGTATCGGGATAGTGGGTGACGAGGTGTCAAGACGCGCCGCCATAGCAGGTTTTTTTGATTTACGGGAGCACAAGGGACCGAGCCTGAACGCTCCGGCAAATCAGGCCGTGAGGATCGCGAAAGAGCGGCTTGAGCGGATGGAAGAGGTTTACACCGAGGAGGACATCCGCAAGGTCTGCGAGATTATCGAGGAGGCGGAAAACGAATTTGACTTCTTCGTGGGTAATGAGTACTTTACCTCTCTGGCTACCCACCTGACCATCAGTGTGTTCAGAATGAGAAGCAACTGCAAAATAGACAAGGAGTTCCTTCCTCCCGACGATGACTTCCCACAGCTGGAGATGAATACGGCGCGGTTCATCGCTAAACGGCTTGAGGATGAATTTTCAATAAAGCTCCCGGAATCGGAGTGCAAGTATATCTGTATCCATCTTATCGGCTATAATGCCTTCCGCGCCCAGATGGAATCAAAGCCATATGTTCCAGAAAACATAGAAATGCTTGCCATACATCTTGCCGAGGCGGTTGACGCCGATGTGGGCGGGGATTTTTCGTCAGACAAGATACTTTTCTTCGGGCTTGTCCACCATTTGCGCAGTTCGATATACCAGCAAAAAGAAAATCCCGGTACGCGCGCGCCCGTTCATATTGAGCTTCCTGAAGCTAGCCAGGAATTATATCGCAGCGTAAAAGAACAGGCGGGCCTCTATAAACGGTTTGCGGGAATTGAGCCGGATAACCAAGAGCTTGTTTCCATCACGCTTCATTTTACCCTGTCACAAGCTCGCGCGACCACAAAATGGAGAGCTCTCATGGTTTCAAACGCGGGTGTCATTATCCAGCAGGAGCAGCGAAGGTCCCTTCAAAATAGCCTTCCGCAGATAGAAATTATCGACACCTGCTCTCTGTACCAGTTCTCAGTCTATCCAGAAAAGAATTATGATTTCATAATTTCCACGATTCCCCTTGAGAACGCCACGAAACCGGTCATCAATATAGCGCACAAGAACCAGCGGCAGCGTGTAGCCTGTATTGAGGAATTTTTGTTCACCAGGATGGACGGCAAGGGGGGATCTGATTGAGGTTTAAGTATATAGCTTTCGATGTGGACGGTACGTTGATCAATGCTCTCCCTGTTGCCGTCAGGACCTTGAGGGAGCTATTGCTGGAACGTACAGGAAGAGACTATTCGGAGGATCTGCTCTATAAGGTCATGGGGCTTACAAACGAGGATACGTTTCGTTTCCTTGGGCTCGACTATTCCGATGAGATTATAGACCAGTGGACACGCAGGCAGGCCGAGTGCGGCAGTCAGATCACCTTGTTTGGCGGCGTGAAGGAAACACTGGGTGAGTTAAAGCGCCGTGGCCATGTTTTGGGAATCGTCACATCCCGTAATCGCGACGAATACGAGGCGGACCGTAGACTGTTTGACGATATTGAGCCTTTTATCGATCACATCGTCCTCTCTGAAATGACGCGAGAGCACAAGCCGTCTCCCCAGCCACTTCAAAAATTTATGGAGCTGTGCGGAGCCCTACCAGAGGATACCCTGTACGTAGGTGACACCGTATGGGATATGGAATGTGCCGCCTCAGCCGGGGCGACAGGCTGCGCCGCTCTATGGGGAGCACTGGACAAAGAAATCAGGGCTCCCTTTTGCTTTTCTTCTCCAACGGAACTCCTTTATTTTTGCTTGTAATATTATTTTGATTGAGGAGGAGCTGTAAATGAAAAAGGGTTGTTATTTAAAGCGACTTTTGGCCGTCATTATAACCCTCGGCATTCTCGTTGCTGCGACCGCGTTTTCTTCGAGCGCAACAAAGACTGAAGTATTTGATGTGACTAAGGTGCCGACACCGATATTTGACGAGAAGCCGGGATATGTTGAACTCTATTGGAGAGCGTGGGAAATGGCATATGACCACGTTGTGGAGGATACTGGCGTGCCGCACAGTCCATATATGGACGAAGTTTGCTATGACAATGTTATTTGGATATGGGATTCCTGCTTCATGACACTGTTCAACAAGTATGCGTCGAGTGATTATTTTCCGGGTATAGATAACCTGATCAATATATATGCGCCACTATATGATGACGTCAGCTCGTCTCAAAGCATCTGGTTCGTAGATAACCCTAATCTTCTTGCATGGGTAGAGTGGGAAAACTATAAAATGACGGGTGATGTCGAGCACGTTAAGTGGTTGATAAATGATAAACAATATTTGCAAAAACATTATATAATGATGGAAACATCAAGGCCTGGGGATCAATTACCCAACAGTTCCCACGCGGTTGCCCATGAACGAACGGAATATGGGTATACAGGCTCTAATCAGATCGTTGGAATGGATAACAGTCCGCGTGGTCGCACATATGGGGAACGAAATATTCTTTGGGTAGACACGATCTCACAGCAGGCGCTCTCCGCTTTCTATATTTCAAAGTTGGCTTCCGTGGCTGGAAACACAGAGGTTGTGGAAACCTATGAGCAGTATTATCAGGGGCTTAAGGAGTTGATTAATAAATACTACTGGGACGAGGACGACGGGATATACTATGATATAAATAGATATGATCCTAACCTTAAGGATAAAGTCAAGACGGTTGCGTCGTTTTGGCCAATGCTTGCATTTGTTCCGGACGAAAATCAAGCGGCGAGCCTCCTGACTCACGTTAATTCGGACTCTTCATTTGGTGGCTTTGTGGACTTCCCTTCAGTCGCCCGTGATGATCCGGATTTTGACGAGGAGACCGGAGCATATTGGAGAGGGGGACTGTGGCTTCCGACCGCGTACATGGGAATCAAGGGGCTTGAGAACTACGGATTTATTGAGCGCGCTGATATAGCCGCAGAAAAGATACTTGAGGAACAATATCAAACATATGTAAATGTGTTTCCCCACACGATTTGGGAGACATATGCGCCATGTTCCAACGAGCCCTCTACGGAGTATGGCAATCGTGTTCGTCAGGATTTTTGCGGTTGGTCAGCTTTGGGGCCTATTTCCTTGTTGATTGAAAATGTACTTGGTTTCCATTCAGTAGACGCTGTGAACAAATCCGTTGAATGGCGGCTTCACCATGAAGGGCGAAACGGAATAACTAACCTTTCGTTTGGAGACATCGTCGCAGATATTGTGTATGACGATGGAGTGGTTACCGTCCGAAGCAATGGTAGTTATTCGTTAGCTGTAAACGGGGTGAGGATGCTTGTTGAGCCGGGCGTTCAGAGTTTTACCCTTGACGGTGCACCGGCGGAAGTCCCGGACAAGTTACCGTTTGACCCGACATTGACGCCTGATTTTCATACTAATATTGCGCGCCATAAGCCGGCCACAGCTTCAAGTTCGCAGAATTCTACTTTTGGTCCCGAAAAAGGCAATGACGGAAATCAAAATAGCATGTGGATCGCAAGCAATGGCGCACCTGGGAATTGGTGGATGATGGATTTAGAAAAACCGTACTCTCTGACCGGGGGGAACATTTCGTTTGAAACAGACGCAATATGGAAGTATCACATAGAAGCTTCACTGAATGGCGAGGATTGGGTGGCCGTTGTTGACCGCTCGCATAATACAGATCCTTCACAAGTGCAGAGCTTTAATGCTGATGTTCTTGCTCGATATGTCAAGGTGACTATAGACGAGTGTCCCGGAGATTGTTGGTCTGCATTCAGAGAATTTGAACTGTACGGAAGCCCGGAAAAAGCAAATCTTGCCACAAGCGGGCTCGCGTCCGCATCAAGCTTTGAAAACTCAAATCGCGCCCCTTCATGTGGCAACGACGAAGACTTGACAACAATGTGGATCGCCGCTGACGGAGATATCGGCAACTGGTGGATGGTTGACCTGCGAAACAGCTACGATCTTTACGGATCGAAAGTAACGTTCGAAGAGGATGGGCAGCCTTGGCGATATTATATTGAGGTATCGTCGGATGGTTCAGAATGGATTACTGTTGTTGATTACACGGACAACGCTCTTGACACGAAAGTTCAGGAACACGAATTCTCTGCGAATGCCCGCTATGTCAAAATAACGTTCACATCACTACCATATGATTGTTGGGCGGCATTTAGAGAATTTGAGGTTTATGGGACAGCATGACTAATAAACCTTGGGGGTGTAGTAGATGGAAATTGTCATATCAAATAGTGCGGATGAGCTGAACTTGAAAGGAGCAGAATACTTTGAGAGGCTGTTACTCACAAAGCCTGATGCGGTTTTGGGCTTGGCAACAGGCTCCACCCCTATCGGCCTTTATAATGAGCTCATTAAAAAATACAAAGCCGGAAAAATTGATTTTTCCCGTGCGAAAGCGGTCAATCTGGATGAGTACATAGGGCTCTCTCAAAGCGATATACAGAGCTATTCGTATTTCATGCGTCAAAACCTTTTTTCTCACATAAATATTGACCCCGCTAACTGCCATATTCCGAACGGAATCGTCGACGACATCGACGAGGAATGCCGGAGGTATGAGCGAGTGATAAAATCATTGGGGGGGATCGACCTTCAACTGCTTGGCATCGGGCATGACGGACACATAGGCTTTAACGAACCAGGAGACTCGTTTGAAAAGGGGACTCATCCCGTAGAGCTTGCCCGGGAAACTATTTCGGCCAACGCAAGGTTCTTTGAAAGCATCGAAAAGGTGCCAAGACGGGCGATCACTATGGGGATTAAAGGAATTATGAACGCGAAAAGTATCTTACTCGTCGCCACGGGAGCCGACAAGGCATCCATAGTGCGCCGTGCACTTATGGGACCGATAGATCCGCGCATCCCTGGCAGTGTGCTTCAGCTCCATCCGAACCTGACAGTATTACTCGACATATCCGCTGCCGGGGAATTGCAGTAAATCAAAGTAAGCAAGGAATTTTAATAAGAAAGGACGGGCCGTTATGACAAGAAAAGGTTTTACTAGGTATATTTCAATCATACTTGCGATGGTACTTTTTGCTTCATTTGCGCCATCAGTCACAGCGATCGGCGGTAGCCGCCACACTTTGAGTCATATAACTAATGTCGCGGAAGGAAAAGAGGCATATGCCAACTGTTATCAGGATGATGATCACATCCCGTCCCGCGCCAATGACGGAAGTACGGGAACGATGTGGATAGCAAACAACGGGTCCGCCGGCAACTGGTGGATGATAGACTTGAACGAGCCGGTGGAGCTGCTTGGTGGTGAGCTTGTGTTTGAGAAGGAAGGGGATGTCTGGCAATACATTGTAGAGGGGTCTGTGGATGGTAACGAGTGGGAGGTATTGTCAGATAAGACAGAGAACACTTCGGGGGATGTAACACAGATCGAAACTTTCTCTACTACGGTACGGTTTGTCAGAGTAACAGTCACAGGCGTCCCGGCGTCCAGGTGGACCGCGATATGTGAGGTTAGGCTATGGGGCGAGGCGGCCTTTGAAGTGGACAGCGAGAACATTGCTCTTGGAAAAGCTACTTCGGCTATAAGCGAAGAAAACGCATACAGGGTAGCCAAGAATATAGTTGACGGTGACGAGGACGACCTTTGGATTGCGAGTAACGGCAACGAAGGCAACTGGGTCGCCGTAGACTTGGGGTCTATATATTCAATGGATGCTGTCCGTCTTGTGTTTGAGGATGACATCCGAGTATGGCACTATAAGATCCTGGCTTCCTCAAACGGATCGGACTGGATCACTCTCGTTGATAAGTCATCTAATAACTTCGGGAGAAAACATCAGGCGTACCCTGTATCTCAAATTACGGCCAGATACGTCAAGGTCGTCTTTGAAAAGGCTCCGGGAACTGCTTGGACTGCTCTTGCGGAGTTAGAGGTGTATGGGGTTGAGGCTGTTACCAGACCTCCGGAGAAGGTGCTGGTAATCGTCCCTCATGAGGATGACGAAGCACTAATAGCCGCGGGAATCATCCGTGACGCGATTTTAAACGGTGATACAATTAAAGTCGCGATCGTGACAAACGGAGATTGTAACGGGTATGATAAGACTCTTGGTATTAATAGGCTGAATGAAAGTATCAATGCTATGGCGGTCCTCGGACTTTCATTAGACAATCTGACAGCCTTTGGCTATTCTGATACAGGCGGCTTTGAACCTTGGACTCGTTATACAGACAGTTTTCTTTATAGGCTGTATCACGCACAGTCCGAAAATGATACTCTGTCCAGTAATTTTGGAAACACGGAAACATACGGAGTTCCCGGCGTGTTGGATGATTACCATTACAAGCAGACCGGGGAACATGCTGACTATACTCGCAAAAACTTTGTCGATGATTTGACGTCGTATATTACATCATATATGCCGGACCGAATATATACTACAAGCGCATATGACAGACATGGCGATCACGCCTATCTCAATGTTTTTGTGACGGACATACTTCGTGGAATTGTAGAAGATTTTCCAAACTATGCCCCGGTTCTTTATGAAATGATCGTCCATTCCACAGACGGCGATGTGTTGTGGCCTGTCCTGGATACAGATCCGTTGCCGTTACAGGAGTATACGCCGCCGGCTAATATTGATGAGATACCATTGTTGTGGGAGCGGCGGGTGTCTGTTCAAATGCCTCGTGATATGCAAAATATCCCAAGGGCATCGAATTTGAAGAACGTATGCCTTGCCACATATAAGTCTCAATACAGCAACTGGATCGGCTCGTTTACAAAGTCGGATGAGTTCTTCTGGGCGAAGGATTTTTCAAATCTTGCATACCGCGCCAAGGTGTCCACATCAAGCTGTTCAAATAACGGTCCGCAGACACATGCCACGGACGGGCTGATCGGTGGGTATTTACAACTCCCGTGTCGAAGCTGGATCGCCGAAGATGGGAATGACGCATGGATACAGCTGGACTGGGAGGAAGGGCAGAATATTTCAGAGGTCGTGCTGCATGGTATCCCTAATGACGGTGAGGTATTGAGTGGAACGCTCTTGTTTTCTGATGGTACAGTCGTGCCCGTTGGCGCTCTTCCGATTAACGGGGCGGAATACACCGTTAAAATTTCACTTGATAATATCACCTGGATTCGATTTACGATCGAAGAGTTCTCGGGAGTGGCGGGTATTGCAGAGGTGGAGGTGTTTTGACCGGTTTCGTGCCGATTCATGAAGATTGTTGATATTAAAAAACACCCTCTCTGTATTATATTCTCCGTTTGAGTGAGCCCTCAAGGCGATTTAAGGAGAACATACCATCGGTTCACAACTTTGATTGCAGTCCTCCCCACCAAGGGAGGACTGCTTATTTGTGGTCACGATGATCTTGCTTTTTTGAAAGTCGGGTAGAGATTGGAGGTACAGTTTCCATTGCTACGGTGGCGGTAATGAATGAAGAGATAAAAAGTGTTTACCCTACACGGGAGGGTATGACGGCGGTTGTGTTATTATCATGCACTTACTTATGCCCCGATGGAAAGATATCCAAGTGATGGTGCTCCGCCAAGGTTTTTCGCCTCATTCTCCTTGGGTGAACTCATTCAGTACATTATCCAGGTTCTGACCTTCTCGCTCATTATTTGCCAGCGGTTTTATCGGTTCGCACTTTGGCCTCCCAAGTGAAGTAGGCGCGGTTATCCTTTTCGTTCTGGCAGTTCTCTGGTGGTTTCTCCCCAGAAATCTCGCACGGAAGATCGACGGGTGGTGAACGGAGAGGGGCGCGTTTACAGTGAGTGCTGTTATATTACTTCTTTCTCTGTACTGAGTTCTCCGCTAGAGTGGGCCCTTCAAGGTGGGTCATGGTGAACCTACCCACGGTTCAGTAAAAGCGTACAGTCGCCCCTTGGCGGGAGGCTGTACGCTTTCTGCTGTCATGGTGGTTTTGCTTTTTTGGAAATCGTGTAGAGGTTGGAGGTGTGGCTTCCGTTTTCTCTGTATCGGTAATCTTTTTGGAGATACCCGGCCTTTTCGAGGTCCGTGATCGCCCTCTTGACTGTGGAGCGGGAGAGGTGGAGGTCGGCGGCGATGGTGTTGATCCCCGGCCAACACTTGCTTTCAGCGTCGGAGCGATCGCGGAGGTACATATAGACGGAGAGGGCACGGTGAGAAAGCTCCGTGTCGGCATAGATAGTTCCAAACAAGCTCATTAGCTGTTCCCTCCGCTCGTGTTATATGTGGCCTCCGTATATTCCTCCTCAGTCAGCTCCTTCCCCGGCTGGGCAGTCAGCGCCGCAGTCATCTGTCGGCTTTTCGATTGTTCCTTTTGTGGATATTTCTCATTTATGCGGTCCGAGAGTGACCTCTTGTCAGCATAGGCCACCTTCCTGGCGGACTTCTCAGGTAGAATATAGGGCTTGCCGAAGCGGATGCCCCAATCGAGGTAAAGCCGGAGCTGTGTCTGGACGGGGTGGAGGCCAGTTTTCATAACGATGAAGCTGCCCTTGGGGATGGCCTTCAGCTCATCCGGAGTCATCAGCGGGCGTTCCATCATCTGCAGAGACTCGCTGGGGTCGTGTTTGTTTTTGGAAATGCTTCCGCTCATCACCGTGCGGCTGCCGAGAGCCTTGGACAGCACCTCAGCGGTCTGGGAGTTCGGCGCGAAGCCGCCGAAGATGGTGTCCTGGCAGTTGTCGCAAACGATTTCCGCTCCCTCCTTGCCGTAGTTCTTTTCAAGCTGCGCCAGCGACTGGATGATAGGCACCAGCGTCAGCTTGCGGGAACGACCAGCAGAGAACAAAGGCAGTATGTCGAAGGGCGGCATGGTACCCAGCTCGTCGCAGTAGAAAACCACGCGGTTTTTAAGCTTGCCTCCATTCTCGTCAGCGATGGCAAACAGCTCACGGGACAGATTCTGGATGAGCAGGCCGGCCATGAAGTTTTTGGTGCTGTCCTCCTCCGGCAGTATGAGGAAGATGGCGCATTTTTG
>CANRLF010000034.1 GCA_947631395.1 uncultured Oscillospiraceae bacterium
GGCGAATGCGGTGAAGGAGAGTGACGAAGCCGAATGGCAGGGCTGATTCTGAAGTCGCCGTACATCAAGGCTGGCGGAGCTGGGAAGTACATGCGGTACATCGCGACCCGCGAGAACGTGGAGCGGCTGCCGGACAGCCGGCCTCCCACGAAGAAGCAGGCGGAACTCATCAGTAAACTCACAAGGGACTTCCCTGCGTCGATGAAGCTGGACGAGTACACCGAATACAACAAGTCACCGACGCGAGCGAAAGCCTCCGCCTACATCTCCTCCACGCTCGAAGCAAACTGGGACACCGCTCAACACTCCGATGTCTACATGAAGTACATCGCCACCCGTCCGCGTGTTGAGAAGCTGGGCACCCACGGCCTCTTCGGCGACGAAGATGACGTGGACCTCGACGCGGCTATCGCGGAGATGGAGAACGTCACCGGCAACGTGTGGACGCACATCATCTCTCTGAAGCGTGAGGACGCGGAACGGTTGGGCTACGACAACGCCTCAACCTGGCGCAACCTCCTCCGCGCCCACCGCAACGACATTGCCGAGACCATGCGGATCGCGCCCGGTGACTTCCGGTGGTACGCCGCCTTCCACAACGAGGGCAACCATCCGCATGTACACATGATGGCGTGGTCCGCGAGCGGTGAGGGCTACCTGAGCCGCGACGGCATCAGGAAAATCAAGTCCGGGTTGGTCAACGATATCTTCAAGCAAGAACTGCTCCACACCTACGAGCAGAAGTCCGGTGTGCGTGACGAGCTGGTCAACGAGGCGCGGCAATCGCTGCAAGAGCTGGTCAGCGAGATCCGTGACGGCCTGTGTACCTGCCCGCAGATAGCTCCGATGATGATGGGGCTGTCCATGGAGCTGGGCACGGTCAAGGGTAAGAAGTTCTACGGCTATCTCAACAAGCGCGTCAAAGAACAGGTAGACAAAATCGTAGACGAGCTGGAGACTGTCCCTGCGGTGCGTGAGTGCTACAATAAGTGGCTCGACCTGCAGGCGGAGGTGGACAACTACTATAAGGACGAGCGCCGAAAACGTCTGCGCCTCTCCGAGCAAAAGGAATTCCGTTCCGTGAAGAACGCGGTCATCCAGGAGGCAGAGCGTCTGCGAATGGGAGAAGTCACAGTTGAGGAGGTGCCCCCCGGCCCGGTAGACGAATGTGACCGACAGGAGCGGAGCTACATCGGGATGTTGTTCCTGGATGAGACAGCACCCCTCGACGAACGCGACAAGGCGGTGGAGAGGGAACGGAAGTACGCGAAGGATGGCGAGCCATCGTCGCAGTATGTGCTGGGTGTTCTCTACCGTGACGGCGGCCTGCTCATGCCGGACGCGGTAAAGGCAAGAGATTGGTTCACCCGGTCAGCACAGCAGGGTTACGTCCCGGCGCAGTACGCCCTCGGCAAGCTCCTCCTCTCCGACGACCCGGAGGTACACGACCAAGACAACGGCATCCGTTGGCTCAAAACCGCCGCCAAAAACGGCAGCCCCTACGCGGCCTACGAGCTGGGGAAGGTGTATTTGAAAAGCGGCGACCATCAGCAAGCGGAGTCCTACTTCACCCAGGCCGCCGAAGGAGAGAACGCCAACGCCATGTACATGCTGGGCAAACTCCTCTACGACCGCGATCCGAAACGGGCCAATTATTGGCTTCACACCTCCGCCTCCTACGGTAACCCATATGCCCAACAAGCAATCAGCACCCACACCTCGCCCACCATCGCCGCCTGCGTCACCCGTCTGCTTTACCACCTGAGCCGCGTCATCCGCGACAGCACGGAGCAAAGTTCCCACGGCCCCGGCTTTGGCATCGACCGCAAACGCCGCCGCGAGCTCATGGACAAGCGCATCGCCATGGGCCACAAGCCGGACGACCATGAGGAGATGCAGATGCAGGGGTTCAATATGTGAGGTAACCCCCCTGCAGAATCTGCGGGGGGAAATATACAATAATACGAATAAGCAACAAATATAAAGCCCTTCGGAAAGGAGAGTGAAAATGGAAAAGCAATTCAAGAATTACGATGAACTTCCCCTGATGTTGTCCGTCCAAGACGTGTCGGCGGTGCTTGGAATATCCAGAGCCGGAGCGTATGAGCTGGTCAAAAGCGAGGGCTTCCCGGCGATGAACATTGGCAGCCGGATTATCGTGCCGAAGGAGGAATTCATCCTCTGGATTAAGCAAAAAGTTTCCGAGAAAAAGTAGTAGCTATTTTCCGAAAAGTGTGGTATGTGTTGTGGTTACCAAAGAGCGAAGGAGGCATGAATATGGCAAAACGGAGGGCACAAGGCGAGGGGAACATACGCAAACGTTCCGACGGACGCTGGGAGGGCCGGTATACCGCAGGCCACGACCCGGTGACCGGCAAACGTATCACCAAGAACGTCCTCGGCAAGACGCAAGCCGAAGTGCGCCAGAAGCTGAAACAAGCAATCGAAAACAGCCAGAATCTCGACATGACACGGGCGGGGAGCTTCACGGTGGAGTCGTGGATCAAGCTGTGGTACGCGATTTACGCCGAGCCGAGACTGCGAGAGAAAACCAAGGCATATTACCTCAACTACATCAATAACCACATCATTCCCGGCATCGGCAGCATCAAGCTGGACAAACTCACCACCCTGCAAATCCAGATGTTCTACAACGACCTCCGCAAAAACGGTCGGGTGCAGCGGTACAAGCACATTGAGAATAAGGACAATGGTCTCAGCGTCCGGGTTATCCACGGGGTTCATATGCTGCTCAATAACTGTCTCGAACAGGCGGTGTCAGAGAGGCTGATCCTCACAAATCCTGCCAAGGGGTGCAAGCTCCCGAAGATGGAAAAGCGGGAGATGAAGATATTGCCGGAGGAGCAGATCGGGGCGTATCTGGCCGAGGCGGAGAGACGGGGACTGCTGGCGGTGTACTATCTGGAACTGACCACAGGATTGAGACGAGGAGAGCTGCTGGCCTTGCTGTGGAAGGACCTGGACGTGGAGAACCGGACAATCTCAGTCACCAAGCAGGTGGGACGCATAAATGGCGAGCTGGTGGTGTCCACGCCGAAGACACAAAACTCCATACGCACTCTGGCAATACCTCAGCACGCGGTGGACCTCCTCGTGGCCGAACACGAAAAGCACCCGGACAACCCCTATATGTTCCCGTCGCCCAAGACCGGAACGATGTTCGATCCTGACTCCTTCCGGCACACCCACGACAAGATATTGAAAGCCATCGGGGCGGAGCACATACGCTTCCACGACCTCCGTCATACCTTCGCAACTCTGTCCTTGAAAAACGGTGTGGACGTGAAGACCCTCTCCAACGCCCTCGGCCACTACTCCGCCGGCTTCACACTGAATACCTACACCCACGCCACGACCCAGATGAAGCAGGCCGCGGCGGACACGATAGGGGAGGTGATAAACAGGGCAATGTGAGCAATAATACCGGACAGCCCATCGTGTGTGCTGTCCAGTATTTTCAGGTACATGAGTCGTAAAACGGACGATAAAAGTTGACGGAATCAAGAGGTAAAACTAATATATAATGAATCTATTTCAATTTAAGTAGATTGCAGCCACATGAGTACCGCGGCCGTTCAATGCAACGATTGCGGTGTTCCATAACTGAGGTGGAATATCCTGAATACTTCCTAAAATGCAGTCGTTCTTACGAACCTGATACACCGGGATGTCGTTAAACTCAGAAACAAGATAAGTGAAATCCTGCTGATTATCTTTTTTGATATATAATATGTCATCAGAGTATTGGAGACGAACATTGTGATAAATACCATCAGCCGACTCTTTTCCAGCTTGGCAAATAATCAATTCCTGCGGTTCGACTAGACTAAACTGGGTAGCAGTTTCCACTAAGAAGCCCGGCTGAAATCCGGCTTTTGGAAGCTCCACTTCAATTTGTGTTCCATCTTCCAATGCTTGATAATAGAAATGCTCATCTTCCTTAACATAATCACCTATCAAATAAATGTATCGCCTTGCAGTAGGTGATAAGGGGATTCTATCTTCAACTTCTGCTTCCGCGTATTCATCCTTTAAGGCTTCCGATTGCAATGCAGATGCCATTTTCATCTGATGCTGGTCTACAACATCTATAATAAAACCAGTGACAAAAGCGGCCAAATCCAGGAATAGGGCTAACACTAATGAAAAAATAGCAAGTGAACGGTAGGGGGTAGAAAAATAAATAAGTGCCTGATCTGCCACGTTGTGCTCAAAGATATACTTTTGAATTGCATCATCGAGATTATTCATGGATGTTGCTCGGTTATATGCGCTCAACGCTTGGCTTTCAGTGCCAATGTAAGATGGCATACTACCAATTGCTGACTTGAGGTTTACCAGCCTTGTTAGCCATTGTTCTTTCCACACAGACTCACTTTCGGTCGGAATGTCGCCGGAAAGCCCTTGGAGAGTCTGCATAGATGCTTTGACCAGTGAGTAATTCTGAATACTCCGAATAAAGCTCTCTATTTCATTCATAAGCTCCTGGTACGTAGTAACATCAGCACTGAGAGTATCGTCGGATGCTTGAATCTGTTCAAATATCTCCCTTACTTTTTTCTCGGTATCTTCAAGATTTATGCTGCCCTCAAGGATGTTGCTTTGAATATCCCTAAGTGCGGAACTGATTTGTGTACCGGATCCGCCTGATGAGATATTAAGGCGGGTAAGGTACTGATTGAGCAGACGAAGTGCGGTCTGACAATCATTTAAATTATCCTCCTGTTCCCGTTTCCTTGCCTGTTGACTTTCGTAATTTTGAGTGGCAGAATCCACCGCCCTTTCCAGCGCTTCTATGTCTTGTCCCTCTACCGCGTTGGTAAGACGGTCTTGAGCGGAACGTAAATTCCTTTCCGCGCTTGTTATTGCTGCGTCAGTACGTTCAATATCGTTTTTCAAGGTATCAATTTCAGATTCGATTTGGGTTATGATTAACAATAGCTGTTCTGCTGCCAATTCCCGGTCATTTGCTGATGCGTCCTCACGAAGAGCATTTTCCATAATTTGAATTGCTGAGTCCACTTCTCTGCTGGAAAAAAATTCAGTGTTATTTGCATATTTGTCGAGATCTGCAGTCGGGTCAAATGGTTCAATGCTGTGTTTTTCGACCGCTTCTACGTCTTTTGCTTTAGCATATATTGAGTTGATTTGACTTCCGATACTACCACGTAAGACCTCATCATATTCTTCGGAATAGTCCAACGCTTCATACAGTTCTTGACGATAGGTGGATTGTACCAAAAGTTGACTTGTACTATTCCAAGATTCGTCATATGCGCGTTGGACAATATATACATAGCTGAACCATGATGAGCAGAGTAAAACGATAAAACTTAACAACGCAATGCCCAATTTAGTGAGTCCTGATGATGTGTATCTCCAAAATGTGGGAAGATAAAAATTTAATCCAAGCAAGATAGATTGTATGGCAAGAGATGCAAGATACGATTGCCAATTAGTTGAGAATACATAGTTCTTCATCCCCTGCGCTGTTGCCCACCAGGAGACAATTGCCAGCAGGACAGTGGCTATTCTCAGAATGTAGACGCCACCCTTTTGAGCACTGCCTTGATTGATTGTTTCGGGAGACCTATGCTCGCTCATCTCGATTTCCTCCTTTTGTATCTTATAATGAATTTATTTTTATCAAGTTTTTGATGTTCATGATAACTGCTCGATGTACATGTTAACTGAGATATTTGATGCACCTCACGCCTTAAGGCTATATTTATGACTCGTTTTACTTCAGGCTCTATTGTGTCATCTAAATCAGGTATAAAAAACATTAGAAGAGATTCGATTACATCTCTCAGAGCAAAAACCCTAAGTATGCCCATAATCAACCCCATGGTGTATTGGAGTATGATTACAAAAATCAATTGCATGGAACCCTTAAGCAATGAACCACGTTTCAAACACTGATTCAACACTAATCGAATAGTCTCAAATGCAACAAGCATGGAGATGAAAGCAACGATAATGCATACAATATAAGAAAAAAGATTGGCTATGAAATTAATCAGTCCTGCAATATCGTTCCAGCCTGCGTGATCTCCCTGCGATGAACCTCCGATGTTAAGGTCTCCAAAAGGTCCCTTGCGAATATAGAGCAAGAAAGCGCCAGCTACCACAAGGATAATGATTGGAGTACTATATTCCTCGAAAAAATCGTTTTGGTTGGAGTTTTTTGAGAAAAATTTAGTCAGAAGATGTATAACGTATAGTGAAACAACGATAACCGCAATGCAGATTACAAATAAACCGAGAAGATATTTCAAAAACTCCGCAGAAAAATTATCAGTTGCGTGGAGTTTTCCATATATCAGTAGATTGATTTCTTTAATCGAGTTCAGCCATCCACTGCTTTTGAGGTTTCCCCAATTCATAAACGGTAGAAGAAAAACAGCCATTATATACAGAATAAAGATTGATATAGCTAGTGTACGAGCATTGTCAGTTTTTTTTAAAAGAGTAAATTTATTCCTTCCTATTTGCCCAGAATTGTTTGGCATCCCATTTGGAGACCCGTCGGCATTCGTCCCACCTAAGGAACCATCGTGGCCAGCCGAAATATGCTCTGTTTCACTCTTTATAACAACACGACGAATAAAAAAGTAATACAATGACTCTAGCAAAATGATTCCTGTCCACAAACCTCCGTATCCAATAATAAACTTCACAAAATCAGAAAACGGTGACGGGATGGCTCCGATGCGGAAATTGAATTCGAAGGCCAATATTACAATAGAAAAGGTAGAAACTGCGCAAAGTATTCTGCTGTAATTTTGCCTAACTAGCAGAATAAACTCAAGCAGATTCAACATCAAAAAGAAAATATTAATCAACAAAGAGAAAGTGTTAACTGGCAATATTTGCTCTGCAGTTGGGAAATACGTCCGTTGTAAAAAAAGAAGAATTATTGCGCACAGCGGAGACAAAATGGGAATAAAAAATTTGAAAAAAGTTTCTTGATTTTCAGAATTCATATAATTGGTCACCTA
The DNA here is from genome assembly GCA_947631395.1 of uncultured Oscillospiraceae bacterium. GTDB lineage: Bacteria > Bacillota > Clostridia > Oscillospirales > Oscillospiraceae > RUG626. Next base: position 7,023 of record CANRLF010000034.1, read on the forward strand.
CTCTTATAATTGCTTGTTCGGCGCATATAATATTACCTTGCTCCTCATAATAATAGTGTATTTAGAAAAGCGTTTTGTTACAACAAAATGCTTTTTTGACACAGTTTTTTTCAAAACATTTTGCAAGTTGAATATCCTTTTTTGCTATTGTAAGTTAAAGCGTTATTATTAAATCTTTAAAAGATAGGCCACATAATTTGAAAATGAGAAACTTGCTCAAAAGAGCATGTATTGGCTTTAAAGAAGTGAACGAGCATAATATTTGATCTTGCCAATACAGGTCTTCCAAGATATGCTTTTCTTACATATTCTCTTAAAACATGCTTTCAATATAGATAGAGGACGTAGATTTTGAGCAATTTTTTGCAATCATATTTTTGAGAATTCATATATGTTCCCGTCGCCCAAGACCGGCACGATGTTCGACCCCGACTCCTTCCGGCACACCCACGACAAGATATTGAAGGCCATCGGAGCGGAGCACATACGCTTCCACGATCTCCGACATACCTTCGCAACGCTGTCCTTGAAAAACGGCGTGGACGTAAAGACACTCTCCAATGCCCTCGGCCACTACTCCGCCGGCTTCACCCTGAACACCTACACCCACGCCACGACACAGATGAAGCAGGCCGCGGCGGACACGATAGGGGAGGTTATAAACAGGGCGATGTGAGCTATAAAAATCACCGGCCAGCCACGTCATAATCGGTGCTGGCCGGTGATTTTTTGCGCTTTTGAGTAGTGGGTCAGGTAGTGGGTCTAAGGCTAACCCACTACCTGACTCACAAGCAAAAACCTCAAAAAGTTATAAAAAGTCCCCAATTTCGACGAAATTGGGGACTTTTTGGTGGAGACTGCTGGACTCGAACCAGTGACCTCCTGCGTGTGAAGCAGGCGCTCTAACCAGCTGAGCTAAGCCTCCGTTGGTGACCCGTACGGGACTCGAACCCATGTTACCGCCGTGAAAGGGCGGTGTCTTAACCACTTGACCAACGGGCCGTAACTGGGCTGCCCCGGTAGGGTGGGCCTTACGGATATTCCGTAAGGCCCGTGGTAGCGGCGACTGGATTTGAACCGGTGACACCGCGGGTATGAACCGCGTGCTCTAGCCAACTGAGCTACGCCGCCGTGGCAAGCAAAAAGATTATACTCATTTTTACCCACCCTGTCAAGCCTTTTGTTATATTTTTTTCATATCCCCGGGCGGAATGGCTCATGTTTTGGTCGACGGCGGCAAGGGAGCGCGGGGTGCTGGGAGCGGGTGTGGGGCTAATTGTCGTTTGGGGATGGGGACAGGGGGACTATGATCGGGGAGAAGAGGAGGGCGGAGGGGTGGAGGAGGTGATTGTCGCTCCAGCCGGTGCCCTCGGTACGCCAGGAGTTTGGGCCGCGCCAGGGGTTGGAGGTATCGGCGTTATGGAGGGCGCCCAGGAGGTTATAGCGGTTGCCGTAGACTATCAGCTTGAGCTTATGGGCTCCGGCGGAGAGATGGCCGAGGGGCGCCGTGCCGGAGATCATGGCGGTGGGGCCTGAGCCGTCCAGGAAGGCGTCGATGAGCGGGCTTGCCATTTTGGGGATCCGCAGGGCGTAAGGGCCGCCGGAGGGCAGGGTAAACTCAAACACATATGTCAGGTTGCCGGTGTAATGGGGGAAGCCCTGGGGGACTATGTCGCCGAGGGCGATGGGGCGAGGCGGGCAGAGGGCACCGCCAATGACGGCGAAGTCGCCGAGGAGGTACATGGGCTCCAGATTCGTTTTCGCGTTGAAGGCCCGGCGGACGGTGAGGACGTTTTTTCCGGGCAGGACCGGGGGGAGGGCGAGAAGCCTGAAGGACCGGTCGATAAAATACCCGTCCGCCGCGCGAGCGGGAAGGCCGTTTAAAAGCACCTCCTGCTCCTCCGGGCGCTCGAGGGCCAGGGAGAGGGAGGGAAGGCGGCAGGTCGAGGTAAATTCCCAGGACAGCGTAAGGTCGTGGGACTCACCGGGCGCGGTGGCCCAGGGCTGGAACATGTTCTCGCCCCGGGGAGCGAGGCCGAGCCTTGACCTTACGGCGTTATCGAGACGCAATATCTCCTCCGGCTCCGACAGCTCGCCGCCGTCCAGGGAAAAACGGGCACGGTCAAGAAGGAGAGCGTTGGGCTCGGACATGGACACCGAGATCGGAGCGGGAAGCTCCATGCCACGTCCGGGGGCCATATGGGGGAGCGGAGGCGCGGAGGGCTCGCTACCACGGGGGGTGAGCTCAAAAAGCGCGCTGCCCTCATAGGAGGTCACCCATTCAAACTCCGTCCGGCCGTTTATTATACGGGAGGGGACGGGGGTGATGGCGCCGCTCACGGTGTCCCAGAGCCGGACGGAATATTCTCCGCGGACGGCTACGGAGCTTGTTTCGAGTCCGCCGTCACGGCCGTCGCCGGCGTGGGCGATGAACAGCCATCCGCAATCGCCGTCGGACCGGAGCTGGCAGACGAGGTGGCCGCCGGCATCACCGCGGGAAACGGACACGTCTCTGTAAGGCTTGAGCTTTTGCGTTACTCCGTCGTATCCGAAGATCGCGCGGCCCTTAAATTCGCGAAGTGCCGCGGCGGAGGACGGGCGAAGGCTCTCCGGCTCCGGCGCGACCACCGCCTCAAAGTCCTCGAGGGACACCCGGCCCTCCGCCAGGAGGGACTCGGACAGGAGGCACACGTCAATAGTCGAGAAAAGTATCTCACGTATGAGGCCGTCAAAGCGGGCGCTTAGCTCACGCCGACGGCCCTCGGCACCGCAGAGGGGCAGTTCCCAGAGGGCCTCCACGGGGTGGATGACAGCAACGCGAGTCACACGCCGACCGCGGCGGAGGACGGCGTTGAGCCTGGCGAAGTGGTCCTCGATGATACTGAAACGCTCCCACCAGGGCGACTGGGTGAAGATAGAGCCGGGCCAGTCACGCTTGGACTCGCCCTCCAGCGACATGTGGGCAAGATGGGGGACGCGGTGGGTCACGCCAAGCGCCGCCTGCCAGTCGCCCTGGAGTTTATAGGTCAGAAACGGACATTCCCAACCGGTGGAGCCGTAGAGCTCGCTCATAACGCCGCTTTTACCGGTGAGGGCAGTCACAGAGGCCGCCTGGGCCGCGGCGGCGTATATGTGCTCGTCGATGAGCACGTCGATGCCGGGAAGGTCCATGCCCCGATAGCACCTCATGGCCTCGCCGACGGTGTCCGTCTGGGACAGCAGTGACTCCTCGCCAAGGATGTGGCCCGTGGACATCACGCCGTTACGGGCGCACCACTCGTCTATCTGGTCAAGATACGCCCGGTTAAAGGACTCGCAAAGCGCCTCACGGTATTTCCGGCGAATGGACGGCGCCTGAGGGTCTGCGGAGGGCCACACGAGGGACGGCACGGCGTCAAGGGCGTCCATGCCGGTGTCCGCCATGAAACGCCGGGCAAAGCAGGGCGTGTAGGGGACGCCGAAATCACCGTGCTGAAGGGGGCTTTTGAGCCTGAGCCGGCCCTGGAGCCTTGGTGTGAAGCGGGGCTCGTCGGTGAAAAAGGCCGTGACGGTGGTGCCGAAAAAGCGGCCGAGGCGCTGACGGTATCTCTCGTGGGTCAGGCGGATGAATGCCCTCACGGCGGCGGGGTCGGTGACGTCGATGTAGCTGCCGCCGTTGAACCAGGGTTCCTCGGGCAGGTATTCAAGGTATCCGAATTTGACTCTGCGGCCGTCGCCGACACGAGCCAGGGCCGCGGCGACGTCGGCCTTACCGGTCAATATCCGGGAGGATACGGCGGTTTCCCCATCAAACAGGATCTCCCAGGCGGCGACGCAGTCCTCGGCGGGGATCTCGCTGACGCGCAGGTACATTCCGCGGTACATACCGCCGGAGGTCACCAGCCCGCCGGCGGCGCCGCTGGGGAAACGGTCATCGTCATATATCCACAGGAACAGCCCGCGCTTTTCACAGCCGACGGCGGCGTACTCCACAAGGTCCATGTACTCATCGCTGAGATAGACCACGTCAAGGCCGGCGCGGGGGTGGAGGCAAACGCCGCCAAAGCCCATTTTTACAAAGCTGTCGAGATCGCTGTCGATAAGCTCGGGGGTGACACGGCAGTTCCAGGACCAGAACGGGACGGAACGGAGCTCCGCGCCGGGACTTTTGAATCGGGTGATCAATGGGCTCGCCTCCGGTCAACAGGATATTCTACATAATACACCCAAAAACCGCCGGTTACAAGGCCCCAGCATCGACATTCCGCCAGTTGACTTTTTCGGGGTAAAATGCTATTCTTTATCATTGGAGTACTATATTGACATTGGAGTAACAGCTTATGTGGTCAAGCGACAGGTGGACAGATTATGAGCTCATCGACTGCTCAAAAGGCGAGAGGCTGGAGCGGTGGGGGGAGCAGATACTTATAAGGCCGGACCCTCAGGTCATATGGGATACGCCCAGGCGCGATATAAGGTGGCGTCAGGCGGACGCGAGATATAGCCGTTCCTCCACCGGAGGCGGGGCCTGGGACAAGAAGGACGTGCCGGAGAGCTGGCGTGTGCGGTACGGGGAGCTTATATTCAACGTAAAGCCCATGAATTTCAAGCACACGGGGCTTTTCCCGGAGCAGGCCACAAACTGGGACTGGGCCATGGAGAAGATAAAAAAGGCGGGAAGGCCAGTATCGGTGCTGAACCTCTTCGCCTACACCGGGGCGGCCACGGTGGCGGCCCTCAGCGCGGGGGCCAGCGTGTGCCACGTGGACGCGGCGAAGGGCATGGTGGCCTGGGCCAAGGAGAACGCCGCAAGCTCCGGCGTCGCGGATAAAAGCGTGCGGTGGATAGTCGACGACTGCGCCAAATTCGTGGAGCGGGAGATACGCCGGGGACACAAATATGACGCCATAATAATGGACCCGCCGAGCTACGGCCGTGGGCCGGGTGGCGAGGTGTGGAAGCTGGAGACGAACCTCATGCCATTTGTGAGGCTGTGCGCCGGGGTGCTGTCGGAGGAGCCCCTTTTCGTGCTAATTAATTCCTACACCACGGGGCTTTCGGCCTCCACCATCGGGTATGTGGCGGAGACGGCCTTTGAAGGGCGCGGCGGACACGCCGAGAGCCGGGAGCTGGGGCTTCCCGTGACGGCCACGGGGCTCAGCCTTCCCTGCGGGGCGTCCTGCAGGATGGAGTTTTGAGACTTATAAATTTAAGCGGAGCTTATGGAGCGGAACATGGACGAGACGGCGATAAAAATCGACAATCTGACATTTTTTTACAACGCGGACGAGGAAAGCGGCGAGGCGCCGGAGGACGTGCTGGCGGGAGTGAGCCTTACGATCGAGGCGGGCTCATTCGTGGCGGTGCTGGGGCACAACGGGTCGGGAAAGTCCACCCTCGCCCGGCACTTAAACGCGCTGTTACTGCCAAAGGGCGGATCCGTTTGCGTGTTCGGGATGGACACCAGGGACGAGGAACTGACGTTGGAGATAAGACGGCGGGTGGGGATGGTATTCCAGAACCCGGACAACCAGATAGTGTCCAACGTAGTGGAGGAGGACGTGGCCTTCGCCCCGGAAAATCTGGGGGTTCCCTCGGAGGAGATAAGAAAGCGCGTTGACGAGGCGCTGAAGATGGTGGGCATGTACGAGTTCAGGGACCACGCGCCACATCTGCTGTCGGGAGGACAGAAGCAGAGGGTGGCCATCGCCGGGGTGCTGGCCATGAGGCCGAAGTGCGTTGTATTTGACGAGCCCACGGCAATGCTGGACCCGCAGGGCCGGCGGGACGTGATGGACATAATAGAGAAGCTCAGGCGCGAGTACGGCTCCACGGTCATACTCATAACCCACCACATGGACGAGGCCGCCAGGGCCGACAGGGTGGTGGTCATGTCAGACGGCAGGATAGTCATGGACGGCGCCCCGAGGCAGATATTCTCACGCGTTGAGGAGCTGGAGGAGCTGGGATTGGCGGTGCCGGGAACGGTGAGGCTAATGTGGGAGCTTCGGAAGAAGGGCATGGACGTGCCCCTGACGGCGCTGACAGCTGACGAGTGCGCCGAGAGGCTGGCAGAGCACTTCGCGGACAGATAAAGTAAGGTCCCGCCAGGGCACACGGCCAGGCCGGGCCCCGGAAGGGGAAGCAAAGGTAATTTTAAGTGGGAGGTATCCGCGGCGCGGAATCTCACCAAGAAGGAAAGCACATGAAGGAACCGATTTTAAAAACCGAAGAGCTGACTCACATTTACTCGCCGGGGACTCCCTTTGAGATGACGGCGGTGGAGAACGTGAGCATAGAGATACGAAAGGGCGAGATACTGGGCATCATCGGCCACACGGGGTCGGGGAAGTCCACGCTCATACAGCACCTGAACGCCCTGGTGAAGCCGAGCTCCGGGAGGGTGCTCCTGGAGGGGCGGGACATCAACGAGTCCAAGGACAGCGTGAGGGACGCAAGGGCCAAGGTGGGCCTGGTGTTCCAGTACCCGGAGTATCAGCTTTTTGAGGAGACGGTCTATAAGGACATAGCCTTTGGGCCGAAGAACATGAAGCTTTCGGAGGACGAGATCGACGGGCGCGTCCGGAGGGCCGCCAGGTTCGTCGGGGTGGAGGAGGAGCTGCTTGACAGGTCGCCCTTCGACCTGTCCGGCGGTCAAAAGCGCAGAGTGGCTATCGCCGGGGTCATCGCGATGATGCCGGAGGTGCTGGTTTTGGACGAGCCCATGGCGGGGCTGGATCCGCAGGGCAGGGAGGAGATAATGAAAAACATCCTCGCCTACCACGACGAGACCGGCGCGGCCATCGTGATCGTCACACACTCCATGGACGAGGCGGCAAGCTACGCGGACAGGATGATAGTCTTAAACCACGGCAGAGTGGCGATGGAGGGTGCGCCGGAGGAGGTATTTTCCCGGGGCGAGGAGCTTCGCGGGATGGGTCTCGCCACGCCGGTGATGACGGACGTGGCGGACAAGCTGCGTAAGCTCGGCGTGGAGCTGCCCGCGTCGGTGTACACCGTGGAGCAGATGGTATCGGCCCTGACGGCCCTGGAGAGGGGGCGGCGGGGTGCTTAAGGATATTACCCTGGGGCAGTATTTCCCCGGGAACACGGTGGTCCACAGGATGGACCCCAGGACGAAGATACTGCTGGTGATAATATATATAGCGGCGCTGTTCGTGGCAAAAAGCTGGATCTCATACGCTGTGATGCTCGTATGCCTTACGGCGGCCATCGCCGTGTCGAGGATAAACCTCAAGGTCATGCTGAAGGGCATGAAGCCGCTCATATTCATCATCGTCCTTACGGCTCTGCTGAACCTTTTCTACGGCTCCGGAGAGCCCATAGCGGAGTTTTGGATATTCAAAATAACGAGGGACGGCATTACGAGGGCCATATTCATGGCCTCGCGCATCGTTATGCTGGTGATGGGGACGTTCATGCTGACCTACACCACCTCGCCCATAATGCTGACCTACGGGTTGGAGCTTTTGCTGGGGCCACTTAAAAAGCTGAAGGTGCCGGTACATGAGCTGGCGATGGTAATGAGCATGGCCCTGAGGCTCATACCGACGCTTATCGAAGAGACGGACAAGATAATGTCCGCCCAGAAGGCCAGGGGCGCGCAGTTCGACACGGGAAATCTCATCGAGAAGGCCAAGGCCATGCTACCGATATTGGTGCCGCTGTTCATCTCGTCCTTCCGCAGGGCCGACGAGCTCGCCACGGCCATGGAGGCCAGGTGCTACCACGGCGGGGAGGGCAGGACGAGGCTCAACGTGCTGAAATTCGCCGCCAGGGACTATATGGGCCTGGGACTGGGACTGACGGTGCTGGCGGTGGTCATAGTGCTTGCGAGGTTCGGGTTATGAGAAATATCGCGCTGAGGCTCCGTTACGACGGTACGGCTTACCACGGCTGGCAGGTCCAGAAAAACGACGTGACAGTGGCGGAGACGGTGGAGAACGCCATATTCAAGCTGACCGGGGAGCGGGTCCGTGTCACCGGCTGTGGCCGGACGGACGCCGGGGTACACGCCCTGCGCTACTGCGCGAATTTTAAAACGGAGTGCTCCATACCGACGGACAAGTTTCCACTGGCGCTGAACTCAAGGCTCCCGGGGGACATCGCCTGCGTCGCGGCGACGCAGGCGCCGGAGGACTTCAACGCCATACTGTCATGCGTTAAGAAGGAGTATACGTACAGGATAATCAACAGCAGGATACCCGATCCCTTTGAAAGGGACAGGGCCTGGTTCTACCCCGCGCCGCTCCGGACGGAGGTCATGGAGAGAGCGGCGGAAAAATTCGTGGGAAGGCACGACTTCGCCGCCGTAAGGTCGGTGGGGACGGAAACCAGGACCACGGTCCGCACTGTGCACTGGTGCGAGGTGGAGCGGCAGGGGGACCTGATCTCCATACGGGTCTGCGCCGACGGGTTTTTATATAACATGGTCAGGGCCATAGTAGGGACCGTGATATATTGCTCCGAGGGGAAGCTCGCGCCGGAGGAGATACCGGCGCTTCTGGATACCAGGGACAGGCGGCTGACGGGGCCCACGGCCCCGCCGCAGGGGCTCTACCTGAGCCGGGTCTGGTACGACGGGGCGGTCGGGGATATGATGGCCTGAAAAATCGGTTTTTTTCTACGGGCGGCACTAATAATTTGCAAATATTTAACGAATGTGATATAATACCATGTTACAATTTACATCGTTGAGGCTTTTCTATGAAAGACGGAACTAAGAAAAAGAAGAAAATACCGCGACTGCTGGGGACGGTGTTCCTTCTTGCCATGGCGGTGCTGGCGGTGACGCTGGCGGTGCGCAGTCAGCAGGAGGGGGGCATCAGGGCCCTGTGGAGAGAGATGTTCGGCGACCCGGGGACGGATGAGTTCTTCTTTGAGAGCGCCTCCGGCGGGCAGGTGGCCGACATGGACATGGGCCTTGCCGTGGCGGCGGGCTCGGGCCTCTACGTATACGACAAGGAGGGGGAGCTGACCTTCTCAAGGCTGTACTCGTATCAAGATCCGGCCATGGCGGTGGAGGGCGACTACGGGGCCGTCTGGAACGTGGGCGGTGACAAGGTCATCTTCTTCACGAAAAAAGGCATAATAAAGGAGCTGAGCTTTGAAAACCCGGTGATCTCGGCCAGCGTAAACGACCTGGGGTATCTGGCCGTCTGCACAGAGGAGAGCGGATACTACGGCTCCGTGACGGTATATAATTACGAGGCGACGGCAATATACAGGTGGTACGCCGGCAGTGGCCGGGTGCTCTCGGCCAAAGTAGGAGGCCGGGACAGGCTACTGGTGGTGACAGTGGGCATCGGAGGCAGCGGCATTAAGCTGATGGGACTTGACAGCGAGACCACCGCGGCGGAATATACATATGAGGGCCTTATAATCGACGCGGCCTTTACGGACGCGGGGTTCGTGGCTGTGACTGACAATAAGCTGATCGGCCTTGACGGCGAGCTGAAGGTCGACTGGGAGTACGGCTTCACCGACAGGTATCTCACGCACTGCTCGATAAGGCCGGGGGCGATCGCCCTGGGGCTTTCGGACTACCTGGTGGGCGGACACAAGAGGATAGTTACCTTATCCGCCGAGGGCGTTGAGACGGCGGTGATGGAGCTGACGGGCGAGATCACGGATATGAGCCTTATGTATGACAAGGTGGCGGTGCTCACCGGCGGAGAGGCTATACTTTATGACCGGGAGCTTAACGAGAAGGGCAGATACGAGTGCGACCCCGGAGCGGAGCATATCGTCATACGGGACGACTCAACGGTGCTGTGCGCCGGGACCTTCTCGGCGTACGTTTACGGGAAATGACGGGCCCGGGGGGCTGAGGAGCCGAATTGGGCAGAATGGAGAAGCGTTATGAGCATATGTCTTGACCTGGCGATAGTGGCGATAGTGGCACTTTGCGCCTGGCGGGGCTTCCGCACGGGGATAATAAACGGCGTGAGCTGGATAGTCGCGCTGGTGATAGCCATATACGGGGCAAACCTCGTTTCAACGGCGTATTATTCGGAGTTTTCCGATATGCTGGAGCCCTTCGCCCAGGGGGTGGTGGAGAACACCCTGAACGGCAGTGGCGACGATGACCCGGACGCCATCATAAGTCCCGACATGACACTTGACGAGCTGGAGGGGCTGGACGTGTACGAGGTGTCCAGGGCGGCCCTGGAAAAGCTGGGCATAGCCGACGGACCGGCGGAGGAGATCGCCCGGGAGGTGGCCGAGACCAACGACCGGGTCGGGACACAGATGACCGCGGAGCTCACCGCGCTTCTGTGCGACAGGGCGGCGTTCGTGGCTGTGTTCGCCATAGCCTTCGCCATTATCGCCATAGTATTCACGATAATCGGAAATATATTTGACCTGAGCTTCGGACTTCCGGGGCACGAGAACCTGAACCACATAACCGGTGCCGCGCTGGGGATAATACGCGGTATCATCATCATCCTTGTCATCGGGTGTATCGGCAGGTACCTGGGGCTGCTGATCTCCGCCGAGGCAATGGATAAGACGCTCATATTCAGACACCTTGTTGAGACAAATAAACTGGCGGAGCTCCTGAAGATCTGATATAGGGGGTCGGCGCCACGGGGAGGGGATCGAGGATATGAAAAATGTTCCTAATATTTTGTCCGCCTTCAGGATACTTCTTGTACCGGTCTTTGTGACGGTATTCTTCCTCGGCGGGCAGTACGCCCACTACTGGGCGGCGGCGGTGTTCCTTATCGCGGCCCTGACGGATTTTCTGGACGGGTATCTGGCGAGGAAATATGAGCACGTGACGAACCTCGGCAAATTCCTGGACCCGGCGGGGGATAAGCTAATGACCCTGGCGATGGTGATATGCCTCTCGGTCGAGGACATCATCCCGAAGTGGGTGCCCTGGTTTTTCATTGTGAAGGAGTGCCTCATGGTCCTGGGAGGGATATTTTATCAGCAACGGATCTCAAAGGACATGCTGGGCGCGAATATTATCGGCAAGACGGCGACCTTCGCCCTTTTTTGCGTGGGTCTTTCCCTTATGCTCTTTAAGATACCGAGGACAGTCGCCACGTGGCTCATGGTCGTGACGGCCGGTCTGGCCCTGGCGGCGTTCATCAGCTACTGCGTGATGCTGGTGGGGATACTGAAGAGCAGGAAAGCGAAAAGTTGACGGACCCTGAAAGGAAGTTTTTGTAATGCAGCCTACACTATGCGCGAGATGCCACAAGAACGTGGCGGTCATATTTGTGACGAAGATAGAAAACGGGCAGACCACCAGCGAGGGCCTGTGCCTGAAGTGCGCCCGTGAGATGGGCATGAAGCCGGTGGACGACATAATGAAGAAGATGGGCATCTCCGACGACGACCTGGAGGGTATCGCCGGGGAGATGATGGAGGCCTTCGGAGGGGCCGAGGAGCTGGAGGAGAACGTGGAGGGGGACGACGAGTCCGGTAAGACAGCCACATTCCCGTTCCTCAACAAGCTGTTCGGGGCCCAGGAGGCACCGGAGGCGCCCAAGGGCGACGGCAACCAGCGGCAAAGCAGGGACAAGGGCGACAGGGAGCGCAAGCGCAAGTATCTGGACACGTACTGTATCTCGCTGTCCCAGCGGGCCGCCCAGGGGAAGCTGGATAAGCTCATAGGCCGCGAGGAGGAGCTGGAGCGGGTCATACAGATACTGAACCGGCGGCAGAAAAATAACCCCTGCCTCATCGGCGAGCCGGGCGTGGGCAAGACGGCCATCGCCGAGGGGCTGGCCCAGAGGATAGACTCGGGGGACGTGCCGTATAAGCTCAGGGACAAGGAGGTTTATCTTCTTGACCTCACGTCTCTCGTGGCCGGGACACAGTTCAGGGGACAGTTCGAGTCCAGGATGAAGGGGCTTATCGAGGAGATAAAGAAGATAGGCAACATCATCCTCGTCATAGACGAGGTCCACACCCTGGTGGGGGCCGGGGACGCGGAGGGGAGCATGAACGCCGCGAACATCTTAAAACCCGCCTTGTCAAGGGGGGAGATACAGGTCATCGGCGCCACGACCCTCAACGAGTACAGGAAATATATCGAGAAGGACTCGGCCCTTGAGCGCCGGTTCCAGCCGGTGCAGGTGGAGGAGCCATCCATCGAGGAGTCCATAAAGATAATAAAGGGCATAGCACACTATTACGAGAATTTCCACGGGGTGAGGATCTCGGACGCCATGTGCCGTCAGGCGGTACTGCTGTCGGAGAGGTATATAACCGACAGGTTCCTGCCGGACAAGGCCATAGATCTTATAGACGAGGCCTGCTCCGATGTTAACTTGAAGTGCAAAAACTATGAGCGCCTTTCCCAGATAGACAAGGAGCTGGCGGACATCGCCCGGGAGAGGGAGATGCTGCTGGAGCGGCCCGAGACGGACAGCTCGCCCTACGCCGAGGAGGATTACGCCAGGCTCGCGAAGCTCCGGGGCCGGGAGATAACAATATCCGATGAAAAACAGCGGCTCCAGGCGGAGGGCATACCGGAGCTGGGGATGGATAACTTCGCCAGGATAATTGAGCTGTGGACGAAGATACCGGCATCGACAATACGTGAGGACGAGCACGAGAAGCTGGCGAAGCTCGCCGACAGGCTGAAGGAGCACATCGTGGGCCAGGACCAGGCGGTGGAGGCCGTCTGCGCCGCCATAAAGCGCAACAGGGTGGGTATATCCACGAAGCACAAGCCGGCGAGCTTCATATTCGTGGGCTCCACGGGCGTGGGCAAGACGGAGCTTGTAAAGCGCCTTGCCGAGGACATGTTCCACGCGCCGGAGTCCCTTATAAGGCTCGATATGTCGGAGTTCATGGAGAAGTTCGCCGTGTCGAGGATCATCGGTTCGCCCCCGGGATACGTGGGCTATGACGAGGCTGGACAGCTAACCGAGAAGATACGCCGCAAGCCATATTCCGTGGTGCTGTTTGACGAGATCGAGAAGGCCCACCCGGACGTTATGAATATACTCCTCCAGATACTGGACGACGGCAGGATAACCGACGCCCAGGGCAGGACGGTGAATTTTGAGAACACCATTATCATTATGACCACGAACGCCGGCTCAGACAGGAAGGGCGCCGGGACAGTGGGCTTTGGCGGCACGGAGAACGACATGGGCCGGGAGCGGGCGATGAAGGCCCTGCGGGACTTTTTACGGCCTGAGTTTATAAACCGTGTGGACGAGGTGGTGTACTTCAATAAGCTCACGGAGGATAACTTCCGGTCCATCGCGGTCCTGATGCTAAATGAGCTCCGGGACGGCCTCGCGGAGAAGGCGATGACGCTGGACTGGGACGAGAGCGTAATAGATTACCTTGTGCGCAAGTCGTACTCTGCCGAGTTCGGAGCAAGAAATCTGCGCCGGACCATCCAGAAGGACATCGAGGACAAGGTGGCCGCCAGGCTCATCGACAACTACGATAAGGAGCTGACCCACGTGGGCCTCAGTGCCAGTGGGGAGGAAATAACGGTGGTTATGGGTTAGGCTCAGGACTGACCGGGCCCCTCCTTTTAGGAGGGGCTTTTTTCCACTGTGGGACGGTATTTGCTTTATGAAGGGAGGGAGACGCTTGAGGAAGAACGACATTATTGAGCTTGTGTGCCAGGGGTACGGTTCGGACGGGATGGGCGTTGGGAGATATGACGGGATGGCGGTGTTCGTCTCGGGAGCCATAGCCGGGGAGAGGTGCGAGGTACGGGTACTCAAGGTGCTGAAAAATCTGGCCTTTGGGAAGGTGGAGAGAGTCCTGGAGCCATCAGAGGCGAGGACAGAGCCGGACTGTAAGTATTTTCCGGCGTGTGGCGGGTGCGGCCTGAGGCACATGAGCTATGACGAGGAGCTCAGGTTCAAAAAGCGGAAGGTCGAGGACGCCCTCAGGCGCATCGGCGGGGCGGATATTTCGGTCGACACGATACACCCGGCCACAAAAACGGAGAGATACCGCGACAAGGTTCAGTTCCCGGTGGCCGGTGGGAGGATCGGCTTTTACAGGGGCAGGAGCCATGACGTGGTGGATGTGGAGGACTGCCTTTTACAGCCGGAGGCCGCAGGAGATATAAGGCGGGCGGTCAAGGGCTGGATGGAGAGATACGGCGTGACAAGCTATGACGAGCTTACACAGAGGGGGCTAATAAGGCACCTTTTTGTGAGGACGAGCTTTAAAGGAGAGGTCCTTGTGTGCCTTGTGGTGAACGAGAGGGCCGGGCGCGGCCTTCCCCATGAGGCGGAGCTTGCCGACGCGCTCAGAAACGGCGTACCGTGGCTTGTGGGGCTGGTGGTGAATTATAACAGCGATAAGACCAACGTCATATTGGGAAGGGAGTACAGGACCGTATGGGGGCGGGAGTATCTGGAGGAGAGGCTGTGCGGCCTTGATTTTCGCCTCTCGGTGCCGTCCTTTTTTCAGGTCAACCGTGAGCAGTGCGAGGTGCTATACTCAAGGGCCCTGGACATGGCGGGGCTTACGGGAGAGGATACGGTGCTGGACCTATATTGCGGTATCGGGACAATATCCCTGTGCGCGGCAAAAAGGGCAAAGCGCGTCTACGGCGCGGAGATAGTGCCGGAGGCCGTGGAGGACGCCCGGGGCAACGCGAAGAGGAACGGCGTTGAAAACGCGGAGTTTTATACCGGGGACGCGTCGGACATAGCGGAGCGATTTTTACGCGACGGCGTGAGGCCCGACGCGGTCATAGTTGACCCGCCCCGCCGGGGGCTGACGGCGGAGGTCATAAAGGCCGTCGCCCAAATGGCCCCGGAGAGGGTTATATACGTGTCATGCGACTGCGCGACACTGGCGAGGGACGTGAAGATGTTTGCTGATCTCGGCTACGAAGCAAAAAGAGCCGAGGCCGTGGACATGTTCCCAAGGACGAGCCATGTGGAGACGGTATGCTTATTGTCCAAACTCAATGTCAAGCAGCATATCGAAGTTGAACTCACCATGGACGAGATGGATTT
>CANRLF010000035.1 GCA_947631395.1 uncultured Oscillospiraceae bacterium
CACAAGGTGGGCCTGGACTACGTGTCCTGCTCTCCCTTCCGTGTTCCCATCGCCCGCCTCGCCGCCGCGCAGGCCGCAATCAAGGACGGCAGGAACTGAGTTTCGTCCGGTTCGCCTCTTTCACTGTGACGAAGCGGGACGCGCAGAAGTATCTGTACTCTGACAGCATCACCCGCCGTGTCCACCGGTGGAAGGACATCCAGGTGAACCTGTATATCTAAAGCGAATCCCCGGTCAGCCGAAAGGCCGACCGGGGATTTTTATGTATGGGGGGAGAAATAGGCCGCCATTAGTGCAGTTATCTATTTGCTTGCAACAGAGATGTCGGTACACAGTTGAGGGTTATACTTATTTAGCAATAATTAAACTATCATAATAGGTCCCTGTTTCTGCTTCTTGGCTTGGCTTGAATTCTAGAGTTATGGTGTCACCTATATCTAAGGACTTCAATTTGTTTTTAATTTGATCTAGATCATCTGCATGAACGGATTCGTATACCCTTTTAATTGGGAAGGCCAGTTTTTGGCCTAGAACTGTTACTTCGGTTACTACACAGATAGAAAGACAAAGGGCATTTCCGCTTGGGTTATCGATCTCACGGATAAAGGCATCATCTATCTCATGTTTTGTGCGTACCTCTGTCCAGGTTCCTTTCCATAATTCACCTCTGATTAGTGTGGCCACATAATCCACATCAATAAAATCAGATTTATGAAGGACTTTTGGTATTGTTATGGACGTTCCAGAATAGTTCTCAATATCTACAATTTTCTCCAGAAAAACGATTCTACTATCTATAGCTAATGTGTTTGGTTCGATCCTTTCTCTATATAAAACGTCATCAGATTCTAACATGACTTTTCCTGTGTCGAGGTTTTTTAAGATAAATGATGATTTGTGAGTAAGATTATGCAGGAAGCGAGCGTTTCTTAGCTGTGTGGCTGGACTTTCATTGATACAAGAAGTTTCAAGGTCAAAGGTGTGATTTGAATAATGAATGCTCACAGTGATTAATATTGGGAAACCCTGTTGTTCGGCATTTGAAAGGATAATAGTTCTATCATCTGAGATCAGTTTTGTCTTTAACAGAATGTAATCGAAGACTGCTTCTCCGTTAACAGTTATGCTACATGGAAATGGCCCTGGAAGTGGTGGCGGAAGGAAGGTGTATCGTTGGCCAATCAAAGCAATTGCTTCATGTTGTAAAGGATCTTCTAGGGGTCCTAGGTATTTCTTTGCGTTTCCTATTTCAAGAGTGATTGGTAATTGATGACGAAAGGCATAATCTGCTATTTCACTACTGGGATTTTCTACTTTTTGATCACCAACAGATACTTCTCCTGAACAGTAAAATGTAGGAGGAAAGAGTTCAGTGGCATTTGGTGATAGAGGTTTGCTATAAAACTGGTTATTGGCGTTCACCCCATATCCGTAATAAGGATACAATTTGTGATCACGACCGAGACGGTTGAGCTCTTGATCTAATTCTGATTCTGCTTGGGAGAGTGTTACTTTTGTAGCTGCAGGAATTACACCATTGGAGGCGTGTTCGCTGGATAGTTGTTCCTTAATCGGTGCCGGGGCGTTATCGAGATGTGTCAATATTCTATCAGCTTGCATCTCGATTGTATCTTTAAGTTCTGCCATCATAAAAAGATCATTTTCTTTAATTGTTTTTTTAAAGAAGCTGCGGAGTATTTCGATTGAGGTAGAAACTATTTTTTTTACACGTTTTTGAGCCTGTGGCGTTTTTGCATTGGCGTATGTAATTGCTTGATTAACAACAGTGTTTTTAGCAGTTTTTCTGCTAACTAGCTTTCCAAATATGCATTCTTTATAGGTATCAATTAGATTGTATTGAATATATTCAGATAGCCCTTGAAAATCAAATTCCTCTTCTTTGCTAACGATTTCATTATAACGTCCTTCATGCTCAATATATTCTGCTAATTTCTTCCGCAGGGCATGGGTGCTCCAGCCGGATGTAAAGATACTCTTTCCTACGTCTAACGCGATGCTTTCAACAAAGTTTAGAAAGTCCATGCCGATTCCCCCTAAGCGTAAGTGTTAAATGCCGTATGCTATTGCAACATAGCAATGTTATCATGCTGCAAGAATGTTTGGAGCAATTATGTCCGCAACTGGGTATAAGCTTTTTATGCTTTTTTGTTTTAAAGCCTGTTCCTTTGGGTGCACTCACAAGCAGTCCTTTTTCCATCGCGGCGTGAGGGTTGGGCTGTCCTCGTCAGAAACAGGAGTAAGCGTTTTAGCTCTCGCTAGGGCCTCAATCTGCTTGGAAGTGAATTCATCATTCTTGAATGTGGAACAAGTTACTATCGAGGCAGAGCGTACTTTCCTGGATGGAGACCGATTTGGCGGATTAGACGAGAGATGGCTTTTCTATAAGGTTATCACCAGAATACGAAAACTACAACGAAAGATTATCTGGCGAACCTATTTTTTTAAGGATGTTTCGTCGAGCTTCTCTTTCACACATTCGACAGGCCGTGGACTTCCCCTGTATGATGGAAGAAAAACAAGGAGGTCTGCACGATGGAACAGTACAAAGAGATCAATGGCATCAGCTACACGCTGGTGGGGGACTACTACTTGCCGAATCTGCTGCCGCACCAGGAGGCAGAAAGACCCGTGGGTGTGTGGGGCAGGCGACGGATGGACTACCTGAAGCAGCATCGGAGGGTCCTTTTCACGAATCTGCTGACCAGCGGAGGGCTGAACGCCCACCTGGCGGATACGGACGAGCGGGTCAGGGAAATGTATTCCCGGCTGGTGGCGCAGATGGCGGCCAGCGAGGGCGTCACGGAGGAATTGAAGGCCAGAGATCAACTGGCCTGGGTAGGTCGGATGAACAACATCGTCGCCCGCGCGCGGGAGATTGTCTATAACGAAGTGATATATGTGTAAAATCAGTAGAAGATGCTGTAACGCGCATCGGGAACGAATCCCGGTGCGCGTTTATTCATTCATCTGACTCCAAACAGTTGAAATCACTGGTATCAAAGAATTGGCTGAGTGTTATGCCAAGGCCGTCGCAAATCAACTTGATCGTCAGCAACTTCGGATTTTGGCTTTTGCCGTACAGAATGTTTTTCACGCTGGACGGTGGAAGGGCGGCCAGGGTCGCCAGCTTATTGATGGTGATATTTCTCTCCCCACAAAGCTGCAAAATGCGGTTGCGCACTGCTTCCTGCGCTGTCATAGTGCATCACACTCCTTGCCTACATTGTAGGGGACATTCCTTGACAAAGTAGGCTACCCGTGCTACTATTGGGCTATACATAGCCTAACGAGGAGGTGGCATCATGGTGGACTATCAGGAGATGTACTACAAGATGAACCGGGCCATGGAAAAGGCCATCAACATTTTGGTAGAGGCCCAGCGTGAATGCGAGGAGGATTATCTGAAACAGACGGATCCGTCTGGTGAGGAAGAGGAAAAAGAAGATAAAGATAATAAGTAACGTGACTCCCGGCACACCAGTGCCGGGAGCTTGACTGTAAGGGACGGCTGTAGGAAATAAATTGTTGATATACTTCCGCGAATGTGCTATGATTTCACTAGGTAATCTTGATTTATGGAGTGACTACCATGGATATAATGACGACTGAGCAAGCGGGAAAGCAGTGGGGCGTGACTTCTCGGCGTGTTTCAGAATTGTGCAGATCGGGCCGTATTGCGGGTGCATATAAAATCGGTACATCATGGGTCATGCCTGCAGGTACAAAAAAACCACAGGATGCTAGAGTAACCGATGGGAAATGGATTGGATACAAGAGGAACGGTGTCGAAAAATGAGTATAAGGAACTATCTTACTAAGGAAGAATACCAAGAGATTGAAGATGTAGTTAATGCTGCGCTATCTGCTGCCAATAAGGCCACAGCGAATACATATATACAGAGGTTGGATTATCTGTGCCCCTATTTAGCCGGAGCAGCAAGAAATATCTTATCGGAATTAAAGGCATCTACATCGCATGCGGCTGGAAGAGTCGCAGATAAAGATAGATGGTCCTCTTTTGTGCGAACAGATTTATATAAACTTAGTTGGTTTGTTAAGGAGGACAAACTCAATGAGTGAAAAGATGACCGGCTTGTCAATGGATATAGCATCTGAAAATCTGTCAAAGTTGCGGACCGTATTTCCGGAATGCTTTGCCGAGGGGAAACTGGATATTGACAAACTGCTCTCCTTATGCGGTGAATATATAACGGACGATTTTGAAAAGTACGAGTTCAGGTGGAAGGGCAAAAGCGAATGCCTGCGGTTGGCGCAGAAACGCAGTACGGCGACCTTGCGCCCTTGCCCAGAGGAAAGCGTCAACTTTGACACGACGCAGAACCTTTATATTGAGGGTGACAACCTTGAGGTTTTAAAGCTCCTGCAAAAGTCCTATTACCGCAGGGTTAAGATGATCTACATAGACCCTCCCTATAACACGGGAAACGATTTTGTGTATGAGGATGATTTTGCCGATCCGCTTGCGCGATATAAGGAAGTTACACAGCAGACCACAAAGAGCAATCCGGAGACCATGGGACGGTATCACACGAATTGGCTGAATATGATGTATCCACGTTTGAGGCTGGCGGCTAATTTGTTGCAGGATGATGGCATAGTTTTTATTTCTATTGATGATAATGAGGTCGCAAATCTGAGAAAAATATGTGACGAAGTCTTTGGAGAGGAAAACTTTATCTCACAACTGATTTGGGAAAAGAAGTTTGCGCCACAAAATGACGATAAATATATTACTGCTGTACATGATTATATCATTGTATACGCAAAGAAAAAAGATATATGGCGGCCTAGATTGCAACAACGTACAGGTGAAGCGTTAGAGAAATTTAAAAATCCAGATAATGACCCTAGAGGAGTATGGACAAGCGGTGATTTGACATCTAAAACTAAAGCGCAGGGCCATTCGTATGCAATTATCTCTCCATCTGGAAAAGAATTCTACCCTCCAGAAGGAAGGCAATGGGCGCCTGCATATGAAACATACCTTAGACTAAAGAATGAAAATCGATTATGGTTTGGAGAAGACGGAAACAATGTTCCACGCCAAAAGCAATTTTTGACCGAGATTCAAGAAGGCGTTGTTCCTACGTCAATTCTATTTCATGCAGATAGTGGTCATAACCAAGAGGCAAAGAAAGAACTGATCTCCCTCCTTCCCGGAATTGGAAATTCGTTTGAAACGCCAAAACCAGTACGTCTTATATGTCGTCTTTTGAGGCTAGTAAACCTCGAAGATGATGATATTATATTGGATTTCTTTTCCGGATCTGCGACTACGGCACAGGCGGTTATGCAAAACAGTATTAATGAGAAATTGAATTGTCATTTTATTATGATTCAGATTCCTGAGCTTTGCGAAAGTGAGAGCGAAGCATATAAAGCTGGATACAAAAACATCTGTGAGATTGGTAAGGAACGTATCCGCCGTGTAGGAAAGCAGATTCTCGACGCAGATAGGGGACAGACAATCCTCAATGGGGACAAGCCAACAGTGGATGTTGGGTTTAAGGTGTTCAAACTTGACAGCTCTAACTTGAAGGTCTGGGATGATAGTCCCATTGCGGATGATGACGTAGAAGAACTAATCGACCGCTTGGCGGGAAGTATTGATGGACTCAAATCGAGCCGTGCGGAAATAGATATGGTGTATGAGATTATATTAAAAATGGGCTATCCTCTGACAGCCAGTGTTGTTTCGTTTACGATTGGTGGTATAACTGTTTATAGCGTAAATGACAATGATATGCTGATCTGCTTGCAGTCAAATGTAACAGTAGAATGTATAGAAGCAATGGAAACTTATAATCCCCAGAGAATAGTTCTGACAGAGAGAAGTTTTACTGATAACTCCACCCTGTCAAATGCGCATTATCTTTTAGAAAATCGTGGAATTAAATTAGAAGTGATATAAAGGCTAAAGAACAGCATGAAGAAGTTTTTAAAATCGCCATGGACCATTAGTATTGGGAGTACTCTATTAGGTTTTCTCCTTACAGTATTGTATGACTTCGCCAAGGGTAAGCATGTGTTTTCGACAATCAAAGCGGTATTCACTACATTGTACGATTGGATTGTCCTATCCTTAAATTTTCAAATAAGGGTCTGGTGGATATTACTAGCACTAGCTGTTTTAGTTGTTATTCGTTGTATTATACTCCATAATAAACAGGAACAGTCAGATGAACGACCAGCTTTTTTAGATTATACGTCCGATCGTTTTTCAAAATGGAAATGGAGTTGGGAATGGAATTTTAGCAGTTTAGAGCAGAAATGGCAAGTAAGTAATTTGCACCCCCATTGCCCCAAATGCGATACTCCGATGCTGTCAGACAAGTATGAAAGCTATTTTAAATGCCCGCGCTGCAAATATGATTCAGGCTATGAGAATATCGAAAAATCATATGAAGTTGAGGCTGTGATTATAGATAATCTTGATAGAAGATTTAGGAGTGGTAAATCATTGTGAAGCTCAAATTTAAGCAACAAGATTTCCAGACTGATGCAGTCAATGCCGTTTGTGGCCTCTTTGATGGGCAGCAGCGGAGAACGTATGCGTTTAGCGTGGATCGCAGTGGCGGGCAGACAGCAATGTTCGCGGATGTAGGTGTTACAAATGGCCTATACATAGATGATAAGCGGGTTTTGGAGAACCTACAGGCGGTTCAAAAGCGAAACCGGCTGCCTAAATCCCATGATCTGCATGGGCGGCAGTTTTCCATTGAAATGGAGACAGGTACTGGCAAAACCTATGTTTATACTAAGACTATCTTTGAATTAAATAAGCAATATGGCTTTACAAAATTCGTCATCGTGGTGCCGAGTATAGCAATCCGAGAGGGTGTGTATAAGTCTCTGCAAATGACCCAGGAGCATTTCTCGGCAATATATGATAATGCCCCGTACCGATACTTTATCTATAACAGTGGGAAACTGTCTGACGTGCGGCAATTTGCAACCAGTGCCAATATTGAAATCATGATTATCAATATTGATGCATTCCGAAAGGCAGAAAATGTCATAAATCAGCAGCAGGACAGACTAAACGGAGATACTGCCATTAGCTTTATTCAGGCCACGAATCCCATTGTTATTATTGATGAGCCTCAAAGTGTAGACAATACGCCAAAAGCAAAAGAAGCTATTGCATCATTGCATCCTCTTTGCGTCTTAAGATACTCTGCTACCCATCGTGAGCGAGTGAATTTGCTCTATCGGCTTACGCCGGTTGATGCTTATCAGATGGGTCTGGTCAAGCAAATATGTGTGTCCAGCAATCAAATCTCCGGAGGCTTTAATAAGCCGTATATCCGGCTTCTGTCTGTGTCCAATGAGAATGGATTTCGTGCTAGGATTGAGATAGATGCTGCCAATAAGGCCGGTAAGGTGCACAGAAAGCAGATCACAGTTAGGCCGAATGCAAATCTATATACGCTGTCTGGTGGGCGCGGCTTGTATGAGAGCTATACTATTTCGGGCATTGACTGCACTCCAGGATCAGAACTGATTGAACTATCTGGAACAGAAACGATTGAGTTGGGGAAAGCTATTGGTGACATTGACGAGAATATCATTAAAAGGGCACAGATTCGTAGGACTATTGAAGCGCATCTGGACAAAGAATTGCGATATACTGCGAAAGGCATAAAAGTCCTATCGCTATTTTTCATCGATGAAGTGAAAAAATACAGAGATCCAGATGGAGGAAAAGGAATATATGCACAAGTGTTTGAGGAGTTATACACAGAACTCCTTGCACTGCCCAAATATGCAGAATTAAGAAAATACTTTCCTGCGGATGTTTCTTCCGTCCATGACGGATATTTCTCCCAGGATAAGAAGGGGCATTATAAAGATACTCGCGGCGACACACAGGATGACTATAATACATACAACGCTATTATGAAAGACAAAGAGTGGCTTTTGTCTTTTGATTGTCCGTTGCGTTTCATATTTTCCCATTCAGCGTTGAAAGAGGGGTGGGATAACCCAAATGTATTTCAGGTTTGTACGCTAATTGAGCAGAAAAGCACCCTCACTGCCCGGCAGAAAGTTGGGCGTGGGTTGCGCTTATGTGTCAACCAAAACGGTGATCGGATAGAAGATCGTAATATAAACATCCTTCATGTTATGGCGAACGAAAGCTTTGCCGAATTTGCTGATGCTCTGCAAAAAGAGATTGAAGATGAAACTGGTGTGAAGTTTGGAACTTTGCAGCTTGATCTTTTCAGCGGGTTGAGGTTTGAAGAAACAACGACAGAGGAGACGCCTTTGACAGCAGAACAGGCGTCGATACTCCTTTCAAATCTGGCGAGCGAGGGGTTTATTAAGACTGACATACCAACAGCACCGGTGGTTGCTCTGCCTGTCGAGCTGGAAGCAGCCAAGACTAAGGCAGTTGAAGCCATTGCCAGAGAGGGAGGTCTCACACCCGCTGCTATGACTGAACTTACTGCGCAAAAACCTGTGGTAGTGCGCGGTGAATTGTCATATGAAGAATCCCAGATGCTCATGACCCATATAGGAGAGAAAGGATATATTACCCGAACTGGAAAGATTAATGATAGTTTACGCCAAGCTTTGAAAAAAGGTACGTTTGATTTGCCCCCACAGCTTGAGAAGGCAAGAACGCAAATCGAAGCTGCAATTCGGCGTATAGATACAAAACCTCCTGTTCAAGATGCGGCGCGGACGGTGGAAGTGCATCTGAAGAAAGAGGTGATGACATCGCCAGAGTTTCTGGATTTGTGGGATAAGATTAAGCAGAAAACTGTCTATCGCATCAAGATAGACGAAGATGAGCTTGTGCGCCGCAGTATCGCAATGATAAAAATCATGGAGCCAATTCCCAAGGCTCGGATAGTTACGCATACTGCAAGTTTCTATATTGATCAACCCGGAGTGACTTATATGGAGCGTGGTATCCGGGCGGCGGATATTGAAGATAGTTATTCCTCTTTGCCGAATGTGCTTTCTATAATCGGATCTCAGACGCTTGTTAAGCGTGCTACTGTATATGAGATATTGAAACGTAGCGGCCGGTTGGGTGATTTCCTAAATGACCCGCAGTTGTTTATAGAGAATGTATCGCAGATTATTTCAGAGGTACGCCGCGACCTCGCCGTTGGCGGAATCAGCTATAAGAAACTGCTAGGTGAGGAATATTACTGGCAAGAAGTATTTGACAGTCAAGAATTAATTGCTAACCTTGACCGTAATGCGGTGGCAATAGACAATAGTGTATATGATTATGTTGTTTATGATAGCCATACTGTTGAGAAACCTTTCGCTCTAGCATTGGATAATGACCCTGATGTGAAGATGTTTTTTAAGCTGCCGCCTAAGTTTAAAGTGGACACTCCTATTGGAACATACAATCCGGATTGGGCGGTATATGTAGATGTCGATGGAATAAAGAAACTGTTCTTTGTCTTGGAGACAAAGGGCGATACCAGCCTGTTTGATCTGCGCGGGAGCGAGAAGGCCAAAATTCATTGCGGCAAAGAACATTTCAAAGCAATAGGAACAGGAACAGAACTTTTTGGGCCATTAAGTGATTGGAATGAGTTTAAAGTGAAACACGTCTAGTTAACAGCTATCTGAATTATAATAAGTGGTAAGCTGAGGTGCTGATGTGCAGACTGTAGACAATAAAACTCAAATTCAATATCGCGCGTACAGAATGATATAACTTGGTAGGAGAGCAATATGAGCAGTATTAAGGTTCAGAATCCGAAAGTTTTTATCTCATATGCATGGGGAACAGAAGAACATCAAGAAAGAGTGCGTTCCTTTGCAACTGACTTACTTGAGGATGGAATTGATGTCCTCCTAGATCAGTGGAATTTAAAAGAAGGTAATGATAAATATGCATATATGGAGAGAAGTGTAAACGATCCATCAGTAACAAATGTATTGATTCTGCTAGATCCCCAGTATGCTGAAAAAGCTGATAACCGAAGTGGCGGTGTAGGAACGGAAACACAGATTATTTCAGCGGAGATATATAACAAAGTAACACAGGAAAAGTTTCTGCCAGTCATATTTGAACGCGACGAACATGGGAATGTATCGAAACCGGCATATTTGAAGGGAACACTTCATTTTGATTTGTCACGCGAGGATAAATATTCAAAAGAGTATGAACGACTTGTACGCCGTCTTTATGGCGTGGAAGTATATGAGAAGCCTGAGTTAGGTAATCGACCTTCGTGGGTAGAACTGACTCCTGCCATTGCAACTGTCACAAGAACAGCGTATCATAATATTGAATCTATTTCTTCTGACGCAGTAAAAACCGAAAAATTTATTCAGTATTTAGGTGAGTTAAGAAATAAGTTGACGGTGTACAAAGTAGATAGTGTAGAGGAGCTAAAAGATGATACAGCAGTTTCTCGTTATATGAATCTACAGAGAATACGAGATCAATTTCTACAATTGATTAAATATGCCGTATATATTGATAATAGCGCAAAATACATCGCAGATATGTTAGAAGAAAGTTGTGAGCAATTAAACGAGGAAAGCGGGGTGCTTGCCAATCTAAAAAGAACGCTGTTGCATGAAATGTTTATATATGTAATTGCATATTTTAGCAAAGCCAAGAATTACCAGGCGCTCTCTCATCTGCTATCCAAGCCGTATTTTGTGAACCAATATTCAAAGGCGTCAGAATGCTATGAAGTATTCTATTATTATAATGATAATTTGGAACAAGCAGTATGTCAACGAGACAACAAAAACTATTATTCAGGAACCGCCGCTCTTTGGACTGAGACGATTAATTTGAATGCATGTTCAAAAGGAGAATTTGTCTTTGCAGATATTCTTTGTTACAATGTGTCATTATTCGGGAAATATTATCCTAAATCTTCAAATAAATGGTTTCCATTAACATACATTTATGGAGACGAAGCAAATCGGTTAATTAGGCTGTTTTCATATAAGTTGCAATCGAATATTTTTTTGCATGAAGCAATACAGATTTTTGGTTATGAGGATCCTGCGGAATTTGTGGAGCGTTTTAAGAAAGTGGAGGAGATTGCAAATAAGGGCGAGTTAAGATACATGAGATATAAGTCTAGCTTTAGTAGTCCCTCTACGCTGATTGATTTTGTTAGTTCAAGCGAGTTGGGCATAAGTAGATAAGCAGAATTATCAGTCGCTTGATACATAGATTCTCTTGCAGGAGGTATTATTACAGCTATCCCCAATCTACCATCGATCTTCTCATCTTCTCCAGCGCCTGGCGGTATATCCGCTCCGCTGTGGAGGGGGAGGAGAGCGTATGGTCAATAGCGATGTCGGCGTAGGCCTGTTTCTTGGTTTTGCGCTGGACGGGGGAACCGTCCTCGGTCGTGGCGATGTGCTCCGTCCCCAGGCAGTCCATGCAAAAGCCTAGGCGGGCGGCGACGATGGAACGCTCCCGGTAGTCCAGGTTGTTATAGGCGGAGAGCAATGCTTCCTCCCGGAGCATTCGCATATACATACGGTACGGCTCGGAGGAATCATCCCGCGTCACGTCCTCGGCGGTCTCATCATCTTCGTCCTCGGCATATCTGCGGTAGAAGTCCATGAAATTCATGTTCCGCAGGCCGGCGGCGAGGATGTCTGCCGTTTCGTCCAGAGGCCTGCTGATCTTGGCGGCGATGAGGGCTATTGTCTCATCGCCGGTATCGCGCTGCTGGTTGTATATCGCCATGGCCTTCTTGAGCGTCTTGTAGGCGTCGCTGCTCTGGACGGTGAAGCCGGTCCGCATGGTGCGGACGTAATCATCCACTTCATTTAAAATATAGCGTTGGGCGTACACAAGGAAGTCCACGCCGCGGGATATATCGTATCGTGCCAGGGCTTTCAGCATACCGACAACGGCGGCCTGCTTCAGATCCGGGAAGTGGCCGCGCATCTCATAGTTGGCGACCCAGCCCATGACACGTTTGTTCAGTTTGTTCTCATAGTGGTGCAGAAACACAAAGAAATGCGTTATATCCCCGTCGGTGAAGTAGGGCGCGATATAGTCCTGAAACGTGGCCTCTCTGGGCGGGGCCGGGTCGAGACGGTAGAGGTGCAGCTCCTGTTCCCAATCGTTGTTTTTCATGGCCGCGCCTCCCCCAAAAGAAGCAGTTCCGCGTCCCGGTACAGCTTCACCCGCTCCATATCCTTCGCGTACTGCTGGCGGGCATAGGCCTCATCCCGCAGCGCGGTCTGCTTGTGTTCCAGTGCCAGCGCCTTTGCCGCCTCGCCCATCTCGGGCGGGATGGTGCCGCGCCGCACCTCCACCCGGATGGCGGAGCAGCGGTTGGTGTAGAGAGCGGAAACGGGATCGTTCGCCGCCAGCTCCTTGCGCCTGGTATAAGCGGCGTATTTCTGACAGGTGAGCCGTCGTCCCCGGACCACATAGGGGGACATGCCCGTGCAGTACTGCTGGCGGCGGGCGGACTGCATAAGAAAGAACCTTCCGCAGACGCCGCAGCGCCGGGGGTAATGCCCGTGGTGCAGTCCCTCAAAGAAGTCAGTCAGCACAAAGGCCAGATAGCGGTCAAAGGTCAGATGGCGGGCAACGGTCATGCCGCCGCTGGCCTTGTTCTTTTTCAGAGAGGTATACTCCTCCGTGACGGGGAAAGGCACGGGCCCGAAGATCTCCATGGTGAGGGGCAGCAGATGGGCCTCGTCAAAACGCTCCGCCTCGTCCAGACGGGCAACGAAGGCCCGCAGCTTTCGGTTGGCGTCGTACAGATCATCGCCTATATGATCGAAGAAGGCCAGAACGGAATCCACGCGCCCGATAAGGGCTTCCGCTTCCGGCGTGCCTATATCCTCGCAGCGGCGGTATGCCGTACCGATGTGGATCTCCGCCTGACCCAGCGTGCTGACGCTGGCGCGGTCAGAGAAGTATTTGCAGATGCACTCGCCGTTCTCCTCCGTGAACAGGTCTGTTACGCTCTGGATGATGGCGCTGCGGTCCAGCGTATCAAAGGGGCGCAGCTTCGGCAGCGCCTTCAAGGCTTCCAGGGTGTTGGCACCGGTTTTCAGGAACTCATCGATGTTCAGATACCCGTGCCGGAGCTGGTCGCGGATATGGAAGCCAGTCTCGTCCCGAAAGACGCTGAGCCGGGCGGCGGTGTCGTTCAGGTAATATTGGTTGAGCAGATGCACGGCAAAGGTGCCTGCCGGATACATTTTCCCGCCCAGATACACGCGTCCGTCCCGGTGATCGGCGGAAAAGGTGAAAATGCTCCGCTCCATTATTTTTTCCTCCGTCCGGCGTTCTTTCATGTGTTTCTATGGACCATTATAGGCTGAACAGACCGTAAAATCAATATTTTCGGCGTGTTACGCATTTTGTTTTGTAGTTGTTACTTGATTTCGTGGAAAAGCCGCTCTTTCCGCTATTTAACAGGCAGAGGGCAGGAAACAGGCCGCTCCGAGAGGGGCGGTCTTTTTTGCTGCCCAAAAACGGAAAGGAGGTCGGGAGCCATGATCTTGAAGGTCACGGCGGGACAGGCCGGCAGAGTGCGAAGGCTGGCGCGCAAGAAGTGCTGTAATTGCGTGGACGGCCATTGCCTCTTGCTGGACGATGGCGGGGAGAACCAATGTGTGCAGCTCATCAGCCGTTACGGCGTCTACTGCAGCTACTTTCTCCAGGCGGTCCTGCCGGGCGACAAGGAACTTTACGCGGAGATCCTACAGCACAACAATTTAGAAATGTGAAAGGAGTTACGACATGATCGAATCAAACAACATGCTCATCATCGGCGTGGACCACGGATACGGGAACATCAAAACGGCCAACTGCGTGTTCCCCACGGGCCTGCTGAAGAGCGACGCGGAGCCCACCTTCACCAACGACCTGCTGGTATGGGAGGGCAAGTATTACACCGTCGGCGTGGGGCACAAGGAATTCACGCCGGAGAAGATGAAGGACGAGGACTTTTACGTTCTCACCTTGGCCGCCATCGCACGGGAGCTGCGCCTGGTCCGGCGCACGGAGGCCAATGTTTACCTGGCGACGGGCCTGCCCCTCACCTGGATGTCCGGGCAGAAGGCGGCTTTCAAGGAGTACCTGCTCCAGCGGGAGGAGGCGGAATTCTCTTTTCGGGGCGTGAATTATCATGTCCGCTTCGCGGGAGCGGAGGTCTTTCCCCAGGGCTTTGCCGCCGTGGCGGACAGGCTACGGGACTTCGAGGGCGTGAATATGCTCTGCGACATCGGAAACGGCACCATGAACGTCATGTATATCATGGACCGGAAGCCGGACATGCAGCGGATGTTCACCGAAAAATACGGCACCCACCAGTGCGTGCTGCAGGTCCGGGAGAACGTCATGCGTAAGCACCACGCCGCCATCGACGACAGCCTGATCGACCGGGTGCTGCGCACCGGGACGGCGGATATCGACGGGGCGTATCTGGAAACGATCACCGCCACCGCGAGGGCGTATGCGGAAGGAATCTTCCGCAAGCTCCGGGAGCACGAGTACGACCCGAAGCTGATGAAGCTCTATGTGGTCGGAGGCGGCGGGTGCCTGGTGAAGAACTTCGCCGACTACGACGTAAAACGGGCATTCATTGATGAGGACGTATGCGCCGCCGCTCAGGGCTATGAGTATATGGCGGAGATGTCCCTGCGGCGGCGGGGCGGCGCATGAGCGTCCAGCGGCTCAATCTGCGCTTCCATCTGGAGCGGGAGGAGGAGCGCCGGGCGTGGGAGTATCTGCAGGGCGTTGAGAACTCCAAGAATCGCGCCATCATCCAAGCGGTAAACGCCTATGCGGAGGCCCAGGCAAAACAGATACGGGAGGACGCTTTCCTGAACCGGATCGTGGAAACCATCCGTGCGGAACTTAAAAGCGTGCCCCAGCCAATGGTAACGCAGACATCACCTCAAACGCAGTCGAATCCAGTCGATGAGGCGGCGGAACAGGTGGAAATCGAGGATACGGTGCTGAATTTTCTGGATTTCTTTGGATAGGTGCCGAAAACGGGCTGTTTTGGCGCCGCCGCTGAAATTGCCCGGCGCCAACCTTGGCACCCAAGGATAAGACCATGATCAACGGAGTGAGCCGCGCCGGAACGGATGTATCCTCCCCCGGGGCGCGTCCCACACCGTAATAAACAGGGAACTTGTGCGGCACAAGTTCCGATGGACCGCCGCCGCGGTCCCCCTTAGGGGCTGCCGCCCCTAATACCCCGTTGACAGGATAATCCCCGCGCTTTTGAGAAAACTATTGACAATAGTTCGGTCAACCGATATATTGAGGATGGAAAGAGGGGTGATGACCTTGTATCTCAACGAGCTGTTGGCCGAGAGGAAGATGTCCAAGTACCGCCT
The DNA here is from genome assembly GCA_947631395.1 of uncultured Oscillospiraceae bacterium. Classification (GTDB taxonomy): domain Bacteria; phylum Bacillota; class Clostridia; order Oscillospirales; family Oscillospiraceae; genus RUG626. The sequence goes on from CANRLF010000035.1 coordinate 15,370, forward strand.
GTCCAAGGAGAGCGGCGTCCCTCAGACGACCATCGTCGACATATGCAGCCAAAAGGCCCGCATTGAAAAATGCTCCGCGGATACCCTGTACAGGATCGCAAAGGTCCTGGACGTTCCCATGGAAAGGTTGATCGAACGGGAGATGACCGAGCGGGCCCTTCAGCCTAAGAGGAGTTCTTTCGAGGTGTTCAAAAGCAATGTCTGCCATCTGGTGAAGGATAAAGGCGATATTGATTTTATCATTGGGACGCTTGAAACAGACGAGGTCAGAACTCTGTATGACCGCAAATGGTACGCCGAGGCCTTCTACCTGCTGGCTATGGTGGATTATCTGTCCAGGGTGAATGATGTTCCTCTCTGCACGAACTACAATGACATCCGCACACAGAAGCTGTGGGAGGTGTTGTATCCGGTAGGCGCCGTCCTCTCAGATACGGCCCAGGGGACAGATAAACATCGCCGGGAATGCATGAACAGCGCCATACCGGAGTTCCTGCGCTTCAATATCGTGGAAAGTGGGGTCAGAGATGTCTGCTGATATCGCCGTCACAAAAGACAATATCGATGCTTGCCTGAGCCGACTCGCCAAAGAGTTCCGCAAATTGAACGGCACAAAAGTACCCGCTGAGATCATTCTGATCGGAGGAGCGGCCGTTCTCGTCAATTATGGTTTTCGGGATATGACCTATGATATCGACGCCATCATTCGTGCGTCCTCCTCTATGAAGGATGCCATCAACAGAGTGGGCGATGAAATGGGTCTTCCCAACGGATGGCTCAACTCGGACTTTACGAAAACAAGGTCCTATTCGCCCAGACTTCTGCAGTATTCGGAATATTATAAAATGTTCGGACACGTCCTGGAAGTCCGCACCGTCACGGGCGCATATCTTGTTGCCATGAAGCTGATGTCAGGCCGACAGTACAAAAACGACATCTCGGACGTTATTGGCATCCTGCGGGAGGAAAAGGAGCGCGGTAAACCGCTCAGCCTTGAACAGATCAAGACTGCGGTATGCGATCTGTACGATAGCTGGGAAAAGCTGCCCCCGGATTCCAGAGACTTTATTGAAAAGGTCATGCGGGACGGTCAGCTCGAATCTTTGTATGAGCAGTATCGAAGTACTGAGAAAGCGGCAAAAGAGGCCTTGGTGGATTTTGAAAAGAAGTATCCGGGAGTGACCAATACGGGTAATGTGAACGACATCATTAAGAGCCTGAAAAGGCGCAGGGAAATGGAACGATAAACCAAACAGCGCAAGCAGCCGATGGGTTCATCCCATCGGCTTTTTCGCGCCCATTTTTAAAGAAGGAGGACTGTGCATGAACAAGAAAGATAAGCCGGACCGGCTGTATCTGCGGGTATCGAACCGGGACAAGGGGCGGATCACGGCACTCGCGAAGGGCTGCGGTCTTTCCACGGCGGAATATATCCGCCAGAGGGCGTTGGGCTATGAGCCGGGAGTGGCGCTGCCCGACGCCTTTTTTGCGCTCTTTGAGAAGCTGGACGCCCTCACGGAAAAGCCCTTCTCCCCGGAGGTCAACGCCGCCGCCCTCGCGCTCATGTCGGATATGGAGCACCTTATCGCTCCGGGAAAGGAGAACGCATGGCCACCACCGGATTCTGGCCGGTAAAGGGCCGCCTAAAGGAGGTCATTGACTACGCCGCCAATCCCAATAAGACCACGGACGCCCGGTATCTGGACGCGGACCTGTACGCCGCCCTCCGCTATGCCGAGAACGACGGCAAAACGGACCAGCGGCTGTATGTCTCCGGCGTCAACTGCTCCAAGCGGAACGCCTATGCCCAGATGATGGCGGTCAAGCGGCGGTTCGGGGAGCGGGGCGCGGTGGTGGCCTATCACGGCTATCAGAGCTTCGTGACCGGCGAGGTCACGCCGGAGGAGGCCCACGCCATTGGTGTGGAAACGGCCCACCGTATGTGGGGCGACAGGTTCCAGGTGGTGGTCACGACCCATCTGAATACCGATAACCTCCACAATCATTTTGTGGTGAACAGCGTGTCGTTCAAGGACGGGCTGAAGTTCCGCAATAAGATCGGCGATCACATCCAGCTGCGGCGTATCTCCGACGTGATCTGCCGGGAGCGGGGCAAGGACGTGCTGGAAAACGCGGGCTTCTACCATCACTACGGCAAGTCCCATCGGGAAGCGGTGGCCAATGATGTGCGGGAGGCGCTGCCGTACTGCCGGAGGATGGAGGACCTGTACGCCCGCCTCCGGGCCAGGGGTTATATCCTGAATCGGACCGAGGGATATAAGCACATGACGGTGACGGCCCCCGGATGGAAGCGCCCGGTGCGGTTGGATTCCATCGGCTTCACCGTGGAGCGGATCACCGCCGTGTTTGTCCGCAACCGGGAGGAGCCGATTTGGCGGCAGCCGCCGCCCGTGAAGCGGAAGTATCCGCTGGACGACCTTTTGAAGAAGCTGGACTTCGACATCGGCCATCGCCGGGACGGCGTGGAGGTGTTCATAGAGGCCATGTTCTATGTGATGATCCTGCTGCTGAAAATGGCGCGGGAGAGCGCGATACGCTCGGCGGAGCTGCGAAACGAGGCCCGGAACCTGGAACAGTATGTGGCGGACCACCACTTTTTGCGGGCAAACGAGCTGCACACCGTCACGGACTTAGAATCTTATGTAAACCAAACAAAGGGTGAGATCGTCTCGCTTGAAAAAGAGCGGGACAAGATCAGCAACCGAATACGCCGCCCGAAGTCCCCGGAGGACAAGGCGGAGAACAAAGAACGGCGCAGGGAAGTGACCCGACGGATCACGCCCTTGCGCCAAAACCTTCGTACAGCGGAGCGGATATTGAAAAAGTCCCCGCGCCTGTACGACCTTCTCCTGACCGAGCGCCGTCTGGAAACGGACGCCCGGCAGCGGCAACGAAATAAGGAAAGGACGAGATGATATGAGGAAAATGGAAAGGAAAACGGCGATCATCCCCGTCAGGGACCTGCACCCCTTCGAGGGAAACCCCTATAAGGTGCGGGAGGATGAGGAGATGGACGCCCTCACCGAGAGCATACAGGGGCGGGGCGTTCTCACGCCCCTGATCGTGCGGCCTATGGCGGACGCCGCCATGGGCTATGAGGTCATATCCGGCCATCGGCGGCTGGCGGCCTGCCGGCGATTGGATATGGAATCCGTGCCGGTCATCGTTCAGCCCATGACCGACGATGAGGCCGCCATAGCGGTAGTGGACGCCAATTTGCAGCGGGAGCATATTCTCCCCAGCGAAAAAGCGTTCGCCTATAAGATGAAGTTGGAGGCCATGAGCAGGCAAGGGGAAAGAACAGATTTAACTTTATCCCAAGTTGGGAAAAAGTTGAACTCGTATGAAGAAATAGCCAAGGAAAACGGTGACAGCCGTAACCAAATCCACCGTTATATCCGCCTGACGTATCTGCTCCCGGAGCTGCTGGAACTGGTAGACCGGGGGAGCATCGCCTTTACACCTGCCGTGAGCCTGTCCTATCTCAAGCCGGAGGAGCAGCGCTGGGTGCTGGAAGAGATGGAGAAAAATGCCTGCTCCCCCTCTGTGTCGCAGGCGTACCACCTGAAAGAAAAAAGTCAGGCTGCGACACTGACGCTGGAGTTCACCGCCGAACTGATGGAGAGGGAGAAGCCCAACCAGCGGGAGGCGGTGCGTGTGCCTTGGGAGCGGCTCCGGGGCGCGGTGCCGGAGAGCTACGACGCTAAGAAGCGGGAGGAATTCGTCGTCAAGGCCTGCGAGCATTACGCCAGGTATCTTCGCCGCCAGCGGGACCGGGACGCCCGATGATTTCACACATTTGCCAGGGGGTGGAGCTATGGATAAAATGATAGATGAGCGGGACGCCGCCCGCTGCTTCGCGGCGCTGAAGCTGATCGAGCAGCTTTACAAGGACGGCAAGATACCGGCGCATGTGTTTCGCGGCATCGCGGTTGACTACGCGGAGATAGTGGACCTTTCCAAATTCGACATGGGAGAGGTCCCGACGAAAGAGGAGGTGACGATATGACAAATTCCGATTTTGCCAAGCGGCGGGTGGTGATCTACGCCCGCGTGTCCACGGAGCATGAGGCCCAGCTGTCCGCGCTGGAGAACCAAGTGGACTGGTACAAGCCCATCATGTCCGCCCGGCCGGAGTGGACGCTGGTGGGCCAGTATATCGACGAGGGCATCACCGGCACCTCCGCCGAGAAGCGGCCCCAGTTCATGAAGATGATCCGGGACGCCAAGAAGCGTAAGTTCGACCTGATCATCACCCGCGAGGTGTCCCGGTTCGCCCGGAACACAGTGGATACCCTGCAGTACACCCGGATGCTGCGGGCCATGGGCGTCGAGGTGTTTTTCATCAACGACAACATCAAGACCTTCGACGGCGACGGGGAGCTGCGGCTGAGCCTGATGGCCACCCTGGCCCAGGACGAGAGCCGCAAGACCTCCATCCGTGTCAAGAGCGGCCAGCAGACCAGTATGGAAAACGGCGTTGTCTACGGCAACGGCAACATCCTGGGCTATGACCGGGTGGGGAAGGAGATGGTCATCAATCCCGAACAGGCCGAGACCGTCCGCCTGATCTTTGACATGTACCTGGACGGCGAGGGGCTCATGGCCATCAAAAACGAGCTGGAGCGGCGGGGCCGGCTCACCGCCACGGGCAAGCGGCGCTGGCACTGTACGGTCATCTCCCATGTGCTGAAAAATACCTTCTACTATGGGGTCATGACCTACCACAAGGAGTTCACGCCGGACTACCTCACCCAGAAGAAGATACGCAATTACGGTGAATTGGAGCTGGTCCAGGTCCAGGGGACCCACCGGCCCATCGTCACCAAAGAAGAATTTGAAAGGGTGCAGAGGATCATGGATTCAAAGAGAGACAAGCGCGAGGGCGCCCAGCGGGGCGAGAGAAGGTATATGGGCAAGCACCCCCGCTCCACCGTCTGGGGCAAGCTTCTCATATGCTACTGCGGGCGGCGGTTCAGCAAGCGGGTGTGGACCCGGACCAACGGCAAGGCGGACCCGGCCTATCTCTGCTACGGGGTCATCCAGAACGGCTCCTATGAGAGCCGGAAAAAGCGGGGCCTGCCCCTGGAGGGCGCGTGTCGGACGCCCATGATCCCGGAATGGCGGCTGCAGATGATGGCGAACCTGATCTTCCGGGACTACCTGGCCGACAAGGAGCGGGTGCTGGCCCTGGCCAATTCCATGCTGGCCGACCACATCGGCGACGCCGAGGAGCGGGAGGACGTGAGCGCGGCCCTGGAGCGGAAGCGGGCGGAGCTGGAAAAGCTCAATCGCAAGTTCGACAACCTGGTGGAGATGCGCTCCGACGGGGAGATCGGCAAGGATATGTTCCGGGCCAAGTGCGACGAACTGGAGCCCCGGATGGACCGGCTGCGGCGGGAGATCGGCGAGCTGGAGGCCAAAGAGGCGCCGCCGGAGGTGGCGGACTACGAGGAGAAGCTCACCGTCCTGCGCTACGCATTGGAGCGGTACACGGACTTCAGCGAGGACCGGGACGTGCCCGAGAGCGTCATCGAGGCGTTCGTGGAGAAGATCGTGGCCTCACCGGAGGGCTTCGACTGGTATCTCCGCTTCGGCGGGGACCCGGACGACCCGATCCGATGCAAAGTAGAGGGAAAGCGCCGCCCCAACGCGCACGCGGTGGTTTTGGAAAGCGCTTCCCCTTCCGCCCATTTGCGCGGCACAGGCCGCTATTAAAGGTTGATAGGCTATCGTCCCGCGTGACACCAATCGCATAACACCATCGTATGTACGGTGAGG
>CANRLF010000036.1 GCA_947631395.1 uncultured Oscillospiraceae bacterium
ATGCCCTGGAGGCCGTAGACGCGCCCGGAGCGCATGGACATGGACACGTCCTCGATGACGTTGGTGTGTCCAAAGGTCTTAGTCACATTTTGAAGCTCAATTTCCATATCGTTCACCTACAGTATATCAGTTTTTATGATCTTCCACCGACCCGCAAGTATTGCGATGGCCGAAAGTGTCACGCATATAAGCAGGCAGGAGGGAAAGTCAAAATTGTAGACCCCGATGGCCGAGGACCTTATGGGCATAGCGAAGCTGCCAAGAAAGGCCGGGGAGATGATCAATGTGCTGGCCGCGAGATACGCCGCCACGGCAATGAAGGCATAGATGGGTTTTACAAAGAGAGTTATGGTAAGCTCCACAAGGCTCAGCGCCGTCGCCACAAGACAGGGCTGGATGATGAGCGATACGAAAAGAGCGGTGGGAGTTGTCTCGGAGGCTATGAACATTACGCCGAACACAGAATTAAAAATGGTTTCTTCCGGCACGATAGAGCTCTCAAAACCGGCTGTGACACATATGACCCATGTGGCGGCGTAAAGCGTCAGATAGTAGAGAACGACCGACACGGCGCAGAGGACACATTTGGAGAGCCACCACTTCCCACGCCTTTGAAGCCGTGACATGATCTGTACGCCCCCGGCGCTGATGTCGTCGGAGGCCAGGGTCAAGGTCATGTAGCACGGCAGCAGGATGGATATGTACCAGAGGGTCGGGAAATTGAAGGAAGTAGCCCCACTGCTTCCGGTCCGTCCAAAGTTTGCCCCCAGCTCAAAAATGATAAGGTCGCCCACGGAAAGGCCCAGCTCCCTCATGTTCCAGGGTCCGCCGGTAAAATACATGGACTGACCCACCGAATCGAAGAAGAAATTAACGAATACAAAGGCCCCGAACGCGGCGGCAAGAAGGTATTTTCTAAAGCCCTCCATGACACCGTACCGGAGGTCATAGCGTATTGCCTTAAACAATGTCTCTTTTCGCTCCTTCCCCAAGGCCGAAAAACACACCGACAAACACTAAAATCGCGAGCCACAGGCCGTATATCCAGGGCTTTGCCATATTGAACCGCGTAACGCTTATCAGGTCCAAAGGAGATACTTCCAGATAGCTTATATAGAAAAGAAATCCCTTTGCCGCGTCCGCCAGCAGCAGGGCTATATACGGCACGGCCACCGCCGCGATGCGTTTCTCGCTCCGCAGAGCCACGGGGAGCGCCAGGCAGGCGAAAAGTCCGCCGAAAATGAAGTCCACAGCGCAAAACGCGAGAGCATACAGGAGCGGCCTTGAATAGGCAAAGGATGAAAACAGATCCCCGTGACTTACCGCATAATACTCACTCATGTAAGGCACCGGATCGATTGCTGGGACGACTGCGGCTGTGGCGGCCAAGCTCACCAAAAGTGGAATACACACCGCGGCTCCGCCGGAGAGGAATGCCGCCGTGAGCTTGGCGGAGAAATATTTCCTCCGGCCCACCAACGGTATGACAGCCTTCACATAGCCGCCGTTTAGCTCCTCCGAGATGCCTATGCCGCAGGGCAGGAGGGCCAAAAGTGGAAATATCCTGTAAAATACCGTGTGAGCGGTAGATTGGGACATTCCCAGCCAGCAGTTGTAGAGTGTCGTGCTCTCCGGGGCCCCGGCGATCGTCCCCGTCCGCATACAGCCTTCCCGGAACTCGTACCAACCGCCCTCGCCGTAGACCCATTTTGCGGCGTCTAAAAGGCACCATGCCGCGCAGGCAAGGCCGATAAGGACCGCCGATATAAACCAGGGGCTTTGGAATGCCTTCTTGAGCTCGGTTTTCAAAAGTCCTCTCATATCAGCCCCTCCAGCTCCATCTTCTGCCAGACGTTTATACCGTAGGTGAGCCAGATGCCGCCGGCGTCGCGCAGGTCCGCAAGCTCGCTGTCCGTCAATCCCCAAGCCACCGAAATCTCCATAGCTTCACCGGTGGGCGGGAGCTTATAATGGAAATAGCCCCTTCCGTCTTCGTCCTCCAGGCCGCCAAGGCTGAACCACACAGCATCCCTGAGCGGATACAGCCGGCACTGAAGGCCAAAGGCGTTGATCGAATAATCATGGCTAATGTCCGTTATGTCCACATTTTGAACGGTCATGTCGACCTTGACATAGTGGTCGTATTTATCCTCTCCCGAGACGGCGTAGGATTCCTCGCTGATTCCGGCGTCCTCCAGGCTGTCATAGAGCCCCACGGAGGTCACCGTATATAGGAGCGTCCCTTGTCCCGGCCCGACGCGCGTATCCTCGAATGTGCTGTCCTCAATTTCGACATATTCGTCAAGGTAAAATCCGTTGTGCCCTTCGTTCTCACTTGGCCCGCCGGCGGGCGGCTGCGGACCGTCTCCGGTAGGCAGCTGTGGCCCGCCGCCTGGCTCAGTCCCATCCGGGACGCCTCCGGGGAGCCGTTCTTCGTTGACCTGCCCCTGGGCGCAAGACGCAAGGGAGAGTAACAGCGCAAAACAAACGAATAGGATAAAAGTTCTTTTGATACCGTTCATAGATAAATCCTCCATGACATCGCAAGCCTTTGAACATTTTGAATATAAAAACATATCACCATTGAGGATGCCGTTTTATGGCATCCTCAATGGCCTCACAAGCAGACAGCCAAAATGATTCCGCAAGGGTCCTCAGACGAGCAGTACCTCTCCGCCCTGAGTATTACCGGTCCAGTCTGGACTCCATACCCCGCTGAGAGTTCCCGCACCGCTATTAGGCGTGAGTCTTAACCAGGTCCATACCCCTTTGTTAGTTGTATAATCTCCGCTCTGGAATACCGTGTTACTTATCGCGTATTTTTTCCCATCCTTAAGAAGGGCATAGCCAGCTTTCGCTGTTGTCGAGTTTGTCGTGACACCTCCGACATAGCAACGAGTTTGTGCTTCCGTGTATCCTGTGGGAGATTTTTCGGGCGCTACATACACCCTGGAGTTGTTTGTTTTATAACGTCCACCGGTCGCTGCCCATGAATTCGCCGAAACATAGCTCATGTAGTACGACTCATCCTTCACGTTGGCATCTGTCACCGCAAACGCGGAAAAACTTAAGGAAGCGACCATCACGCAGATAAGCATGACGCAAATGAGAGTTCCAAGTATGCTTTTCTTCATTATTTTCCTCCTTTTATTTATTGTTAGCTGTCTGCCTGTGACTTCCGAATGCAAAAATGGTTCGAAAAGGCGCGTGTCGATTTAGGCTTGTGTGACGTTTTTTGAACGAGATTCCGATGTACAGTGATTTTACTGAATACGCTGGTGCTTAGCACACAAAAGTTTTACTTTTCCGAGAATCAGAAGGCCGCTTTCTATCACTATGCTGGTAGTTGAGGCATATAAAATCCAGTAAATCTTCAGCAAGCAGCCGACAAGCGTAATGAGAACAAATGTTATCAATATCCCCGCCGACTTTTTCTTGTAGGACTTTCTTTCGCTCTCATCAAGGGGTTTTTCCGGCGAATCCAGGGGGCACAGCCTATAGACTACAAAGCTCGCTAATACGAGTACGCAACCTGGAATGGCTATACTTCCGATATTTCTTAGCTCGCGGATGGTTCGAGCGGAAAAGAACAATGCCAGTGTGGTACTAAACATACAGACGCTCTCCGTTGAAGCATGAAAGCCTCCCGCGTATCTGCGGAGCTTTGAGAACATAATATAGAACACAGCGCTCTCAAAAGGAATCCCCAGCAGAAAACCGAAAGTTAGAGATAGTAGGAAATATATCCCCTGCGATAGCAAAACAAAGAAACCATACGTATACAGCTCTTTTTCCTTTTTCTCAACTACTTCTGCCTTACACAACGCATCAGTAATTGCGCATGAAAGCCTAAACATCATACTTTGTTCTTCTTAAACCGGTTTAGACCAGCAGGCGCTTTAGGCTGATAAAAAAATGCGCAAGTAGTCTGATGGGCATCCGCCCTCAATGCCTTCTCAGCCGCAGTCTTCGCAATCTTTGCGATCAGTGTTTTGCTATTTTTCATTGATTTCACCTCCTTGGCTAAAAAATAACACACTGATTTTTCGACTTCAAGAGGGTAAGCAGAAAGGCAAGAAAAACGTGCGGAATTGCTGATTTTGATACTTGCAAAACTGCAAGAAAAACACGCAGATAAAGAGATTTGTACGACTTCACACCTCTTGATGAAACAACGCAAAAATGATAAAATAGACTTACAATATTACCACAGAGCTATTTTGTAGGGGGAAAATTGGATTGAACATTCTAATTTGTGACGATGAGCGGCAATATCTCGACTCATTATCCGCATATGTGCGGGAGTATATGGCTGATCGGCTCATTAAGTACAGTGTTGTTTTGGCGGCCTCCCCAAAGGAGGTCCTTGACGGAGACATGAGCTTCGACCTTGCCTTTCTGGATATTCAGATGGAGGACCTGGACGGCATTTCGCTGGCGAAAGAGCTCCGCGCCCGCAACAGCAAGATCGCCATCTTTTTCGTCACAAACCACAACGAGTACCAGGACGACGCAATGGATGTGAACGCCTTCCGCTTCTTCTCCAAGCCCTTTGACGTGAAAAGACTCTATTCAGGGCTCGATAAGGCCATGGAATATATCGACGAGGCGTATGTGGACATCTTCCTCTACGGGGACAACGCCCAGCAGCGGGTGCTCATTGACGACATTCTCTACATCACCCGGTCCAACAGAAAGGTCATTCTGAAAACCAACCGCCAAAGCTTTACGCTCCATTGCAATTTTGACGAGCTGTGTGAGAAAATGCCCCCCTTATTCTTTTATCAGGCACATAAATCCTTCTTTGTAAATCTCCACTATGTACAGCAATACTCCTACACCGAGCTTATCCTGACGGACGGCACAAGAATCCCCGTCGCCCCCAGAAAGCAGGCTGCTTTTCATAAATACTGGTTTGAATACTTAAGGAGGCGATAAAAATGCGCGACCCTGTCATTTCCTGCGTGGTTTACGCCTTCGAGATGCTGATTGTCTATATATTTTACTCCCGGATTGCAGAAAAGAGATTTTCGACGGCTAAGTGCGTCCTCCTGGGACTGTCCCTTTTCGAGATGTGTTCCGCCGTCAACCTGGTGTTCCAGAATAACGCGCTGATCAATTTCATCGTATCCGGCATTAGTCAATTTTGCTTCGGTGTCTGGTGCTTCAAGCTCCGCCCGTTTCAGGCAGCGGGGTACTCCGTTTGCCTTGCGGTAATCAATCTCGCGCTGGAAGTGGGTTCCGTCTTGGCGATTTCCGCACTCACCCACACTGAGCCTTCAGGCTACAACACCAATCCCGCCCTGCTTATCATCGAATGCTCTACCTGCAAGGTTCTGCTGTTCCTGACGTGCCTTATCCTGTCCTATATCGTCGTGCCCAACGCACGGGGGTCAAAGCACCAACTGTCTTTATTGTTCTTTCCACTTTTGCCCAGTGTGTGCCTTGCGATTTTCTGGTATATTTGCTTGCAGGACGGTATAACGCCCAAGGTCCAATATTTGCTGGCGCTTTCCAGCTTAATTTTTTTCGGCTCGACGGTTCTCCTGTTTATAACATATCAACATCAGCTTGAAATGGACAGTGAGCGGATGCGAATGAAGAGCGAGAACGAACGGCTTTTGACGGAGAAGTCCTACTATGACATTTTGGACCAACAAAACCAGCAGCTGATGGCCTACGCTCACGACGCGAAAAACCATCTCGCGGCGATCCAGTCTTTAAACACAGACCCGGCAATAGAGAGATACATTGTGGCCTTATCGGATCAGCTGAAAACCTATACCAGCAACTGCCGCAGCGGGAATATGATGCTGGACGTGATGATCAATAAATACGTTCTGGAATGTGAATGCCGGAATATTCGGTTTGACTACTATGTTCGATCCTGCAACTTAAAGCATGTGGAGGACATCGACCTTGTAGCGATTCTGGGAAATTTGATGGACAACGCCCTCACAGCGGCGGCACAGTCCGAAAAGCGTTTCGTCTCTCTGGAAACGACCATGCGCAACGGTTACAGCGTCATCGTCATCAGCAACGGCTGCGATACCGTGCCCGAGACACGCGAGGGACATCTGGTCACCGCCAAGGAGGACAAAAAGCTCCACGGATACGGGCTTAAAAGCGTCTATAAGACACTCAAAAAATACCACGGCGATTACAGCTGGGAATACAACGAGCTGGAGAACATATTTGTTGTCACTGTGATGATAGGAAGCCCACAGTAAGTCATTCAGTTATAAAATGCATTTACCTGTTTATTGGTTTTCGCCAAGGCCACAAGAAAACTTGTTTTAAGAGGTTCATCTATTGGCAACGCCATGTGAAAATAAGGCAGGTTTCTCTCTGTAAAACGATCTTCATAAACGCAACGAAAAAGACGTAGCCGGAATACCAACTACGTCTTTTTCACTGTGCCGTACCGTTTTGCCCATGGTTCACTTTGTTTCCCTATCACACGGGGCCGCTCGGTGTCTACTTTTAAATGGATATTAGTATAAATTGTTCAATTTTTCTCTTTTTTTACTTATTTTTCAGGTACTCGTCTATTGATTTTGCCGCGGTTTTCCCGGCTCCCATGGCCAAGATCACCGTCGCCGCCCCGGTCGAAGCGTCGCCCCCGGCGAACACTCCCTCCCTTGACGTAGAGCCGTCCTCCCCTGTTGTGATACAGCCCCATTTGTTGGCGTCAAGCCCCGGAGTTGTAGAGCGTATAAGGGGATTTGGCGATGTCCCGATGGCCACGATCACCGTGTCCACCTCCATCTCAAATTCGCTTCCCTCAACAGGAATCGGCCTGCGCCGCCCTGACGCGTCGGGCTCTCCCAGCTCCATGCGAATGACCTTCATGGCCCTGACTCTCCCACGCTCATCCCCCTCGATCATCACGGGATTACAGAGAAGATCAAAATGTATCCCCTCCTCCTTCGCGTGGTGTACCTCCTCAGCTCTGGCGGGCAATTCCGCCTCGCCCCGGCGGTAGACTATATGCACGTCCGCGCCCATGCGCTTTGCGCACCGCGCCGCGTCCATCGCCACGTTCCCGCCGCCCAAAACAGCCACCTTTTTGCTCTCAAATATGGGCGTCGGACTGTCCGGCTTATACGCCTTCATTAGGTTTATCCTCGTGAGATATTCATTCGCCGAAAATACGCCCACCAGGCTCTCTCCGGGTATCTTCATAAACTGCGGAAGTCCCGCGCCGGAGCCGATAAACACGGCCTCGTAGCCCATTTCAAACAGCTCATCAATGGATAAAACCTTACCGATAACGGTGTTTAGCTCTATGTCCACACCCAGGTCTCGGAGCTTGTCGACCTCCTTTTCCACGATGGATTTTGGAAGCCTGAACTCCGGTATTCCGTAGCTCAGCACTCCCCCGGCCACGTGGAAAGCCTCAAAAACCGTGACGCGATAGCCCTTCCTGGCAAGCTCCCCGGCGCAGGTGAGCCCCGCGGGGCCGGAGCCGATGACCGCCACCCGGTGGCCGTTGTCGGGCTCCTTGTCCGTATTCGCCACGTTGTTCTCCAGGGCCCAGTCGGCCACGAACCTCTCAAGCCTGCCGATACCCACGCTCTCGCCCTTTATTCCCCGGACGCATTTTCCCTCGCACTGATTCTCCTGTGGGCATACCCGTCCGCAGACGGCGGGCAGGGCGTTCGCCCTGGATAGGGCCCTGTACGCCCCCTCCATATCGCCCTTTTGTATGTGTCCTATAAACTCCGGGATAGGCACGCTGACGGGGCAGCCCTCCACACAGCGTGGATTTTTACACCCGAGGCACCTGCCCGCCTCACGCTTTGCAAGCTCCGGTGTGTAGCCCTTTGCCACCTCCAGGAAGTTTTTGTTCCTTACCTCCGGCTCCTGCTCCGGCATTTTAGTTTTTTCAGGGGACATGTCAGCCATTGCTCATACCCTCCAATCTGCATTTGTGCTCCGCCCTGCGGCGCTGTTCAAACTCCTTATACGTTGCGGCCCTGGCGATAGTCTCGTCAAAATCTATCTTGTGCCCGTCAAAATCCGGCCCGTCCACACATGCAAACTTCACCTGGCCGTCCACGGTGACCCGGCAGCAGCCGCACATTCCCGTGCCGTCTATCATTATCGGGTTCATGCTGACGGTGGTGGGGATGTCGAATTTTTCCGTCACCCGGCAGACGAATTTCATCATAACCAAGGGCCCGATGGCGTAGACCCTGTCGTATTTCTCGCCACTGTTAAGCAGCTCCTCAAGCTTCCCGGTGGTGAACCCGGCGTACCCGTAAGAGCCGTCGTCGGTGCAGATGTACAGGTTATCCGAGGCGTTTTTCATCTCATCTTCCAGTATGACTATGTCCTTCGTCCGGAAGCCTCCGATAAGGTCCACCTTCGCCCCCGCGTCGTGCAGTGCCTTCGCCACCGGCAACGCTATGGCACAGCCCAGGCCGCCGCCAACGACCGCGGCCTTTTTTACGCCCTCGATCGGCGTGGGCTCGCCTAACGGGCCCACAAAGTCCGTAAGGCACTCCCCGGCGTCCAGCTCGTCCAGCGTCATGGTGGAGTCCCCCACCTTCTGATATACCACAGTCACCAGATCCCCGTCGGTGGAGGACACGGTTAGAGGTACGCGCTCGCCGTCGGACGAGGCGCGGAGGATTATGAACTGTCCGGCCCTGGCCTTCCTCGCGATAAGTGGCGCGTATACGGAAATACTTGTTATATCCGGGGTCAGGACCTTTTTTCTGACTATCTCATACTTTTTCGGCATAATTTTCACCTCGTTAAAAAGTAAAAGTTACGGTCTAAAATTCAATCCGGCTTTTTATAAGCCGGATTGAATATCTCTTAATAGTAACGCTTATTCTTGTTCTTGCGAGCCGCCTCAGACTTCTTGCGGCGCTTGACGGAAGGACTCTGGTAGTACTCCTTCTTCCGGAGGTCGGCGAGGACACCCGCCTTGGCGCAGTTACGCTTAAATCTCTTCAGCGCGCTGTCCAAAGACTCGTTTTCCTTCACATGGACTTCTGACATCTATTTCCCCTCCCTCCGACATACGCGTGAGCGTTTTGCTTATATTTTACCCCTCGGGGCTCGGGCTGAACCACAAATTCAGCATTGACTATTATAATTACTTCGCCGCCGATTGTCAATAAGATTTTGCGTTTTATTTTGCCGGGCGAAGAATGAGGTTGACGAGCTTGTTCTTTATGACGATGGTCCTGACGATCTCCATCCCCTCCAGGGCCTTCGCTATCTTCTCCTGGGACTTCACGATCTCAAGTACCGTCTCATCATCGGCGTCCACTGGCACCGTGGCTGTGGCACGGAGCTTGCCGTTCACCTGGACGGCGATCTCCTTTTCGCTCTCGGCCATCTTGCTCTCGTCATACTTGGGCCAGGCGCTGGTGCTGGCGTATCCGGCAAAGCCCTGGCGCTCCCAGAGCTCCTCGGCGATATGCGGCGCGAAGGGCGAGAGAAGCTGCAAAAGGGCCTTCATGTCCCCCCTGGATGGGGCGTTCTCATAGAAGGCGTTCACAAGACCCATCATGGCGGCGATGGCGGTGTTGAACTTCATGGCCTCGATGTCCTCGCCCACCTTCTTGATCGTGCGCTGGACGGCGGCCTCGTTTGCCTGAGAGCAGGTATCCGGCCCGCCGATCCTCGTCTCAGCCAGGTTCCATATGCGGTCCAGGAAACGCTTACAGCCCTTGACGGCGTTGTCGCTCCATGCGGCGGCCTGCTCAAAATCGCCGATGAACATGATATATAGCCTTAATGTATCTGCGCCGTAGTTTTTCACCACGTCGTCGGGATTGACCACGTTCCCCCGGGATTTGGACATCTTCTCGCCGCCCTCGCCAAGGATCATGCCGTGGCTTGTGCGCTTGGCGTAGGGTTCCTTTGTGGGCACCACGCCGATGTCATAGAGGAACTTATGCCAGAACCGGGAGTATAAGAGATGAAGTGTGGTGTGCTCCATGCCGCCGTTATACCAGTCCACCGGAGACCAGTACTCCAGCGCCTCCTTGGATGCCAGAGCGTCCGGGTTGTGGGGGTCCATGTACCGGAGGAAATACCAGCTTGACCCGGCCCACTGTGGCATTGTGTCCGTCTCGCGTCTCGCGGGCCCGCCGCAGTGGGGGCAGGTGGTGTTGACCCAGTCGGTCATCTTCGAAAGTGGGCTCTCGCCGTCGTCGGTGGGCTCGTAGCTGTCCACCTCCGGGAGCTTCAGCGGGAGCTCCGACTCTGGCAGAGGCACCCAGCCGCACTTGTCGCACCAGACCATGGGTATAGGCTCGCCCCAGTAACGCTGGCGGGAGAACACCCAGTCCCGGAGCTTGAAGTTGACCTTGGCCTTGCCTATCCCCTTCTCCTCCAGCCACTTCGTTATGACTGGGATCGCGTCCTTAACGGTGAGGCCATTTAAAAAGTCTGAGTTTACCATTATGCCCGTCTCGTCCTTGGCGGTGAAAGCTGCCTTCTGCACGTCCTCCCCGCCGGAGACCACCTCAATAATCTCACAGCCGAACTTTTTGGCAAACTCCCAGTCCCTGTCGTCGTGGGCCGGCACGGCCATGATAGCGCCAGTGCCGTAGGTGGCCAGGACGTAATCGGATATGAAGATTGGTATCTCCCGGCCGTTCACGGGGTTTATCCCACGGACGCCGCTGAGCTTCACGCCGGTTTTCTCCTTATTGAGCTCCGTGCGCTCCATGTCGCTTTTTGATGCGGCGACGCGCTGGTACGCCTGGACCTCCTCGGCATTTTCAAGTAGCGGCATCCATTTTTTGATAAGGGAGTGCTCCGGTGAGAGCACCATGTACGTGGCGCCGAATAGCGTGTCGGGCCGGGTGGTAAACACCACGATCTCGTCCCCGGTGGTGGCCTTGAAGGTCACCTCCGCGCCGGTGGAGCGGCCTATCCAGTTTCTCTGCTGGGTCTTTACCCGCTCTATGAAATCCACATCGTCAAGGTCGTCGATGAGCCTCTGGGCGTACTCGGTGATCTTCAGCATCCACTGGCTCTTTTCCTTTCGGATGACTGGAGCGCCGCAACGCTCGCAGACGCCCTCCACCACCTCCTCGTTGGCGAGGACGCACTTGCAGGAGGTGCACCAGTTCACGGGCATGGTGGTCTTGTACGCAAGTCCGTGCTTATAAAGCTGGAGGAATATCCACTGGGTCCATTTGTAGTACTCAGGGTCCGTGGTGTCCACTACCCTGTCCCAGTCAAAGCCGTAGCCCAGCATCTTCAGCTGGCGGGTGAAGTTGGCTATGTTCTGCTTCGTGACCTGAGCCGGGTGGACGTGGTTTTTGATTGCGTAGTTTTCCGTGGGCAGGCCGAAGGCGTCAAAGCCGATGGGAAACAGCACATTGTAGCCCTCCATCCGCTTTTTGCGGGTGACGATGTCCATGGCGGTAAAGGGCCTGGGGTGACCAACATGCAGTCCCTGGCCCGAGGGGTACGGGAACTCGATCAGCCCGTAGAATTTGGGCTTGTCGGAGCCCGTCTCGGCCCGGAAGGGCCTTTCGCGCTCCCAGACCGCCTTCCATTTTTTCTCTATCTCAGCAAAATCGTATTTCATGGCTTACTTCTCCTAAACGCCCGTGACCGGGCGGAAAATTACTTGGTTATGAGGTCAGTTATATCCACCTGGGCGGCGTCGCCCCACAGGTGCTCCAGGTTATAGAACTTCCTTGTCTCGTCGGTGAATATGTGGACCACGAGGCACCCGAAATCCACAAGTATCCACCCGCCGCCGTGGTAGCCCTCGGTGCGCAGAGGCGCCTCGCCCTGGTCGGAAAGGGCCTTGTCCACCTCGTCCGCCAAAGTCTTTATGTGGGTGATATTGCCGGCGGTGCAGATGATGAAGTAGTCGGCCAATACCGTGACCTGGCGTGTCTCCAGCACCTTGATGTTCTCCGCCTTCTTGGCGTCCAGGGTCTTTACGGCTATGTCGCACATTTCCTTCGGTGTCAGCATATTTATACCTCCCTCTTATGTAAAAATGTTATTTTGTTCATTCCTGCGGTGTCGACCCGGTGTCGTCCTCAGGCCCGTCGCCGGTGTCGCCGGGCTCCGTTGTGCCGGACGGCCCGGTTGGCTCGGCGGACCCTCCCGGTTCACCGGACTCGTCAGGGCTTCCCGGCCCGTCCGGGCTCTCCGCCCCTCCGGGCTCTTCCGTCCCGCCGGGTTCTTCCGTCCCTCCGGGAGTCTGGGTATCACCTGGATCCTCAGTCTCTCCCGGATCTTCCGTTTCTCCCGGATCCTCAGTCACGCCGGGAGTTTCGGTATTACCGGGGTCCTCCGTATTTCCGGGGCTCTCCGTATTTCCGGGGCTCTCCGTATTTCCGGGGTCCTCAGTGTTGCCCGGATTTTCGGTATTGCCCGGGTCCTCCGGTGTTGTCGGCGTCGTCGGTGTTGTGGGATTACTGGGTGTAGTTGGCGTAGTTGGAGTTGTTGGCTTTGTTGTCGTGCCGCTGCTTGACTTTACTGACGGGTTACTGCGCCAGGAATCCGTCTTTATATATCCGCTGGTGGCGTACAGCTTATCCTGCGAGTCTATGGAGATGATGTCGAAGTTCTTCTCCGTAAGCTCCTTATCGAAGGGGTTGAGGAGCCTGTTGACCATCTCTATCCACTCAGAGACTTTGATCACCTCGTAGCCGCTGCCCTTGACACTGCCGTACCAGTCGGCGGGCAGGGTATCAAAGACCACGTTCTCCGCGTCCATCTTCAGCATTTCCTTGGCAAACCAGGTGCATTCCCCCACGTCAAGGCTCGTTTTCACGTCGTTCATAACTATGCTCACGAGGGACGATAGGGGCACCGAGGACTTGTTCGCGAGTATCTGGCTGGCCATGGTCTTGAGGAAGTCGTGCTGGGCCTCTATCCGCCCGAGGTCCTGGTCGGAGTAGCCCTTGCGGTAGCGCATATACTCCACGGCCTGCTTTCCGTTCAGGGTCTGCATACCCTTCTTGAAGTGTATATGGAGGTCCTGGGCCGGGTCGTCGTAATCCATGTTCCTTGGCACATTATACCTCACCCCGCCGATGGCGTTGACGACCTTCTCAACGGCGTCAAGGGTTATAAGGCAGTAGAAATCCGGCTCGTAGCCGATAAGGTCCGCCACGCCCTTCACAAGCCCCTCCTCCTTGCCGTTGGCGTAGAGTGCGTTGACCTTCTTGTTCCGGGTGGTCACGTTGACGAGCGTGTCCCTCGGGATGCTCAGCACGTTTAGGGTGTAGCTGTTCGTGTCGAATTTAGCGACCATTATGCCGTCGGTGTTGGCGCCGACCTTGTCCTTCGCCACCACCAGGAACGTATATACACCATCGACCCTCCCCGCCGCGGTCTCGGGGCCGGGTTCAGACGGCTCCTGAGTATCGCCGGGCTCGGTCGTGCCCGGTGTGTCCGGCGTGGTCTTGTCGCCGGGCTCGGTCGTCGTCGAGGGGCGATTGAGCGATGGGTCATTGGGCTTTTTCGTTATCTCCGGGGGCTTGACCTGGGTCTTATACCAGATCACCGCTACGGCGGCGAGTACCGCCAGTATTGCCAAAACTATGGCGATGACGATCACCGCCTTGCGTCCGCCGGAGCTCTTTTTCTTTCTCTTAGGCGCGCTGTGACTTGGCGTCGCCGCGTGTCCCGGTGCGTGCTTTGAGCTCCTGCTCGAACCGAATATCTTCATTTTTCCGATCCTTTCGTGATAAAGCGAAGGGCCCCGAGGGTCCTGGCGTGGGGCACTATGCCCCGGCTCGTCATATCGTCTATGCTCATTCTAAATCCCATCTCCAAAGCCCGGTCCAGGTCCTCATAGGCCAGTCGCCGGAGCTCGTCAACTCCCTCAAAATCTCTGTTGGGCTCGATGTAGTCGGCCATATATATGACCTTCTCCAAAAGTCCCATGTCCTCCTTACCGGTGGTGTGCCAGTAGATAGCCCCGTACACCTCGTCGTCACAGCCGAACTCATATTTGGCTATGCCCGCGCCGGTCTTGGAGTGGAGGAGCTTCCCCTCGTGCCTCTCCATCTCATCAAGGATGATACCATATTTTTCGCAAAGACGCAACTGTTCATCCAATTTCTCTTTTTTAGTTATGTCGTGGAGTATACCGGCCTCCCTGGCCTTCTCCTCATCGGCCCCCCAACGGCGGGCAAGGCGCACGGCCTCCTGCTCACAGCCCACCACGTGGGCCACCCTCTTCGGGTCGAGCATGGCGTACGCTTTCCGGCGGAGCCACTCGAACTCCGGCCTCGCCCCATAGAGCCTGCCCTTTATTATGGCCCCGTATACCTCATCCGTCAAAAACTCCCTGCCCTCTCTTTTCGGAAGGGCCTGCCGGATGGATGTAGAGGACGCCTCTATCTCCTCCGTCTCGATAAATCTCACCGTGGCGCCGTATTTTTTCTCAAGCTCCGCGGCGGCGGACTTGATGGCCTCGTCCTCGCCTCCGTCCCGGGCAAATACGCCCAGGGACGCCATCGACATTATGGCCTTGAAATCCCGCCACTCCTCAAAGCACATGAGCATATCCGTGCCCATGAGCAGCCACAGCTTCGCGTCGGGATATTTGTCCCGGACCCGGCGCAGTGTGTCCACGGTGTAGCTCCTGCCGCCGCGCTTTATCTCCATGTCCGAGACATGTGTCCGCTTTACGCCCGCGAACGCCAGACGCGTAAGCTCCAGCCTCGTCCCCGCGTCCGGAGATCCCTCCGCCAGCGCCTTGTGGGGCGGCTGGGCGTCGGGTATCACCAGGAGCTTATCAAGCCCCAGTGCCTTTACGGACTCCTGCGCCGCCCGCGTATGCCCGATGTGCGGCGGATTGAAGGTCCCGCCGAAAATACCGATCTTCATAAGCTTCCTCTTTTTAAAGTGATTTTTACAGTCTAATCCGCTTCTCCTCGGGAATGTCGTCATTTTTCTTGTATATCACGAACTTCGATCCGATGGCCTGGACGCCCTCGGCGTCCACCCGGTCGCACAGCTGGTCGCAGACCTCCCTCGCGGTCATAAGGGCTGACTCCAGCACCCGGCCCTTTATGAGCTCCCGGGTGTTCAGGGCATTGCGTGTCTCGGCGATCACGTTTTCCGTGACGCCCCCCTTGCCCACCATGATAACCGGCTCCAGCGGATTTGCAAGGCCCCGGAGCTTCGCCCTCTCCTTACTTGTAAGCATCTCTTTACTCCCCCTCGTCAGCGCCGTCATTTAAGGCGGCCAGCTTTTTCGCAAGCTCCCTGAATGCCCTTCCCCGGTGGGAAATGGCGTTCTTCTCCTCATCCGTGAGACACGCCATGGACTTTGCGTACCCATCCGGGATGAATAGCGGGTCGTATCCGAAGCCGTTCTCGCCCTCGAGCATCGTGCCCACCGTGCCCTCAACCGTCCCCTCGCATACGATTTCACGGCCGTCCGGGAAACAGCACACCACGGCACAGCGGAACCTGGCGCCCCTGTCATCGGAGCAATTTACTATATTTATGATCTTCTGACATGTTTCGGCATATGAAAGTTCCCCGCAGTACCGTGAGGAATACACCCCCGGCGCTCCACCCATGGCGTTTACCTCAAGGCCCGAATCGTCAGCCACGCATGGCATACCGGTGAGCTTCATGGCGGCCAGCGCCTTTATCCTGGCGTTCTCAACGAATGTCTCGCCCGTCTCCTCCGCCTCGATCCGGCATCCGGCCTCCCGCTGGGATATGACCTCGTAGCCCAGCGGCTCAAGTATCTCCCGGACCTCGCGGAGCTTGTCCCTATTGTTGGAAGCTAAAATAATACGCATAAAAGTACCTCTCTGGTATGTGGCTCACTCCACAAGCTCGCTCACGAACTCCTCGGGGTCAAAGGGTATGAGGTCGTCGGCCTTCTCCCCTACGCCCACATACCGCACCGGTACGCCGAGCTTCGAGGCTATGGCAAAGACTATGCCGCCCTTGGCCGTGCCGTCAAGCTTTGTCAGGACTATGCCTGTAAGGCCAGCCGATCTCTTGAACTCCTCGGCCTGCATGAGGCCGTTCTGCCCGGTGGTGGCATCCAGCACCAGCAGTGTCTCTCTGTCCGCCCCGGGGAGCTCCCGGTCGATGACCCGGCTTATCTTTGAAAGCTCGTTCATAAGGTTCGACTTGTTGTGGAGCCGTCCGGCGGTGTCAACGATGATCACGTCCGCGCCCCGGGCCTTTGCCGCGGAAATGGCGTCGAACACCACCGCCGCGGGGTCTGAGCCCTCCTCGTGCCGGACGAAGTCCGCCCCGGATCTCTGGGCCCATATCCCAAGCTGCTCCGCCGCCGCCGCCCGGAAGGTGTCGCCCGCCGCCAGCAGGACCTTTTTGCCCTCCCGGCCCAGCGACATTGCCAGCTTCCCGATGGTGGTGGTCTTTCCCACGCCGTTGACGCCCACCACCAGTATTACCGACGGCTTTGTCCGGAGCGTGAGCTCGCCGCTCTCTCCGAGCATGTCCACAAGTATCTCCCTCAGGGCCCCGCGGACCTCCTCGCCGCCGCGAAGTCCCCTTTCGTGGACCACGTCGCGGAGCCTGTCCACGGCGTCCATGGATGCCTCCGCGCCCACGTCGGCCATTATCAGAAGCTCCTCAAGCTCCTCAAAAAACTCCTCGTTCTCCCCCGTAAAGGATGCGATTGTGGAGTTGAGCCTGTTGGTCATACTCTGCTTCGTGCGGCTCAGGCCCTCTTTTATTTTACCGAAAAATCCCATTTAATTCTCCTTGATCTCCAATGTCTCATGCCTTTTTGATAGTTTTTTCCGCCTCTTCGAGGTCAATCGCCAGGACCTTTGATACGCCCTGCTCCTGCATGGTCACGCCGTACAGCACGTCGGCCTCCTCCATGGTCCCGCGGCGGTGGGTGATGATCAAAAACTGCGTCTTGTCCGCGAGCCTCCTTGTGTATTCCGCGGTCTTTATTACATTTGCGTCGTCCAGGGCCGCCTCTATCTCGTCCATGACCACGAAGGGCGTGGGCCGGACCTTCAGGATCGCGAAATACAGCGCGATGGCCACGAAGGCCTTCTCACCGCCTGAAAGCAGTGTTATGGTTTTCAGAGTCTTTCCCGGCGGCTGGACGCGTATCTCAATGCCGGAGCCCAGCACGTCCTCCGGATCCTCCAGCGCCACGCTGGCCTTGCCTCCGCCAAATAGCTCCAGGAAGGTCTGCTGGAAGCCCGTATTTATGCGCTCCAGCTCCTCCTTGAATATCGTCTCCATAGAGCCCGTGATCTCGCCGATTATACCCAGAAGCTCGCTTTTGGCCTTTTCGATGTCGTCCCGCTGTTCGGTGAGGTATGTGTACCTTGTGTTCACCCGCTCGAACTCCTCGATAGCGCCCAAATTCGGTGTGCCCAGGGTCGAGATCTCACGCTTCAGCTCCCCGGTGCGCCGCTTGGCCTGCGGGACGCTCTCCAGCTCCAGCCTCTGCTCCATGGCGGCGGACCTTGACAGGCCATAACCGTCCCAGAGCTTATCTATTATCTGCTTCTCCTCCATCTGGGCGGCCTCAATACGGTTCTCCACTCTGGCCGCGGCCCGCTCCAGATCAAGAAGCGCGCTGTTTTTGTCCTGGAGCTGTCTGTCGCTCCTGGAACGCTCCGCCTCTATCTCCATCCGGGCCTCCATAATGGCGGTTATCTTCCCTCGGAGCTCGTTTGCGCCGGTCCTCAGCTCCTCCACCAGGGACCTGTGTCCGTCGGATTCTTCCTGGAGCCGCTTTTCCTGCTCCGCAAGCTCCTCTATGGCCTTCTCCTGGGCGGTGGAGTCGCCGGTCAGCTGCTCTCTCAACCCCTCAAGCTCCTCCACGGCCTTACCGGCCGAGACGGCCTCGGCCTCCAGCGACGCCCGGCGCTCCCTGAGCTCGCTTTCAGCGGCGGCTATGGCCTCCCGCTCCGCGTTGAGCTGCTCGTGGCCGGCTGTTTCCCTGTCAAGCTCCGCCCGGAGCTCCTCGGCCCTCGCCTCATATTCCCGTATGCGTCCGCGGACGTCCTCCGCCCGCTTTTCCGCCTCCGCCCGGCGCTCGCCCATTGTCTCGGCGTCACGGCGAAGCTCCTCCAGGCGCTCCTCCAGGGCCCCGATCAGCGCCTCATAGTGCTCGGCGGCACTGCCAAGCTTCAGTACGCTGTTTTCCGCCTCGCGCTTTTCCTCCGCGGCCACGCCCAGCTCATATTCGGCCGCCGCGAGGGCTCGCTTGGCCTCGTCGCCGTCGTCCCTGGCCTTCCGGAGCTTTTCGGCCAGAGCCTGCTCCCTGGCCGTCAGCTCCTTCAGCTCGTTGGCCCTTGAGAGTATACCCGTATTTCTGGCGGCGCTTCCGCCGGTCATACTGCCGCCGGCGTTTATGACCTGCCCGTCCAGTGTGACTATGCGGAACCTGTGGCCGAATTTCCTGGCGATCCTCACCGCGGAGTCCATGTCGTCCGCCACCGCCGTGCGGCCCAGGAGGTTAAGATAGATCTCCCTGTACTGCTCGTCGAAGGTCACAAGGTCGAAGGCCACGCCCTCGAACCCGTCCTCTTCCTCCAGGCCCCGCTCCGAAAGCCGCGAGCCGCGGATTACGTTCATCGGTAGCAGTGTGACCCGCCCGGCGTCCAGGCGCTTTAAATGATTTATGACGTTCTTGCCGTCGGTGTCGGTGCCGACGATAATGTTCTGCACCGCCGCTCCGAGGGCCGTCTCTATGGCTATGGCGTATTTCCCCTCGGCCTTGACTAGCTCCCCGGCGGGGCCGTGGATGCCCCTGAGGACCCCCCTGTCGGCCTCCCGCATGACGGTTCTCACGGCCTTGGAATAGCCCTCATACTCCCGTTCCATGTCGCTCAGGAGCTGACGGCGGGAGCTCACGGCGTTGGCCTCCATCTCCAGCTTCAGCCGCCTGTCGGCGGCCTCCTCGGCCTTGCGCTTGAGGCCCTCCGTCCTGAGCTCATAGCCCCGGCACACGTTGTCCAGGGACTTTAGCTTATCCCGTGCCTCGGTCAGTGCTCCGTCGTTCTCGGCGGCCTCGTCCCGGGCCTTTTTCACACGGTCGTCCTGCGCCTCGATCTCGCTGTCGGCGCTACCGGCCCGCTTATCCATCTCATTGACCGCCGCCGTGATCGAGGACAGCTCCTCTCTCGCCCCGGCAAGCATGTCCGACGTCTCATTGAGCTTTCCGGTCAGGGCCGACGCCTTTTCGTTGAACTCGCCCTCACCGCGGAAAAGGGACTCGGAACGCTCTCTCAGCTTCTCAAACTCCCCGGCTATCAGGTCCTTCTCCCGCTCTATACCGGCGATCCTGGTCCGGCGTTCCTCTATCTGCCCCAGTATGCCGGAGCTCTGGCCCTCCCGGCGGAGTATCTCGCCGCGGAGCCTCTCAATGTTCTCTCTGGTGTGATCTATATTGGCGCCAAGCACCGCGATCTTCGACTCCTCGTCGGAGATACGCTGCTCCGTCTCGGCCACCTTCGCCCTTATCTCCTCGGCCTCCAGGTCCTTCTGGCGCATCCTGTCGGAATAGCCCTCTCCGGCGGAGTAAAGCTTCTCAAGCTCCGCCTTGGCCCGCTCGAGCTCCCCGGCGGCGGCAAGGGACTGCTCCCTGAGCTCCTGTGTCCTCTGGGCGATGGACTCAAGGTCCGTCATCCAGAGGGAGATCTCCAGCCCCCTGAGCTCGTCGCGCAGTACGAGGTACCTCTTCGCCACCTCCGACTGGCGTCTCAGCGGCTCCACCTGGAGCTCCAGCTCGCCTATCTTGTCATTGACGCGCGTCAGGTCCTCCTCGGCCCGCTCCAGCTTGCGCTCCGACTCCTCCTTCCTGTGGCGGTAGCGGGAGATGCCCGCCGCCTCCTCGAAGATCTCGCGCCTGTCGGTGCTCTTGGCGGAGAGTATGGAGTCTATTTTTCCCTGGCCGATTATGGAGTACCCGTCCCGGCCGAGGCCCGTGTCCATGAAAAGCTCGTTTATGTCCTTCAAACGCACGGTCTTTCTGTTTATGTAATACTCGCTCTCGCCGGAGCGGTAGTATCTGCGGGTGACCTGGACCTCGTCGGTGTCCTCGGAAAGGCGCCTGTCGGAGTTGTCCAGCGTCAGCGACACCTCGGCAAAGCCCACCGGTCCCCGCTTCTCGGTTCCGCCGAATATGACGTCCTCCATCTTCCCGCCCCTGAGGGCCCTGGTGGACTGCTCCCCCATGACCCAGGATATTGCGTCGGCCAGGTTGGACTTTCCGCTTCCGTTGGGCCCCACAATGGCCGTCACCGGCTTATCAAAAGTGAGCACGGTCCTGTCCGGGAAGGACTTGAACCCCCTCATCTCCAATGCCTTAAAATACAATGTCTACACTCCCGCCAGCCAAAGGCTCGTATTTTCCCAGTCTAACCAAATATTATAACCCCGTTTCAATAAAAAAGCAACCCAAAAGCCACCCAATTTGCCCTAAATAAACCTCAAAAAACCTGAAGCCCCATATACAAATCGCCCAACCCCCGCACCCCACTATTAAATATTTCCCCTTGTTTCAAAAGGCTCCACCCTTTGAAACAAATAAAAACCCCAAGGATAAATCCTCGAGGTTTTCACTGGCAAATAACCGTAATTTTGATACAAACGAACCCCCTTTTTGAGGTCAGGGGGTTCAAATTAAAAAGGGGGTTCATCTTTAGTGTCACATCTTAGTACCCCAGCTTGTGGAGCAGCTTCTCCACATCAGCGGCTTTCAGGACCTTACCCATAGATACCACCTGCTCATTGACTACAATGGCGGGCATACTCATAACGCCATAGGCCATGACCTTTTCCATGTC
>CANRLF010000037.1 GCA_947631395.1 uncultured Oscillospiraceae bacterium
GCTCAGCGGACTTTTAGAATAACACATCCCGGGCTCCCTGTCAACCCCTTTTTTGAGTTTTTTTCAGAAAGCCTTTCGCGTGTCACCGCTGTTTTACACAGCTTGCTTAATATACACCTACTTTGCCGCAAATGTCAACACTTTTTTTCGTATTTTTCAAAAAAATTCGCGAGGAGTTTTCTCCCCGCGTTTTGCCCACTATATGTTGTATTTCCGTCTGTCCGCAAGCACAGGCTGGAGCTGCCTCCCCTCCATGGCCGCGGCCACCGTGTCCTCAATGAGCGTCAGGTCCGCGGCCAGAGACGTGGGCTTGCCGATCGGGTCATCCTGGTAAAACGGCACGAAGTATATGTTCTTTCTCGCCAGCAGCTTCCCTATGTTCTCCGCGTTAGCGGCCAGGGCGTCGTTCGTCGACACCGCCAGCACCACCGGCCGGCCATTTCTCAGGTGAGCCTTGGCCGCCATTGTCACCGACGAATCCGTGACGCCGTTGGCAAGCTTCGCGATGGTATTCCCGGTGCACGGGACGATTATCAGCACGTCCAGCAGTCTTTTCGGCCCTATTGGCTCGGCCTTTACGATAGTATCAACGATCTCGTGGCCCGAGGCGTCCACGAGTCTTTTGCGAAAGTCCTCCGCCCGCCCGAACCTGGTGTCGGTCACGGCGGAGCTCTCGGACATTATGGGCGTCACGTCATACTCCCCGCAGAGCCTTTCAAAGGCGTCCACCGCCTTTTTGAACGTGCAATAGGAGCCGCACAGCGCCACGCCCGCTCTAAGCTTATCCATTATTCACTCTCCAATTCATATATTATATTGTATACCGCGTCCCGTATGGCCTCCCCGGCTGTCACCGGCGCGACCTGTCCCGGCAGGGAAAGGGCCCAGATGACCCGTGTCCCCAACGCCCCCGCGGCCTGAAGATCGACGCCTCCCGGCTTTGAGGCCAGATCCAGACACAGGCATCCGTCCCTGAGCATACGAAGCTCCCTCTCCCCCAGGACCCGGGCCGGGACGGTATTCACCACCGCGTCGGCCTCCGGCAGTACATCCGCCAGCCTCCCCGTGTCCGCCGGCCGCAATCCCAGGACCTCTATCCAGGCCCTGTCGGAACTTTTCCTGGCCGAGCACGTCACATTCGCGCCCAGCGCGCGAAGCTTCAGCGCCAGGAGCTTGCCTATCCGTCCAAAGCCCACCACTAATATGCTCGAGCCCATCAGCGTCACCGGCAGCTCCCGCATGAGTATCTCCACCGCGCCCTCGGCGGTGGCCCCGGCGTTTTTCACCGTCAGCTCCTCCCGCGCAAAATAGTCCGCCACCCGGGCCCCTCTGGCCCGGGCAAGCTCCGTAAGCTCCCCCTCCGCCTTCCCCGCCAGGACCGTCTGGCCGGGCCTCAGCGCCTCCGCCACAGCCGAGACAGGTATCTTCTCCTCCGTCAGCGGCGCGTTCAGCAGCGCCCCCCTCGTCGCCGGCAGGGGCAGTATGACGTATTCCGCCGCCTCTATCGCTTGGGCAAGCGTCCCGGCCTTCGGCAGTGCCGCGGCCTCCTCTCCCTCCAGAGCGTACACCCGCACCCCGTGGCCGTCCCTCATCAGGAGCTCCGCAAGCCTCACGGTCCTCATATCCCCACCCACAACAGCAAATTCCATCCCACACGCCCTCCGTCGTTTTTCGTTCCCTCCATACTATTCCCCCCGCCTTTCCCCCGCCACTGGCTGAGGAAACATCTTGACAAATCGCCTGACAGTGCGTAAAATGTTTCTACGTGAGGTGATATTATGGAGCGATCCCGTATAGACCGTATAAGCGAGCTCACCCGCATATCCCGCTCCCGTCCCCTCACCGAGGCCGAGCTTGCCGAGCGCGCCCAGCTTCGCGCAGAATATATCGCGAGCGTAAAGGCAAGCCTCCAGGGACAGCTGGAAAATACGTACCTCGTAGACGAGCACGGCACCAAGCGCCCCCTCCCCAAAAAACAATAAGCCGGTGTGGCGGAACTGGCAGACGCCCGGGACTTAAAATCCCGTGATGGCAACATCGTACCGGTTCGATCCCGGTCACCGGCACCAAAAAAAGCAACCCGAACGGGTTGCTTTTTTTGATGCCGGTGACAATTCAATTCAAGGCGGGCCCCTGACGGTCCCCCTCGAGCTCCCCTCCCTCCGGGAACTTGGGCACTGTGAAAAATGTTTTAACCACCTGCTCTAAAATCACAGGTCCAAACTACTGTTCGTAGCCAAAGCGCCTGCGCTGCAAGGGTTTTGAGGCTGTTCCAGAGCGAGCTGGAACAGCCTCGGAGTTTTCCTGTTTTTCCTTGTTTCCCATAAACCGGATAAGACAAAGCCATACAAAGCAGGAAGGGCGGGTTCAAAACCCGCCCTTCCCTTCGCCCCCGCCGCACTGACCGCCCCTCCCCCTGAAAAAAAGGGGGGTGGGTCCGAACAAAACCGCGCCCTTACCCCCGTCCCGCCCGCAGGCGAAAAAGGCTCCCCTCTCTGAGGGCTGCGCCCGCAGGCGCGCATCACAGCGCAACCGCCCGAAGGGCGGCTCTTAGCGCGGAGATGAGCTGTCGCGAAGCGACTGAGGGGAGTCTACCCACAAAAAAGGTAACGCACCCGCCCAAAAAAGGTTTGCGGCTTCGCCGCAGATTTAATCGCACCGCAAGGCGCAACCCTGTTCTCTTAGGCTCCCCTTCGTAAGGGCTGCGCCCGCAGGCGCGTTTCGGAGGCCAACCGTCGCAACGCGGCGGCTCTTAGGCCGGAGATGAGCTGTCGGCCGCAGCCGACTGAGGGATCGAGGGTGTAGCCGTGTGCAAATGCTTCAGACTCCTCCCCCTGCCCCCTCCTCAGAGAGGAGGGGCGAGGAGCGCGGCGTGAACAGAGGAATATTGTTGCGGCTTCGCCGCGTATCCCACCTCATCCCTACCCTTCCCCGCCCGGGCGGGGAAGGCTCACGCGAATTAAAATTTGCGCCGCAGGCGCAACCTTTTCGCCCTCCCCACATGAGCGTGGGGAGGGGCAGGGGTGAGGTGTGAGAGTCGCATATAAGAAAGAACCCAAACAACCGCACCCACCCCCATCCACATCCCCTCGTCCCCGCTTCACAAAAAAGCTCCCCGTTTTAATGGGGAGCTGTCGAGCGTAGCGAGACTGAGGGGCTCTACCCCACAAAAAGGTTGCGCCTTCGGCGCTAATTAAAACCGGGCGGGTTTAGTTCCGCTTAACTTAATGACATTGGTCATGTGACCCGCCATTTTTTGCCCTGACTGGATGAGCTTCATCGGTTATTATAATACCCCCCTCAAACCAAATGTATCACCCCAAACGTCATAGCCGTAATGATCGCGGCGGCCATAAGCAGCCCGAGCAGGATCGCGGGTGTGGCGTGGCGGACGCGCATACCCAGGAACGCCGCCACCAGCGCGCCGGTCCAGGCGCCGGTACCCGGGAGCGGCACGCCGACAAGGATCACAAGTCCGATAAAGCTGTACCTCTGCACCATCCTCCCCTTCAGGTGCGCCTTGTTCTCCAGCTTCGTGATCATCCCGTCAAATTTCGGTATCCGCCGGCGCAGCCACGCGAATATCCGCTTTATGTACATAATAATAAACGGCGCGGGCAAAAAGTTCCCCAGAAGCGCGGCTGTCAGCGCCAGTGGGTAATCGAGCCCGTGGGCGATGCCAAAGGGCAATCCGCCCCTCAGCTCCACCACCGGCAGCATAGATATTAAAAACGTGGCAGTCAGCTTCCCCAGCGTACTGCCTGTCATCCATTCAAGCATCAGTTATATCCGCCTTTTTGATCGTCTTTGACACCCCAATTTTAATTTATTCTCCTCCCGTTTTCAAGTCCAAATTCGCCCCGGAATATTAACATTTTATAACATTTTTAAAAAAACCGCCGCATTTGACAAAACTTACAGTGTCCGCTCCGGCGCATATCTTCATTTCCCCGGGCAATGATAAGACCGAAAAGCGCAAAGACGCTTTCAATCAGAAAAGGAGATGCGAAAAATGTCCAACAAAACTAACCGTATAAACATTCCTGAAGCCCGCGCGGCCATGGACCGCTTCAAGATGGAGTCCGCCTCTGAGGTCGGTGTGAACCTCAAGCAGGGCTACAACGGCGACCTCACCTCCCGTCAGGCCGGTTCCGTTGGCGGCCAGATGGTCAAGAAGATGATCGAGGCCTACGAGAACGGCCTGAAGTAACTTTTTCCGGAAAAGGCCATATGGCCTTTTCCGGATAAGGGAAACGTGCGGACCCGGGATTTGAAATTGGAATTTCAAATCCCGGGTCCTGCTGTTTTGCTACGCGCGCCGCCGGAGGCGGCACACTTGCAAAACAAAAGGTAATTTTCGCGACGCACATGTCGCCGCGAAAATCGTTACATTTTTTTACAAATCGGTAATGCTCCCGCTCGATCAGACCTTCTCATTATTTCAAAACAATTAGCGGCGGCCCATTGGGCCGCCGCCTTCTTCATTCACTTGCAGTTCCCGTATCCTCCGTGCCGCCGCCTTCGCCGGTTCCTCCGCCTTCACCGGTGCCGCCGGTCTCGTTCGGATCGCCCATTTCCTCGTCGTCGGGCTTGTCGTCCGGCTCGTCGTCGGGTTTCGTCGTATCATCGGGCTTTGTCGTATCGTCCGGCTTCGTCGTGTCGCCCGGATTTGTCGTGTCGTCGGGCTTTGTAGTATCGCCCGGATCCGTCGTGTCGCCCGGGTCAGTGGGCCCTGCCGGCTCTGTGGGCTCCGGCCCCACCAGGATCACCCTGTCCTGGGCCTTATACGTGTCCTTTGACAGCTTCGTGCGGCTCAGCAGATTGCCGTTCCCGTCATAGACCAGCTTATACGCCTCGGACACATGTCCGCCGTGTCCGGCTACCTCCACCTTGGTCTCGCCCGGAGCCAGCGTGGGATCCACCTTCTCCACGGTCTTGTTCTCGATATAGCTCAGCGTCTTTGACTCCAGCTCCACATAGTTGTCGTTCTCCTTGGTCCCCCACAGCTCCACATAGAGCTTCCGGTTCTCCACCCAGGACACGATCTTTATCGGGAAATTCTTGTTGTTTTTGAACTTGAAATCCGGCTCCTTCCAGCTCACCGTCGCGTCAAGGCTCGCCGGCAGATACGACACGCTGAAGGAGTGGTTCGTGCGCTTCGTTATCTCCAGATCCGCCTTAAGTGTGCAGAAGTAGATGGTCGAGCTCACCTGGCAGATGCCGCCGCCCACCTCGTTGACGGTCTGGCCGCCGTTATATGCCCCGGCGGGCTTATAGCCCTTCGCCGTGGTGCGCTGTCCGACCACGCCGTTGAAGGAGAACTCCTCCCCCGGGTTCAGCACCGTGCCGTTGACGGCCAGCGCCGCCAGGGACACGTTCGTTATGCGGTTGGAGCTGCTGCCCGAAAGGGATGTGTCCTTTTCTGCAAGCTTGTCCTTGAAAAGCACGTCCTCCGCGTCGCCCAGCTTCGGCTCGGTTATCACCAGCGGTATCCTCACAAGCTCGCCGGGCGCGGCCGCCTCATATAGCCTCATGGCCTCGGCCACGTCAAAGCTCACGCCCTCGACCCCCGGGACCACCGTTTTCGTGGCGGAGTCATATTTGGCGTCCACCGGGTCCTTGTGCACCTCGTTGTATATCCTGTCAAAATCCGGCGTCTCGCCGCTGTCCGTGGCGTTCTTCGCCTCGGAGAACTCGTCGGTGGTGGCGGACTTCCCGCTGACCAGCGTGTCGCGTATGAACTCATACACTCCGTCCTCGTCCACCGTGTAATTCGTCGCGCCCTTGGTTATGATGATCTCGCTGTCTGTCACCTCATAGCCGCCCTGGGCCCCTGAGTGGTTGGCCCTTTCGGCCGCGTCGGCGATCTTCGCCCGGATGGCCTCTTCGTTTATCGACCGCTCGCCGTACACCTCGAAGCTCCCCGAAAGGCTCTTCATGTACGTGCCGAGGTTTGCGAAAAAGCTCCCGTCCCTGCCGTAGGCGTAAGCCTGATCCACCGCCTCGGTCAGCGACCCCGTCAGGCCCGCCTCGTCGCTGGTGACGGTTACGGACACAGTGCCCGTCAGCACCGCCGTGGCCTCCACGCCCGAGGGCACGGCCACGCCCTCGTCCATCAGGGTGCTCAGAGCCATATCATAGCTCATACCGCCCACGTCCACTCCGGCCACGGTGACGTTGGGGAATATGGTGTCCCGTCCGGCGACATAAGCGCCCATGCCCACGACGGCCACCGCGGCCACCGCGATAACCGCCACGAAGCCGATGAACACGTTCCGTCCGGCGTTGCTCTTTCTTCTTTTTACTCTCTTTCCCTGTGCCATTTCTTCATCCCTCTATGCGAAGGCCCGCAGGCCCAATTTTTATGTAAACTATGATATAAAATTCCGTCTGGAAAATCAATTACAAAACTGTGAAATTTTAAAGTCAAATTGTTACTAAAATCATCAAAATGGCGTTTCCCCGCCTTTTCCTCCCCGTCGGGCGGAGCTCAAGTTATCCCCTGGAAGAGCTGTACCTCCCCGGGGCGCTTTGAGAACATGGAAAACTGGTACTCCTCGCCGCCCTCCTGCTTCCAGGGTGACACTATGCTCATCCTCTGCTTCGTCTGTGCGTCAAGTATCTCCCCTATGAGCACGTTGGACAGCAGGAACCCCTCCGGCGTAAAGCTCCACCTGTCGTCATCCTTCACCATCCACTTGTGCTCGACGTATGAGTCCATGAGCTCCCGTGCCAAGTCGAACTTGCAGGGGAATATGTCGTAGTACTCCTGCTCAGATATGCCGTGTGTGGTGCGCAGGCCCAGCATAAGGTACTCCCCCGCCCGCTCAAAATCCGTTATGCTCTCCGCGTGGTCCACCACGCTCCTCCCCGCCAGGATATTGTCAGCGTACAGCTCCATGTCCTTTACACAGCTGTACCTCTGCCCCGAAACACATGAGTGCGCCGCCGCCCCGAAGCCCATATACTCGCCCATCTGCCAGTACTTCAGGTTGTGTATGGAGGCGTAGCCGCGTCTCGCGAAATTCGAGACCTCGTACTGCCTGTACCCGTATCGCCCCAAAGCGTCCACGGCGTACAGGTACATGTCCGCCTGAAGGTCGTCGTCCGGTATGAAGGGCGAGTCCTTATATGGATAGAGCGCCGTGCCCTCCTCTATCTTCAGCCCGTAGCATGAGAAATGCTCCGGCTTTAGCGCCAGCGTTTTCGTCAGCGTGTCCGCCCAGTCCTCCCGGGTCTGGCTGGGCAGCCCGTAAATGAGATCCAGACTCACGTTCTCAAATCCCGCCCTGCGGGCGCTGTCCACCGTCTCCTCGACCTTGGCGAAGTTGTGCAGCCGCCCCACGGACTTCAGTATCCCGTCGTTGGCCGACTGGGCGCCTATGCTCAGCCTGTTGAACCCCGCCCTTCTCAGCTTCACAAGGTCCGGATACGATATGCTGTCGGGGTTGACCTCCACGGTGAACTCCCCGTCCACCATCACCCTGCCGTATTTTTTAAGGGCGTTCATCAGCGCCACCAGCCGCGCCGCCCCGTAGTAGCTGGGCGTACCGCCGCCGATGTATATGCTGTCGATGATGTAGCCCTGCATCTGCGAGCCCGACTCCCTTATGTGCGTCAGCAGAGCCTTCTGGTATTTGGGTATCATATCGTCTTTCCCCACCAGGGAGTAAAAATCACAGTAGGCGCACTTCCCGGCGCAGAAGGGGATGTGGATGTATATCCCAAGCCTCTTGTCCATCTCTGCCCACCTCCTTGCTGATATAAACCGCCATATCCAAACAACAACCTATATAATACACCGCCAACCCCAATTTTGCAACCTCATAAAATCCCCAAAATTCAAAGCCCACCCCCGTCCCCGCCGCGCGGACAAAAGGCGCCCCTTCGTAAGGGGAGCTGTCGAGCGCAGCGAGACTGAGGGATCGAGGGTGTAGGCGTGCGCAACCCCTCCGCCCTCGCCCCGCCCCCCGCGGGCTCGCCTTCCCCGCCCGGGCGGGGAAGGGCAGGGATGAGGTGGGATAAGCGGCGAAGCCGCAACCATATTCCCCCCGTCCCCAAAAAAGGTTGCGCCTTGCGGCGCTGATTTAAATACGCGCCGTAAGGCGCAACCTTGTTCTTTTAGGCGCCCCGACGTCCGGGGAGCTGTCGAGCGCAGCGAGACTGAGGGGTCGAGGGTGTAGGCGTGCGCAACCCCTCCTCCCTCGCCCCACCCTCCGCGGGCTCGCCTTCCCCGCCCGGGCGGGGAAGGGCAGGGATGAGGTGGGATAAGCGGCGAAGCCGCAACCATATTCCCCCCGTCCCCAAAAAAAGTTGCGCCTTGCGGCGCTGATTTAAATACGCGCCGTAAGGCGCAACCTTGTTCTTTTTGGCGCCCCTTCGTAAGGGGAGCTGTCGAGCGTAGCGAGACTGAGGGGTCGAGGGTGTAGGCGTGTGCAAACCCTTCAGCCTCGACCCTACCGCCCCTGCGGGGCCACCTCCCCCCCCCAAAAAATCCCCGCCTTTCGCCACATACTAAACCGCGGGAGGGTTTAAAACCCTCCCGCCTTTCTTTACTTCGTCCCAAAAATCCTGTCACCGGCGTCGCCGAGTCCCGGGACAATGTACGCGTGGTCGTTCAGCCCCTCGTCCACGGCGGCCACGTAAATGTCCACATCCGGATGGTCGTGGCGGACAACCTCCACGCCCTCCGGGGCGGCGATGATGTCCACTAAGATGATATGCTTACAGCCGTACTCCTTCACAAACTCGATAGCCGCGGAGGCTGAGCCGCCGGTAGCCAGCATGGGATCCACTATGATGGCCGTGCTCTCGGCTATGTCGTCGGGCATCTTGCAGTAGTACTTTATGGGCTCATGCGTGTCGGGGTCCCTGAAAAGGCCGATATGGCCCACCCTCGCGTTGGGCAGGAGCTTGATCATGGGGTCCACCATGCCAAGGCCGGCCCGGAGGATCGGGACGATGGTCACCTTCTGGTTGTTGAGGGTGCGGGCCTTCGCCTTCGCCACGGGGGTCTCGATCTCGATCTCCTCAGTGGGCAGGTTCCTTGTGGCCTCATAGAACATGAGGGTGGAGATCTCGCCGACTATCTCGCGAAACTCCTTGACGCCCGTGCTCTTGTCCCGAAGGACGGACAGCTTGTGGTGTATAAGGGGGTGATCGAGTACATGAAGCTCTGACATTTTATTTATCCTCCAGTTAATTTGATTTGCTTTTTTCAAGTCTCTCGCGTTCCGCCTGGGAAAGTCTCAGATAATTTGGCTCCAGGTCGAAGGCCGGCTCCGGCGTCTTGTCCCGGGCCGCCATAGCCACGCCCCAGGCCGTCTGCATGAGCATGGGCTCCGGCGGCAGGAAAGCCGTAAGGCCCTCCTCCAAAAATCTATTATAGCACAGCCTCGCGCCGTCTCCAACAAAAAAGTATGGAAGCTCATCGTTTTTCGCCTCCGCCACCAGCTCCTCAAGGGCAATCGCCCTGTCCTGGCACAGCCTGCGGAGCGTCCCGTCGCCGTAGCGGAATTTGGCGTTATATATCTGCTCCCTTCTTGCGTCCATCACGGAGCATATCACCCGCTCCCCCGGAAACGCCCCCTGCCACGCCATGGCCTCTAAGGTGGAAACGCCTATGACCGGTATATCCCCGCCCCAGCAAAGGCCCTTTGCCGCCGCCACGCCGATGCGCACGCCGGTGAAGGACCCGGGCCCCCGGGCCACCGCCACGGCGTCTATGTCCTTAAGCCCGAGCTCTATGTCGGCCAGAATGTTCTCCGCCATCTTAAGGAGCGTCCTTGAGTGTGTCAGGGCGCTTGACTGGAAGTACTGGGCCACCAATGCCCCGTCCCGGGTCACCGCCACGCTGGCGGCCCTGGCCGACGACTCTATGGCAAGTATCCTCACTCTTCCACCCCTTCTACGGTGATGAGCCTGCCGCTCTCCCCCGTCTTTTCTATCCTCACCCGGATGGTCCCCGGCGGGAGCAGGTCCTCGGCCCGCTCGCTCCACTCCACACAGCACACGCCGCCCCTCTCCAGGTAATCCTCCCAGCCGATCTCAAAAAGCTCGTCGGAGGAGCTCAGCCTGTACATGTCGAAGTGGAACAGGGGTATCTCCCCCATGTACTCGTTTACTATGGTAAAGGTGGGGCTTGACACTCTGGCGTCTATGTTCAGCCCCCGGGCCACGCCCCTTATGAAGGCCGTCTTTCCCGCGCCCAGGTCCCCGTAAAAGGCCACCACGTCCCCGGGCCTCAGCGCCCCGGCCAGTCTCTCACCGGCCTTTACGGTGTCCCGCTCACATTCCGAAGCTATTTTCATCTCGCACCTCTTTTTCCTCACCCGATTATAACACATACGCCGGAAAAGAGAAAGGGGGTTTTAACGAAAAAATGTTTACCTTTCATATAAATTGTGTTATTATGGTCTATCATAATGTCCCGTTGTCCCACGTCGCCTTAAAGGAGCCTCCACGTGAAAAGATTTCTTACATCCTTAAAAGCCTACCTGCGCCGGTCCGACACGTTCCTGCTGGCGCTTTGTTTGCTGTGCACCGTTTTGGGCATAATCGCCATCTCCACCGCCGTGTCCTCCGTGTCGTCCATCTACGTCCAGATCGGCGCCACGGTCATCGGCCTTGTCCTCTATTTCATACTCTCCGTCATCGACATCGACATCATCGCCGACAAGTGGAAGCCCCTCACCGCCCTCGGCCTCCTGCTCATCGTCTCCCTCATCTGGCTTGGCGACACCAGGGGCGGTAACAAGGCGTGGATACGCTTTGCCGGCATCGGCATACAGCCGGCGGAGCTTGTGAAGATAATCTTCATCGTGTCCCTGGCCCGCCTCATAACCTTCTTCAAGGACGCCGACAGGCTCGACCACCCCGTATCCGTTATGCTCCTGGCCCTCTTCTTCCTTATCCACTTCGGCGTGATCATCGTCGCCTCCAGCGACACGGGCTCTGCCCTGGTGTATCTCTTCATCTTCGTGGTTATGATCTTCGCCGCCGGCATAAAGTTCTATTGGCTCGCCGGGGCCGCGGCCCTCCTTGTCCTCGCCGCGCCGTACCTGTGGTACTACCTTCTCAACGACAACTACCGCACCCGGATCCTGGCCATATTCATCCCCGGCGAGATCGACCCCACCGGCCGCGGCGTCCTGTGGCAGACTAATCTCTCGAAGGCCGCCCTGGCCGCCGGCGGCATATTCGGCAAGGGCTTTTATAACGGCGCCCCCGCCCAGACCGACCAACTCCCCTTGCGCTCCTCCGACTTCATCCTCGCCGTCATCGGCGAGCAGTTCGGCATCGTCGGGTGCGTTGTCGTGGTGGCCCTCCTCACCGTCATCATCGTCCACTGCGTCCGGGTGGGCCTGCGCTCCCAGAGCCGCCTCGGTGCCCTTGCGTGTATCGGCGTCGCCGCCATGGTCGCCTTCCAGACCCTTGAGAACGTGGGCATGTGCATCGGCGTAGCCCCCGTCATCGGCCTCACCCTCCCCTTCTTCAGCTACGGCGGCTCCTCCATCGTCACCCTCTACGCCGCCATGGGCCTCGTCTCCGGCGTAAAAATGAAACCCAAACCCACCATGTTCCTAAAATAAAAATTCCATCACTCCCACCTGATAAATGGGCTGCTGTTCGACAAATTGCTATTTATGAAGGATGTGGTCTTATGTATATTATCGCAACGGTCTCTACATTGACAGCATGGGTCGTTGGTCTACTTTTAGACGCAAATAACGGTTTTATCCCCCAGGATTTTTTGTGCTTTAGACTTCTATTACCCATATTAGCAATGGGACTTTGTATATTGCATAGTATCAAAGAAAACAAGAATAAGCGTGACTAATAAATTCCCCGTCCCCTCAAAAAGGTTTCGCCTACGGCGATTATTTAAACCGGGAGGGTTAAGAACCCTCCCCTACGGCAATTATAGACCAATCTCCCAAACACCCCGTAGGGGCGGGTTCCCAAACCCGCCCACCCCCGTCCCCGCCGCACGGCCCGCCCCTCCTCTCTGAGGAGGGGGTAGGGGGAGGAGTCCGAAACATTTGCACACGCCTCCGACATCGCGCCCCCTTAACCTCCCCGACGTTCGGGGAGGTGGCCCCGCAGGGCCGGTAGGGTCGAGGCCGAAGTCTTTGCCAGCGCCCGCGAATGGGAGGCGCGGCAAAAAAGGTTGCGCCCCCGGCGCAGATTTAAATTCCCACCCGCCCGTCCCCGCCGCGCTCCTCGCCCCTCCTCCCTGAGGAGGGGGCAGGGGGAAGAGTCCGAAACATTTGCACACGCCTCCAATAGCGCGTCCCCTTAACCTCCCCGACGTTCGGGGAGGTGGCCCCGCAGGGCCAGTAGGGTCGAGGCCGAAGTCTTTGCCAGGGCCCGCGAATGGGAGGCGCGGCAAAAAAGGTTGCGCCCCCGGCGCAGATTTAAATTCCCACCCACCCGCCCCCGCCGCGCTCCTCGCCCCTCCTCTCTGAGGAGGGGGCAGGGGGAGGAGTCCGAAGCATTTGCGCACGCCTCCAATAATGCGCCCCCTTAACCTCCCCGACGTTCGGGGAGCCTAAGAGAACAAGGTTGCGCCTTCGGCGCGGTGAAATGTGCGGCGGAGCCGCAAACCGCTTATAGAAGCCCCCTCCTCGTAGGAGGGGGGTAGGGGGAAGCGAGGCCGAAGGACTTTGTACACGCCTCCGACATCGCGTCCCCTTAACCTCCCCTTCGTAAGGGGAGGTGGCCCC
This sequence comes from uncultured Oscillospiraceae bacterium, assembly GCA_947631395.1. Lineage (GTDB taxonomy): Bacteria > Bacillota > Clostridia > Oscillospirales > Oscillospiraceae > RUG626. The sequence continues at coordinate 12,726 of CANRLF010000037.1, forward strand.
GCAGGGCCGGTAGGGTCGAGGCCGAAGTCTTTGCACACGCCTACACCCTCGACCCCTCAGTCTCGCTACGCTCGACAGCTCCCCGGACGTCGGGGCGCCTAAGAGAACAAGGTTGCGCCTTCGGCGCTAATTAAAAACGGGAGGGTTTAGAACCCTCCCGCCCCCGTCCCCGCCGCGCTCCCCGCCCCTCCCCCTGGGAGGGGGCAGGGGGTGGGTCCGACCGACCAAAACCGGGCCATTGCGAAAAAATATCGATCAGCATGAATAAAATCCCCTTCACTTCCACCCGATGAGTGGTAGGTTCCTTAGCATTTGGATCGTTAGCGAAATCTGAATTTAGCGGAGGAGATAGACGTGAGAAAAATAATTGCGATCATAATTTTCTGTGTGCTTTCAATGACATTGACAGGTTGTGAGAATACGCGTGTATCTGATAATAGTGAAATATCTAACTCTAACAGAGTAATCAAATGGTTTGATAGCCTTAATGGTGATGAAATGAATTGGTACGGTACTAAAGAGTACAACTTGGATGAATTTTCAGATGTTACTTTCCGTTGGAGCCACGCGAGTTTGGAAGCTGTAACTGGGGAGAAAGCCGTTACGCTTTATACTGGAACGCCAATATGGAGCGTCTATTTCTGTGACTTGACCGGGGACGGAAACCCGGAAATATGTTCAACGATAAGTATTGGCTCAGGAATGGTAGATAATCGAATTATTGTTTATGATTATGCTCGCGGTTTAAGTTACGAACTTTCGGACAGGCTTAATTTTGACTATGTGCTCAATATGCAAGAGGGCTCCCTTATTGTCGAAAAGCGTGGTTATATGCAAGATGAGCTGATTGAATCTGGAGAACTGGTATTTCAGGATGGTATGTTAATTGTCGAGTAGGTGTCCGTCCGATAAATCAAAATTTAAAGGAGGTATGCCGTATGGAGAAAAGTTTGCGTATTATCAGCATAATAGTTGTTTTGCTATCTCTGTTATTGGCCCTTTCGGCTTGCGGAACGAAAGAGGCAAAGGTAACCGGTATAGAAGCTGGTATTACCGATCTTGATGAGAGTGATTTTCATCTGTCTGCGCTTTCAGACGACAGCACCTTGAGCAAAAACGACTACGTTCTGAATGTAGGGGAGCAATACCGTTTAGTAGTGGGCCTTACATATAACGGCGGTAGCCGTCAGCCAGGTTTTGAGAATACGAATAATATAAAGCTATATTTTGACAGCGATCTCTTTCAAATCGGAGAGCCAAACGCAAATTCCGGTCAGTTGATATATCCCCTGGAGTGCAAACAGGATTTCGCATATACGGTGATTCTCGTTGAGGGGTCCGAGGAATATCATACGGAAGTAATCGTTAGCACTGTAAAATAATCAGTATTAATTCCATTTTGTCAGAGAGTTTCAATGCTCCATAATATTCTGACATTAGGAGCGAAATTATAGCTATCCGTCCTTTCCCCACCGGCAATTACGCTGACGGGAAATTTTCATCCACACCGCCGTATAAATTTTCACCCCAGTCACGGCTCATATAATCCTGGACCGCAAAAAGAAATCAAAAGAATAACAAAACCTCCGGCCTCCACCTGGAAGGCCGGATTTGTTTTACCACTTCCCCCCGTGCTTTTCACGAAACGGCCCCAGCGCCTCAACTCCCAGCGTCGTCACGGGCCTTATCCACCGGCCGGAGTACATATGTATCTGCATCAGCGCGTATCTTATTGGCTCGTCTATGTAACAGCACATGAATATGGCCCAGTAGGGCAGCTTCAGTACAAAGCCCGATATGAGCACCGCCGGCACCACCATTGCGTACATGGTGATTATCTCCAGCACCGTGCCCGTTATGGCGTCGCCCGAGGCCCTGTATGTGTCGTTCATTATCCAGTTGCCCATCCGTATGACCGACACGATGACGTATATGAACAAAAAGCCCATACCCGCCTCATAGGACGCCCCCCGAAGGCCCATTGCCGTCAGTATCGGCCCCCTCAGCGCGAATACCCCCATGCCCACGGTGAACAGTATGCCGCTGCACATATACGTAAGCCTCTTCGCCCGCTCATATGCCGTATCCAGCTCCCCCGCGCCCACGCATTTCCCCACCAGCACCGACGCCGCCGAGGAAAATCCCGCGAAGAACCCCACGATGAGCCCCTCCAACGTCCTGAACACCGCCAGACCGTTTATCACCGCCTCCGGCTGCCGGCCCAGCGTCACGTTTATTATCATGTTCCCTATGCCCAGGAACAGCTCATTCAGTATTATCGGGAAGCACTTTACAAAAAATCTCCTGAGATGCCTTCCGCTCCACCTGAAGTGCCCCCTCAGGTGAAAAAGATACGGATACTTTTTGACCCTCGCCATCACGTATATGGCCGCCACGTTCACCGCCGCGGCGACGGTGGTGGCCAGCGCCGCGCCCTCGATCCCCATCGCCGGCGCGCCCAGCTTTCCGTATATGAGCACCCAGTTCAAAAATATATTCACCGCCACCGACGACACGGACGCTATCATGGGTATCCGCACCCGCTCCGTGGCCCGCAAAAGGGCGCTCATCGCCATTGACCACACCTGGAGCGGATACGCAAAGCCCACTATCGCCAGATACTTCACGCCTATCTCCCTGATAGCCGTCTTGTCTGTATACAGCCCCATCACCGTTTTCGGCGCAAACGCCGCCAAAAGGCAGAATATCAGCGACACCGTCATCATGCACACCCACGTCATGCCGTAGCTCCTGTCGATGCCGTCGTCCTCCTTAGAGCCCCAGTACTGGGCGAAAAACAGCATCCCGCCGCCCACAAATCCCCAGTAGCAGGAGAACATCAGCGACGAAAACTGCGCGCACAGCCCCAGCGCCCCCACCGAGTTCTCCCCCAGCGGCGCCACCATCATCGTATCCACCATCGACGCCGTAGTCGTCAGCAGATTTTGTACCGCCACCGGTATCCCAATAGCCGCCAGCGCCTTCAAAAAACCCCGCCAGCCAAATTTCGCCTTCACTGCCGTTCCCATAAACTTCCTCGCAATATTAGTCCCCGGAGCTTCATCGCTCCGGGGCCGTTATCATTTGAGCCATTCAAACAAGCTCACACCATCTTCTCCTGCTTTACCTTCTTGTCTATCACATGCCGTGACGCCAGCTCCGCCTTCACGTCCTCCAGAGATATACCCATCTCACACATCAGCACCATCACGTGATACGCAAGGTCCGCGATCTCATACACCGTCTCCCGCTTATCCCCGGCCTTCCCGGCGATTATCACCTCAGTGGACTCCTCACCCACCTTCTTCAGTATCTTATCCACGCCCTTGTCAAAGAGGTAATTTGTATAGCTCCCCTCCTTCGGGTGCTCCCGGCGCTCCTGCAAAAGCCCCATCAGCCCCTCATAGTGGAAGCCCTCCGGCGTCTCGCCCACATATACCGCGTCATTGAAGCACGAATCCGTCCCCAGATGGCACGCCGGCCCGTCCTTGCGCACCCGCACTACTAAGGCGTCCCTGTCGCAGTCTGCGGTAATTGACACTATGTGCTGATAATTCCCCGACGTCTCCCCCTTCAGCCACAGCTCCCGCCGTGACCGCGACCAAAAGCACGTCAGCTCCTTCTCCATGGAAATTTTAAGGCTCTCCCTGTTCATATACGCCAGCGTCAGCACCTTATCGCTGTCCGCGTCCACCACGACGGCCGGGATAAGCCCCTTCTCGTCGAATTTAAGCTCGTTTACGTCGATCATCAAATCACAACCTCACATTCACGCCCTCGTCCCTGAGGGCCTTTTTAATATCCTCCACGGTGACCTCGCCGAAGTGCAGTATGCTCGCCGCCAGCCCCGCGTCCACCCTTGGGAGCGTCTTGAACAGCGTCACGAAGTCTCTCACCGACCCCGCCCCGCCGGAGGCTATCACCGGCACGTCCACGGCGTCGGACACGGCCCTCAGCATCTCGAGGTCAAATCCCCCCCGAACGCCGTCGGTGTCGATGGAGTTAAGCACCACCTCCCCCGCGCCGTCGCCAACGCATCTTCTTATCCACTCCACCGCCTCGAGGCCCGTGTTGTCCCGGCCCCCTCTCGCAAAGACGGTGAACCGCCCGTCGACGCGCTTCACGTCGGCCGATATAACCACGCACTGGTCGCCGTACCGCTTCGCCGCCCTGCCGATGAGCGCCGGGTCCCTTATGGCCCCGGAATTTACGCTTACCTTGTCCGCGCCGTGCTTCAATACCCTGTCGAAGTCCTCCAGGGTATTTATCCCGCCGCCCACGGTCAGCGGTATGAACACGCTCTCCGCCACGGCCTTCAGCACGTCCGTGAACAGCCTTCGCCCCTCGGCGGAGGCCGTTATGTCGTAAAACACCAGCTCGTCCGCGCCGGAGTCGGAGTAGTATCTCGCCAGCTCCACCGGCGAGCTCACGTCCGAAAGGCCCTGAAAATTCACGCCCTTGACCACCCTGCCGTCCCGGACGTCCAGGCAGGGGATTATCCTCTTTGTAATCATCTCGCCGCCTCGATCGCCTCTCTCAGCTCCAGCGCCCCGGTGTACAGCGCCTTTCCGATTATCGCCCCGTACACCCCGGCGTCCCTGAGCGCCCTGACGTCCTCAAGCCCCGACACCCCGCCGGAGGCCACGATATTGACGCTGAATTTCTCCTGAAGTGAGCTGAAAAGCTCCCTGTTCGTCCCCCGAAGGGCCCCGTCCTTTGAAATATCCGTGCAAATGACGGTCCCAACGCCCATGTCGCAAAGCTCCCTTACGAAGTCGAAGCACTCTATGCCGCTTACCTCCGTCCAGCCCCGCACGGCGACGAACCCGTCCCGGACGTCCACTCCCACGGCTATCTTGTCGCCGTACTTCTCAACTGCCCTCTCAAGGAATTTCCGGTCCTCAAGGGCCCTCGTGCCCAGTATCACCCGGAAGAACCCGGCGTCCAGGGCCCGCTTTATGGCGTCCTCGTCCCGGATACCGCCACCCAGCTCCGCCAAAAGGCCGGACTCCCCGGCTATCCTCGCCGCGGCGCGGAAATTCACCCCCACGCCGTCCCTGGCCCCCTGGAGGTCCACTAAATGTATATACTCCGCCCCGGCGTCCTTAAACTCCCTCGCCTTCTCAAGGGGGTCTTTTGAATATACCGTCATCTTCTCATAATCGCCGTGCAGGAGCCTGACGGCCATTCCGTCATAAAGGTCCACAGCCGGAAAAATGTTCATCCTCAGCCCTCCAAAGCACAAAAGGCCCTCAGTATTTTAAGGCCCGTCCCGCCGCTCTTCTCCGGGTGGAACTGACAGCCGAATACGTTGTCCCGCTCGGCCGCCGCGGTCAGCGTCCCGCCGTATTCCGTGACGGCGGACACGTATCCCTCGCACTCCGTCGCGTGGTAGGAGTGGACGAAGTACACAAACTCCCCGTCCTTAAGCTCCCTGAATATGGGCGAGTCCTTTTTGAAGCTCAGGGCGTTCCAGCCGATGTGGGGTATCTTCAGCCCCGGCTCTATGTCCTTTTCAATGGGCGTGACCTTCCCCGGTATGAGCCCCAGCCCCCTGTGCTCGCCGTACTCAAGGCTCTTTTCAAACAGAAGCTGCATCCCGAGGCAAATCCCCATCAGCGGCCTTCCCGTGGCGGCGTACTCCCTCACCGCGTCAAAAAGCCCCGTGGAGCGCAGCTTATCCGCCGCGTCCCCAAAGGCCCCCACTCCCGGAAGGATCAGCCGGTCGAAGCGCGAAAGCTCCTCCGGTTCCCCGGTGACGGCGCACTCCTCCCCTATCATGGAAAGGGACGACCGCAGGGAAAACAGGTTCCCCACCCCGTAATCTATAAGCCCCGTCATAGCACACCCTTGGAGCTGGGTATCCGGCCCGACATCTCCGGGTCCACCCGGGTCGCCGCCCTCAGCGCCCTCGCCACGGCCTTGAAGGCCCCCTCCACTATGTGGTGGGAGTTGCGCCCGGCAAGCTCCCTTATGTGCAGCGTTATCCCCGCCTCCCTTGTGAGGGCCATGAAAAACTCCTCCACAAGCTGAGTGTCGAAATCGCCTATCTTCTCCGTCGGCACAGGCAGGTCAAGGCCCAGATAGCCCCTTCCCGATATGTCCACCGCCGCCAAAACAAGGGCCTCGTCCATGGGAAGGGCCACATCCCCGTAGCGGCATATCCCCGCCCTGTCCCCCAGGGCCTTTTTAAGGGCCTGCCCCAAGCAGATGCCTATGTCCTCCACGCTGTGGTGGTCGTCCACGCCCGTGTCCCCCACGCACCTGACGGCCAGGTCAAAGCGCGAGTGGACGCTGAACAGCGTCAGCATGTGGTCCAAAAAACCCACGCCCGTGGCGATGTCGTTTTTCCCCGTGCCGTCCAGGTCGAGAAGCACGTTGACCTCCGTCTCGGCTGTGCGGCGCTTTATCTCACTTTTACGCATGTCTATAAACCGCCTTTCTGCGAAAGGCACCGACGGGGTTATGAAACAAGTGGTGCCCAACGCTGCAATATTTGTTATACTGTCCACGGGGATCTAAACAAACTACAGAGCCCGTGGAGGTGAGTGGCGGGGCTGCATAGCGGCAACCCCGTATGGCTATATGGTGTCGGCCGTCTGTAAAGGCATCAACGAATGGCGCGTTTAGAGCCCGTAAACTTATCTCTTTCAAATCGTCTCGATTTTGCCGGACGGC
>CANRLF010000038.1 GCA_947631395.1 uncultured Oscillospiraceae bacterium
GTCCCGCCCGCAGGCGAAAAGGCTCCCCTCTCTGAGGGGAGCTGTCACGAAGTGACTGAGGGGAGTCCGTACCCCCCACCCCACTCAGAAAGGAACTTAACCATGAACGATTCAAGATCCGATTTTTACGCCTCCGCGGGGGTGGACATCACCGCCGGCTACAAGGCCGTGGAGCTCATGCGCGCCCACGTGAAGCGTACCCTCATCCCCGGCGCCGACGACGACATCGGCGGCTTCGGCGGGACCTTCGTCCCCGACCTTAACGGTATGCGTGAGCCCGTGCTGGTCTCCGGCACCGACGGCGTCGGCACGAAGGTGAAGCTGGCCTTTGAGCTGGACCGCCACGACACCGTCGGCATCGACTGCGTCGCCATGTGCGTGAACGATATAATCTGCTGTGGCGCCCGGCCCCTTTTCTTCCTTGACTACATCGCCTGCGGCCGCAATATCCCCGAGAAGATCGCCTCCATCGTCGGCGGCGTGGCGGAGGGTTGCGTCCGGGCCGGTTGCGCCCTCATCGGCGGCGAGACCGCCGAGCACCCCGGCCTCATGCCGGAGGAGGAGTACGATCTGGCGGGCTTCGCCGTGGGCATCGTGGACCGTGACAAGGTCCTTCAGCCCCGGTCCGTCAAAGAGGGTGACGCCGTGATCGCCCTTCGCTCCTCCGGCGTCCACTCCAACGGCTTTTCCCTGGTCCGCAAGATACTTGCCGAGTCCGGCACGAAGCTCACCGACAAATTCGCCGAGCTCGGCGACGTGACCGTTGGCGAGGCCCTTCTCGCCCCCACCAGGATATACGTAAAGCCCGTCCTGGCCCTCCTTGACGCGGTGGAGGTCAAGTCCATCGCCCACATAACCGGCGGCGGATTTTATGAGAATATCCCCCGGTCCCTGCCCGAGGGCCTGGGTGCCCGGATCGACAGGTCCTCCCTCGACATACCGCCCATATTCGGCCTTCTCAGCCGCCTTGGAAATGTCCCCGAGCGGGAGATGTTCAACGTCTACAACATGGGCGTCGGCATGACCGTCATAGTGGCGGAGCACAACGCCGATATGGCCATGCAGGTGCTCAGGGCCGCCGGCGAGGACCCATACGTCTGCGGCCATGTGGTCAGATCGGATAAGAGGATAGAGCTATGCTGACAAAAATAGCCGTGCTCGTCTCCGGCGGCGGCACAAATCTTCAGGCCCTCATCGACGCCCAGAAAAGCGGCGTCATCAAAAGCGGCCGGATCGTCCTGGTGGTGTCCAACGTGGCCGGGGCCTATGCCCTTGAGCGGGCGAAAGCCGCCGGTATAGAGGCCCTCACTCTGCGCAAGCGTGACCTGGGCGGCCAGGAGGGCTTCGAGAGGGCCCTTCAGGAGGCCCTGGAGAGCCGCGGCGTGGAGCTCGTGATCCTGGCGGGCTTTATGAGCATCCTTAGCGCGGATTTCACCTCCCGCTGGCCGGAGAGGATAATAAACGTCCACCCGGCGCTGATACCCAGCTTCTGCGGCAAGGGCTTTTATGGCCTCAAGGTCCACGAGGCGGCCCTTTCTTACGGCGTGAAGGTCACCGGCGCCACGGTCCATTTTGTGAACGAGGTCCCCGACGGCGGCCGCATAATCGACCAGAGGGCCGTCTACGTCAGGGACGGCGACACGCCGGAGGTCTTACAGCGGCGCGTCATGGAGGAGGCCGAGTGGATAATACTCCCCCGGGCCGCCGAGAAGGTTTCTAAAGAGATTATGGAGGGAAAAGCATGATCTACGACATCGGAAAGCTTTTGAGCGAGAACACCTACCCCGGCCGGGGCATAATACTTGGGCGGAGCCGTGACGACAAAAAGGCCGTAGTCGCCTACTTCATCATGGGCCGCAGCGCCAACAGCCGCAACCGGGTCTTTGAGGCCACGGAGGACGGCATAAGGACGAAAGCCTTCGACGAGAGCAGGATGGAGGACCCCAGCCTCATCATCTACCACCCCGTCAGGGTCCTTGACGGGACCACCATCGTCACCAACGGCGACCAGACGGACACCATCCGCGACCACATGCGCGACGGCCACTGCTACCGCCACGGCCTCCACACCAGGACCTTCGAGCCCGACGGGCCCAACTGGACCCCCCGCGTCTCCGGCGTCGTCGCCCCGGACGGGAAGTACTCCATGTCCATCCTCAAGAGCCTTGACGGCGACCCCGACTGCTGTTGCCGGTACTTTTTTGAGTACGACCGGCCCCTCCCCGGCGTGGGCCACTTCATCCACACATATAAAAGCGACGGCGACCCCATCCCCAGCTTTGAGGGCGAGCCCGAGCGCATAGCCATCGACGCCGACGCCCCGGCGGAGCTGGCGGAGCTTCTGTGGAACAAGCTCAATGCGGACAACAAGGTGTCCCTCTATGTAAGCTACATCGACATAGCCACCGGAAAATCCGACAGCGTCATAATAAATAAGAACGTGTGAGGTGCCACATGACTGAATTTGAACTTAAATACGGCTGTAACCCCAACCAGAAGCCGGCGAAGATCTTCATGCGCTCCGGCGCCGGCCTCCCCATCGAGGTCCTGAATGGCCGTCCCGGCTATATAAACCTCCTGGACGCCCTGAACTCCTGGCAGCTCGTCCGGGAGCTGAAGGCCGAGCTGGGCCTTCCCGCGGCCGCCAGCTTCAAGCACGTCTCTCCCGCCGGCGCGGCCATCGGCCTGAAGCTCTCCGACGCCCAGAAGGCCGCCTGCTTCGTCCGTGACATCGAGGGCCTTGACGACTCGCCCCTGGCCTGCGCCTATGCCCGTGCCCGTGGCACCGACCGCATGAGCAGCTTCGGCGACTGGATAGCCCTTTCGGATATTTGCGACGTGACCACCGCCAGGATAATAAAGCGCGAGGTCAGCGACGGCGTCATCGCCCCCGGCTACACCCCCGAGGCCCTGGAGATACTCTCCGCCAAGAAAAAGGGCGGCTACAACGTGGTCAGGATCGACGAAAAATACGTCCCCGCCCACGAGGAGACGAAGGACGTATTCGGCGTCACCTTCTCCCAGGGCCGCAACGATTTCAAGATAGACTACGATCTTCTGAAAAACGTGGTGACCGAGAACAAGGACATCCCCGACTTTGCCAGGCGCGACCTTGTCATCTCCCTCATCACCCTCAAATACACCCAGTCAAACTCCGTCTGCTTCGCCTCCGACGGCCAGGCCATCGGCGTGGGCGCCGGCCAGCAGAGCCGCATCCACTGCACCCGCCTTGCCGGCGGCAAGGCCGACACCTGGCACTTAAGGCAGTCCCAACGCGTCCTTGAGCTCCCCTTCATAAAGGGCCTTGGCCGCGCCGACCGGGACAACGTCATCGACGGCTTCATAAACCACAATGAGGAGGACGTCACCGCCGACGGCGTGTGGCAGAGGTATTTTACCGAGCGCCCCAAATATTTCTCCACTGATGAACAGCGGGAGTACCTCGATAAGATAACCGACGTGTCCCTTGGCTCCGACGCCTTCTTCCCCTTCGGCGACAACATAGAGCGCGCCCACAAAAGCGGCGTCAAATACGTAGCCGAGCCCGGCGGCTCCGTCCGGGACGACAACGTCATCGAGGTCGCCAACAAATACGGTATGGCCATGGCCTTTACCGGAATGCGCCTCTTCCATCATTAAGGCCCGCGAAAAAAATATTGAACTCAGAAAATACGCTCTGAGGAGGAGAATATGAACATTCTTGTTGTCGGCGGCGGCGGCCGCGAGCACGCCATAATCAAGGCCATTAAGAAAAACCCGGCGGTTGAGACGATATACGCCCTCCCCGGTAACGGCGGCATCGCCGCGGACGCCATGTGCGTCCCCATCGCCGCCACGGACATAGAAAAGATCGTCGCCTTCGCCTCGGAAAACAAGGTGGACTACGCCATAGTCGCGCCCGACGACCCCCTGGCCTTGGGGTGCGTGGACGAGCTTGAAAAGATAGGCGTCCCCGCCTTCGGCCCCCGGAAAAACGCCGCCGTCATCGAGGCCAGCAAGGCCTTTTCCAAGGCCCTGATGAAAAAATACAACATACCCACCGCCCGATTTGAGACCTTCACCGACATGTACCGGGCCCTTAACTACGTCGACCGCGTGGGCGCGCCCATCGTCGTGAAGGCCGACGGCCTCGCCCTCGGCAAGGGCGTCACCGTCGCCATGACCGTGGAGGAGGCCAGGACCGCCATCCGCGACATGATGGAGGGCGGCAAATTCGGCGCCTCCGGCAACACCGTGGTCATCGAGGAATACCTTGAGGGCCCCGAGGTATCCGTCCTCAGCTTCACCGACGGGAGCACCGTGGTGCCCATGGTATCCAGCATGGACCACAAGCGCGCCCTTGACAACGACACGGGCCCCAACACCGGCGGCATGGGCACCGTCGCGCCCAACCCCTACTACACCCCCGAGATAGCAAAGCGGTGCATGGAGGAGATCTTCCTCCCCACCGTAAGGGCCATGAACGCCGAGGGCCGCCAATTCCGCGGTTGCCTCTACTTCGGCCTGATGCTCACAAAGGACGGTCCCAAGGTCATCGAATATAACTGCCGCTTCGGCGACCCTGAGACCCAGGTGGTCCTGCCCCTTTTAGAGTCCGACCTCCTCACCGTAATGCGCGCCGTGACCGAGGGCCGCCTTCAGGACGTGGAGGTCAAGTTCTCCCACAAGTCCGCCTGTTGCGTGGTGCTGGCCTCCCGTGGCTACCCCGTGAAATATCAAAGCGGCTATGAGATAGTCCTCCCCGAGACCGGCAAGGACCGTGAGATCTACGTGGCGGGAGCCCAGCTCCGGGACGGAAAGCTCCTGAGCCACGGCGGCCGGGTCCTGGGTTGCGTGGCCGTGGAGGACACCCTTCAAAACGCCGTCACCGCGGCGTACCGGGTGGCCGACGCCGTCAAATTCGACAACGGCTTTTGCCGCCGGGACATTGGAAAACGGGCCCTTGAGGCCATGGGGGAGTAAGAGCATATGGTTTACAGAGTATACGTGGAGAAGCGAAACGGCCTTACGCTTGAGGCCGACAGTCTCATGCGGGACCTCCGGGAGCTTTTAGGCGTGAAAAACCTCAAGGGCGTCCGGATCCTCAACCGCTACGACGTGGAGGGGATAGACGGGGACCTGTTTGGCAAGTGCGTCAGCACCGTCTTTTCCGAGCCCCAGCTGGATGTGACGTATCCGGAGCTCGAGACCGACGGGACCGTATTCGCCGTGGAATATCTGCCGGGGCAGTTCGACCAGCGCGCCGACTCCGCGGCCCAGTGCATACAGATAATCTCTCAGGGCGAGCGCCCCGCGGTCCGCACCGCCAAGGTGTACGTCCTTCGCGGCAAGCTCACCGCCTCCGACCTTGACAAGGTCAAAAGGTACGTCATAAACCCCGTGGAGGCCCGTGAGGCGTCCCTCACAAAGCCCGAGACCCTGCGTACCGATTACGCCATCCCCACCACCGTTGAGACCCTCGAGGGCTTCAATGAGCTCACTCAGGAGGGGATAGAGGACTTCGTCAAAAAGTACGGCCTGGCCATGGACGCCGACGACCTCATGTTCTGCCGGGACTACTTCAGAAGCGAGGGCCGCGAGCCCACCCTAACCGAGATACGCATGATCGACACCTACTGGTCCGACCACTGCCGCCACACCACCTTCCTCACCCGCATCGACAGCGTTGAGTTTGAAGATCCCGCCTGCCAGGAGGAGTTCGAGATTTACATCGCCATGCGGGAGTACTGCGGCGACAATAAGCCCATGTGCCTCATGGACATCGCCACCGTGGGGGCCAAGTACCTTAAAAAGCGCGGCCTCCTCACAAAGCTCGACGAGTCCGACGAGATAAACGCCTGCACGGTGAAGATAAAGGTCACCGTGGACGGCGAGGACCAGGACTGGCTGCTCCTGTTCAAAAACGAGACCCACAACCACCCCACGGAGATCGAGCCCTTCGGCGGCGCGGCCACCTGCATCGGCGGCGCCATCCGTGACCCCCTCTCCGGCAGGAGCTACGTATACGCCGCCATGCGCGTCACCGGCGCGGCGGACCCCACCGTGCCCGTGTCCGACACCATGGCCGGCAAGCTCCCCCAGCGCCAGCTTGTCACCGGCGCGGCGGCGGGTTACAGCTCCTACGGCAACCAGATCGGCCTTGCCACGGGGATAGTTGACGAGATATACCATCCGGGATACGCCGCCAAGCACATGGAGATCGGCGCGGTCCTGGGCGCGGCCCCGGCCTCCAACGTCCGCCGTGAGGTGCCCGAGCCCGGTGATATAGTCATCCTTCTGGGCGGCCGCACGGGCCGTGACGGCATCGGCGGCGCCACCGGCTCATCAAAGGCCCACAACGCCCATTCGGTGGAGACCTGCGGGGCCGAGGTCCAAAAGGGCAACGCCCCGGAGGAGCGCAAGCTCCAGCGGCTTTTCCGCGACCCTCTGGCCACCCGCCTCATAAAGCGTTGCAACGACTTCGGCGCCGGCGGCGTGTCCGTTGCCGTGGGCGAGCTTGCCGACGGCCTGCTCATAGATCTGAACCAGGTGCCCAGGAAGTACGACGGCCTTGACGGCACGGAGCTCGCCATCTCCGAGTCCCAGGAGCGCATGGCCGTGGTTGTCGCGCCGGAGGACAGGGACGAGTTCATGTCCCTCGCCGACCGTGAGAACCTGGAGTCCACCGTCATCGCCGTTGTCACCCGTGAGCCCCGGCTGGTCATGGAGTGGAACGGCCGGAGGATAGTCGACATATCCCGTGAGTTCCTCAATACCAACGGCGCGGTCAAGCACACCGCCATCAAGGTCCCGGCGGAGAGGCCCGTAGAGAAGAAGATAGATAAAAGCTTCGCCGTCAATATGAAAAATACCGTCTCGGACCTGAACGTCTGCTCAAAGCGCGGCCTTGCCGAGAGGTTCGACTCCACCATCGGCGCGGCCAGCCTCCTCATGCCCTTCGGCGGCAAAAACCAGCTGACGCCCATCCAGGCCATGGTCCACCGCCTGCCCCTTGACCACGGCCACACCCCGGACTGCTCCTTTATGGCCTGGGGCTATGACCCGGAGGTCATGGAGGCCAGCCCCTTCAAGGGCGCGTACCTGGCCGTTGTGGAGTCCGTGTCCAAGCTCATCGCCCAGGGGGCGGAGTTTAGCGACGTGTACCTCACCTTCCAGGAGTACTTCTGCCGCCCCGGCTCCGGGCCCGAGCGTTGGGGCCAGCCCCTTGCGGCCCTTTTGGGCGCCCTGAAGGCCCAGCGGGAGCTTGGCATCGCCGCCATCGGCGGCAAGGACTCCATGAGCGGCTCCTTTGAGGACCTGGACGTGCCGCCCACATTGGTGTCCTTCGCCGTCACCATGGGCCGCGATACCGACGTGGTGTCAAACGAGTTCAAGGCCCCCGGCCACAAGGTCCTGTGGCTGAGCCCCGAATATAGGGACGGCCTTCCCACCCCCGACAGCCTGAAGGCCCTTTACGCCAGAGTGACGCGGCTCCTCCGCGCCGGCGCGGCGGTGTCGGCCTACACCCTCACCAACGGCGGTGCCGCCGAGGCCGTGTTCAAGATGTGCGCGGGCAACGGCCTGGGCTTCAGATTTGCCGACGGCGTGACCATGGAGGATATATTTGAAAAGCGATACGGCTCCTTCCTCCTGGAGCTGTCCGGCGAGGCCGAGGGCACAGTGCTCGGCACGACCGATGAGAACGCCAATATCGTGTTCGGTTCCGAGGCCGTCAGCCTCTCCGAGCTTACGGAGTGCTGGGAGGGCCGCCTTGAGAAGGTCTATCCCACAAGGGCCGGCGAGACCGTCCCCGCCCCGGAGTACAGCTTCACCGCCATAACCCGCGTAAGTCCCAAAACAACAGTCGCCAGGCCCCGGGTCCTTATCCCCGTGTTCCCCGGCACCAACTGCGAGTACGACACCGCCCGGGCCTTCGAGGACGCCGGCGCGGTGGCCGAGATATTCGTGGTCCGCAACCTCACCAGCGCCGCCATCTCCGAAAGCGTCGAGAGCTTCGCCAAGGCCGTGGATAACTCCCAGATAGTCTTTATCCCCGGCGGCTTCTCCGGCGGCGACGAGCCCGACGGCTCCGGCAAATTCATAACCGCCTTCTTCCGTAACGGCCTTGTCCGGGACGCCGTGACGGACCTATTGGAGCGCCGCGACGGCCTGATGGGCGGCATATGCAACGGCTTCCAGGCCCTTATTAAGCTGGGCCTCGTGCCCTTCGGACGCATAGTCGACACTGACGAGACATGCCCGACCCTGACCTTCAACACCATCGGCCGCCACCAGTCCCGCCTTGTCCGCACCCGCGTCGCCTCCAATAAGTCCCCCTGGTTCGCCTTGACAAACCCCGGGGAGATATATACCGTCCCCATATCCCACGGCGAGGGCAAATTCCTCGCCTCGGCCCAGACCGTCGCCCTCCTTGCCGAGCGCGGCCAGATCGCCACCCAGTACGTTGACTTCACCGGCCACCCCACCATGGACATAGCCCACAACCCCAACGGCTCCGTAGCCGCCATCGAGGGCATCACCAGCCCCGACGGCCGCGTATTCGGCAAAATGGGCCACTCCGAACGCACCGGCGGCCTCTACCTCAACGTCCCCGGCAACTACACCCTCCCCCTCTTCACCTCCGCCGTCACCTACTTCAAATAACCCCCGCAAAGGCTCCCCTCTCTGAGGGGAGCTGTCGGCGTAGCCGACTGAGGGGAGTCCGTACCCCCATAATTCAAATCCACTTCCTCTTTCGCCTTCCCCGCCCGCAGGCGAAAAGGCTCCCCTCTCTGAGGGGAGCTGTCACGAAGTGACTGAGGGGAGTCCGTACCTCCCTTAATAAAAAATTAACCCAGAATACTCACATTCATAACAAACAGAGGTTATAACAATGCAAGAGAACAAAATGGGCGTCATGCCGGTAGGGAAGCTCCTTATAACCATGTCCCTGCCGATGATGGCGTCCATGCTGATGCAGGCGCTCTACAATGTGGTGGACAGTATCTTCGTCAGTAATTACGCCCCCGGGGCGCTGACGGCCGTGACGCTTGCCTTCCCCATACAGACGCTTATAATCGCCTTCGCCAACGGGGCCGGCGTCGGAATGAACGCCTTGGTGTCCCGCTATCTCGGCGAAAAGCGCCAGGACGCGGCCGACAGGGCCGCGGGCCACGGGGCGCTTCTGGCCATGTGCTCCTATGTGATATTCCTGCTCTTCGGCCTCTTCGCCGCCAGGCCCTTCATGTACTCCCACGAGACGGCCCAGACCGGCGCGCGGGTGCTGGACATGGGCACGGAGTATTTGACCATCGTCACCGTATTCTCCTTCGGCGTTTTCACCCAGATAATATTCGAGCGGCTTTTCCAGTCCACCGGCCGTACCGTCTATTCCATGGTGATACAGGGCACCGGAGCCGTCATAAACATGATACTGGACCCCATAATGATATTCGGCTACCTGGGATGCCCCGAGATGGGCGTGGCGGGGGCCGCCGTGGCCACGGTGATAGGTCAGATGACCGCCGCGACCCTGGGGGCCGTGCTGTGTCACTTCAAAAATCCCGAGGTT
The DNA here is from genome assembly GCA_947631395.1 of uncultured Oscillospiraceae bacterium. Classification (GTDB taxonomy): domain Bacteria; phylum Bacillota; class Clostridia; order Oscillospirales; family Oscillospiraceae; genus RUG626. The sequence goes on from CANRLF010000038.1 coordinate 9,551, forward strand.
CGCCTGAGGCCCCGTAACATCTTCAGGGTGGACGGAAAGCTTTTAAAGAGTATGCTCCTCATCGGCATACCCACCACGGTAATGCAAGCCATAGGCTCTGTTATGAGCTACACCATGGACCTTATCCTGGTGGCCTTCGAGGCGGCCGCCGACGTGTTCGGCGCCTACTTCAAGATACAGTCCTTCGTCTGTATGCCCGTTTTCGGCCTGAACGCCGGAATGGTCCCCATCATCGCCTATAACTACGGCGCCCGCAACAGGGAGCGCATCGTAAAAACCGTAAAGCTCAGCATAATACTTGGCGAGGCCATAACCTTCGTGGGCTTCCTGGCCTTCCAGCTTATGCCCGAAACCCTGCTCGGCATGTTCAACCCCTCCGCCGAGATGCTCCGGATCGGCGTACCGGCCCTCAGGATAATATCCATACACTTCCTGCTGTGCGGGGCCAGCATCGTCATAAGCTCCGTGTTCCAGGCCCTCGGCAACGGCATATACAGCGCCATCGTGTCCTTCATGCGCCAGATCATCGTCCTTCTGCCCGTGGCCTACGTATTCTCAAAGGTATTCGGCCTGGAGGCCGTCTGGTGGTGCTTCCCCATAGCCGAGGCCGTGAGCCTCACGGTGTCGGTACTGCTCCTTATCAGGATCAACAAAAAGGTGATCTCAACAATATAAAGGAAGGGGTATTCTATGTCCACATCGAAAGATTTCAGGCTTCGCGCCCGCTCGGTAATGCGCCAGCGCCTGGGCGCGCTCATGCTTACCGCCCTTGTGTTCGTGCTGGTGGATACGCTCATATCCATACTCACCGGCGAGCTCACCGGCGTCGCCCCCTGGAACAGGGAGATCTCCCGGCTCGTCAACGAGGCCCTCAGCGACCCCGCCATACTGGACACGGGGGACCCCATGGCCGTACTCGACAACTTAAAGCTGCCTGACGCCATGGACTACTTCAGGGGCCCCTTCGCCATGGTCCTCGCCTTCCTTTTGAATCTTATGACCGTGCCCCTGTCGGCGGGCTATGTCTATCACACCCTCAGCGAGAGCCGCCACAGCCCCACCCGGGTGAGCTCCATCTTCTACGGCTTCCAGATGGTCTGGAAAACCCTGGGACTCAGCCTCCTCACGGGGCTCCTGGTTTTCCTTGGCCTCATTCTCTTCATCGTCCCCGGTGTCATATTTGTGTACCGCTACTCCATGTCCCTCTATATCCTGGTGGACGACCCCTCAAAGGGGATAGTCCAGTGCATGAGGGAGTCCGGCCAGCTCATGCGCGGCAACAAGTGGCGTCTATTCAAGCTGGAGCTGTCCTTCATCGGTTGGATGCTCCTCTCCGGCCTCATCGCCAACATCATCGGCATCGCCATCCTGGACCTGTGGCTCATGCCCTATATGTATCTCGCCCGCGCCGCGTTTTATGACGAGCTCCTCTCCGGCCCCCAGCCCGCCGCCACCCCCCTCTGGCCATGACCCCGGACCCATAGACCCAATCCGACGCCAAAAAGCGCCCGGAGGCAAAGCCCCCGGGCGCTCATCTTGTGAGGTGCCTTTCCCGATTACCGAAAAATACTCCTCGATTACCCCTAAAGTATCCCTAAAGTACCCCTAAAGTACTCCTAAAGTACCCCTTGACTATACGAAAAATTCGCAAAAATCTCGAAAAATTCAGGTTTTTTCGGGCTTGCCCTCCAGGTATCCCGCGGGGTTTACCGGCGTATTTCCGTCCGGCCGTATCTCAAAATGCAGGTGCGGCCCCGTCACATTTCCCGTGTCCCCCGAGAGCGCGATAAGGTCCCCCTGAGCGACCCGATCCCCTACGGCCACAAGGGTTTTGCTCAAATGCGCGTAGTACGTCACGGCCCCGTCGTCGTGCCTCAGCTTGACCAAAATACCATAGCCGCTCTTGCCTGAATCCTGCGAGTATATGACCTCCCCGCCGTCAGCGGCCCGTACCTCCGTCCCGATCCCGGTCCCAATGTCTATCCCCTTGTGATTAGACGACCCCTTAGAAATGTTTCTCGGCCCATATCCTGAGGTTATGACCCCTGTAGTGGGCCATATATAGTATCCGCGGGAGTCAAACCGTGATCCGGGGAGGGAGCCGACAGTGGTAATTTCATCCACCGGTTCTACCAATATCTGGCGACGAATTGGGAAACGCTCCGTCTCAACACCGTCCTCAAGTATGACGACACACGTCTCCCGAACAACTCCGTCCCGCCCCTCCTGTGTCAGCTCCACCTCGTCCGAATATTTTGTGTCATCATAGACGGTAATTTTCTCAAAAGGCACCGCCGCGCAAGCGGAAACGAGCTCTCTCGTCTGGTGAATTACCGGCGTAATCTCCGCCGCGGCCCGCTTCTCCGTAGGCGTTTCCGGCAGCGGCGCGGCGAGTCCCGTTGCCGTGACAGACGCCAGAGCAATGCCCGCCGCGGCAAAAAACGCCGGCACTCTCAGCCGTGAGCGCCTGGCCGTCAGCAATGTTACAGTATCGTTAAATTTCATTTTCGATCTCCATTTGCGATAAAAGTTACAAGATAGTTACAAAAAGTAACGAACTGTAATATACACCATAAGGAAATCGCTGTCAACCCCTTCGACAAAAAAAGCTGAAAAAATCCCCAATTTAAGCTCATATAACGGGTTTTGAAGCATATATGATACAAGGGGGCCCACCCCCGATATTCACACAAGGAGGAGAGGGACAGTGATGGAGGACAGGAGACCGGTGATCGAAACGCCCCACAGCCTGAGCCTGGAGGACAGGCGCAGACTGCTGGTGTCAGGGGTGACAGACGTTGAGAGCTTCAACGAGCAGGAGGTCATCATGGGCACGAGCCTTGGACTGCTTGCGGTGCGGGGCGAGGACCTGCATATGGAAAAGCTGAGCGTCGACAGCGGCGACGTGGTAGTCACCGGCAACATCGACGCCATGGAGTACGAGGAGTCGCCGGTAAAAAACGAGGGCTTTTTCGCCCGGCTTTTCAGGTGAGAGATGGAGATCCCAGTCACCGGACAGGCGCTGGAGGCGGCGCTGAGCCTGTATGCCGGTGTGATGGCCGGCCTCGTTTACGACCTTCTGAGGACCCTCCGCCGGGCCTTCAGGCTCAGGGCGGTGACCATGGTGTCCGACGCCCTTTTCTGGTGCGTGTGCGCCTTGGGAATGTTCGCCCTTGGCTTGAGCGCCGGGGGAGGGGAGCAGAGGCTTTTTATGCTTATCCTGGCGTTCCTCGGCGGAGCCCTGTATTTTCTCACCGTGAGCCCCCTCGTCTTGGAGTTCGGCGCCTTTATGACAGGAATTTTAGGCCGCGTCCTCCGTTTTTTGACCACTCCGCTCCGGTGGATGTATAGATATTTAGAAAAATTTCGCCGTTTTTTAAAAAAAGCCTTTCCTTATTTGAAAAAATGGTTTACAATAAGGGGAAAGAGAAAAAAGTCAACTGAGAATGCGGACATTACGGAGGAGACAGCCCATGCGGGTAAAACGCACAGGTATACTTACTAAGATAGTCATAGCGGTCCTGCTCTTATATGGCGTGGGCTCGCTCGTGTGGCTCAGCGGCCGGGAGGCGAAGGCCCGGGCGGAGCTGGCCGAGCAGCAGCGTTACCGGGCGGAGCTTGCGTCCCAGGTCGATAAGCTCCAGTACGAGATCGACAACAGCGATGACCCGGAGGTCAAGGAGAAGCTGGCCCGTGAGGACGGGTACGTCTATCCCGACGAGCAGATCATAAACTGATACATAAGAGGGAACATGATGGATATTCAAAAGGGAGAGGTCTTGCCGGGAAAGGTCACCGGCATCACTAAATTCGGCGCTTTCGTCCAGCTCGCGCCCGGCAAGTCGGGGCTCGTGTACATCTCCGAGATCGCCAATACTTTCGTCAGCAACGTGGCCGATTTTCTGTCCGTCGGACAGGAGGTCCAGGTGAAGGTCATAGGCATCGACGAGCAGGGGCGTATCAACCTGTCGATAAAGCAGGCCCAGCCCAGGCCGGAGAGCTCCCAGCACACCGCAAAGCCCTTCCAGTACCAGCGTTCTCCCCGAGAGATCCAACCCATGCCGGAGCCCGAGACAGTCCCGGGTGACCCGGATTTTGAGGACAAGCTCAAGAGATTTATGAAGGACTCCGAGGGAAAACTCTCCGACGCCATGCGTCAGACAGAGCGAAGGACCTCGAAAAGAAGAAGATAACAAATTTCACAGTATATGAAAATCAGGCCCCGGAGCGACTGCCCCGGGGCCTGATGGCTTATTTTACTCGCTCCCATACCTGGAAGCGATATTTGATCCCGCCGCTTTCAAGCTCCTCGCCGGGGTCGGCAAGACGCCACTCCGGCATACGGTCGAGTTTTGGAAAAAATACGTCCGCCGGGGGAGCGGCATCAATACGTGTGACAAAAGCCCTTTTGCACCAGGGGAGAAAGGCCCGGTACACGCTGGCGCCGCCGCAGACGAACACTCCCTCCGGGTCCCCATCGGACACGAGCTCAAGGGCCGCCTCCACGCTGTGAGCTACGTCCGCGCCCTCCACGGCAAAGCCGGAATCCCGGGTGAGGACTATGTTCCTGCGGTTTTTAAGCGGCCTCCCGCCGGGGAAATCAAGAAGTGTCCTGCGGCCAACGATCACCGTGCCGTGGCCGGTGACCTCACGGAAATGCTTTCTGTCCTCGGAGATCACCAGGTTCTGTGTGCCCTTGTAGCCGATGCCCCAGTTTGAGCCCGCGGCCACAACAACTGAAAGCTCATTTTTCATATGGCCACCGGTATCTTTTCGTCAAACTCGTTGTACTCGTACCCCTCCATCCCAAAGCTGTCCCGGGTGAAGGCGTAAAAGTCGGTGACGGAGCTGTCAATGGTGAATTTGGGGGCCCGCTTGGGCTCACGTGACAAAAGCTCCTTCACGATGGCGACGTGTCTGTCGTATATGTGGGCGTCGGCGATGACATGGACAAGCTCCCCGGCCTCCAGCCCCGAGACCTGAGCCATCATGTGGACAAGCACCGCGTACTGCACCACGTTCCAGTTGGAGGCCGTCAGCATGTCCTGACTGCGCTGGTTGAGGATGGCGTTGAGCTTGTTGCCTGAGACGTTGAAGGTCATGGAGTAGGCGCAGGGATAAAGGCCCATCTCGTGAAGGTCCGCGTGATTATATATGTTCGTCATTATCCGGCGGCTGGCCGGGTTGTGCTTCAGGTCATAGAGTACCCTGTCCACCTGATCAAACTCGCCCTCGGGGTAGATGTGCTTCACGCCCAGCTGATAGCCGTAGGCTTTGCCGATGGAGCCGTTCTCATCGGCCCAGCTGTCCCAGATATGCCCCCGGAGGTCCTTGATGTTGTTGGACTTTTTCTGCCATATCCACAAAAGCTCGTCCACGGCGCTCTTCCAATATGTCCGCCGAAGGGTCAGTATCGGAAATTCCTTTGAAAGGTCATATCTGTTGACGATGCCAAATTTCTTTATAGTGTGGGCGGGCGTACCGTCACCCCACCTGGGCCGGACGTCAAAATTCGTGTCCCACACGCCGTTGGATAGTATGTCCCTGCAATTTGAAATAAAAATACTGTCAGCCCTACTCATATTGCGCCCCCTAAAATTTATTGACAAATCAATTATAATCGTGTATCCTAACAAATGCAATACAAATCTCGCCGAAGGGCAGATCTATGCAGCGGTATCGAAGTGGTCATAACGGGGCTGACTCGAAATGTTGTCGTTCGATTTCCGGGCCTGCCTGATTTCCCTTGCCGCCGTAAGGCTTTCGGTTTGGGGTTCGAATTTCTACGCCCGTTTTCTACGCTTTTTCTAACGCTTTTCTAACCAAATTTCATACGGAGATGTATCGAAGTGGTCGTAACGAGGCTGACTCGAAATCAGTTGACGGGCAACCGTCCGGGGGTTCGAATCCCTCCATCTCCGCCATTGTCGCCGTAGGTCACTGACCTGCGGCGGCTTTTTTGTCCGCCGATCTGTCTTTCTTGAACAGGCTACCCATAGTCGCCGCTGATTCCTCTTGAGCTGTGTAGTCCAGATGCGCGTAGATGTCTGCTGTGGTTGAGAATGTGCTGTGTCCGAGCCAGATTTGGATTTGCTTCATGGAGATACCGTTTTGGAGCAAGAGACTGGCACAGCTGTGGCGGAGGTCATGGAAGCGTATTTTCCGAAGCCCGTATTTTTCCAAGAGCCATCCGAAGTGCTCAGACACGTAATTGGGCCGAAGGAGCCTGCCCATCTGATCCACGCAAATATAGTCAAGATAATCCGTACAGTAGCTTTTTTTGAAGAGCTTCCTATACATCTCCTGCTTTTCTTTCTCCTGCAAGAGCAGTTGTTCAATTGCCGGAATCAGCGGAAGGGTACGGAAGCTGGACTTAGTCTTAAGCACATCCTCTCCTACCGGTACGAATTTACCGTCCACCTCCAGCTCAACGACCTTGTGACGTATTGAGACTGTCTTCTTGTCGAAGTCTATGGCATCCCATTTGAGCCCAAGTACCTCACTACGGCGGAGGCCATAATAGGCCGCAATTCTGATTGGCACCTCAAGAGGGTCGCCCTCGGAAACATCAAAGAGCGTCATCATCTCCTCCTCAGTATAGAAGGAGCCGAGGAACACGTTTTTCTTGGGCTTGTTGGCCTGATCTGCCGGATTCTTGGGAATGACGTCCCGTCGCACGGCGTTTTGCAGGGCTTTTCGAATAATGGCGTGATAATGGATGACTGTATTAGGGGAGCAATTGTCGGACAAAATGCTGTCGTAGAAGCTGTTGATATCCTCTGCCGTCAGCTCCCTGACCAGAACCGGGTGGGCGGCGAACCATGTGGTGATTCGTGTCTTGACCATATCGTCATAGCTTATGTATGTTGTAGCCGCAATGGTGGAGCGCGTCGATTTCAGCCACTTGACCATGTAGTCCTGGAACATCATCTCTCCATCCGGGTTCTGCCTTCGCTGGGCCTCCAACAGAATGTTGGCAAGCCGTTCCTCCTCCTGCCGTTCGTAGTCCATTCTGATTTGGTCGAATGCCTTCTGAGCCTTCCTGACGCCTGTGCCCTCCACAGGCAGGCCGGTGGCTATCCATTTGACCTTTCTTTTCCCATCGACCTTTAGGTTTAACGCCGCGTAATAATGTCCATTTTTCTTTTGCAGGCTGCCAGTGATCATTATTTTTACCTCCTTGATTTGGCCGCTTTCCTGCCGTTGACAGTACAAACATACCACACTTTTTGAGTAATAGCTATCACAACAATTGAAAAAGCTCAACTTTTTTGGACTCTACTCGCCAATGAGATAATCGATGACGGCGGACTTGGGAATCCTGAAGACCCGGCCCAACCGGACACATCGGATCTCCTGACGGTCGAGAAGGCGGTAGGCCAGCTTCCTGCTGATACCCAGCATTTCGCAAAGCTCATTCACGGTGATCACATCGGGGTAGCTTTCAAACATACGCTTCTTCATGTCCCGTCACTTTCCCGAAGTCCTTGTGCGGCGTTCGTCGGTTCGTAGACTTTTTGGACATCCGCGTTGGTATCCTCAACTGAGGCGATTTGCAATCTCTCCGAAAATCGGCGCTCCTCGTATTCCGTGTACCTGTCGCTGTCCTTGCCCGCGGTCAACAGACAGAAAGCAAAAAAGCCGACGATACCGCCGGCCATCATTCCTATAATAAATGTAAGCATATTCTCCTCCTTAAATGTCAATCGCCGTCGACGCTGATGGCGAGGGCGGCATCCACTTTGTTCATGATCTCCGGGCTTGCGGCGCAGATGCGGTCAAGCAGGCGGCTTTTATCTATCGTCCTGATCTGCTCCAGCATCACCGTGGAGCCCCGCCTCAGTCTCGGAAGCCCTTCCAGCGGGACGTGGGTCGGCAACTGCGCTTTCTTCCTGCTGGTGGTGATGGCCGCCGCTATGACTGTGGGGCTGTGCTTGTTGCCCGTGTTGTTTTGAAGGATCAGCACGGGACGGATGCCGCCCTGTTCACAGCCCCGGACGGGGCGCAGGTCGGCGTAAAAGATGTCCCCGCGTCTGATCTGCCGTCCTCCGTTTTGCTGGCCCTGCTCCATATGTCAAGGGGCGAGACTGAGGACGGCGGGGCCGTATTGGGACACCATGAGCGCCGTCAGGATGAGTTGGAAGGCCGTGTCGTCGATGGGATCTCTGCCGGTAAGGTCAGTCAGGAGCACTTGGTCGTTTCCGTTGTATATCTTACACGCGGCGTTGAACAGTGCCCTGTTGTGAGGCGAGATATTCCGAAGTTCAGCACGATTCAGATGTAGGCCCTCCTCGCTGAAACAGCCGATGATGCGAGCGAACAAATCAAAGCTCGACGTCAGCAGATACATGACCGCATGGTAACGCGAAGTGTCCTTTTCGGTGAAGCACCGGGTCATTTTCCCCGCTGTCTGCATCCGCGGTATGTGGCCCATGTTTGTCCACGGTCCCTCGTACTTATTGACTACCTGATTGACGCGGGGGCGAAGCTCCTTATAGCGGAAGAAGTGCTTTGTGACCGCCTCACAGTAAGTGACGCTCCCCATCGGGATCTGGCTTTCAAGCCAGGGACATCCGTCCTTGGAGCATCCTCCATAGTACCGGCGGTCGGCACAATACTCACAGTCTATTTTAATGAGGGGCTGTTCTTTTTTCTTTCTGCCCATGACTCTCCTTTCCGAGACAACATAAATGGGGCGGAAGCTCCGCCCCATGTCCCTTATTTGTTTGTTATATGACCTGCACAACGTTCTTGTACAAGACAGTGAATTTGCTGTTGATCTCCTTGTTCTCGTGGTAATGCCCGCAGTACCAATGGCGGAATGTGACCGTATGATAGACCTCCTCCAAGAAGTCCGTCAGGCGGTCGTGAACGTATGTAGATTTGCCGATGATGTCCTCAACGCTCGACGGAGCGCAGTGGGTGATGATGAAATCCACCTGATGAGTGGCTCTTGCCAAGTTCTCTTTGGCCTCGGCGTACTCCTCATCGGATGGCAGTTCCTCTTTCCACCAGCTTTCATGGTTTATGCGGAAACGGGCGTGTTCGCGGCACAGGTAGTAGTACTTGAGGTCGAATTCAGGGTCGTCCCTGTCCAATATCCCGTCCTGCACGTCGTGGGAGATGGCACCGCCCATGGTGAAGAAGGTGTGGCCGTCAATGTTGAAGACCTGTCCGCGCATGAGATGGAGTACATGGGGCCGAAGCCGATGGACTTTGCCGCCGTTCCAATGCTCCACAGGGAGCTTATATAGGAGGTCATAATTCTCATGGTTCCCATCCACATGAAGTGTGGTGAAGGGCAGAGCCTCCAGCCAGTCGAGGGCCATGTCGTCCAGTTTCGTGCCGGACCACAGGCCACCGAAGTCACCGCAGATGAGGACATAGTCGCTGCGGTCCATGGTTTCCCGCTCCGGGAAGAAACGCAACTTGAAGCGGTCAAAATCTCCGTGTGTATCTCCTGTGCAGAATAGCATTTTTTCTCCCTCCGTCCCTTTTGACAGCAACACACAATACCACAGTTTCTTCGGAATAGCCATCAAAAGATTTGCAGAGAGGAAGATTCTCAGAAAGGGGCCGTTCAGACAGAGCGGCCCCTTGGTTGTGTTTTGATACTTACTTCTTACAGCTTCCATTCGACACTACTTCCCGAAGCCAAGGGCGTACAACTGGACTGCGACTGGCGTCACACTCCGGGAATCTCACCCCTCCGAGGATCTCTCCGAGCTGCCCCCATTGCTTGAGTCTGTGGCTGGGCAGGGGTATCATT
>CANRLF010000039.1 GCA_947631395.1 uncultured Oscillospiraceae bacterium
AGCTTCCACGCCGGCGCCGGCGGGACGGAGGCCCAGGACTGGACGGAGATGCTCTACCGCATGTACACCCGCTGGGCGGAGCGCCACGGGTTCAAGTACACTATCTTAGACTACCTTGACGGCGAGGAGGCGGGCATAAAATCCGCCACCATCAAGATAGACGGGGAGAACGCCTACGGCTATTTAAAGAGCGAGAGCGGCATACACCGCCTTGTGCGCGTCAGTCCCTTTGACGCCTCCGGCCGCCGCCACACCAGCTTCGCCGCGGTGGAGGTCATGCCGGAGATAACCGACGATTCCGACATCGAGATACGCGACGAGGACATCGAGATGCAGGTCTACCGCTCCTCCGGAGCCGGCGGCCAGAAGGTCAACAAGACCAGCTCCGCCGTGCGTCTCATACACAAGCCCACGGGCATCGTCGTGTCCTGCCAGGTGGAGCGCAGCCAGTTCCAAAATAGGGACGCCTGCATGACCATGCTGAGGGCGCGCTTAGCCGAGATAAAGGAGCGCGAGCACCTTGAGAAGATCGAGGACATCAAGGGCGTCCAGATGAAGATCGAGTGGGGCAGTCAGATACGCTCCTACGTATTCATGCCCTACACCCTCGCCAAGGACCACCGCACGGGCTTTGAAAACGGCAACATCACCGCCGTCATGGACGGCGACCTGGACGGCTTCATAAACGCCTACCTGGCCATGAAAGCGGAGGCGTAAAGAAGAGCCCACTCCGGATAAATGGCGGATGGCCGCAAAACGGTATAAAAAGGACGGTATGGCGCCTGCCATGCCGCCCTTTTCTTTTCAGAAAGACCGCTGGCTGTTTCACCGGGGAGCCGGTGTGTCAACGGTCTTTTTCGCAATATCGCATAAACATATAACCATCTTCAACAGTATTGGAGCAACAAAAGCCCAGCCTTGACCAAAACTTACGGGCTGCTGTGTGTTCCAGCTTGACGGGAGCCGAGATTTTGCTTGCCGAGTATTCATTGCGCAAATATTCAATACAAAGCCTCGCGGCCTCTGTTCCAAATCCTTTTCTTTGAAAGGTGGAGTCAATTAAGAAATTGATAATTTGATAATTTTGTTCGCCTACATACATTGACACAAACCCTATCATTACGTCATCTTTGTATATTGCAAAAGGTCTTGTGTCTTGATAATAGACCCATGCTTCCGCTAAAGAATAGGAAACAGGATCAACAAAGCTCCTGTCCTGAATACCAGCATTTAAGTTCAAGCATTGCTGAAAATTATCCTCTGTGATTGCTCGTAATTCTATCGATCGTCTTTCCTCCTGGTGATGTGAATTACGGTCTTTTCGATGCAATACAAAATCATACTGTGTGATGGGCTCTCCGGTAAGATAATGAGTTTCGTGACTGTCACCGTCTGGGTGTGGAACAAAGCCGCAGGCTTTTAACATTTTTCGGCTGATCAGGTTTGTTTCATAGCACCCGGCATACAGGTGTTCAAAATCAAACGCTTCAAAGCAATATGCTGACGCAAGAGCAAAAGCCTTTGTTCCATACCCCTTTCCCCGGTGTGGTTTGTATAGCATGATCGCCAAGTCAGGCGGAGAACCTTCCGGTGATAAGCTCACGATCCCTAACGGTTCCTTATCCTCGTTGCGAATAATAACTGCCAAAAGGCGGGAACGTATTGGCCGTTTGCAGAACGCTTCAAATGAATCCGTCATTTGATAGTTGTATCCCTTTTGCGTATCAGCGTCTTGCCAACAAGAAAAGTATGAAATGTCGTCAATAGACGGACAGTATTCCGTTAGAGATATATCGCGATCGGATATGAAAACTTTTCTATCCATCATATAATCCTTTCTATCATATCCCCATTTGTCAAACAGCCGCCCACTCGACATTTATCATTATACCACCCGAACATGAAGAAATCTACTGTCCGTTAAGACGGTTAATTACGTTTTCCTTTAAGCTACGTCTATGTCGAATAGAAAACGCTCCGGCGAGTCTGTCCTCGTCCGGAGCGTTCCTATCGATTTTCATGGCCGACGAATGTCTTATGCCCACCCGGCGTACGTCCGAAGGGAGCTTACTGTATATATGATGGTGATCATATCCACAAACAGTGGACGGCTTATTATTTTGTTTTTAATGACACTTTTACATGCTTTACGGAGTGGGCACTCTTACGCGCGGATTTGGAGAAATAACTGCCGCCTTTCAACATATGCGCACGGGATGGATCGATGCCGACCTTATAGACCTTTGGGTCAAAGGAGAAGCCAAGCTCGCTCAGGTATTCCTTCCTTTCGTCGTGGGGCATGGTATCCAAATGCGACCTGACCGCTTTAAGAATAGCTTTATTTTCCACAAATATCACCTCTTCTGATTAAATTTAGCACACGGATCGGACTGTTGTCTCTTAAACATATTTCCCGCCTCATATGACGGTATTCCATAATAGTAGGAATAGACTTTTGCTGTGTGGGAAACGCACATGTCAGGGCAAGTATTTCCGGGCAGGACGCCCATATCAAATTGGCGACACTGCACTGGTTCGCCTCCTCGTCTTTTGAGGTGACAATTTTTGATTCTATTGAGGTTAGATAGTCCATGACATTTTTGCACAACTTCTTGCCACGCTCCGAGGCAAGGTCCAGATAAGCGCCGCTGTCCACCTCTATTATGGCGTGTATGACAGCCTCAGCGTTGCGCCAATTTAAAGCATCATCTATGTCAAAGAAAAAGTAGATGCCGGTCCCGAGCCATTCCTTGTCTCCTGAAGAGAGATTAAATTTTCCCGTCTCAGTGATTTTTGCCGCGCTTTCCAGGGTCGTTCCGTGATAACATGTTAAAAACATACAGATAACACCGCCCTCTTATCTTTAAATTACATTGAAATATAATGCAACAGAAAAGAACAATTTCAAAATAACATTACGGCTTTCAAACTTTATCGCTAATTTTAAATGCTATTCGTCAAATATCCTCTCCCACTCCGTGACTGACTCCTGGACGGTTCCTTCGGTGGAGACGGTTTGGAGGTTGGGGATGGAGGAGAGGTTTTGGGGGGAGAAGTCCGCCTCGTCGGCCAGGTATCGGCGGCACATCTCGGCGTAGTCGGGGCGGGGCTGGGCGTCCTCGCGGTCGAGGCACCGGTGGAGGCGCTTGCCGTCCGGGAGGCTCAGGTACACCGGGCGCACCGTGTCCCGGCCGAAGGCGGCGATGAAGGAGCGGACGCCCTCCAGGGTGGTTATGAGGATGTAGTCCCGGCCCTTCTCCAGGTCGAATTTCGGGGTGAAGTAGGTCCACAGGCCCTGGACGGTGTGGTATTCCCGCTTTTCGATGATCCGCCCCTGGCGCTCCAGCCGGTGGAGCTCAGAGTCCGTGACGAAGAGATAGTTTTCGCCGCTGACCTCGCCCTCACGCATGGGCCGGGTGGTGCAGGGGATTATGGGCGTGAGACGGTGGCGGTATTTCTCCAGCACGGCCCGGTAAAACGTGTCCTTGCCGGAGCCGCTTTTGCCAACTACGCAAAATATCCTGCTCATTTTATCGCACCTCTACCAAAGCTTGAAATAGGGGTCAAGACACTCACGGGTGTTTTCGCACATATCGGTGAAGAGCCTGCGCCCGTCGTCCACCGTCAGGGTGGAGCAGAGCGGCTGGTTCATAAACGCCGCGAACAGCTTGTCCATATCCCGTTCCGCCACGCCCTCGCAGACGAGGTCGATATTGTCGGAGCACCGGCGCACCAGGGACAGGGCCCCCAGGGGCAGGGGGGAGGCGGTGACGGGGACCACGCTGTTGTGGGTGAACACGCAGTTGGTCTCGACTATACTGCCGGAGGGGATCCCCGGCATCTGGCCCCGATTTGGCATGTTCACGTTCGACACCGCGGTCTCAAGGCCCATTATGGCCCTGAGGAGCCTGACGAGCTCCTCACCGGAGGGCCTGAGGGGCACCTCGCCGCGGCCCTCGGCCAGCCGGACGCTTTCGGCGATCTTCCGGGCCTGATCGGCCTCACGCCAGTCAACGGTGGTGAGGCCGAATTTCCACCTTGCCACCGTTTCGGGATCTTTGAGGTACCAGCTGTTGTTCATAAACTCCGCCAGGTGCCTGTCGCCGGCGGCACCCAGGGCCCCGTAGCGCCGCCACATGTCCATCTTCACGCGGTTGGCGTAGGAGAAGGTGTCGGTCAAAAAGGCGTCCGTGGGGCCGGACTCGTTGTAGCCGGACTCATAGTATTTATCGACGAAGGACGGCAGCAGGGCCATTATGTCCGTATCGGCGTAGCTGGCGGCGGTGATCCAGGTGAAGTGGTTCACGCCGCTGACGTCCGTGTATATGTCCCTCCGGCCCACCCGGATGCCCGTGGCCTCCCGGAGGACACAGCACAGCAGGTCCTGGGTGTGGAACACCTCGTGACAGCAGCCGAAGGCCTTTATGCCGGGGAACACCTCATACAGGACCTTCACGCAGGCGCTCATGGGATTTGTGAGGTTCAGGACCCACGCGCCGGGGCAGTGCTCGGCGATGGCCCGGGCGAAGCCCTCATATATGGGCAGTGTCCGCATGGCCCTCAGGACCCCGCCGGGGCCGGCGGTGTCGCCAACGGACTGATATATGCCGTATTTCTCCGGCTCGTGGACGTCGGAGCGCATCTCCCGGAATGTGCCGGGCAGGATGGACATGAGGACGAAGTCCGCGCCCCTGAGGGCCTCCGCCAGGTCGTGGGCCACGGTGTAGGTGAACTTTGAGGTGGCCTCGGGCTTTTCGTTTATCCTGGAGGCGATCCTCCTGTTCCGCTCCGCCGCCGGAAGGTCGATGTCGTAAAGGGCGACCTCGCCGGAGAGGTCCGGCGCCAGGGCCAGGTCCTGCATGAAGGAGCGGGCCCAGAGCTTCGAGCCCCCGCCGATGTAGGCTATCTTTACGGTTGGCATGTGGATACCTCCTTATAAAATATCCGCGCGTTACAGCTGTTGACAGTACTCCCTGGGGGTGACGCCGTACTCGGATTTGAAGGCCCGGTAAAAGCCGGTGTAATCGCCAAAGCCCACGTCGGACCAGACGTGGCTGGGCCTTACGCCCTGGGCCATGAGCTGTCGGGCGATGAGCAGGCGCTTTTTCATTATATACCTGTGGACGCTTGTGCCGACGATCCGGGCAAACTCGTGGCTCAGGTGGTATTTGCTGACGTAAAAGCGGTCGGCCAGGGCCTCCAAACTCAGCTCCTCGCCGTAGTGCTCGCTGATGTAATCCACCACCTCGCCCACCACCTGGCCGCCGCGGGTGACGTCCTCCTCGGTGGACACGGCCCGCTCGGCTATGCGGTTTATCTCCACCAGCAGCTGGGTCAGCAGGCACTCGGGCATGAGCTCACCGCCGAAGCCCCCGTCCTGGAGCTCCCCGTAGAGCCTGCCGATGAGGTCATAAACCCGCCTCTGATCCTCCGGGGACATGTGGAGCTGATTGCGATAGCGGGGCGAGGCCGGGTCAAGACAGCTCATAAGGTCGGTGTGCCTGGTGGAAAGGCGCTTCACCGCCTTCGGGTCCACCCACAGGACGTAGCGTTCATAGACCTCCCGCTCGGTCTTGATGTGGAGCTGGTGGAGCTCCCTGGGCGAGATCAGCAGTACGTCCCCGGGCACCACCTTGTAGAGCTTGCTCTCGATGGTGTATGTCACGTCGCCGGTTATGAGGAAGTATATCTCATAAAAATCGTGATGGTGGAGCTTTACCTTTTTGAGGTAGGAGTCGCGCTTGTACTGGAGCTCAAAGTCCGGGCGCTTCATCTGCTGGCTGGGGTCAAAGGACCCAGGCTCGTGGGGCATGGCGGATACCTCCTCATGGCTTGTTTGGAGCTCCCGCCGGCTCGGGGCCGGGGAGCTCCCGTCATCTTAAATCATAAGGCCCCGGACACAAAAAGTCAATGAAAATCGCCGCAAGTTTCGCAATGTTATCCAGCAAAAATTGATATATCTCCGCAAAAGTAAAAATATATAATGAAGTTGTAGTTTTTTTGAAAATAGTATGGCAATAATTGTACAGTTCTGCTATAATAGATGATAGCATATTGTCCCATATTGGGCAAACAACATAAAAATCTATTATTTACAGGAGGAGCGGCTTATGGAAAGGTTAAATTACGAGGTCCTCGCGAGATCCGGCTATAACGGATACATACTGAAGGACGCCCCCGAGAAGGTCATGCAGTTCGGCGAGGGCAACTTCCTTCGGGCTTTTGTCAACTACTGGTTCGACGTCTCCAACGAGAAGGCGGGCTTCAACGGCAAGTGCGTCCTTATCCAGCCCATAGCCATGGGCCTGACGAAGCTCATCAACGACCAGGAGGGCCTCTACACCCTGTACCTCAGGGGCAACGAGAACGGTCAGAAGATCGACCGCAAGCGCGTGATTTCCTCCGTGTCCAGATGCCTCAACCCATATGAGAAGGAGGGCTTCGAGTCCATGATGGCCCTGGCCGTCAGCCCTGACCTTGAGTACGTGGTGTCCAACACCACCGAGGCCGGCATAGTCTATGACCCGGCCTGCGAGCTTTCGGACGAGCCCTGCTCCTCCTTCCCCGGCAAGCTCACCCAGGTGCTCTACGCCCGCTATAAGGCGGGGAAGAGCGGCCTTGTGATCCTCTCCTGCGAGCTCATTGACGCGAACGGCAAGGAGCTTTTGAAGTGCGTCAACCAGTACATCGACCAGTGGGGCCTGGAGGAGGGCTTCAGGTCATACGTCAACAATGACTGCACCTTCTGCTCCACCTTAGTTGACCGCATCGTCCCGGGCCGTATCCGCGACGCCGCCGAGGTGGCAAGGCTTGAGGAGGCAAACGGCTACCACGACGAGCTCATCGACGTGGGCGAGGTGTTCGGCGTGTGGAACATCGAGGGACCCCAGTGGCTGGAGGATAAGCTGCCGTTCAAAAAGGCGGGCCTCAACTGCCCCGTTGTCCCCGATGTGACCCCCTATAAAAAGCGCAAGGTCCGCATCCTCAACGGCGCCCACACCGGCTTTGTCCTGGGCGCGTATCTGGCGGGCTTTGACATCGTCCGTGACTGCATGGAGAACGACACCGTCAGGAGCTTTATGAACAAGATGCTCTATGACGAGGTCATACCCACCCTTCCCCTTGACAAGAAGGACCTTACGGACTTCGCCGCCGCGGTCCAGGACCGCTTCAACAACCCCTTCGTCAACCACGAGCTTATGAGCATAAGCCTCAACTCCACCTCCAAGTGGCGGGCCAGGAACATGCCCAGCTTCCTTGAGTACGTTGAGCTCAAGGGCCAGTTGCCCCCCTGCCTCACCGCCAGCTTCGCGGCTTACATAGCCTTCTACTCCACCGACGTACAGGAGCTCTCCGACAAGGGCCTTACGTGCAAGCGCCCCAAGGGCAACACCTACGTCTGCTCCGATGACCGCTGGGCGCTGGAGTTCTACTGGGATCACCGGAACGACTCGGATGCCGACCTTGTCCACGCCGTTATGACCAACGAGCAGATGTGGGGCCAGGATCTGACGAAGGTCCCCGGCTTTGAGAAGGCCGTCGTGGAGCTTTTGAGCCGGATAAGGACCGAGGGCGCCCTGGCCGTATACGCCGACGCCGTCAAGTGAGGTGACACCATGACTGACTTTATCCACATAAACCCGAAGGACAACGTGGTGGTGGCCCTGCACCCCATCTCCAAGGGCACGGTCTTTGAGGGGGACGGCTACAAGGTCGCCGCCGCCACGGACATCCCCCAGGGCCACAAGATGACCCTTAAGGCCCTCTCCGATGGGGACCAGGTCATAAAATACGGCTTCTCCATCGGCCACGCCACTCAGAGCGTGGGGGTGGGGGAGTGGATACACACCCACAACATGCGGACGAATTTGGAGGGGGAGCTGGAGTACACCTATAACCCCAACGTCCACTTCCCTGAAAAGCTGGAGGCCCCCACCTTCATGGGCTACCGCCGCGCGGACGGCCGGGCCGCCATCCGCAACGAGATATGGATAATCCCCACCGTGGGCTGTGTCAACGACGTGGCCAAGGCGCTCGTCCGGGAAAATCAGGACCTGGTCACCGGCACCATCGACGGCCTTTACACCTTCACCCACCCCTTCGGCTGCTCCCAGACCGGCCATGACCACGCCCAGACGAGGAAGCTCCTGGCCGCCCTCACCCGCCACCCCAACGCCGGGGCGGTGCTGGTGCTGAGCCTGGGGTGCGAGAATTTGACCCACGAGCAGTTCCTTCAGGAGCTTGGCGACTATGACCGTGACAGAGTGAAGTTCCTCACCTGTCAGGAGGTGGACGATGAGCTCGAGGCCGCAAGGCCCATTTTGGAGGAGCTGGCCGCCTACGCCGGCCAGTTCAAGCGTGAGCCCATCCCCGCAAGCGACCTTGTCGTGGGCATGAAGTGCGGCGGCTCCGACGGCCTTTCCGGCATCACCGCCAACCCCACCGTGGGGCGCTTTTCCGATATTCTCGGCGCCATGGGCGGCTCCACCGTGCTCACCGAGGTCCCCGAGATGTTCGGCGCCGAGGGCTTTTTGCTTGACAGGTGCGTAAATGAGGAGGTATTCCACAAGGCCGTCAACATGATAAACGGCTTCAAGGACTACTTCATCCGCCACAACGAGGTGGTATACGACAACCCCAGCCCCGGCAACAAGCAGGGCGGCATCACCACCCTGGAGGACAAATCCTGCGGCTGTGTCCAGAAGGGCGGCTCCGCCCCCATCATGGACGTCATCGGCTACGGCGAGCCCGTGGTGACAAAGGGCCTCAACATGCTCTACGGCCCGGGCAACGACCTGGTGTCCGCCACGGCCCTCACCGCCGCGGGAGCTCACCTCATCCTCTTCACCACCGGCCGCGGTACGCCCTTCGGCGCCCCGGCCCCCACCATGAAGCTCGCCACCAACACGCCCCTCGCCACGAAGAAGTCCACATGGATAGACTTCAACGCCGGGGTGGTGGCCGACGGGGAGCGCACCATCGACGAGGCCGCCCACGACCTTCTTGACCTGGTGCTTCAGGTGGCCTCAGGCAAAAAGACCTGGGCCGAGAAAAAGGGCTTCAGGGAGATAAGCATTTTCAAGGACGGCGTGGTCCTTTAAGACCCCCGACGGGGAAAGCGGCATATGGGGCCGGCCCTCGGCCCCTTGGGGGAGTCGCTTGCAATAAAAGAGAAGATAGAGGTTCCTTCCAATGGCTTCATTTGCCGCATCCAAAAAGGACGAGGCTTTCAGGCAGTACGCCCTCACCGCCTCGCCCATGAGGCTCCTGCTGAGCATATGCACGCCCCTGGCGCTGTATCAGGCTCTCCAGTCCGTGTTCAAGATAATAGACTCCCTTATGGCGGCCCACATCAGCGCCAACGCGGCCTCCGCCATCGCGGCCATCGCCCAGATAACCGCCATGATCTCCGCCATCGGCACGGGCCTCGCCTCCGGTGGCAGTATCAAGGTGTCCGAGGCATACGGCAGGGGGGACTACGAGATGGTCCGCCGGCGCGTCGCCACGATATACACCGTCTCCGTTATCGCCAGCGCCGTGGTGGCCGCGGTGCTCGTGCCCTTCGCCGAGGGCTTTCTGCGGCTCCTGAATACGCCGGAGGAGCTCATAACCGAGGGGGCGGGCTATTTCCGGGTGGAGATCGTCAGCCTCATCGTCAGCTTCCTCGGCAACGTGTACATCGCCATCGAGAAAAGCCGCGGCCACACGAGGCGCATAATGTTCCTGAACCTGGCGGTCATCGCCATAAAGCTGGGCCTGTCGGCGTATTTTGTGTATGTCCTCAACGCGGACTCCGTGATGATCGCTGTGGCGACGCTCATTTCCCAGTCCGCCGTGATACTCTTCGCCGCCGTCACCATGCCCCGGGACGAGGGGGCATTCCGGTTCTCGGTGAGGAACGTGTCCTTTAAGAGGAAGGTCATACTGCCGGTGCTGGACGTGTCCTATCCCCTGGCGGCGGAGAAGGTGTTCTTCAATTACGGCAAGGTCCAGGTCAACTCCATGTCCGGCGTCTACGGCGGCCACACCGTGGGGGCGCTGGGTATCTCCAACAACATCGGCGGCCTTACCACCTCCGCCCAGAACGGCATGGCCGACGGGGCCACCGCCCTCATAAGCCAGAACAGGGGAGCGGGGAAGTACTCCAGGACCGTGAAGCTCTTCAACTGCCTCATGCTGGTGAATATCATCATCGGAGTTGTGGGCCTTGGCATCATCTGGCTCATCCTGCCGTGGATGGCCGACGTGTTCGCCAGCTCCCGCGAGACCTTCGACAGCGAATTTCGGGACATGATAATCCAGATCCACCGCTATGAGATGCTCGGCTATATCGCCCTCGGTATGAACTCCGCGGCCAACGCCCTGCTTTTGGGCTACGGCCACACCAAGATAGCCTTCATCATAAACGTGGTCCGGGTGTTCGTCTACCGCATACCGATCTTGTGGTTCCTTCAGCACTTCACGGACATGCGCTATGAGGCCGTGGGCGTCACCATGTTCGTCTCGAACCTGCTCATCGGCATCACCAGCGTCATCATCGTCATCCCCATATTGCGGAAGATCCGCAAGCTACCCGACACGCCGGACCCGGAGCCGTCCGAGGCCCTGGCGGGGGAGGACGGCTGAGCGGAACCACCGTTATCCGATGCTTTTAGCTTTTTTGACGGAAAATCCATTGACTTATGGGACAAACATTATATAATATTTATATGGTAAAATTGCCGGTCCGGGGACTTTTTTCCCGGCGGGCACAAACAAGTACATATTAACAGGAGGGACATAACCATGAATGAGATCTTAAAGACCATTTCCAACATCGGCATCGTGCCTGTTGTCGCCATCAACGACGCCAAAAAGGCCGTGCCCCTGGCAAAAGCCCTTGTGGCCGGCGGCCTTCCCACCGCCGAGGTGACCTTCCGCACCGCCGCCGCCGAGGACGCCATGCGCGCCATCACCGCCGAGGTGCCCGAGATGCTCGTGGGCGCCGGCACCGTCCTCACCCCCGATCAGCTGGACCGGGCCCTGGACGCGGGAAGCAAGTTCATCGTCAGCCCCGGCTTTAACCCCGAAATGGTGAAATACGGCCTTTCCAAGGGTGCTCTTATGCTCCCCGGCACCGCCACCGGCGGCGAGATGGAGCAGGCCATGGCCCTGGGGCTCGACGTGGTGAAGTTCTTCCCCGCCGAGCAGAACGGCGGTATCGCCAAGATAAAGGCCCTCGCCGGCCCCTATAAGAAGCTCAAGTGGATGCCCACCGGCGGCGTCAACACCAAGAACCTGATGGACTATCTCTCCTTCGACCAGATCGTCGCCTGCGGCGGCACCTGGATGGTCAAGCCCGAGCTCATCGAGAACGAGTGCTGGGATGAGATCACCGCCATCTGCAAGGAGGCCGTTAAGACCATGCTCGGCCTTCAGATCATGCACGTTGGCATCAACTGCGCCGACGCGGCGGAGGCCGCCGCCACCGCCAAGCGGTTCGAGGCCCTCTTCGGCTTCGCCTACAAGGCCGGCAACAGCTCCGACTTCGCCGGCACCGTCGTTGAGTGCATGAAGAAGCCCGGCCGCGGCAAGAACGGCCACATCGCCATCGGCACCAACAGCGTAGACCGCGCCATGTATCACCTGGGCCGCCAGGGCGTGGAGTTCGATGAGAGCTCCATCTCCTACAACGACAAGGGCCAGGCCAAGAACGTCTACCTGAAGGAAGAGGTCGGCGGCTTCGCTGTCCACGTAATGAAGAAATAAAACTCCGGCGTATAGCCCGGAAGCTTAAAACTATTTGTAAAGGAGATAATTTCCATGAAAGTCGTAACCTTCGGCGAGCTTATGATCCGCCTCCAGCCCTACAACTATGAGCGTTTCGTTCAGGCCGACCACCTGGAGTTCACCTTCGGCGGCGGCGAGGCCAACGTGGCCGTGTCCCTTGCCAACTACGGCGCCGACGCCGTGTTCGTGACCAAGCTCCCCGCCCACGCCATCGGCCAGGCCGCTGTGAACAGCCTCCGCCGCTATGGCGTTGACACCAGCAAGATCGTCCGCGGCGGCGACCGTGTGGGCATCTACTTCAACGAGAAGGGCGCCTCCCAGCGTCCCAGCGTGTGCATCTATGACCGCGCCCACTCCGCCATCCAGGAGTCCGACCCCAGCGAGTTCAACTGGGACGAGATCTTTGAGGGCGCCGACTGGTTCCACTTCACCGGCATCACCCCGGCCCTGGGCCCCAATATGGTCACCGCCTGCCTTGAGGCCTGCAAGGCCGCCAAGGACCACGGTGTGAAGATCTCCTGCGATCTTAACTACCGCGGCAAGCTGTGGACCCGCGACCAGGCCCGCGCCGCCATGACCGAGCTTTGCAAGTACGTGGACGTGTGCATCTCCAACGAGGAGGACGCCAAGGACGTGTTCGGCATCGAGGCCGAGGCCACCGACATCACCGCCGGCACCCTGAATAAGGAGGGCTACAAGTCCGTGGCCCGTCAGCTGGCTGACAAGTTCGGCTTTGAGAAGGTCGCCATCACCCTGCGTGAGTCCAAGTCCGCTTTTGATAACGACTGGAGCGCCATGCTCTACGACGTGAAGGCCGACGAGTACTGCTTCTCCAAGCTCTATCACCTGCACATCATCGACCGCATCGGCGGCGGCGACAGCTTCGGCGGCGGGCTCATCTACGCCCTCCTCACCGGCCACAACACCCAGAGCGCCGTGGAGTTTGCCGTTGCGGCCTCCGCTCTCAAGCACTCCATCGAGGGCGACTACAACTTCGCCACCGTCCCCGAGGTGGAGAAGTTAGCCGGCGGCGACGCCTCCGGACGCGTCCAGAGATAACATCCAAGGAGGAAATATGGAGCACTCAAATCCCCTTACGAAGGGCAACAAGGGCGGACAGAAGTTCATAACCTTTGGCGAGATAATGCTCCGCCTTACCCCTCCGAATTACGAAAAGATAAGGGCCGCCAACGAGTTCGAGGCGAGCTACGGCGGCTCGGAGGCCAACATAGCCCTGGCTCTGGCGAACCTCGGCGTGGACAGCACCTTTTTCTCCGTGGTGCCCAACAACTCCCTGGGCAAGAGCGCCGTCAGGATGCTCAGATCCAACGACGTCCACTGCACCCCGGTTATACTCTCCACCCCCGAGGAGACGCCCACCCACCGCCTCGGCACCTACTATCTGGAGACCGGCTACGGGATCCGCCCCAGCAAGGTCACCTATGACCGTAAGCACTCGGCCATCTCGGAGTTCGATTTCAGCAAGGTGGACGTAAATTACCTGCTGGACGGCTTTGACTGGCTCCACCTCTCCGGCATCACCCCGGCCCTCTCCGCCTCCTGCGGTGACTTCATACTGAAGCTCATGCACTCGGCCAAGGAAAAGGGCCTTACGGTGAGCTTCGACGGCAATTTCCGCTCCCTCCTGTGGACCTGGGAGGAGGCCCGGGACTACTGCACCAAGTGCCTGCCCTATGTGGACGTGCTCTTTGGCGTGGAGCCCTACCACCTCTATAAGGACCCCAAGGACCCCAAGAAGGGCGACGTGAAGGACGGCAAATCCCGCCAGCCCAGCTGGGAGGAGCAGGACGAGATAAACCAGGCGTTTGTTGAGGCGTACCCCAACATAAAGTGCATCGCCCGTCACGTCCGTTACGCCCACTCCGGCAGCGAGAACAGCCTCATGGCCTACATGTGGTATCAGGGACACACCTTTGAAAGTAAGCTCTTTACCTTCAACATCCTTGACCGCGTGGGCGGCGGTGACGCCTTCGCCAGCGGCCTTATCTACGCCATGATGATGGGCTACAAGCCCATGGACATGATAAACTTCGCCGTGGCAAGCTCCGTCATCAAGCACACCATCCACGGCGACGGCAACATCACCGACGACGTGGAGTCCATCCGCAACCTTATGAACATGAACTACGACATCAAGCGATAAAAAACGGCGCGCCCGTCCCGTAGCACGGGACGGGCGAATTTTATAAGAGGAGTTGATTTCCCATGAAAGAATTTATGGACAAGGACTTTCTCCTTGAGACCGAGACCGCCAAGCACCTTTTCCACGACTACGCCGAGCACCAGCCCTTAGTGGACTATCACTGCCACATCTCCCCCCGGGAGATATACGAGAACCGCCGCTTCAACGACATCGTTGAGGTCTGGCTAGGCGGCGAGAACCCCGACGGCACCTACTTCGGGGACCACTACAAGTGGCGCGTCATGCGCTCCAACGGTGTGCCCGAGGAATACATCACCGGCCACAAGCCCGGCTACGAGCGGTTTTTGAAGTTCGTGGAGTCCCTGGAGATGGCCATCGGCAACCCCATGTACCACTGGTGCAACTTAGAGCTCCGGCAGTTCTTCGGCTATACGAAGCCCCTGACCGTGGAGACGGCCCGCGAGTGCTGGGACTTCGTCAACGATAAGCTCCAGAACGACCCCTCGCTCACCGTCCGCGGCATAATCGAGCGGGCCAACGTGGCCTTCATCGGCACCACCGACGACCCCGTGGACAGCCTCGAGTGGCATGAGAAGATCGCCGCCGACCCCACCATCAAGGTGAAGGTCGCCCCCTCCTACCGCCCGGATAAGGCCATCAACATAAATAAGCCCGGCTTTGCCGAGTATATCGGAAAGCTCGCCAAGAGCGTGGGCAAGGACAGCCTCGACACCGTGGAGGACGTCTGCGCCGCCCTCACCGAGAGGCTCGAGTTCTTCGCCAAGCTCGGCTGCCGCGCCAGCGACCACGGCCTGGACTACATCCCCTACCGCCCCGGCTGCCCCAAGTGCGTCAACGAGATCTACAAAAAGGTCATGTCCGGCGCCGAGATAACCGACGAGGAGGCCGAGAAGTACCAGACCGCCATCCTCATGCACCTTGGCCGTGAGTATCACCGCCTGGGCATCGTCATGCAGCTCCATTACAGCTGCAAGCGCAACGCCAACACCAGGCTCTATAAGAAGCTCGGCCCCGACACCGGCGTCGATATGATCGCCCAGAACACCTGCGGCGGCGCCATCGCGGACCTGCTGGCCGCCCTTGATGAGACGGGCGAGTGCCCCAAGACCATCCTTTACAGCCTGAACCCCGCCGACAACGAGCAGATCGGCACCATCCTTGGCTGCTTCCAGTCCGACGAGGTCCCCGGCAAGATCCAGCACGGCTCCGCCTGGTGGTTCAACGACACCAAGTCCGGCATGGAGGACCAGATGCGCTCCCTGGCAAACCTCGGCCTCCTGGGCAACTTCGTCGGTATGCTCACCGACTCCAGGAGCTTCTTAAGCTACGCCCGCCACGACTACTTCCGCCGCATCTTCTGCAACCTCATCGGCAACTGGGTCGAAAACGGCGAGTACCCCAACATCGACTCCTCCCTCAAAAAGATCGTCGAAGGCGTCTGCTACAAAAACGCCGAGCGTTATTTCAATATCTAACCCCCCAAGCGCCCCCTCACCGGGGGCGCTTTTCTTATCCACCCCCAAAAGGCTCCCCTCTCTGAGGGGAGCTGTCGCGAAGCGACTGAGGGGAGTCCGTACCCTCAGACTCCTCCCCCTGCCCCCTCCTCAGAGAGGAGGGGCTGACCGCGCAGCGGGGACGGGGGAATATTGTTGCGGCTTCGCCGCACAATTAACTCCTTAACCTCCCCTTCGTAAGGGGAGGTGGCCCCGCAGGGCCGGTAGGGTCGAGGCCGAAGTCTTTGCACACGCCTACACCCTCGACCCCTCAGTCGGCTGCGGCCGACAGCTCCCCTTACGAAGGGGCGCCTAAGAGAACAAGGTTGCGCCTTGCGGCGCAATAAAATCTGCGGCGAAGCCGCAACAATATTCCCCCGTCCCCAAAACAACCAGGCCCCGGATTTGAAATTCCAATTTCAAATCCGGGGCCCGCGTTTCCCCATCTCGAAAAAGGCAACCCTTTTCCGAGATATTCAGTTTTCCATCTGCTTCCCTAAAAACGTCGCCACGGTTTGCGCCAGCTTATACTCCACCTCGCCAACGGTGGCGTCGCCCTCGGCGAAGAACAGGACGCATCCCATCACGTCGCCCTCGGTCAATATGGGCGCGGCGACGGTCACGGTGTACTTTTCCGCTCCCTCCGCGGGATTTACGGCCTTGTCGGAGGCCGCACGGTGATAGACCTGCCGCCCCTCCATGATCGCCTCCAGCTCCTGACTCACCTGCCGTCCGGTCAGCTCCCGCTTCTGGATACCGCAGACCGCGATCACGCTGTCCCTGTCGGTTATGGCCGCGGGCAGGCTCGTCGTCTTACTCAGCGTCTCGCACATCTGCCCGGCGAAATCACTGAGCTCCCCCATGGGTGAGTACTTTTTAAAAATGACCTCGCCGTCCTTCTCCGTATATATCTCCAGCGGGTCGCCGTCACTGATAACATTGGCATGGTAGACCTTGTCCCCGTGGTGTACGGAGGACTGGACTACGGCTGTTTGTAAGTTATCCGCCATGCCGTATTCAAAATTTGCGGCGTCCGGGAGCGTACCGCATTTTAAGAGGCTGTCCACGTCCGCCCGCAGCTCCACCTCGATGTGGTCCTCATAGACCTTGATTTTCTTCACGATAAGCTGGATGTCGTTCCGGTCCAGTTTTTCTTTTTTTAATATGTCGTCAAAGACCTCCATGGCGGTTTTGGCAGCCCGGTTGACCCGGATGATGGTATTTCGCTTGTCAGCGGTGAGGCGAAGCTGGTTCTCGATGCCCTCCATTCGGCGCAGAAGGTCGCTCTCCAGCTCGTCGTAGGTATCCTCCAGCGCCTCCTCTCGCTCCGGGTGCTTCATAATGTCCCGGATGCGCTGGCGCTTTGTGGCCCGGAGCTCCTCCTGCAGGTCCCGCAGGACCTCTTCCAAGTTGTTCTCCGCCCGCTCGGTCTCGGCCAAGTCCTCCCGCTCATTGTTAAGCTCCTCATTGAGCCTGTCCAGCATGGCGGAGGAGTTGTCCTTGACCTTTTGGACGTAGAGCTTCAAAAGCTCGTCCAGCTTGTCCACTCTTATATGGTGGCTGGTACAGCCCTTCAGCCCCCGGCGGTGATAGAGGCCGCAGCGGTAGGCGTCCCTGAGGTCAGCCCGGCTCATGGCGAACATGGGACTGCCGCAGTCGCCGCACTCTAAAAAGCCGGAGTAGGCGTTGTCGTACTTTTTCCGGCCCCGGTAATGGGCGGTGCCGCGCTCGGAAAGCTGCGCCCGGACGAGGGCGAAGGTGCGGTAGTCGATGATGGCCTGGTGGTGGTTCTCGATAACGATGTGCTCCTCAGCGTCCCGCTTCACGTCCCGGCCGTTGATCTTCCGGCGGGTGTACTTGCCCTGGCGGAGGGTGCCAATGTAGAAGTCATTTTTCAAAATGCCCTCCACAGTCATAATGGCCCACTCCCGGCGGGTCTCACGGTTGGAGTCCAGACCCTCGGCCTCCCGGCGCTGTTTTTCCGACATGCGGGGCGTGGGGACGCCCTGGTCGGTCAGGTAATTGGCGATGCGCTTGTAGCCCCAGCCGGAGCTGTACAGCTCAAAAATTTTCCGCACGATCTGGGCCTCAGTGGGGACGATCTCAAACTCCTGGCGGTTGTTCACGATGTACCCGTAGGGCGCGGCGCAGATCCATTTCCCGTCCTCCTGCCGGCGGCGGATCACGGATTTGACCTTTTTGCTGGCGTCGGTGACGGGCATCTCGTTGATGAGGAACTGGAACTGTATCTTCAGCCAGTCGTCGTCGTTGGGAAAGTCGATGTTGTCCCCGATGGAGATGATCCGCACCCCGGCGTCCCGCAGGTCCTCAAGCTCCACCAGGCCCCGGGAATTGCGCCGTGAGAAGCGGGAGAAGTCCTTCACCACCAGAATGTCCAGCCGGTGCGATGTCAGCTCCCGGCGCATTTTCTGATAGCCCTCCCGCTGTTCAAATGTGTACCCGGACCGGTCCCGGTCCTCGTAAAATGTCAGCGTACTCCCCGGAAACCGCCGCTTCACAAAGTCCTCAATGATCGCCTTCTGGTTCTCAATAGACGTATTGTCCCTATCCAGCTCCTCGTCCACAGAGATACGGCAGTACCCGGCGATGTCATATGTTTCTATCAACTGTAATCACCACACTTGTGACATATTATAGATAATATTGTATCACAAGCGTAGAGAGAATGCAAGAGAAACCTTTAGAAGAAAAGCGGCGCGTCGTAACCGCTCAATAACACAAGCCGCCTCTCAAAGAGGCGGCAAGTGTTAAATAATACGCTCACCATACAGTGAAATGTAAAGAAGCTTATAGATTTTTCTTCAGCTCTTCCGCCCTGTCGGTGTGTTCCCAGGGAAGGTCAAGGTCGGTCCTGCCGAAGTGGCCGTAGGCGGCCAGGGGACGATAGATTGGACGACGCAGATTCAAGTCCCGGATGATGGCCGCGGGGCGCAGGTCGAAGGTCTTCTCCACCGCCGCCTCAAGTTCCGCGTCGGTGACCGCACCGGTGCCGAAGGTGTCTACCCGCACCGAGACCGGGCGTGCGACGCCTATGGCATAAGCCAACTGGACCTGACATCTCCGTGCAAGGCCGGCGGCAACCACGGTCTTGGCCACCCAGCGGGCCGCATAGGCGGCGGAGCGGTCCACCTTGGTGGGGTCTTTGCCTGAAAAGCAACCGCCGCCATGGGGGGCGCTACCGCCGTATGTATCTACGATGATCTTCCGACCCGTAAGGCCCGAATCCCCCTGGGGTCCGCCGATGACGAACCGGCCCGTGGGGTTGACATAGATTTTTGTTTCACAGTCCAGTAACTCGTTGGGGATCACTGGCTTGATGACAAACTCTATCATATCCTTTCTTATCTGCGCCAGTTCCGCCTCCGGGCCGTGCTGGGTGGAGATGACCACTGCGTCCAGCCGCCTTGGGGTACCGTCCTTGTTATACTCGATGGTCACTTGGGTTTTGCCATCGGGGCGCAGGTAGTCCACCAGACCCTCCTTGCGCACCTGGGTCAGGCGCATTGCCAGCCTGTGGGCCAGGGAAATGGGCAGGGGCATCAGCTCTGGGGTCTCGTCGCAGGCGTAGCCAAACATCATGCC
>CANRLF010000040.1 GCA_947631395.1 uncultured Oscillospiraceae bacterium
GGACAGCCTAGATGTTTTCCATGGCGAAGCGAAACGTCTCTTTAGCCTCTTTTGCAGGAAATATTTCAAGGGGATATTGCGTCGCGCCCTGGCCGGGGCGTGGCGCACGTAGCTCCCCTATCCGCAAGACCCACTCAAGGCAGGCTACTCTGCACACAGCACAGGTTGAGTCAAAAAAAGTCTCTACCAATAAGTCGCACCGCAATACAGGTTCAAACCCCGGGCCGTAATCAGGTCGCGTACCAAAACGGAGTACGCCTGACCACAGCTCCGGGTCTCCACACCAGCAGGGTCGTGGCCGCCATGCCATTAGCGGTCGCCCTACTGATGCAGGCCGAAAAAATTTCGCGCCTCCCTCCAGCACCCACCCGGAACTGGGCGTTCCAAGCAAGCACAAGAGGCTTCAACGATGTGCCCTTCAAAGGATTTTTAGGCCCTTCTTAGGAGACGCCGGCTCCGACTAGGATACTGCGCCGCCATATTTATATTATAAATGAAAGCTTCCGGCATTTCAATAGGTTCTTTGTGAAAGATATGTGGCAAGGTCGGTAAAAAAGCCGTTTTTTTCAAAGGGGCCCAGGGCGGACACGGCGGCGCGGGTCTCGGAGAGCACAAGCTTCCCGGCGCCCTCCACGCCGAGGACGCCGGCATAGGTGGGCTTGGCGTTTTTGACATCGGAGCCGATGGGCTTTCCGAGCTCAGACTCGGTGGAGATGACGTCAAGGATGTCGTCGCGTATCTGGAAGGCCCGGGCCAGGTGGAGGCCGTAGCACTCGGCGGCGGAGAGCCGGTCGGCTGTGCCGCCGGCGGCTATGACGCCAAGGACGCAGGCGGCGCGTATGAGGGCGCCGGTCTTGAGGTCGTTTATGAGTGTGAGACCCTGAAGGGATCTGTCGGAGCCCTCGGCGGTGTCCAGCTCCTGGCCGCCGCACATGCCGGCCCAGCCGGCGGCCCGGGCGAGATACCCGGCGGCCCTGACAAGTCTGTCAGGCGGCAGGGGCGCGGACAGGGCCAGCTCAAAGGCGGCGGACTGGAGGGCGTCCCCGGCGAGCACGGCACGGACCTCGCCGTAGACCACGTGGTTCGTGGGCTTTCCCCGGCGAAGGTCGTCGTCGTCCATGCAGGGCAGGTCGTCGTGGATGAGGGAGTAGGTGTGTATGAGCTCCAGGGAGAGGGCCAGGGGCATGGCGTCGTCCATGACGCCCCCGGCGGCCTCACAGAATTTCAGAGTCAGGATCGGACGAAGGCGCTTGCCGCCGGCCAGAAGGGAATAGCGCATGGACTCGGTGAGCTTTTCACAGGGGCCGCCGCCGGTGAGAAGGCCCTGAAGTGCATCCTCCACCCGGGACTTCAGGGCGGAGAGCTCGTGATCTAAGGACATCACTCCGACGCCTCCTCAAAGGGCGTCTCCTCCGGAGCGCCGTCCGGGCCCCGGCGGAGCTTTACCACCTTCTGCTCGGCCTCGTCCAGCAGCTTGCCGCACGATCTGATGAGGCCGGTGCCCTCCTCAAAGAGGCTCAGGGCCTCCTCCAGGGGGCGGTCGCCCTTCTCAAGGGCCCTGACTATCTCGTCAAGGCGGGCGAGGGACTGCTCGAATGTGGGTTTTTTGGTGGCCATAGCGTCCTCCTTATATATCGGTAGTATGTATCCCCGCGGCGGCTCAGAGGGCCTTGCACTCGACGGAGTCCTTCCGGAGCTTCAGGGTGAAGCTGTCGCCGGGGGAGAGGTCCTTTTTGCTTTTGACGACGCGTCCGTCGGAACGGACGGCGATGGAGTAGCCCCGGCCCAGGACCTTCAGGGGGCTCATGGCGTCCAGCCGCGCGGCCTTCTCGGCGTAAGCGTGGCGGGCGGAGGCGACGAGAGAGGAGATGAGGGTATAAAGACGCTCGTCACGGGTATCCAGGGCCTGACGGCAGGCGTCCAGGTAGTTTTTAGGGTCCCGCAGTATGGGGAGGCGGGCCAGGGCCTCAAGGCGCTGGCGCTCCCACTGAAGGCGCTTATCGACGGCTCCGGCCAGGCGGACAGAGCAGTCGGCCACGCCGGCGCGCAGATCGAGGATGTCGGGGGAGACGAGCTCCGCGGCGTTGGAGGGGGTGGCGGCACGGACGTCCGCCACGAAGTCGGAGATGGTCACGTCCGGCTCATGGCCCACGGCGGAGATCACGGGTATGGAGCAGTCGTATATGGCGCGGGCGACGCGCTCGTCATTGAAGCACCACAGGTCCTCCATACTGCCGCCGCCCCGGCCCACGATGAGGACGTCGGCCACCTGCCATTTGTCTGCGTACCTGACGGCCGCCGCGATCTCGGGTGGGGCCTCCTCCCCCTGGACGCGGACGGGCAGGAGCAGGACCCTGGCCACGGGCCAACGCTTTCTTAGGACACGGATGATGTCGTGGACGGCGGCTCCGGCGGAGCTGGTGACCACGCCGATACGGGTGGGGAAGGGGGGGAGGGGCTTTTTGTGGGAGGGGTCGAAAAGACCCTCCTTAAAAAGCTTCTCCTTCAGCTGTTCAAAGGCCATCTGGAGATCGCCCACGCCGTCGGGCGTGAGGGAGGTGACGTACAGCTGATAGGCGCCGTCCCGGGGATAGACCGTGACACGGCCGAGGGCGATGACCTTCATGCCGTCCTGGGGACGGAAGCGAAGGCGGACGGCGCTTGATTTGAACATGACGCATTTGAGTGCTCCGCCCTGGTCCTTCATGGTGAAGTAGTGGTGGCCGGAGGGGTAGATCTTGTAATTGGAGAGCTCGCCGCGGATGTAGATGTTCTCAAGCCGGGGCATGGAGTCGAAAACGTGCTTTAGATACTCGTTGAGCTCCGTGACGGTCATAATGTTTCGCTCATCCACGGGCGTTCACCGCCCTCCAGGTGAGTATGGCCGTGCCAATGGCGTTGTCGGTGGAGTAACGGGGCTCGGCGAATATGCCGTCGGGGGTCATGGCCCGCAGAAGGGAGTTGGACGCCACGCCGCCGGAGTATAGTACCGGCAGGTCGCCGTAGAGCTTCATCGCCTCGGCCGTGGCCTGACGGACGGCCCTGATGACGCTGGCGAGGGAGAAATAGGCGATCTCGGCGTCCCGCGCGCCGGAGTCTCTCATCTGGCGCATCTTGTGCTCCACGCCGGAAAGGGAGAAGTGACAGCCGTCCTTTTTGGGTAGGTAGGAGAGCCTGTCCTCCGCCTCGGCGGAGAGCTTGTCCAGGGCCTTGCCCGAGGGGAACTGGAGGCCGAGGAGCTGGCCCGTGCGGTCGATGAGCTGGCCGGCGGACACGTCCCGGGTGCCGCCGACGATCTCGCATCTGACGGCCACGCCCTCGGGCCGGACAAGAAGGAGCTCAGTGGTGCCGCCGGACAGGTGCCAGGCGAGGTGGGGCGTGTCAAGAAGCTCCATATGCCCGGAGGACCAGGCCGCGGCGGCGATGTGGCCCTGCTGATGGGAGAAGCCAAAGTATGGGACGCCCAGGAAGTGGGCCAGGGCGCGGCCCTGAGCTACGCCGGCCAGGAAGCAGGGCATGTAGCTGCCCTCGATCTCACGGGGGGTCTCAGACGCGCCGACGGCGACGATGGGACCCGACAGGGGGAGGGCGTCGACTATCTCGGGCAATCTGCGGACATGGGAAAAAAGAGCGTCCGACTGGCGAAGGCCCAGCTCGCCGGGCCTGACGTCCAGAAGGCGCCCTGAATTTACCCCGCGCTGGCCGTCAAAGCAGGCGCAGGAGGTGGTGTAGTTAGAGGTGTCGAAGGCGACAGTCAGATCGTTCATACCGTCAGCTCTTCCCTCACGAAGGAGCCCAGGACGCCGTTGATGAAGGCGACGGTCTGGGGATCGTCGTATTTTTTGGCGATCTCGACGGCCTCGTTTATCGCGGCGGCGTTGGGGATCTCGGGCATGTACATTATCTCGTACATGGCCGCCTTGAGGACGGCCAGGGCCGTGCGGGAGATGCGGGAAAATTTCCAGCCGCGGGCGTATTTCGCCACGTAGCCGTCGAGCTCCGCCGAGTGCTCGCCCACGCCGATGACGAGACGTTCGATGTACTCACGGTGGTTTTCCTGGGGGCGGGAGGCGTAGAGAGGGTCCTCCGCGGCCAGGGACTCATAGTAGTCGCCGTCAAAGAGATTTTCAATGAGCTCGCGGCCGTCACATTCGCGGCTGGAGAGCTCGTAGCAGAGCCTGACGGCTATCTCGCGCGCTTCTGATCTGTTCATATGTTCTCCCCTTGTGGGAAATGAGCCGGTGGGACGGTCATTTCTTCCCCAGATTGATGCCGACGATGTGGACGTTGACCTCGGTCACGGTGAAGCCGGTGGCGGATTCGATGGCCGCGGCTACGTTCTCCTGGACCTTCTGGCCGACGCGGTTGACGGAGACGCCGAGCTTTACGACGGCCCACAGGTCGACCTTGACGCGCTCGTCCTCCACGGCGATGCGAACGCCCTTGGAGGGGTTTTTCTTGCCGAGGAGTTCCTTGCCGGAGGAGAGGCCGGCTATGCCGTCGGTCTCAAGGGCCGCGGTGGCGGCGATGACGGATACGACCTCCTCTGAGATGTTTATACTGCCCTTTTCGTCGGGGTGGGTGATATAGTCCTTATTCTCGCCCATGATGTCCTCCTTATAGACCTGGCCGCCCCGCGGAGTTGGCGCGGGGGGCCGGGATTGACCGGCAAAGCCGTATACATGTACTATTCTATCACAGCTCCGGACAAAAATAAAGGAAAAGTTGTGAGTTTGGGTGATTTTATATAAGGCCCGGGGCGGGAGGGGTCATTTTATCTCGGTGACGGTGAGCTTGGAGGCGGGGATGCCGCCCTGGGAGGACATGATGTCGGTGATCTTCGCCACGCTTGCCTGGTTGAGGCCGCCCTCGGCGGCCACGGTGACGCGGGCTCCGCCCTCGGACAGATAGACCACGCAGTCGATAAAGCCCTTTGAGCGGATCTGGCTCTCGAGCTCGGATTCCTTCACGGCGTTGCGGGCAAGCTCGGTCATGGCGTTGAGGGCGCCGTCCACGGTGTCCTTCGAGGCGCCGTCGGCCTGGGCCACGGCCTGGAGGGTGGCGGAGGCCTCGTCACGGGCCTGACTGCGCTCCAGGCGGACCTGGGCGAAGTACTCGGCGTAATCGCCGGAGGCGGTGGGGGCCTGGGCGTCATCGCCGGTGCCGCCGGTGTCGGGGGAGTCCTGCTTATCGCCGCCGTTCACGGTGTAATAAAGGCCGGCGCCCTGGTCGGGCACGGTTGTCGCCGGGTCCTCCCCGGTCCCGGGGGAGGTGTCGGCCGAGCCGGGCTTTTCCTCCAGGGTGGAAAGCCGGTCGTCGGAGCCGGCCTCGGACGCGTCCTTTACCTGCTGGTTATAGGACCAGTTGAGATACACCGCCGCGCAAACGAACAGTACCACGGTGACTATGACCGCGTTTCTTTTAAGAGTCTTCATCATTGCCTCCTGTCAGGTTATTTAAGGTGAGGTCCTCACCCCATCTTCAAGATCGTTATATCCGCCGGGCCCAGGCCGGTGGCGGAGCTCACCGCGTCGGTCAGCGCCTCACGGACGGCGGCGCTCCCGGCACCCCGGGCGACTACCACGGCCCCGCGGTACCGGGGATAGATGTACTTTACCTCCACCTCGCCGCTCTGGCCGCTGCCCTTTTGCACCACGAGGGCGCTGTCGGAGGTCTCCTCGCTGCTCTCGCCGTCACGGGAGTCCACGCTTTTTTGGGACTCGCGGGCGAGGACACGCTCGCCGTCGGAGTCCAGCGTCAGCAGGACGCGGACCTGGCCGGCCCCGTCGATGAGGGACAGTATATCCTCGAGCCGCCGCTCCGCGTCCTCCACCGAGAGGCCGGTGGGCGCTGTTTCCCCGCCATCCGCGTCCTCCGAGGGCCTGTCGCCGGAGGAGGTGGGCAGGAGAAGGAGCACGAGGCCCACAAGCAGAACGAGGACGACGTATCTGCTCTCAAAGAGCTTCGATTTTATTTTCTCCAGAGTCTTTTGTGTCTCAGGTCTCATCACTTTCGCTCCAAATCTGATCTTCCTCGGGTATGCCGAGCTCGGCGGCCAGGATGCGGGAAAGCTCGGGGCTACGCTTGCCGGACAATCGGGCCGCGGCCGGGTACCAGAAGCCCTCGTCGCTCCAGCGGGCGGTGACTTCCACGCCGCCGAGGCTCACGTTGAGGAGGGCCGCTTTGTCCAATATATATGCCTCGCAACGCTCCTCTATGATAAATCTTGTCTGGGCGCGGGCACCCTGAAGGGCGCTGTCGGTGTATATGCGGGCCTCCTCGTTATACCTGGCGGCGTAGCGGGAGATGCCGAGGGCGTCCACGTCGCCGGCGATGCTGAGCATGGCCGCGGCCATGGCGAAGCCGCAGACGGCGGTGACGGCCTTTTTGACGGTACCGGCGGGGGTCAGGGCCCTGACGGCTCCGCAGATGAGGCCGGTGGCGGTGAGGGCGAGTATCCAGCTTCCAAGTGAGTCCATTTTATAGACCTTTCCCCGGGTCAGGCCCCGGCGATCTTCGCGGCGGAGATGACGGATATGAGGAGCATGACGGCCTCCGCCCCGGCAAGGCCAAGGGCCAGGGAGTGGGCGGTGGCCACGGAGGCGATGAGGCCGGAGAGCCGCCGGTCCGCCACGGTGGCGGACAGCTCCGCCGCGGCGCGGTAGAGGAGAGAGCCGACGACGAGGCGCAGAAAGGGCAGCAGGCACACGGACAGTGTGGCAACCACGCCCAGGGCCCCGGCGGCGGCTCCGATGGAATTTACCCCAGAGGCCACGGCGTCAGCCGCGTCAGAGACCATGCCGCCCACCACGGGCAACAGGTTGGAGATGGCGGCTTTGGTGAGCTTCACCGCGGTGGCGTCGGCGGAGGAGGCGATGAGGGAGGTGGCGGTGAGGTAGACGGTGAAGGTGAGGACGAGGCCGGTGAGCAGGTGCTTGGCTATCCCCGATATGAGCTTTGCCACGCCGCCGGCCGGGCCGCCGAAGGCCGCCTCACCGGCGGAGGCGGCGAGGTAGGCGTATATCATGGGGATGATGAGCTTCCGGCCGAGGTCCATAAGGATATTTATGAAGAGGGCGGAGGCCGCCAGCTTCGCCGCCCCGGAGGCCACGTGGCCGGAGGCCGCCGCCGCGGAGCCTAGCACGGGCAGGAGGAGGGTGGACAGGTCACGCATGTCGTTTACGCACCGGACGGTGTCGCCGATGAGGGTCCTGACGCCGCCGATGCAGGCGGCGAGGATCACGGCGACGCCCACAAGGTCAACGTGATCGCCGCCGTCGCCACCGGTGAAGGGCCGGGCCACGGAGCAGAGGAACGCGGCGGCCAGCACAGCAACGGCGCCGGCGAGGGCGGGGCGGAGGACGTCGCCGAGGGCGTCAAGGGCGGCATCCCAAAGGCGGCTGAAGAGCTCCGGCACGTCAAGGGAGGAGTCAAGGGACTCAGAGCCCAGTATCTCCCCGGCGGACTCGGGAAGGCCGTCAATGAGCTCGTCGGTGCCGAGATAGGAGTAGTCCCCGGAGGCCAGGGCGCAGGTCCGGGGCAGGAGGAGCGCCAGGGCAAGGACGGTCAGCACACGAAAGAGGGCCCTCACAGCAGCTCACCTATGGCGTGGAACACGCCGCGCATGAGGGGGAGGGCGGTGTACAGCGCCGCGGCGGATCCGGCCAGCTGGGACGCGGAGGCGGCGGTGGTCAGCCCCGCGTCACGGCACAGGTCCGAGGCAAGGCCGGTGACAACGGCGACGCCGACGGTCTTTATGAGGACCGAGAGGACAGTGGGGGACACGCCGGCGGTGTCGGCGACCTCACGGAGGAAGTCCCGGAGCTCCTCTATGGCGCCGAGGGCGGAGAAGAGTATGACGCACCCGGCGGCCAGGGCGATGAGTATGGCCATGACTGGGCTGTCCCTTTTTAGCACGGTGGCGATCAGCGCCGCCGGGACGCAGACGGCGGCGATCTTGATGAGAAGCTCCATGGCTCAGAGCCCGAAGAGGGATTTGATGAGGTCGAAAAGCCCCGAGATCTCCCTCAGGATTACAACGAGGACCACCACCAGCCCCGCGATGGTGGTCATAAGCGCCTGCTCGTCCCGGCCGGAGCGGCCGA
Source organism: uncultured Oscillospiraceae bacterium (assembly GCA_947631395.1). Taxonomy (GTDB): domain Bacteria; phylum Bacillota; class Clostridia; order Oscillospirales; family Oscillospiraceae; genus RUG626. The sequence goes on from CANRLF010000040.1 coordinate 8,106, forward strand.
GAAGCAGGTTGAGCACGGCCACGAGTATGCCCACGGCGGCGATTTTGAAAATAAGGTCAACATTCATTTTTTGTCGTTTCCTTTGTGGTGAGAAGGTTTGGAAAGGCGCGGACGAGCCGGCCCTCACAGCAGGATGATCACGGCGAATATGCCGGAGGCCAGGCCCAGGAAGGCGTGGAGGCGGCAGTCACGGTCACGCTCGGCCTCGGCCCTTTTGAGGATGAGCTCAAGCCTGCGGCGAAGCCGGTCGATGGCGGCGGCCTGCTCATGGACGTCGTAACGGCCAAGGCACAGGCCGAGCTCCGAGACGAGCTCGGACTCCTCGGGCCGGAGGCGGAGCTCGCGGGAGTCGGCCACGGCGTTTTTCCAGATGGTGTAGAAGGAGCACCGGCCCAGGGCGCTCATGCCGCCCACGGCCCGGCGGTAGAGGCCGCGGACCTCCTGGGGGGCGGAGGAGGAGAGCATCTCCAGCACCTCGCGCATGGGGGTCATGCGGGAGCAGATCTCGCTTTCCATGAGCTGAAGGGAGAGGATGAGGCCCTCGATGACACGGGCCCGGCGCTTCAGGGCGGCGGCCCCCAGATACCCCATGGCTCCGGCGGAGCCGATGACGAGCAGGGCGCCCATAAGACGTATCACAGTTCGACGCCCCCTTTTTGAAGGGTGAAGCTCCGGCGGCCCCGGAGGTTTTCGACGGTTATGAAGCTATCGAAGATGTGGGGCATGTCCCGGTAGAGGGGGCGGGACATGAGGTCGGAGAGGTCCCTGGCGTGGGCGGTGGCCAGGAGGGACACGCCGCAGTTCCGGGCCCGCTCCACGGCGGATATGTCCTCCGGGGAGGTTATCTCGTCCATGGCGATGACCTGGGGGTTCATGGTGCGAAGGAGCATGAGGGCGGCCTGGGCCTTGGGGCAGCCGTCCAGCACGTCGGTCATAACGCCCACGTCCAGCTGGGGGCCGGAGCCCTCCAGGGCGGCCAGCTCGCCGCGCTCGTCACACAGGCCAACCCGGAGGCCGGGGCGGCCCGGGGAGGGGGAGGACACCCGCCGGACCAGCTCACGCAGGAGGGTGGTCTTTCCGGCGCCGGGCGGAGCGATTATGAGGGTGGAGCTGAGGCCGTCGCCGTTATATAGCCCGGGCAACAGGGCGTCGGCGATGTTGCGGTGCTCCCGGGCCACACGGATGGAGGCCGAGGAGAAGGAGCCGAAGCCCATGACCTCCCCGCCGGAGGTGAACACACTGCCGCACAGGCCCACCCGGTAGCCGCCGCGACAGGGGATGAAGCCGTTTTTGAGCCACTGGGAGTTGGAGTGGACCGACGCGCCGGTGGCAAGCTCCACCGTCAGCTCCAGGTCCCGGGCGGTGACGGCATCCCCACCGAGGCTGAGCTCACCCTCGGGCAAAAGGGCCACCATAGGACGGCCCACCCGGAGGCGAAGCTCCTCGGCGCGGGCCCTGTCGGAGCGGGTAAGGGTCCTGGCCCGCTCACGGAGCTTGTGGGGCAACAGGAGCACGGCCCCATCGAACCTCTCAACCATACTGTCAACGGCTGTCATAAGTACGCCCTCCGTTTTTCAAAGCTTGTACTCAAATCTTATTGCGGCCTGTCCCGGTTTATGACCGCCGGGCGATGAAAGTTCGCGACGAGCCGGCGCCTTAAAAAATATCATTGACAACAGGCGGGTTTGATAGTAAAATCGTGATGTAAACGCGATGAAGGGCGCAAGTAGCACGGTCGATCCCGCGCAGAGAGACCCCGGTAAGGTGGAAGGGGGAGGGGAAGCCGGTGTGAATACGGCCCGGAGCGGCGGGGTGAAAGGTCAGTAGCCCTCGACGGGAGCGCCCGGTACAGCGCGTGGGGTCGCAGACCCCGTGAGGCGGCGTCCGTGAGGGCACCGCGACAAGAGGTGGTACCGCGTATTCAATTACGCCCTCTGTCCCGGAAAGACGTGGGACGGAGGGCTTTTATTTTTGAAAGGAGCGTGGCAAAATGGATAAGGAGACATGTTTAAGGTGCGGCGGACACATGAGCTATGTGGGCCGGGAGAGGCTGAAAAAGGAGCTGAGCATCGGACTGCCTATACCGGGGGCGGAAAGCGCCCTGCCCGGGTCCTTTGAGACGGACATCTATGTGTGCGACACGTGCCACAAGATGGAGTTTTACGCCGCGAAGTCCGTCGAGCCCAGGGAGAAGCCGGAGGAGGGCAACTCCATTGCCCAGATCCCCTGCCCGCACTGCGGGACCATGCACGACATGGACGATCCAAGGTGCCCGTTCTGCGGCAAGCGCCTGACGGACACCGACGACGGCAAGGAACACGAGGAGCCGTGAGGGCCCACTAATTTCGCAATTCGAAGGAGAGAACAAATGGAGATCTATGAGGAGCTGGTGGCGAGGGGACTTATCGCCCAGGTCACCGACGAGGAAGAAATCAAAAAGATGATAAACGCCGGTAAGGCCACATTTTACATCGGCTTTGACTGCACGGCGGACAGCCTGACGGCGGGGCACTTCATGGCGCTGACGCTGATGAAGCGGCTCCAGATGGCGGGGAACAGGCCCATAGCCCTTATCGGCGGCGGCACGACCATGATAGGCGACCCCTCCGGCCGCACGGACATGCGCAAGATGCTGACGAGAGAGGACATCGAGCATAACGCCGCCTGCTTCAAGCGGCAGATGGAGCGGTTCATCGAGTTCGGCGAGGGCAAGGCGCGGATGGTGAATAACGCCGACTGGCTCCTGGACCTGAATTACATCGACCTTCTCCGGGATGTGGGGGCGTGCTTCTCCGTCAACAACATGCTGAGGGCCGAGTGCTATAAGCAGAGGATGGAGAAGGGGCTTTCGTTCCTGGAGTTCAACTACATGATAATGCAGTCCTATGACTTCTACTACCTCTTCCAGCACTACGGGTGCAACATGCAGTTCGGCGGCAACGACCAGTGGTCCAATATGCTGGGGGGCACGGAGCTCATACGCCGCAAGCTGGGCCGCGACGCCCACGCGATGACCATAACGCTGCTCACGGACTCCAACGGCAACAAGATGGGCAAGACGGCCGGGAACGCCGTGTGGCTTGATCCCGACAAGACCAGCCCCTATGATTTCTATCAGTACTGGCGTAACGTGGGGGACGCGGACGTCATAAAGTGCCTGAAGATGCTGACGTTTTTGCCATTGGATGAGATAGCCGAGATGGAGACGTGGACGGACAGCAGGATCAATACGGCCAAGGAGATACTGGCCTTTGAGCTCACGAAGCTGGTCCACGGCGAGGAGGAGGCCCAGAGGGCCAAGCAGAGCGCGAGGGCCCTATTCGGAGGCGGCGAGGGCGGCGAGACGCCCACGGTGGAGCTGACGGAGGAGGACCTTGCGGATAGGGCGGCGGATATAATGACGCTGCTTGTGAAGGCGGGGCTCGTGGCGTCCAGATCCGAGGCCCGCAGGAACATCCAGCAGGGCGGCGTCACAGCGAATGATACCAAGGTCACGGACATAGGAAAGACCTTCACGGAGGCGGAGCTTCGCGAGGGCGTGGTCCTTCGGCGGGGGAAGAAGAGCTTTATGAAGGTGATCCTGAAGTGAGCCAAGGAGGTATGAAAATGGAGGTTTTAAAGGCAATCGCCGAGAGGCGGTCCATCAGGGGATATACGGCGGAAAAGCTGACGCGTGAGGAGCTGGACACCATTCTGACGGCGGGGCTTCAGGCTCCAACCGCCACGAACAGGCAGGAGCTGCACTTCACGGTGCTGGACGGGGGAGATCCCATACTTTTTGACATCCAGGAGGCCATGGGGGCGAGGCTGAGGCCGACGATGAACTTCTGGTATGACGCGCCGACGGTGATCGTCATTAGCGGCGAGAGGGATTTTCGCTGGACGGCCGTCGACGCGGGCATCGCGGTGGAGAATATGGCCCTGGCCGCGGAGGCGCTGGGGCTGGGGAATGTGATATTGGGGTGCCTCAAGGCCGCCATGGACGGCGAAAATCGGGAGAGGTACGCCGAGGCTATGCGCTTCCCCGAGGGCTATACCTTCCAGATCGCCATCGCCGTGGGACACAGGGCGGTGGAGAAGGAGCCACACGGCTTTGACAGGGATAAACAGGTGACGATACTGTTGTAATGAAAAACGAGACCCCCGCGCCCTTTGGCGTGGGGGAATTTTTTGTTTTTACGGAACATTTAGGGGGGCTTGTGGATATTAAGGGTGAATGGCCATTCGGAAATCGGGAAGAGGTGAGACGGTGACGGGTGAGGAATTTGGCGCGGCGGTGGACAGGTACGGCGATATGGTGTTTCGCGTGGCGTTCAGCTCCCTTGGGCGACGGGAGGACGCGGAGGACGTGACACAGGAGGTGCTTTTGAAGCTGTGGCGGGAGGAGAAGAGCTTTGAGTCGGAGGAGCACAGGCGGTTCTGGCTCATACGCGTCACCGTCAACGAGTGCCGCAAGTCCGCGCGGTGGTATAAGCGAAACGTGACCGTGGAGGAGATGCCCGAGCCGGCGGACGCGCCGGAGAGCCGGGAGCTTCTGGACACGGTGATGGGGCTTCCGGAAAAGCTCAGGGTGGCGGCGTATCTATTCTATTACGAGGGATATTCCACCCGGGAGATAGGGCGGCTGGTGTCCGCGCCGGAGGCCACGGTCAGATCGAGGCTCGCCAGAGCCAGGGAAAGACTGAGGGAAATTTTAAAGGAGGAAGAAAATCTATGAGGAACAGGGCTTTTGAGGAGGCTTTTTCGGAGCTGAGGCTGTCGGATACGGCGCGGGAGCGGATACTGGACGCGGCCGGAGAGCCCGCGGCGACGGGAGGTCGGAGGATACGGCCGCTGCGCGTGGCTTTGGCGGCGGTGCTGGCGCTGAGCGTGCTTACGTGCACGGCGCTGGCGGTGAGCCCGGAGCTCAGGGATCTGCTGTGGGGGGACTTTAACGACGAGGTCCAAAATTACAGCAGAGAGGACAGCGCGGCGCAAATTTACGACGGGGTGGAGGCGCGAATAAGCTCCGCCATGACGGACGGGCACATCCTGAGAGTCCACGTGGAATTTAAGGACACGGAGGGCGACAGGGTGAGGGATGCCTATGAGAAAAATCAGGTGATCTGTCAGGAGCTTCCGTACATTCATGCCAGCGCGGAGGGCCCGGAGGGCACTTCAGGTCCGTTTGGGTCATACGGGATAGCCACGATAGGTAAGCCGAAGATCGTCGCCTTTGACGAGGAGACAGGGATACTGACTGTGGAGATCTGCCAACAGGCCATGAACCCGCCGGAGGACATGAATAAGATAGCTGTTAGTATCCCCACAGGGACAGCGGGCACAAGGGCCGTTATCGAGGAGGTCCCCGCGGAGGGGGTGTACTCATACGTTGATGACAACGGGTACGTAACGGATACCGCAAGGCCCGTGGAGACCATGAAGTCTGTGGGGATCGGCTGGGTGCTCACGGCTCCGGTGGAGACGCTGGCGGTACGTAAAGCCGGGTCTGAGTCGCTGGAGGCGTATGTGTCGGATATTGGCCTGGCGGTGTACGCCGAGATGGGGAAGGCCCCCGTCGGGTGGGACAGTGACGTGACCGTGACGCTATCTGACGGGACCGCGCTCACCTTCGATAACGGAGGGCTTGCAGACGGTATGTCGGGCGGATTTTCAGACAGGGTCTTTTGCGACATTGAGTTTACCGCGCCGATTGACGTAAATGAGGTCATATCGGTGACGTTGGGCGGTGTGGAAATAGAGCTGGAGTGATGAGGCGATAAATGAGGACTCCCCGCGCCGAAGGGTGCGGGGAGAAACTGCCGGAAAAACTCCCAATTTCATTTTGTGTTCCCGGAGTATCTGAGCCACGGCTGGGGTGAATATTTATCAAACTGAGTGAATAAAAAATTTCCCGCCAGCATAATTGCTGACGGGTGATAACGCAAAATACCATGCTGTCTCAATTTGATAAAGTCGGGGTTGCATGATAACCGGTTCTATGGAGCGCACAATATATGGTCGCCAAACTATGTATGGAAGTGCGGCCTTTAGTTCCGATAGGGGTTTGCGACGTCCTGACAAACGGAGATTTATCGAATAAACCCACGTAGTGCCATTTTAACTGGCTCAATATCTATGACGCTATCCTTCATTGTTTGCTGATACAAGTGGCGTTCGATTCCCAGAACATGATGTGGATAAGGAGTACCCTCAAACCATTTTTCAAAGCACCTTATGAAATCCGGTGATTCTTTCTTGCTTCCATAGACGCCGATGATAAAAAGTCTTTCCACAAAAGATATATATTCATTTTCATGGTGCATGAAAAAGTCCTGGCCTCTTTCGTTAAAGCCGAAATATAGGGAGGAAGGGTTTCCGCAATACATCGGAACAAGCAGAATTACTTTTTCGTAGCTCTCAAAACTGCTATAAAGGCGGTAGACATCATCGTCTCGATATATACATTGTGTTTTGAAACATTCATAACCGCAATTACTGCACCCGTGTGTTTTTAAATCCGTATAATGAATCACTTTATCTTGCGGGGCCTTTATAAAATCAATAATCTGAGCACAATTACCAGTTTTTCTTGCTGAGAAAGAAACGAATAGGTTCATATGATACCTCGTTTATTCCTGATTTATGAACAGTTGCCCATTTGTTATTTGAAATTATACCACCCAAATGTGGAGAAATCTACTGTCCGGTAAGAAGGGGATTTTCGCGACGTACATGCCGCCGCGAAAATCATCTGACTGTTTTTCGCCTGCGGGCGGGACGGGGGAATATGGTTGCGGCTTCGCCGCGGATCCCACCTCATCCCTGCCCTTCCCCGCCCGGGCGGGGAAGGCGAGCCCGCGGGGGAGGTAGGGACGAGGGAGGAGGGGTTGCGCACGGCTATGGCCTCGACCCCTCAGTCGGCTACGGCCGACAGCTCCCCTTACGAAGGGGGAGCTTAAGGGGAGCAAGGTTGCGGCTGGCGCCGCGGATTTTATTTGCGCCTGCGGGTGGGGGTGGGGGGATCAGAAGAGGGTGCCGGACCAGGACCAGGTGGATACTGGGTGGAAGGTGATGTAGATGTGGTCGCCGGGGATGGAGAGTTCGGCGGAGAGGATGGATGTTAGCTCGGCGGCCATTTTGGCGCAGTCGGGGCGGGAGGGGGAGCCGAAGGCGGAGACGGAGATGTAGGCGCCCTTTTCCAGCTTTTTGCCGGCGAACCATATGTCGTGGCCGTCCTCGATGTCGACCATGAGGTAGCTCTCGGGCTTGCCGATAAGGGTGACGGCTTTGCCGAAGCGGGACTTTAGGGCCTCCTTTTTAGCCCCGTCCAGGGGCATGGATAGCTTGGCGTTTATGAATGGCACGGTGGTGTCCTCCTTTTTTGATATGTTTATCTCTTATTTTAGCACGTGGACGGCGATAGCGCAACATTTCGTTGACTTTCGGCGGGAAATGTGATATGATACTAACACCATTTAGCGAATTAAAGGGAGGCCATAATATGCCTGTTACGGATTACCTGGAGAGAAACGCGAAGCTTTACCCGGATGAGGTGGCTCTTGTGGAGCTGAACCCGGAGGAGAAGGATTCGCGAAAGCTCACCTGGAAGGAATACGAGCTTATCGAGCCTGACCGCTTTCAGCCGTACCGGAGGGAGATAACCTGGAGCGTCTTTAACGAGAAGGCCAACAGGTTCGCCAACATGCTCCTGAGCCGGGGGGTGAAGAAGGGGGACAAGGTGGCGATACTCATGTATAACTGCCTTGAGTGGTTGCCGATATACTTCGGCGTTCTGAAAACCGGGGCCATCGCGGTGCCATTCAACTTCCGGTACGACGCAGACGAGATACTGTACTGCGCGGAGCTGGCGGAGGTGGACGTGATAGTCTTTGCCACGGACTTCATAGGGCGTCTTGAGGTGAACGCGGAGAGGCTGAGCCGGGGCAGGCTGCTAATCTTCGTGGGGGACAACTGCCCGAGCTTTGCCGAGAGCTATCATCAGCTGGTGGCGGACTGCTCCAGCAAATCCCCGGACGTGGAGATAACGGACGAGGACTTTGGGGCAATATATTTCTCCTCCGGCACCACGGGCTTCCCGAAGGCCATATTACATAAGCATCTGAGCCTCACACAGGCGGCGCAGATGGAGCAGATACACCACAAGACGGGCAGGAACGACACGTTCCTGTGCATACCGCCCCTTTACCACACGGGGGCGAAGTTCCACTGGATGGGCTCGCTGGTGGCGGGGTCCAAGGCGGTGCTGCTGAAGGGCACGAGGCCGGACACCATACTGAAGGCCATATCCGACGAGCGGTGCACCATAGTGTGGCTGTTGGTGCCCTGGGCGCAGGACATACTGGACGCGCTGGACAGGGGGGATCTGAAGCTGTCCGACTATGAGCTGTCCCAGTGGAGGCTCATGCACATAGGCGCTCAGCCGGTGCCGCCGTCACTCATAAAACGCTGGAAGCAGTATTTCCCGGAGCACGACTACGACACGAACTACGGCCTTTCCGAGTCCACGGGGCCGGGCTGTGTGCATCTGGGGATGGAGAACATACACAAGGTGGGGGCCATCGGCGTCCCGGGCTACCGCTGGCAGTGCAGGATAGTGGACGAGCAGGGCGCCGATGTAAAGCGCGGCGACGTGGGCGAGCTGTGCGTCAAGGGGCCGGGGGTAATGACCTGCTATTACAACAACCCCGAGGCCACGGCGGAGGTGCTGAAGGACGGCTGGCTCTACACCGGAGATATGGCCATGCAGGACGAGGACGGGTTCATATTCTTGGTGGACAGGAAGAAGGACGTAATCGTGTCCGGCGGCGAGAATATATACCCCGTGCAGATAGAGGACTTCATCCGCAAGTTCGACAAGGTGAAGGATGTTGCGGTGATTGGACTTGCGGACCGCAGACTTGGTGAGAAAACCGCCGCCATAATCGAGATCAAGGAGGGCCAGACCAGCACCAGAGAGGAGATCGAGGACTTCTGCAAGGGGCTTCCGCGATATAAGCGGCCCAGGGAGATCATCTTCGCGCCCATACCGAGAAACGCCACGGGCAAGATCGAAAAGCCGAGGCTGAGGAAGATGTACGGAGCTGAGAGGCTGGTGGAGGAGCAGAACAAGAGCTGAGATTCGCGGGGCGTGGGCCGCCGCGGTTTTGGGAAAGTGAAAACCAGGTCGGATGTTGTGGTCCGGCCTGGTTTTTTTGTGGGGGGGTACGGACTCGCCTCAGTCGGCTACGGCGACAGCTCCCCTCAGAGAGGGGAGCCTTTTTTAAAAGGTTGCGGCTGACGCCGCTTATCCCACCTCATCCCTGCCCTTCCCCGCCCGGGCGGGGAAGGCGGACGCGCGGGGGGTGTAGGCGTGCGCAAAGACTTCGGCCTCGACCCTACCGGCCCTGCGGGGCCACCTCCCCGAACGTCGGGGAGGTTAAGGGGAGCAAGGTTGCGCCTTGCGGCGCGGATTTTTATTTTGCCTGCGGGCGGACTCCCCTCAGTCGGCTGCGCCGACAGCTCCCCTCAGAGAGGGGAGCCTTGCGCCTGCGGGCGGGGG
>CANRLF010000041.1 GCA_947631395.1 uncultured Oscillospiraceae bacterium
GTAGACGGCCTTACGGGTTGATGCAGGAATGTTAGCGTTCATATCGTATCGTCCTTTCCGGGCCCTTGAGCGAGCCCACCCACTCGCTATCACGGGAAGTCAAGGGCCGGGGGCCAACGGCCACCGGGGCGTAGCCTTTACCCTTGACCCCGTGATATAATGGAAAGGGCGAGCGGGACATACCGATTTAGGGCGTCTGATAGCCCACAGTCCCGCTCCATGCTTTCGGAACATGAAGTAATCCGAAGTATTCCCTGTACGAAGTACATCATAAAATGAAGCAAATCTGAAAGTCTGGTCTTCGTAAGGGGAGCTGTCGCCCGCAGGCGACTGAAGGGTCGAGGGTGTAGCCGTGCGCAACCCCTCCTCCCTCGCCCCACCCCCCGCGTGCTCGCCTTCCCCGCCCGGGCGGGGAAGGGCAGGGATGAGGTGGGATACTATGTGGGCGGGTCTGGGACCCGCCCCTACCAGTTATTTGTGTAAATTTTCCAAAATTGCCGTAGGGGAGGGTTCCAAACCCTCCCCATTTTTAACCCGCGCCTCCGGCGCAGCTTTTATAATCTGCCCTTACCTCCCCATCAAATACACCCATATCCCCGGCGCCTCTCTGAGGTAATAGTTAAGCTCCAGCACCGGCATACCCGTGCCTCGGCCCCTGGCCGTCACCTCGCTAAATCCCACGTCCCTTGCCATCATTTTGGCCCTGGCGATGTGGTAACCGGCGGTTATTACGCACACGCCCCCGGTATATCCCATGCCGTCCAGGAGCTCCTTTGAAAACTCAAGGTTCTCCTCGGTGCTCGACGCCCGCTCCTCCATAATGAGCCTGTCGCCGGATACGCCGTGAGATACGAGCCAGTCATACATGCACCTGGCCTCCGTCACGTCCTCCCCCCTGCCCTGTCCGCCGGATAGGACGAGGACAGCCTCCCGGTTATCCTCCGCGTACTCCAATGCGGCCTCCAGCCGGGCTTTAAGTGACCTTGACGGCACGGACCCGTGGACCCCGGCACCCAGCACTATTGCGGCCTGCGGCTCCGGATCTGCCGGCCTTACGCTCGCCTGCGAGACTATGAACGCCTCCGTCGCGATAAGGCTCACGGCGGCGACGGCGATAAGGCACCAAAGGACCGTTTTTATCCCCCTCGCGGCCCCGGGACGCTTTACGCCCATGGCCTTCGTGGCGGCAAATACCAATATAAGCGCCGCCAGCGCCAGAAAGCACAGCCCCAAAAACCTGTACCCCACAAGGGCGAAGGCGAAAAATACAGCGAGGATAAGGCAAATCCCCGAAGTCACAAAATATCCCGTGTACTTTTTCACTGGGCCAGCTCCTCCCACTGCTCCATCAGCCTCGAAAGCTCCGCGTCCATCGCCTCTCGCTCCGAAGCAAGCTCCATGAGCCTTGCGTAATCCGTGGCCGCGGCCTCCTGGGCCGCCTCGTTTTCGGCTATTTTTTCCTCCAGCCGCCCTATCTCCCGCTCCACTTTGGCAAGGCTCTTTTCCTTTGACGCCACGGGCCTTTTTACTTCCTTTTTCGGCTTTTCCGCCTTTACGGCGGCGGCCTGCTTAAGCTCCCTCTGCCGGTCAAGATACGCCCTGTACTCCCCGTATCCCATGCGGTAATCGTGAAGCTCTCCGCTCTCCATCGCCCATATCCGCGTGGCGAAGCGGTTTATAAAATACCTGTCGTGGGACACGAACAGCAGCGTCTCGGTGTAATCCGCCAACGCCTCCTCTATCCACTCCCGGCTCATCGCGTCCAGGTGATTCGTGGGCTCGTCCAGGATAAGCAGGTTTATGTCCGACCGCATCAGCATACACAGCTTCAGCCTGCTCCGCTCGCCACCCGACAGGGCCGAGACCTGCGTGAACACCTGATCTCCCCGGAACAAAAACGCCGCCAGCCTGTCCCTGGCCTCCTGCTGTACGCATTTCCCCTCGTACATCATAGTCTCAAGGACCGAAAGCCCCTCGTCCTCAAATGTCACGGTCTGTGGCAGATACGCGGCCTTCACCGCCGGCCCCAGCCGTATGAAGCCCTCGTCCTGGGGCTCCTCCCCCATTATCATCTTTATCAGCGTTGACTTGCCCGTGCCGTTGTCGCCTATCAGCGCCACGGCCTCCCCGGGCTCTATGAGCAGATCGGTATCCTCGATTATCCTCTTATCTCCGAAGGCCTTCGAAAGCCCCCTTATCAGCAGTACCTCGTCCCCCCTGAACTCCTGCTCCCCGAAGCGCGAGCGCATCTTCGTCTCCGCCTTCGGCCTGTCGGTGACACGCATCTTTTCAATGCGCTTTTCGATGGAGAAGGCCCGCTTGTGGAGCTTATCCGCCCCCATGAACGCCCACAGATGCAGATCGTCCGCGGCCTTCTGGAGCTGCGCTATCTTCGCCTCCTGCTTTTCGTACTGCTTAAGCCTCTCCTCGTACCGCCTGCGCTTCTCCTCAAGGTAGAAGGTGTAATTCCCGCTGTAAAACTCAGGCATCCCGTCAACTATCTCTATCACGCGGCTCACCGTCCTGTCAAGGAAGTACCTGTCGTGTGAGATCGCCAGCACCGTGCCCTTGAACCTGATTATATAGTCCTCCAGCCACTCTGAGGCCGACATGTCCAGATGGTTCGTGGGCTCGTCCAACAGCAGTATGTCCGTGTCCTCCAAAATGAGCCGCGCCAGATTTAGCCTGGTCTTTTCCCCGCCCGACAGCTCCGAGTACGGCTGCTCCCGCTGAACCATCGGTATCCCCAGTCCGTTTGCCACCGTGTCCCTAAAGCGCCGGAGCTCATAGCCGCCGAGCCTTATAAACTCCGCCGACAGCTTGTCATAGGCCCTCAGCGTATCGGCGCTTGAGTCCCCCTCCGCCATTTTCCCGGCCAGGGCCTCCATCTCCTCGCCCATGCGCTCTATGCGCCTCTGGGCCTGACGCAGTACGTCCTCCCCGGTGAAATGCTCCGGGTACACCGGTATCTGGCTCAGCACCCCCACGCGCTTGCCGGGGGCTACGATCACAACGCCCTCGTCCGAGCTCAGCTCCCCGGCGATAATGCGAAAAAGCGTGGTCTTTCCCGCGCCGTTCCGGCCCAGGATCCCCACGTGCTCCCCGGAGTTTATGTCGAAGGTCACGCCCTTCAGTATGTCGTTGCCCTTCTCAAAGGCAATACGGATTTTTTGAACAGAAAGATCTATCATAATACTCCAACACGGAAAAAGGCCGTCCAACGGGCGGCCTTTTTGTTATTTCGCGAATACAGGATGACTTCCTTTACAAGATCACTCCTCGGGCTCCAGGTCCTCGTCGTCGTACTCCTCGTAATCGTCGTCATCATCATCGTCCTCGTCCTCGGTGAGCTCCAGCTCCAGCGTCTCGCCGCACTCGGGGCACTCGATGATGCCCTGGTCAAGGTCCGTCTCGTCCAGCACAAGTGTGGCTCCGCAGGCCGGGCACTCCACCTCGTACTCATACTCGTCGTCCTCGTCCCCGTCGTGGTGATGATGGCCACAGCAGCACTCGTCGTCCCCGTCGTCCTCGCTGTAAACAAGGTCCTCCACCAGCTCCAGGTCGTCGGAAACGGCGTCCAGGCCCTCATTCAGCTCCTCGATGGAGTCCTGAAGGTCCTCCTGACCCAGTGCCAGGTCCTCCAGCGCGTCCACCACCGCGGCGAGGATCTTGCCCTCGCCCTTGGAGGTATCCAGCTCCATGCCCTCCATCAGTCCCTTGATATAAGCCACTTTCTCCGTAGGTGTCATTTGAAATTCCTCCTTTTCAAAGCCCAAGATTTATACGCCCCTCAAAACGCTAAGAGGCGCGAGCGCCACAGTTCGATACGGGCTCAGCCCTTGGCCCGCTCAAGATACTCGCCGGTGCGGGTGTCTATGCGTATCCTGTCGCCCACGTTTATGAAGAGAGGCACCTTGATCTCCGCGCCTGTCTCCAGAGTGGCGGGCTTTAAGGTGTTGGTGGCGGTGTTACCGGCAAAGCCGGGATCGGTGTCGGTGATCTCCAGCTCCACGAAGTTGGGAGGCTCCACCGCGAACACATCGCCCTTGTAGGAGCTGATGGTGCACACCATGTTCTCCTTGACGAAACGGAAGTTGTCGCCAAGCTTACTGCCGCTGACGGGCTCCTGCTCGTAGGTCTCGGGGTCCATGAAATAGTAGAGGTCCCCGTCCTGATAGAGGTACTCCGCCTCCTTGCGCTCCACGAACGCCTCCTCGAACTTGGCGGTGGGGTTGAAGGACGTCTCGGTGACGGCGCCGGTGATGAGGTTCTTCATCTTGGTGCGCACAAAGGCCGCGCCCTTGCCGGGCTTGACGTGCTGGAACTCCACGACTACGACGGGCTTGCCCTCGTACTCAAATGTCTTTCCGTTTCTGAAATCGCTGGCGGTGATTGTTGCCATGTTTTTATCCTCCCGTAGGTTTTATTCTGAAAAGACGCGCTTTAAATGTACATCTAATATATTTTAGCGCATATCATAAGATTTTGCAAGAAAAATTATGCGCAAAAGACCAAAAGTTCCTTCGGAAGCTCCGTCAAGTCGAAGCACCCGTCCTCCTTTATCTCAATGACGTCCTCTATCCTCACGCCGAAGCGCCCGGGAAGGTATATGCCCGGCTCCATGGATATGACGTCCCCGACCTTAAGCACGTTCTCGCTCCTGGGCGAGCAGTTGGGGTACTCGTGTATGTCTATGCCCACGCCGTGGCTCAGCGAGTGGGTGAAGTACTCCCCGTACCCCGCGTCCGCTATGACCTTCCTCGCCACGCCGTCAAGCTGGCTCCCTGTGAGCCCCGCCTTCGCCGCCCCTATGGCCTCCAGCTGTGCCCGGAGCACGGTGTCGTATACCTTCACCATCTCCTCCGTGGGCTCGCCGATGGCCACTGTGCGGGTGGTGTCGGAGCAGTAGCCCTTATATAGCGCGCCGAAGTCCATGGTCAAAAATCCCCTCTGGAGCTTCACGTCCCTGGGCTTTCCGTGGGGCACGCTCGAGAGAGCGCCTGACACCACGATGGGGTCGAAGGACTTATCCTGTGCCCCCGCCTTCAGCATCTGGCAGGTGAGCTCCGCGGCCAGCTCCCGCTCCGTTATGTCCGGGGTTATGAGCTTTAATGTATTCGTGAACGCCCTGTCCGCTATCCTCTGGGCTCCGATAAGAAACTCCATCTCCTCTGAGGACTTTATGGCCCGCAGATCCCTCAGTATCACCTGTCCGGCCACGAACTGCGGCTCCAGCATACTGTCGATCCTCGTGTAGGCGGCGTAGCTCAAGGCCCCCTCCTCCACCGCCAGCTTATTTATGCCGTGCTCCTTGAAAAAGGCGTTCATCAACTCATATACCGGCTTATCGTTGGAGCAGATGACCTCCGCCCCGCTGATCTCCCGGCTGGCCTCCTCGAAGTACCGCGCGTCGATAAAAAGCGCCGAGGTCCCGTCCCCGCATATTATTAGCTCCCCCGCCGATGACGCGAAGCCCGTGGCGTAGTACCTGTTCTGCTCGCTGGTGACGAATATGGCGTCGGCCTCGCTATTTTTCACCGCGGCGCTGATCTTCTTTAGATTGTTCATGTCAAACACTCCTTATAGTTTTTTCCCCGTTCTGAATGGCAGCTCGAAGAAATATCTTATAGCCAAAAACGGATTTGTGAACCTTATGGGCTCCACCAGCATCATCTTCACCTTCGCCAGATTTGCCGCGATGGTGTCGGTGTATATCTGGTCCCCCGCCAGCGCCGCCCTGTCCGGCGGCACCCCGGCGTTCTCCAGGGCCTCCCGCACTCCCCGGGGGCTTGGCTTGCCGGCCCTTTTTATATACGGCACGTCCAGCAGCTTCGAAAATATCTCCGGCCGCTGGCCCTTGTTGTTGGACACTATGTACAGCCCCACTCCGGCGGCCTTCAGCTCCCCCGCCCAGCTGAGCACCTGATTGTCCAACGTCACCTGCCCGTATGGCGCGATGGTGTTGTCCACGTCCAGGATAAGCAGCTCCACTCCCAGCTCCCTCAATATGTCCGGAGTTATGTCCGTCACCTTCTCAAATTTGAACGCCGGAAGAAAAAAGCTCATAATCGCTACCCTCGCGCATAGATAATACCGATATTATATCACAGCAGTGGAGAAATGTACATGGAAGATTTGAAAATTTATATATCCTCGCCGCCGGAGCTGGCGTCGGAGGCCGCCCGCCTGGGCCCGGTGAGCCTGATGGCCTACGACATAGGCCGGGGCCTTCGCCTCATGCGCTCACGGAACATGCCCTCCCTTGGCGGCGAGCGGCTGATGGAGGTGTCCTGCCGCCGCCTTACCGGCTTCGGCCCTCAGGAGGCCCTGGCCGAGAGCATCCTCCGCCAGTGCCTCATATACGGCTTCTCCGGGGCCGTGCTCGACCTGCCCCGTAAAACCCAGGCCCTCCTGGCCTTCGCCCAGGTCCTCTACGACCGCTTTCGCCTCCGTGGCCTTGACCTCTACCTCCCCGAGGGCTTCGCCGGCTCCGGCGAGCGCCACCGGGTCCTCGTCGGCGCCCAGAATTACTTCGGTACATTCTCCGCCCGCCTGGAGCTCCTGGCCCGTCGCTACGGCCCCGAGCGTCTCGCCCTCTGCCTGGAGCCCCGCCCCGCGGACTTCGCCCTTCCCTGCCGCCAGAGCCTCCCGCCGCGGCTCAGCTCCCCCGTCCCCGGCGGCGCCGTACCCGGCCGGACCTTCTACTCTAAATACCACGAGGCCAACTACATGACCTACTCAGACCGTGGCCGTGCCCACCTTGTGATGTGGGACGACCCCGCCTCCCTCAAAAGAAAGCTCACCGTCGCCAAAAGCCTTGGCATCAGGACCGCCTTCATCCGCTATGAGGACTCCGTCGGTATGCTCCTGTGACTTATGTAAACCTGTTCCCCTTTAAAAATGCCGGCGTTTCCGCCGGCATTTTATTTATTATGTAAACTATTTTCGGATCTTGTCCGTCACCGAGTTCACCATTCCCGTGAACCGCGCCAGGTCCTTTGTGGCCATGCCGTCGCACTCCTTCGCGGTGTTCACCAGTCTCATAACCGCGTCCATGAACCGCTGGAAGGCCTCGTTGGCCCTCTTCCTTGCGGGCGACTCCGGCTTTGACTTCCTGACCCTCACGCCCTCGGTTATCTTCAAAAATTCCCCGCTGACCAGGTCAAATTCCGTCCCGGAATACGGCGCGAAGGCGTTCAGCCCCCGCTCCTCTCTCAGGCACCTGGCAAACTCCTCGCAGGCCCCCTCGTCGCCGTGGTTCACGAATACGCGCCTCGGCTTTTCATCAAAGCCCTCCAGCCAGTCAAGGAGCCCCTGCTTATCCGCGTGTCCCGAGACCCCCGGCAGGTACTGTACCTCGGCGTTCACGGCCACGTCGTCGCCGAACAGCTTCACCGACGCCGCCCCGTCGTATATCATCCGCCCCAGCGTCCCCGCGGCCTGATACCCCACGAAAAGTATCATGCACTCTTCCCGCCACAGGTTGTACTTCAGGTGGTGGCGTATCCGTCCGGCGTCGCACATGCCGGAGGCGGAGATTATCACCTTCGGCTCCGGGTCCGTGTTCAGGGCCTTCGACTCCTCCGTGGAGGTGGTCAGGTACAGCCCGTCGAACACCAGCGGGTTCACGCCCTGGGCCATGACTTCTCTCGTCTCCTCGTCCAGATACTCCGTGTCGCACTGCATGAATATGGACGTGGCCTCGTTTGCCAGGGGACTGTCCACATATACCGGCCATACGCCGTGTCCTCGGACAAGCTCCTCGTTCTTTATCTCCCGTATGAAATAAAGTATCTCCTGGGTCCTGCCCACGGCAAAGGACGGGATTATCACGTTCCCTCCCCGGTCCAGGGTCCTCTGGATATACCCCGCCAGCGTGTTTATGTACTCCCGCCTCTCCCCGTGCAGTCTGTCGCCGTAGGTGGACTCTATCATCAGATAGTCCGCGTCAGCCACGTGCTGTGGGTCCCGGATTATTGGCTGGTCCGTGTTCCCCACGTCCCCGGAGAACACCATCTTCCTGCTCTCCCCGTTCTCGTGGAGCCACACCTCGATACACGCCGAGCCCAAAAGGTGCCCTATGTCCGTAAAGCGCACGGAAACGCACTCGTTTATAGTGAGCTCCCTGCCGTACTCGCACCCGCGAAACAGCTTCAGTACCCCTTCCGCGTCACTGAGGTCAAAAAGCGGCTCCACGTCCGGCTCTCCGGCCCTCCGCGCCTTCCTGGTCTTATATTCCGCGTCGCTCATCTGAATGTTGGCGCAGTCACGGAGCATTATCTCGCACAGGTTCCTCGTGGCCTCCGTGGTGTACACCGCCCCCCGAAAGCCCCTCTTATACAGGAGCGGCAAATTTCCCGAGTGATCCACATGTGCGTGGGTCAGCAGGACGCACTCTATGTCCTTCTCCGCCACCGGCAGCTCCACACTCTCAAAGGCCGTGCTCCCCTGCTTCATCCCGCAGTCAATAAGCACCCTGTGCCCCCCGACCTCAAGCAGCGTACAGCTCCCCGTAACATCATGCGCCGCCCCAATAAACACGATCTTCATCCCACCGCCCCCTTCAAAATCTTTTATAGATTTATTATAATTTATTATACTAAAAATGTCAAATAAAAGCGCCCCCACCCCGAGCGTGGGGAGTGGCAGGGGTGAGGTGTGAGACCAGCAACTCCGGAAGCACCCAAACAACCGCACCCTCCCCAAAAAAGGTTGCGGCTTCGCCGCACAATTTAATCGCGCCGAAGGCGCACCCTTGCTCCCCTTAAGCTCCCCCTTCGTAAGGGGAGCTGTCGCCCGCAGGCGACTGAAGGGTCGAGGGTATCGATTTTTGCCGCACCTTCTATTTGCGGGCCCTGGCAACCCCCCCTCATTCCCCCGTCCCGCCCGCAGGCGCCAAGGCTCCCCTCTCTGAGGGGAGCTGTCGGCGCAGCCGACTGAGGGGAGTCCGTACCCCGTCCCCCCTCCCACAAAACCCCCGCCATCAAACCGGCGGGGGTTCAGCTTATCAAAAAACTATTAGATGATTTTCGATGCGGCCCGATCACAGCCGTACCTCATCCCTACTCCCAAGTTTTCCAAACTTCCGGACAATATCCCACTGTGGCCAGCTTCCCGTTCCGGACGATAGGCGTCCTTATCAGCGACTGATCCTCCAAAAGCTTCTCCACCTTGTCCTCGTCGTAGGCCAGATATTTCAAAAGCTCCGCGCCCTTCGCCTTCCCGTCGATAAGGTTCTCCAGGCCCACGGCCCGCCGCACCGACTCAAACTCCCGGGGGCTTATGCCGTATTTGACCATGTCCACCGACTGGAACTTTATCCTCCGCTCCTTGAAATATCTCTCGGCCTTCTTCGTGTCAAAGCACTTGGCCTTGCCGAATATCTGTATGTTCATCAGACCTCCATGATCACCGGCAGTACCATGGGCGAGCGTTTCGTTTTCTTATAGAGGTAATCTGAAAGCCGCGTTTTCATGGTGCCCTTTATGCCTGACCAGTCCTTTATCCTGCGGGAGTTGCACTCCGCTATGGCGTCGTAGGCCACGTCCTTCAGCTCCTGCATCAGCTCCTCGGCCTCCTTGACGTACACAAATCCGCGGGTGATTATGTCCGGCCCGGACACCAGCGACCCGTCGTAGCTCGAAAGGCTCACGACCACCACCAGCATACCGTCCTGGGCCAGGTGCTTGCGGTCCCGAAGGACCACGCTCCCCACGTCGCCCACGCCCGTGCCGTCCACGAATATCTTGCCGGATGGTATGACGCCGCCCAGCTTTATGCTCCGTGACCCCACCTCTATGACCCTTCCGAGGTCCGAGATGACCACGTTCTTGGCCGGAACGCCCATCTGCTTTGCCAGGTCCGCGTGGATCTTCAGATGCCTGTACTCCCCGTGGACCGGTATGAAGAACTTGGGCTTCACGAGGGCCAGCATGAGCTTCAGCTCCTCCCTGCAGGCGTGGCCCGACGCGTGTAAAAGGGCGCTTCGCTCGTACACCACCGTGGCTCCCCGCCTGAAGAGCTCGTCCACCACCTGGGATATGGAGTTTTCGTTTCCCGGTATGGCCGAGGCGGATATGATTATCTTGTCCCCCGGCATTATCTCCACCTGCTTGTGCTCGTTGAAAGCTATGCGGTGAAGGGCGCTCATGGTCTCGCCCTGACTTCCGGTGGAGATTATGACCACCCTGTCCTTCGGCAGTCCCTTTATCTGATTTATGTCAACCAATATGCCGCTTGGGATGTCCATATACCCCAGCTCCGTAGCCACCCTCAGCACGTTCTCCATGCTCCGTCCGGTGACGGCCACCTTCCGGCCGTATTTCCTGGCGCAGTTTATGACCTGCTGGAGCCTGTGGACGTTTGAGGCGAAGGTGGTGACTATTATCCTCTCGTGGCAGTCCTTGAACTGGTTTTCAAAGTTTGCGGCCACCACGCTCTCAGATAGCGAAAAGCCCTGGTTCTCCACGTTTGTGGAGTCCGACACCAGCGCCAGAACGCCCCGCTTTCCAAGCTCCCCGAGCCTCGCCAGGTCTATCATCCCGCCGTCTATGGGCGTGGTGTCTATCTTATAATCCCCGGTGTGTATGACCACGCCCACCGGCGTCTTTATTGCCAGCGCCACGGAGTCCGGTATCGAGTGGTTCACATGGATGAACTCCACCTTGAAGCACCCAATCCTCACCGTCTCACCGGCCTTCACGGTGTTCATCTTCACCTTGTCGGCCGTGCCGTGCTCTGACAGCTTGATGTTGACGAGTGCGTTTGTCAGCGCCGTACCGTATACCGGCACATCCATCAGCTCGTCCATCACGAATGGCATCGCCCCGATGTGGTCCTCATGGCCGTGGGTCAAAACGATACCGCGTACACGGGTCTTGTTCTTCACAAGATAAGTTATGTCCGGTATAACCGAGTCGATACCGTACATGTCGTCATCGGGAAATCCAATGCCGCAATCCACCACCAGTATGTCCTGGCCGTACTCGTAGATGTACATGTTCTTCCCGATCTCATTCAGGCCCCCGAGGGCCGCGATCTTCAGTTTTTCCTTTGTTGACACGCGAAATTCTCCTTTTGAATATAGGTTTGCTTCCCCGCCCGTTGGCCCTCTACGGCTTTTGTGACGGAGAATTTATGTAGATATGGACGCAACATTATAAAGCCCAGAGTCCCGGTCCCCGGCCCTGAATCGCCGAAAAGCCTCCGCCCTCTGAACGGTCAGATATTATAATGTTGCGTATGTTTAAGGCGCCGGGAGTCGACCCCGCGCCGGTTTCTGACGGCGGATTTGCGCCCGTGCGGCGTCAAATCCCTTGGCAATACGGGAGTATTCCCTGCGGGCTTTTCCTGGCCCGGACACAAATCCGCTCGCCAGAAACTGCTTCGCACTCCACGCGGTGCAATTTTCGAGGGATTTTCCGTGCGGAGGAGGCCGCCTTGCTGACGCAAGGCAACGACGACAAACGGAAAAGCACCGAAAAGGGCCCGCGTGGAGCGGTGCGGGTTCGACTCCCGTCGCCTTAAGCGCCACAGCGCAAAAAGCCTGTTTACCCATATATGGGATTTTAACCAGATTTGTGTATTTTAACACAAGCTTCCCGGTTTGTCAACTTCCATCCTTCCACCGAAACCCACTTGAAGCCCTTTTACAATAGTGTAATATGTTCCCAGCATAAAAAAGCACGAAAAAAGGCTCCCCGTTTCAATGGGGAGCTGTCGCAAAGCGACTGAGGGGAGTCCGCCCGCAGGCGCAATTAAAATCCGCGCCGCAAGGCGCAACCTTGCTCCCCTTAGGCTCCCCTTCGTAAGGGGAGCTGTCGCCCGCAGGCGACTGAAGGGTCGAGGCCGTAGCCGTGCTCACCCCCTCCTCCCTCGCCCCTACCTCCCCCGCGTGGTCGCCTTCCCCGCCCGGGCGGGGAAGGGCAGGGATGAGGTGGGATCCGCGGCGCAGCCGCAACCACATTCCCCCGTCCCCAAAAAAGGTTGCGCCTTGCGGCGCATATTAAAAACCGGGAGGGTTTAGAACCATCCCCTACGTCAATTTTGGGAGATTTACACAAATAACCGGTAGGGGCGGGTTCCAAACCCGCCCGTGTGTTCTTAATACCATAGCCGCATCATTTTTAAACATTTTTCAACTCATATCCCATCTTCCCCGACGCGTCCAGAGTAAGCACCCCATATGTCCGCCCGCCCATTCCCACTGATCCGGGATTTATGACGAGCATACCGTTCACCTCCTCAAAGTGCGGCGTATGTGTATGCCCGAACAGCGCGACGTCCGCCCCCGCCGTCAGGGCCGTGTTTATAAGGCCCTCCAGGCCCATCTTCACCCCGTACGGGTGGCCGTGGGTAATAAACAGCTTCTTCCCGCGTATCGTTATCACCCTGTACCTCTCCCCTCCGAAAAACGAGTCGCAGTTACCGGCGATGTTTGCCACGGGTATGGCCGGGAACCGCCGCGAAAGCTCCTCCGCGTCAGTCTCAAGGTCCCCCAGGTGTATGATCTGGTCCGGCTTTTCCTCCATCGTCGCCGTGACCATGGGCTCCACGTGCCGGTGTGAATCAGAAAAAATAAGTATCTTCATAGTGACCTCCCCCGCTCCGCGGGAATATACTGGCTTGATGAGATGATTGGAGGGTGAGATATGGATAACGAACTTCAAAAGGCCGCCGACAAATTTCTCTCCGGCCAGGACGGGAAGAAGCTCGCCGGCAAGCGCGGGGATATAGAGCGTCTGGCCGCCTCTCCCGACGGCGAGCGCGTAAGGTCAGCCCTCAACAACAGCGGCTTTGACGACGCGGTCCGCCGCGGTGACGCCGCGGCTGTAAAGACAGCCGTAGAAAACGTCCTGAAAACCGACTCCGGCGCGCGTCTCATGGCGAGTCTGCGGGCAATGATGGGGAAAGGGTAATCCATGGGCGAGTTTGAGGATATGCTCAATTCCATCCTCTCCTCACCCGGCGAGATGGAGAAGATAATGGGTCTTGCCAGGGAGCTCTCCGGCGACCTGGGCGAAAGCGCCCCGCCGGAGCCCGAAAAGCCCTCCTCCCCCGCCGGTGACGTGAAGATGCTCGGCGCCCTGGGGCGGCTCATGGGTGAGCTCAAGGACCAGAATGACGACAAGTCGGCCCTCATCGCCTCCATGAAGCCCTACCTCAAGCCCCGCCGCCGTGAGACCCTTGATAAGGCCGTGAAGATCGCCCGTGTGGCCCGTGTCGCGAAGGTCGCCATCAGCGAGTTTGGAGGGGATCTGGACCTTGGCCTATAATGTTCAGCCCCAGTGGTACTACCGCCAGCGGAGCGCCCCCCGGCCCGGCCGGCCCGGACCCCAGGTAAACGGCGGCCCCGCCAGGGCCCCCTCCCGTGAGCCCCCGCGCCGGGATGACGGCGGCGAGCGCCGCCCCTCTCAGCCGCGGCCCGCGGGGAAAAACACCCTGGAGCGGCTCCTCCCGGCCTCCATGGACTCCGGCGACCTCTTCCTTGTGGCGACGCTCCTCTTCCTCTACCTTGAGACCCGCGACCAGGACTTTCTCATTATTCTCATCGTAGTCGGACTTTCATTATTCAAACACGACACAGAGGACGGCTGATCACCTGCCGTCCTCCTCGTTATTTTGGCCGTTTTCGGCCTTTTCCTCATTTGCGGCCCCGTCGTCGGTGTTGTCACTGTCGCGCTCCTGCTTCTCCACCTTGTCGTCGTAGCTCTTCAGCAACGCGATGCCGATGATTATGGCCACGCAGAACGCCAGCGCCAGTATAAGCGCCTTCATCTCTCCGCTGGTGGTGATTATCACCGCCGAGAGCCCCAGCACCGCCGAGATGGAGTACAGCACCGCCACGGACTGCTTCTGTGAAAAGCCCATGTCTATGAGCCTGTGGTGGAAGTGCCCCCTGTCCGGGCTCATTGGGTTCTGCCCCTTGAGCAGCCGCCTCACTATGGCAAAGCATGTGTCGAATATTGGCAGAGCCAGCGCCAGCAGCGGCACGGCGAAGGATATGACGGCGTAAAACTTCAAAAGTCCGATTACCGATATGGTTGACAGCACATATCCCAGCAGCAGCGCCCCGGTGTCCCCCATGAATATCTTCGCGGGGTTCAGGTTATAGGGCATGAACCCCAGACACGCGCCCAGTATCGCCGCCAACAGCACGGCGATATTCGTCTGCCCCAGTACCAGCGATATGACCAGTATCGACAGCGACGAGATCGCCGACACCCCACACGCCAGCCCGTCCAGCCCGTCGATGAGGTTTATGGAGTTGGTTATGCCCACTATCCAGAATATAGTGATGGGTATGCTCCAGGCCCCGAAGCTTATATACTGGGTGTCGCTCCAGAATATGGGGTTTGCTATGTGCTCTATCCTGACGCCGAAGGCCACCGCCACACCGGCGGCGGCTATCTGCACCGCGAATTTCAAAAGCGCCGGCAGTGGCACTATGTCGTCGATGGCCCCCACGGTCACGATTATCACGGAGCCTAAGAGTATCCCCTGTACCTGCCGGTCCAGATCCCCGAAGAGCACCACCCCCACCAAAAATCCAAGGAAAATGGCAAGTCCCCCCTGCCTGGGGATGGGGTGGTCGTGCATACGCCTGTTGTCCCGGGGCACGTCCACCGCCCCAACCTTGACGGCGAAGGCCCGCACCAGCGGCGTCATGGCGAAGCTCACCGCCACCGATACAAGCGTCGTGAGCCCTATTTTCAAAAGATCCTGCAAATCTATGTTCATTTCCCGTATCGTTCCCTTTTTCGGGTCATTTCTGTATGAACCCGATCTTTTTATATACCTTTCTCAGCGTCCTCTCCGCCACGTACGAGGCCCTTTCCGCCCCGTTGCGGTAGACCGACTCCAAATACGCCCTGTCCTTCAAAAGCCTCTCCGTCTCTTCCCTTATGGGCCGCAATGTCTCGATGACCGCCTCTCCAACGGCCGGCTTGAACGCGCCGTAGCCCTTCCCCTCAAACTCCGCCTCTATCTCGCCGTATGACTTTCCGGTAACGGAGGCGTAAATAGTAATGAGGTTAGCAACTCCCGGCTTGTTTTCCGGGTCATATCGGACACATCTTTCCGTGTCGGAGTCCGTGACGGCCCTCTTGAATTTTCTCGCGATGTCCTCCGGCTTGTCGAGAAGGTACACGCACCCGTCGGGTATGGACTTTGACATCTTCGAGTCCGGCATATTCAGGCTCATTATCCTGGCGCCCACCTTGGCTATATACGGCTCCGGCATCTTGAACACCTCGCCGTAAATACCGTTGAAGCGTTGGACTATGTTCCTGCACAGCTCCACGTGCTGTCTCTGGTCCTCCCCCACCGGCACGAAGTCCGGCTGATACAGCAGTATATCCGCCGCCATAAGGCAGGGATACGTGAAGAGCCCGCCGTTTACGTTCTCCTGGTGCTTTGCGGACTTATCCTTAAACTGCGTCATCCGGCTGAGCTCCCCGAACATGGCGTAGCAGTTCAAAACCCACCCCAGCTCCGCGTGCTGGTGGACGTGGGACTGTATAAAGAGCGTGCACTTCTCCGGGTCCAGGCCGCAGGCGATGTAGCTTGCCAACAGCGTCATGGTCTGCTGGCGCAGGGCCGCCGGCTCCTGCCGCACCGTGATGGTGTGGAGGTCCGCCAAAAAGAAGTAGCAGTCAAACTCCTCTATCATCTTCGGCCAGTGCCTGAGGGGCCCTAAGTAGTTGCCCAGATGCAGGGCCCCGCTGGGCTGGATACCGGAGAGCATAACCTTTTTGTTTTCTGTGTTTTCCATGGTCTTTCCTCGAAATTTTTATTTTGAGAGTCCATACTCCGCCGCTAATTTCTTAAACGCGGGAATGGACCTTATTATCATATCGTAGCTCACGCAGTAAGCTATGCGCACATACCCCGGGCAGGCGAAGGACGTACCGGGGACAACGAGAATATTGTACTTCTTTGCGTTATTTGAAAACTCCTTGTCGTCCCCCGGAGTTTTCACCCACATGTAAAACGCCCCGTCGGGGTATACGCACTCAAAGCCCGCCTCCGTAAGCCCGTCATAGAGAGCCCTGCGGTTTTTATCATATGCCGCCACATCTGTGCTCTCCTCCAGGCACTCCGCCACGACCCGTTGCTGAAGGCTCGGCGCGTTCACAAAGCCCAGGATGCGGTTGGCGATAACCGCGGCGTCGAATATGAGCTGGGCATCGTCGCACTCCGACGGTATGACCACATACCCTATGCGCTCGCCGGGGAGTGACAGGGACTTGGACCATGAGTAGCCCACCAGAGTATTGCGGTAATATTTCGTAAGCCACGGTACCTCCCGCCCGTCGTAGGCAAGCTCCCTGTACGGCTCGTCGGAGATAAGATATATACTGGTGCCAAGCTCCGTTTGCTTCTCCTCCAGCACCGCCGCTATGGCCTTTATTGTCTCCTCGGTGTATATTACGCCGGTGGGATTGTTGGGGTTATTTATAATAAGCGCCTTTGTTTTCGGCGTAATGGCCGCCCTCAGGGCCCGCGCGTCCGGCTGGAAATTCCCCTCTATATTTGCGGGAATTGCCTTCAGAACGCCGTCGAAGTTGGATACGTAGTTCCCATACTCCAGAAAATACGGCGCGAAAACCAGCACCTCGTCGCCGGGATTTAACAGCGTCTTGAGCAGTACGTTCAGTCCCCCCGCGGCTCCCACGGTCATAATAATATTGTTCTCGGAAAAAGCCGTGCCGAACCGCTTATTAAGCGACGCGGCCACCTTTGCCCTGACCTCCGGGTATCCGGAATTTGACATGTACCCGTGAAGCTCCATAGGGTCCGTCTCCATAGTGACGCGGATGATCTCCGTCATCACCTTCTCCGGCGCGGGTATATTTGGGTTGCCCAGCGAGAAATCATAGACGTTCTCCCGCCCAAACTTCTCCGCCATCCTGGCCCCTTCCTCAAACATCGCCCTTATCGCGCTTCCGCCCTCAGTCATCTTTATCATTTTTTCAGAGATCATAATATCACCTCATATTTACACAGTTACGGGTATTTTAGCATATCATATCATTTTTTTCAATACACATCCCCAAAAAATCCCCACCCCCCAAAAAAGGTTGCGCCCCAGCGCAGATTTAAATTCCCACCCCTCCGCCCCCCCCACCAAAAAGCCTCCCCCGCCCCGGCGGGGAAGGGCAGGGATAAAGTTGGATAAGCGGCGCAGCCGCAACAGCATTCCCCCCTCGTCCCCGCCGCGCGGACAAAAGGCTCCCTTCTCTGAGGGGAGCTGTCGGCGTAGCCGACTGAGGGGAGTCCGCGGCGCAGCCGCAAACCGCTTTTAATTAGGCTCCCCTTCGTAAGGGGAGCTGTCGAGCGAAGCGAGACTGAGGGATCGAGGGTGTAGGCGTGTGCAAATGCTTCGGACTCCTC
>CANRLF010000042.1 GCA_947631395.1 uncultured Oscillospiraceae bacterium
TAGGGATGTCGCCAAGCGGTAAGGCACAGGACTTTGACTCCTGCATTCGTGGGTTCGAGTCCCGCCATCCCTGCCAAATTTGCCGCCGCGCGAGCCGTTTTACATCGCCCTCCCTGGTGGTCGGGCTCAGGCGCCGGATCGGCTCCTCCTCTCCCAACGCGATCACCAATCGCCCGGGGAGGGGAGGAAAAGGACAATCAAATATGACTTGGTAGCTCAGTCGGCAGAGCACCTGCCTTTTAAGCAGGGTGTCCCGGGTTCGAATCCCGGCCAGGTCACCAAAGAAAACCCCTTGAGGCCGTAAGGCTCAAGGGGTTTTTAGATTGTCGGAAAAAGCCCTGACGGGCTTTTTCCGACAAGGGGGGGAACGTGCGGGCAATTCTCTCTGAATTTTGCGAAATTCAGAGAGAATTGCCCTGCTGTCACGCCGCGCGCACGGCCCAGTGGGCCGCACACTTGCGTGACAAAAGGGATTTTTTCCGACGCACATGTCGCCGGAAAAAATATAGAATTGGAAAGGGAAAAAGGTAAGCCAGCGGCGGGGCCGCTGGCTTTGCTGTTTTTGGGGTGGAAGTCGGGGGCGAGGTCGCAGGTTAGCAGGGTTTGATCAGGGGCAGGGGAATGTGGTTGCGGCTGGCGCCGCGGATCCCACCTCATCCCTGCCCTTCCCCGCCGGGGCGGGGAGGGCGAAAAAGGAGCGGCCCGGGGGGCCGCGGATTCTGTTTGCACCCGCGGGCGGGAGCCCCTCCTCTCTGAGGAGGGGGTAGGGGGAGGAGTCCGAAACATTTGTACACGCCTACACCCTCGATCCCTCAGTCGCCTGCGGGCGACAGCTCCCCTTACGAAGGGGAGCCTAAGAGAACAAGGGTGCGCCTTGCGGCGCGATTAAATGTGCGGCGAAGGCGCAAACCTTTTTAGGGATAGACTCCCCTCAGTCGCTTCGCGACAGCTCACCTCAGGGAGGGGAGCCTTTTTTGGTGTTTAGGAGGGGGGTTAGGCGGAGGAGGTGGAGGCGGAGGTGGTTGAGGGTGGGGAAGTAGGGGATGGAGGCGGGGGTTGGGATGTCGAGGGCGGGGTGAAGAAGGCCGGAGGGCAGGTCGGCGGGAAGGCTGTCGGGCAGGGCGTTGGCCTCGAGTTCCAGGTCGTGGACCTGGCGGGAGGAGTAGAAGTGGTCCATCATTATGTGACGGAGCTCGTGGCGGAGGCACTCCTGCCGGCGCTCGTCGCTGAGGTGGCGGCTTATATAGATGTCAAAGGTGCCGTCGTCGTTGGGGACGGTGACGCCAAGGACTTTCGAGGGAAAGTCCAGGAACCTTACGTAATATTGGGGTGTCCACACGGTCAGTCACGTCCCTCCACCCGGCGAAGGGCCTCGATGACGGCTACGGCGCGCTGTACGTCCTCGGCGGTGGCGTCGCGGGCCAGGGAGAAGAGCATACGGCACTCGGAGCGGCTGCGGAGCATGTCGAGGTATGCCTCGAGCTCGGCGGCGGTGGGCTCGCCGGCGGGATAGGGGTCGGGGGACTGGCCCTTCAGATATTCCAGGGTCACGCCGAAATACGAAGCTATTTTCCGGAGAGTGCTGTCCCGGAGCCGACAGGCGCCGCTCTTCCAGTTGGAGAGGGTGCTCTGGGCTATGCCGGCCTCCTTAGAGACCTGGTAGGGGGAGACGCCGCGGGCGTTGCAAAGCTGTACAAAAATTTCATACATTTTTTGGTCACTCCTACAAATGCTTCATTTTACTTCAGATTAGACTTGACAAATGAAGTATTATGAAGTATAATACACCCGTAACCGAGAAAAGTCAAGGGCAAAATACTTCAACATGAAGTAATTAGCGTTGGCGGGCTCAGGCGATGGGCCCTCCGCGGTTGGTGAGGTCCGGGCCCGGCAGCGGGAGCTTGCGACAGGGGCGGACTTTGTACCAATTATAGCGGAGGGCGGGGAAATTGTCAACCGCGCCGGGCCGGGACAGGGGCGGGGAAGCTGAAATTTGAAAGGGGGACCTGAGGTGGAGGATGAAAAGAGCGAGAAGGAATTACAGCGCGGCGGAGCTCGAGGAGGCCATTGACAGGTGCGTGGCGCACTGTGTGGAGAGCGGGGAGCCGCCGGTGGCGTATGTGCTCCACAAGTACACCGATGTGCCGGAGAAGGCGCTGAGGGAATTTCTGGAGCACGGCGAGGCGGTGATGCGCGGGGAGAGGCGATGGGGCCATGAGATCATGGGCAAGTACAGGGCCGCAAAGAGGTGGGAGGAGTTCAGGACCTTCTACTGGCTGGAGCGGGGACAGAGGGAGCCAAAGGCGGCAAGCTTCGCCAAGTTCAACCTGAAGCAGTCCGGGAACGGCGGGTATGTGGAGAAGGAGCCCTCCGGGAAGGGCGACAAGAGAGAGATAACGGTCAGGCTTGAGGGCATCGGCGGAGCTGAGGCCGCCCGCTGAGCTCCGGGCGTTTTGGGGAGGGCAAGTCGATGGAATGGGATCTGGGGGTGGCCAATGAGAAGCAGAAGCTGTTCTTTTTGGCCAGGACGACCTTCGTGGCATACGGTGGCGCGAAGGGAGGGGGCAAGACCTGGGCCGTAAGGACCAAGGCCGTGGCGGGGGCGGTGGCAAATCCGGGGCTCCGGGTGCTCATAATGAGGAGGACATACCCGGAGCTGGAGGAGAACCACATAAGGCCCATCGTAAGCTTAGTGCCGAAGGAGATAGGGACGTTTGCCGCGTCGGTTAGACGGATGAATTTTTGGAACGGTTCCTCTATCAAATTCGGCCACTGGGCGGGGGACCAGTCGGAGCTGGAGTATCAGGGCCAGGAGTTCGACTGGATATTCATCGACGAGGCCACTCAATTCACGGAGAGGACCTTCAACTATCTGAAGGGGTGCCTGAGAGGGGCGAGCCCATATCAAAAGCGCATGTATCTGACCTGCAACCCGGGAGGGGTGGGACACCGGTGGGTGAAGAGACTGTTCATAGACAGGGACTACCGCACGGGGTCCGGCGACCCGGAGGGGGACGAGGTGCCGGGGGACTATACCTTTATACCGGCGACGGTGGAGGACAACGAGTTTTTGCTGAAAAACTCGCCGGAGTATCTGAGGATGCTGTCGCAGATGCCGGAGAACGTGAGAAGGGCATACAGGTACGGGGATTGGGACGCCCTGGAGGGCGGGTATTTTTCGGAGTTCCGGGCGGACACGCATGTGAAGGAGCCCATGGAGATACCGCCGTACTGGAGGCGCTACCGGGCCATAGACTACGGCCTTGACATGCTGGCGGTGTTGTGGGTGGCGGTGGACGAGCGGGGCCGGTGCCACGTGTACAGGGAGTGGACGCGGGAGAAGCTTATCGTTTCGGAGGCCGCAAGGGGGATACTGGAGAGGACCATGCCCTATGAGAACATAGAGGCGACCTTCGCCCCGCTGGACCTGTGGAGCAGGCAGAAGGACACGGGCAGGACGATGGAGGAGATATTCAGAAGCTGCGGCGTGCCGCTGATAAAGGCCGGGAACAACAGGGTCCAGGGGCACATGCTGGTGAAGGAGATGCTGGCGAAAAGAGCGGACGGGGAGCCGGGGCTCACGGTCAGCGCGGACTGCCGGAGGCTGATCGGGGACATCATGGCCATCCAGGCCGACGACACGGACCCCAACGACTGCGCCAGGGAGCCCCATGAGGTGACGCACACCGTGGACGCGTTGAGGTATTTCTGCGTTTCGCGGGTGGCGGCGGCGCGGGAGAGCGAGTACCGGGAGGAGCCGGGATTTTTCGGCGGGGAGCCGGGAGAGGGGTATCTTGAGTATTGATCCGCCTTTGGCGGGAGGGAGGAAATATGAGTCTGAGGATAAAGCAGGGCGACGCGTATACGGTGCCCGTGAGGGTGCTGGCCAACGGGTCGCCCATAAATATCGCCGACGTGGAGGCGGTGGAGTTCCGCATAGGGGACGTGAGGAAGCTATACCCCGGGCAGGCGACCTACGACGGGGAGAGCGGGGAGTTCATGGTGCCGCTGACGCAGGAGGACACGTTGGCCATGCCGGAGGACGACGCGGTGATGTTTGACCTGAGGGTGAAGTTCGCCGGAGGGGCGGTCATCGGCACACAGAGGATGACGGCGGTGCCGACGGCGGACGCCCTCAGCGGGGAGGTCATATAATGGCCAGGATCGCGGGAAACGCCGGGGAGAGGATACTGAATATTTCCGCCTGGCACGGGGTGAATGAGGCCCCGGAGGGGGAGGCAAGGCTGAAGCTGGGAGAGGCGGCGGTGATGAGGAATTTCTGTGTCACCTCCGGCGGGGCTTTGAAAAAGCGTCCCGGAAGCCGAAACGTGGCGGGCTTTTTGAGCGGGTATGTCCCGCGGGTCCGGGAGGGCTCCTCAAGGTGCCTGATTACCGAGACGGGCTTAGGCGCGGGGCACGAGATGTACCCACGGGTGGAGGCAGACGAGGTGGGGACCCTGAGATGCGCCGGGGCGGCGGTGACGGTGGACAGCGGGAGCGCGGAGAGCTACAAGGGGTATTTCTACCCCGTGGACGGGCTGTGCTGGGAGTTTGACAGGCTCGAGCGCCGGTGGGTCAACGGGGAGCGTATCTCCGGAGGCACGGCGGCGGCCGGGGAGCTTTCACAGCTGGCGTCGGGGACGGTGAACACCGGGACAGGGACGTGCGTCGGGACCAGGTACGTGGACACATACCCGGAGGCGGTCATCGACAGCGCCGGGAGCGACGTCAGGGTGACGGGCCAGTACCACCGACGGGGAGCGCCCACACGCGGGAGCGTGGGGTGGTACACAAAGAACGAGGGGGGCTACCTCATCCGGGACGGGAGGCTGTGGAAATACTACGGCATCAGGGTGGACGCGTGCCACCCGGGGTATACCTGGAACAAATACAGGTGCGTGGTGTCAAAGACGTATAACTCCACCGGCTATTCCCGGGGCGAGGCCCTGGGGACGGTGGATACGCTGGACGACGCAAGGCCCGACAGCGATATGGGGTATGTCTATGTGGGCACATTCAGCGACGGCGGGGTGAGCTACACGGTGACGCGCTACGGGCAGGACTACTACTGCTACGCGAGGGTGTCGGACGAGACGGATTTTTATCAGATAACGTACAGCTTCCACGGGTACCCCATGACGGTGACGGCGGATGAGTACAGGTGGTATTTCAACGAGACATACGCCGAGGCCACCGGGGAGGTGGACGCGGCGGTGCGGGGCATCTGGTCGGGCTTTGTGAAGGGCCGGGAGGTGCTGTGCGTCGCCTGCGCCGGGACGCTCTGGGAACTCAGGGAGCAGGAGGGCGTCTGGACGAGAGTCTCGGCCGGAGAGATGGACACCTCAAGGGACGTGTATATGTTCGGCTTCGACGAGAGGCTGTACATCCTGAACGGGCAGAAGTACTCGGTGTGGGACGGAGAGCGGCTCTCGGAGGTGGAGGGCTACCGGCCGCTGGTGGCGGTGTCGGTGCAGCCAGCCGGGGGCGGGACGCTTTTAGAGAACGTAAACCGCCTGACGCCGGGACGGCGCGCCTGGTTTTCTCCGGACGGGCAGGCAAAGACATTTAAACTGCCGGAGGATGGCATCGCCGGTGTGGACTGGGTGAGGGATCCCGCCGAGGAGGATAATTCAGAGACTGACTTGCCAGTGTCGTACACGGCGGATCTGGCAGCCGGGACGGTGACGTTCGCGACGGCGCCGGAAAAGGGCGTAAACTCACTGGAGATCGCGTGGAGCTCCAAGGAGGACTACCGGGAGCAGGTGTGCTCCATGCGTTTCGCGGAGCTCTACAACGGGGCCCAGGACTCAAGGGTGTTTCTCTACGGGGACGGGTCGAACAGGGCAATCTACTCAGGTCTCGACTATAACGGGAAGCCCCGCGCGGACTACTTCCCGGACCTTTACGAGGTGGCGGTGGGGGACGCCAACACGCCGATCACGGCAATGATAAGGCACTATAATAAGCTTATGGCCTTTAAACCGGACTCGGCCTGGAGCATAGGCTACGACACAATAACGCTTATCGACGGGACGGTGACGGCGGGGTTTTATGTATCGCCGGTGAACAGGGCGATAGGAAACTGCGCGCCGGGACAGGCACAGCTCGTTCAAAATAGGCCCAGGACATTGGACGGGCGGAGCGTCATCGAGTGGAAGGCCACAAGCTCCGGGGGGATAACGGGGGATCAGCGCAACGCCGAGCGGGTGAGCCAGAGGGTGGACACCACGATAAGGCGGTTTGACCTGACGAAGGCGAGGACCTTTTATGACAAGTTCAGCCACGAGTACTTCGTCATAGGCGAGGACGGCACGGCGCTGGTGCAAAATCTGGACGTGGACGCCTGGTATGTGTACACGGACCTTCGGGTGACGTGCATGATAAATTACCGGGACGAGCTCTACTACGGGACGAAGGACGGGTATCTGAGGCACTTTTCCGATAGGTACTTCTCCGACAACGGGGAGGCCATAGACGCCATGTGGGAGTCCGGGGCAATAAGCTTTTCAGAGGACTTCCGGCGGAAATACTCGGCCATGGTGTGGATCGGGATAAAGCCGGAGGACAACGGGTATCTGGAGGTGACGGCCCAGACGGACAGGAAGAGCGATTTTGCCGTGTATGACGTACAGAGCGCCAACGCCGCCGGTGTGCCGGAGATGGAGCGGATAAAGCTGAAGGCGAAGAAGTTCACCTATTATAAGCTCATACTGCGCAACAACACCTCCGACAGGACGTGTACGGTGGTGAGCGCGGATATGAGGGTCAGAAGCACGGGGTATGTGAGATGAGACCCGCCATCAGACGGCGGGAGAAGTGAGGGAGGAATATGGTTTACATAATACTTATACTCCTGGCGGCGGTGCTGGCTGAGGCGGCGGTGCTGGGAGGGAAGGAGATCTGGGACATGTGCCGTCACGGCGGGGGCACAGAGACGCCGGATGGCGAGGAGGTAGCCGAGACGGAGAACGAGAGGAAATGGCAGGAGGGCATCAGCGCGATGATGGGCTATGACCTGGGCGCGGCGAGGAAGGCGGCGAGGAGAGATGAGGATGAGTGAGCGGCCCGGCCGCCAGCCGAAGACGGGGAGATTGCCGGAGGAGGCGGCCGGGTGGTCCGGGGAGGAGATATTCGACGGGGAGCCCTCGCCGGAGGCGGTGTGGAGGCTATACGAGCGGGGGCGGAGCTTCAACGAGGCGATAGACCTGTATGAGACGGTGAACACGAACGAGAACTTCTTCATCGGTAAGCAGTGGGAGGGCGTGGAGGCCAACGGCCTGCCGACGCCGGTGTTCAACATACTAAAGCGGGACGTGTGCTTTGTTGTGAGCTCCATAACCTCGGACAACCTGACGGCGCGGGCCACGGCGCTGGCGGCCTCCGCCGGGACGGAGGAGCTTGCGGAGCCTGTCAGGATACTCAACGAGGAGTTTGAGAGGGTATTTGAGCACAACAATGTGGTGAACCTGCTGAGGGAGTTTGCCAGGGACGCGGCGGTGAGGGGGGACGGGTGTATCTACTCCTGGTGGGACCCGGACGCCGGGGCCATAAGGTCGGAGATAATACCAAACACAAGGGTGTACTTCGGCGATCCGAACGACAGGCGCGTACAGAGCCAGCCGTATGTGATACTTGAAAGCCGCGAGACGGTCCGGGCCCTCAGACGAAGGGCGAGGGAGATGGGCTCGGGGGACTGGGAGTCCATCGAGGCGGACGACGACAACACCCACTCCGGCCCGGAGCGCCGGACGGACGACAAGGCGACGAAGCTGTTCATCATGTGGAGAGACAGAGGGACCGGGGAGATCCGGGGCTACGAGTGCGCCAGGGGCGCGGAGGTGAGGCCGGTGTTCTCCATGGGCGTAAGGCTCTATCCGCTGGTGTGGCTGAGCTGGGACTACGTGCCGGACTGCTACCACGGGCAGGCGATGATAACGGGGCTCATACCGAATCAGATCTTTATAAACAAGATGTGGGCCATGAGTATGCTGAGCCTTATGACGACGGCCTATCCGAAGATCGTCTACGACAGGACGAGGATCTCGAAGTGGACAAATCAGGTGGGCCAGGCCATAGGTATCGCCGGAGGGGACGTGTCCACGGCGGCCAGGGCCATATCGCCGGCGGCCATATCCCCACAGGTGACACAGTTTATCGAGGCGGCCATCGACCAGACGAACGCCAATCTCGGCGCTACGAGCGTGGCGCTGGGGGACGCAAGGCCCGACAACACCTCGGCCATCATCGCCCTTCAGCGGGCGGCGGCGACGCCGAGCGAGATAACGAAGCAGAACCTGCGCCTATGCGTTGAGGAGATGGCCAGGATATACCTTGAGTTCATCGCCGGGTTTTACGGGCTCCGGGCGGTGGATACCGACGCGGGGGAGGACCTGAGGCGGGCGTGCAGGTTCGCCGGGGTGGAGCCGCCGGAGGAGATCAGGACGGAGTTCGACTTCGGCACGCTGAGGACAATGCCGGTGGCGCTGAAGATAGACGTGGGAGCGAGCGCGTACTATTCGGAGATAGCGTCCATACAGACGCTGGACAACCTGCTGGCACAGGGGAAGATAGACATCGTGCAGTACCTTGAGCGGATACCGGACGGCTATATCTCCGACAGGCGGGGGCTTATAAACGAGATAAAGAGATCGAGAGAGGGGGATGAGAAGGTTGGATGAGAAGGACTATTTTTCGGACAGCTTTTCCGACGAGGCCGGGGGAATAGTCAGCGACGAGCGGGACGCGGAGGAGCTTCCGGCGCCGGAGAGCTCCGGCGATGAGGAGCCGGACGGCCATCTGGTGGAGGCGCCGGTGATACCGGTGGAGGAGCCCGGCGAGAGGGACGAGGCCAGAGGAAGGGACCTTGAGCTGTTCGTAAGGACATACCCGGGCGTCAGGCCCCAGGACGTGCCGGCGGAGGTCTGGGAGAGGGCCAGACGGGGCGAGAGCCTGGTCACGGCGTACATGAGGTACGAGGCGGGGCTGCTCCGGCGCGAAAATCAGAGGCTGGTCAGGGAGGCGAAGCTGCGGAATACGGAGCGCGCGAACCGCGAGAGATCCGCCGGGAGCCAGCTGGGGAGCGGCGTCGGCGCAAGACGGCCGGATCCGTTTGAGGACGGATGGGAGGACGCGTTTTGAAGGGGGAGTGACCCTCAGTCGCCCGCGGGGGCGGTAGGGGAGAGGGTGAAGGGTTTGTGCATGACTACACCCTCGATCCCTCAGTCTCGTTGCGCTCGACAGCTCCCCTTACGAAGGGGAGCCTAATTTAAAAGGTGCGGCTGCGCCGCTTATCCCACCTCATCCCTGCCCTTCCCCGCCGGGGCGGGGAAGGCGGCCACGCGGGGGGTAGGGGCGAGGGAGGAGGGGGTGCGCACGACTATACCCTCGACCCTTCAGTCGCCTGGGGGCGACAGCTCCCCTTACGAAGGGGGAGCTTAAGGGGAACAAGGTTGCGCCTTGCGGCGCGATCAAATCTGCGGCAAAGCCGCAACCTTTTTTGGGGGCGGGTAGAACCCCTCAGTCGCCTGGGGCGACAGCTCCCTTCTGCGGAAGGGAGCCAAAGATGAAGAACAAATTTGAAAGGAGAAATGAGAAATGGCGATCAATTTGGCGAAGAGGGCATCGGACAAGGTGGTGGAGAGGTTTAAGCTCGGGTCCTGTACCGAGGGGATATTCTCCACGAGGTACAAGTGGACGGGGGTGGCGACGGTGCAGGTGTACAGCGTGGACCGGTTGCCGCTCCAGGACTACGACAAGGCCAAGGAGGACGGGAGCCGCTTTGGGAAGCTCTCGGAGCTGGGGGACACCGTTCAGGAGCTGACGGTGAGCGACGACAAGGCATTTAACGGCTCCATCGACAAGGGCAACAACACGAGCCAGATGATGATAAAGGCGGCCTCCAGTGTGCTCAGACGCCAGACAGACGAGGTGATCATACCCTACGTCGACAAGTACAGGCTCAAAAAGCTCGCGGAGGGCGCGGGACTCAAGGAGTTCAGCGTGAGCCTTACGAAGGCAAACGCCATCGAGACCATCATGCAGGCCGGCGTGAAGATGAGCAACGAGAAGGTGCCCCGTGAGGGGAGAGTGCTGTACATCGGCGAGAGCCAGGCCATAAACGTGAAGCTGGCCGAGCAGGTGGTCGGCGCGGACAGGCTCTGCGAGGACGCCGTGGTCAACGGCGTGTGCGGGACCATAGACGGTATGCAGGTGAGGGTCGTGCCCGACGACTACATGCCGGAGAACGTGGTGTTCCTCATCGTGCGAAAGGGCTGTGCCGTGGCACCGAAGAAGATCGAGACATACCGCATACTGGAGGAGCACCCGGACATCGACGGCGCGGTGGTCCAGGGCAGGCTCCTGCACGACTGCTTCGTGCTGGAGGCCGTGAAGAGCGGCATCTACGTGGCGAAGTCCACAGCGGAGTGACAGACGGGCGGTCCCGGGGCCGCCCTGTGGCGAGAGGAGGAGAGATATGGATGAGAGCGTGAGGCTGCCGGGGACGGTGACCGCGGAGGTCGGGGAGATAAGGCTCATCCCCGGGCCCCAGGGCCAGACGGGCGAACGGGGGCCCAGGGGGTACGGCATAAGCTCCGCGGCGCTGAACGGGGACTACACACTGACGCTCAGATTTGAGGACGGCACGAGCTTCACCACCGCGCCGATCAGGGGACCCGCGGGCGAGCGGGGACCCAGGGGGGAGCCGGGACCTGCCGGACAAAACGGCGTGGGGCTCGACTCGGCCACCGACATCACGGGTATCCTGAAGGGCAACGGCAAGACGGTGGAGCCGGCGGTGGCGGGGACGGACTACGTCAGCCCGTCACAGCTGACTGAGGCCATCCAAAGGGCGGTGGCGGACGCGTGGGAGGCGAGCTACTGATGAGCGTACAGGAGGAGTATTTACGGGACATAGCCGGGGCCATCCGGGAGAGGGACGGCACGGCGGAGCCCATAAGGGCGGACACCTTCGCCGAGAGGATACGGGGTCTGCCGTCCGGGGGATATGAGGGCACGCCCCCGGACCCGGAGAGGGTATATAAGGACACGAGGCCCGCGGACTGGGTGACACTGCCGGAGCCGGGGGAGAACGAGATGTATATACTTATGCACATCCCCGACGGGACGACAGCCCTTTTGTCCTTCGCGGTGGATGTGGGGACCAGCGGATACGTGAAGATGGGCAACGTGGAAAACGGGGAGTTCAAGGCCATAGAGTCCGTTGTTGACGAGCCGGGGTTCCCACCCAGGACGCTGACGACCACGCTGCGGCCGGGGACAAACACATACCAGAAGGAGGTACAGGCAAAGGACTTCAGCGGGCTGACGGACGACGGCATGAAGCAGGCGGTGCTGAAGGTGGAGGCGGACGTGCTGATCTGGGAGCCGAGGGCCCACAGGCAGAAGAGCCGTCCCGCGGATTTCAGGTCGTGGAACATCGTGGAGATCGACTGCAGACTGCCGCGGGCCACGAGGGTGATCTGCGGCGGCGACACCGCCGAGGCGGCCCTGGGGAAGCTCAGATACTTCACCTGGCGGGGGGCAAACGGCGCGGAGGACATGAGCGGGATGTTTGAAAACTGCGCCGCCCTGCTGGCGGTACGGGAGCTGGACACGACCGGGGTCACGGCGATGAGCGGGATGTTCGCAGGGTGCGCGGCCCTGACGGCGCTTCCGGCGACGGACACCTCGGCCGTCACGGATATGAGCGGCATGTTCAGGGACTGCGGCCGGCTGACGGCAATTCCGGACATGGACACCTCGGCGGTAGGGTCGATGAACGGAATGTTCGACGGGTGCGGGAGCCTGACATCGGCGCCGGAGCTTGACACCTCCGCAGTCACGGACATGGGGGATATGTTCAGGCGGTGCGGGTCGCTGATGAACGGGAGAAGCATCGACGTGTCACGGGTGACAGGCATGGACGGGATGTTCGAGGGCTGTTACGGCCTTACCGGCCTGACGGTGACCTCCGGGGCGGAGAGCTGGACCGGGGCGGACATGTCGCTGGAGGACTGCGCGCTGGGGCGGGCGGCCCTCGTGGCGCTGATCGGGAGCCTGCCGGTGGCAGCCGAACCGAGGACGCTGACGCTGACCGGCAATCCGGGGGCGGCGAGCCTTTCAGCCGGGGAGAAGGCCGTCGCCACGGAAAAGAACTGGACGCTGACGATTTGAGAGGGTGAGGCTTTGGACTGGACGAGCGTTGCGGTGGCGGTGATCACCGGGGGACTGGCTTTTTTGGGGGTGTGCGTGTCGAACCGGAGATCGGGGGCGCTTATCGCCTACCGGCTCCAGCAGCTGGAGGAGAAGGTGGACAGGCACAACCACTTCGCCCAGCGTATGCCGCTCCTGGAGGAGAAGGTGGAGAGGCTGGAGAGACGGGCGGAGAGGCAGTGAGGATATGACGGAAAAGGAGAAAACAGCGGTAAGGATAGGCCATTCGAGCATCGACGAGGACGGGCGTATAACCGGCGGCAGGGCCGGGGACCAGACCGGGAGAGAGGTATTCATAACGGACTGGTACAAGAAGGGCTGGACGGTGCTGTTAAGGCCCAGAGATCCCGGCGTGGCGGAGCGGATGGCCCGTGCCTGCGAGGCCGGGTGTAAAAACGACAACATCGGGTACGACCAGGACCAGCGCAATACTCTGAGAGCCCGGGCGAGAGAGGCTGGATGGGACCTTGCGAAGATAACCACGCCCTGCGAGTGCGACTGCTCGAGCTTCATGGCCGTATGCGCCGAGGCGGCGGGGGTGGATATGGAGGTGGCCTATTCCTCCGGCAACGCCCCGGCCACAAGGTACATGAGGGAGAAATTCCTGAAAACCGGGGCATTTGAGGCGCTGACGGACAAGAAGTACCTGACAAGCTCCGACTGGCTGAGACGGGGCGATGTGCTGGTATACGATGGGCACCACACGGTTATGGTGCTGAGTGACGGAGAAAAGGAGGACGATAACATGACAGGCGAGGAGATAGTCAGGAAAATCAACGAGTACACGGCCGGACAGGCGGTGCCGGAGTGGGCTGAGGAGGAGCTCAAGGAGGCCGTCGGCATGGGCATAACCGACGGCTCAAACCCCATGGGGCTCATACCGCGCTATCAGGCGGCCATAATGGCGAAGCGGGCGGCGAAGATGGGGGTGAGGGCATGAAAAAGGAGGACGTAATCAGAAAGCTCACAAGCCGTAAGCTCTGGGTGGCCGTGGCGGCCTTCGTGTCCGGGCTCATAATGGCCTTCGGAGGGAGCGAGACGACTGCCGGGACGGTGTCCGGGGTGATCCTCCAGGCCGCGGCGGTAGTCGGGTACCTCCTGGCGGAGGGGCTGACGGACGCCGCGGAAAAGGGAGCGGGGGACGACAGAGATGGCAATATCGGTATATGACGATCAGCTCCTGACGGAGGAGCAGAAGAGACAGCTGAAGGCCTTTACGGACGCCTGGAACAGGGCCAACGCCATCGGCGACCAGGCCGCAATGGACTCCGCCCACGCCGCGGCTGAGAGGGTCAGGGCCCAGGCCGGATACTCCGGGGGCATGGACGGCTCAGGGTATCGGGATCTGGGAGGCTCCGGCGGTACAGGTGCTCAGGGGAGTTCCGGACAGTACGGCTCCGCCGGCGGAGCGGTGAGCGTGTACACCCCCGCGGAGAGGACCTATTACCAGGCCCGGACGGAGGAGGTGAACAGGCTTTATGATATGGCCAGAGAGGCGGAGCTTGCGAAGCTCAAGTCGGCCTTTGAGGAGAGCAACGCCGAGCTGGAGGCCCGCCGCCGGGAGATACCGGGGCTGTATCAGGACAGCAGGAACGCCGTCGCCGCCCGGAACGAGAGGGAGGCGCGGAGCTTCAATGAGTACGCCGCCGCGTCGGGCCTCAACTCCGGCGCGGGAGGCCAGGCCAGGCTTGCCATGTCGGGACAGCTCCAGGGGGACCTGGCCCAGTTGGACGCCAGGGAGGCATCGGACAGAAGCGCCCTTGAGGACAGCATCGCGAGGCTCAGGGTCAAGTATCAAAACGACATCGCCGCCGCCGTGGCGGCGGGGGAGTATAAGCGGGCCCAGGCGCTCCTTGAGGAGTACCGCCGGGAGGAGGAGTCCAGAGTGGAAGCCGCTAACGCCATGGCGGACGACGGATACAAGGCGTGGCAGTCACAGTTCGAGAGGGAGCGGTATGACTACGAGCGCGGCCGTGACGCGGCCTCGGACGATGAGGACCTACGCCGAAGGGAGCTGGAGCTGGCGGAGCTCATGGCAAAGTACGGCGACTACTCGGGGCTGAGGGCCCTGGGGGTGGATACCTCCGGCTATGAGGCGGAGCGGAATGCCGCCGGGGCATCAAAGGGGTCGTCCGGTGGAAGCTCAGGCGGCTCGGGCGGCTCCGGCGGGAGCGCCAAGACAGGCGGAGATGACTGGACCAGCATATACAAGCAGTTCCGCGAGGCCGGAGTGACGAACAGGGCGGAGGCCTTCGACTACGCCCTCAGGGTGCTGGGCCTCGGGAGGCTGGAGGCCGAGCGGTACGCGGAGTTTTTCGAGGAGGCGCTGAAAAGCGACGCCCTGAAGAGCGCCGGGGACATACTGGCCGGGGCGCTGGGGGTCTT
This sequence comes from uncultured Oscillospiraceae bacterium, assembly GCA_947631395.1. Lineage (GTDB taxonomy): Bacteria > Bacillota > Clostridia > Oscillospirales > Oscillospiraceae > RUG626. Next base: position 14,599 of record CANRLF010000042.1, read on the forward strand.
TGGCGGCAGGAGCTCCTGAGAAGGAGGGGATGAGGATTGAGAACCGTCAGAGATATTTTTACCTCGGCAATGGGGCTGATGGACGAGCTGGACTCGGACGGACAGGCCGGTAACAGCGGCACAGAGGAGTATATGCACCGGACGCCGGGGATCGTGAACATGATGATCTCCGAGTACCGGGTCATAGCCGGACTGCCCGGGTCCTTCACGGCGGTGGAGGACATGGACGACCCGGTGCTGAAGATAGACGACGTGTACGCCGTCGGAGTCATGCACTACGGCCTGGCGGCGAACCTTCTGGTGGACGAAAATCCCGCGGCGGCCAGCTTCTATGAGCAGAGATATGAGGAGCTCAGGAATATCTACTTTTCAAGGAGAAAAGCGGAGGAGGGGCAGGTCGAGGACATGTACGGCGGGATAGAGTTCGGGAAATTCGGAAAATGGTGACTTATTGTCGTCAAAGGCCCGTGGGCCTTTGACGACAAGGGGGGACGTGCGGACCCGGGATTTGAAATTGGAATTTCAAATCCCGGGTCCTGCTGTTTATCTCCGCGCGCCGCCGAAGGCGGCACACGGAGATAAACAAAAGGGATTTTTTCCGAGGCACATGTCCTCGGAAAAAATATTTGATTTGGGGGGTGCGGTTAGGTGGGGGTGGCTTTGGGCTTTTTAAAACTCCGTAAAGTAAAGGTTTTACATCAATTCTTCTATTTGACATTTTGTACAGATGTGCTATAATTAAATCAATAAGCGGGATTGTATCTCCGCAAACTAACGAAAACAGGAGGGTCATTATGGTTGATTTCAGCTTGAAGGGCAAGGTCGCTCTTATTACCGGCGCGTCATACGGCATCGGCTTCGCCATCGCGAAGGGCATGGCTTCCGCCGGCGCCACCATCGTTTTCAACGACATAAAGCAGGAGCTCGTGGACAAGGGACTGGCCGCCTATAAGGAGGCGGGCATCGAGGCCCACGGGTATGTGGCGGATGTCACCAACGAGGAGGCAGTGACGGAGCTTGTGAAGAAGGTCACCGAGGAGGTCGGCCACATCAACATTCTGGTGAACAACGCGGGCATCATCATGCGCATACCCATGTTGGAGATGACGGCGGCCCAGTTCCGCAAGGTCATCGACATCGACTTGAACGGCCCCTTCATCATGGCCAAGGCCGTTATACCCGACATGATCGAGCAGGGCGGCGGCAAGATCATCAACATCTGCTCCATGATGAGCGAGCTGGGACGTGAGACCGTCAGCGCCTACGCCGCGGCCAAGGGCGGACTTAAGATGCTCACCCGCAACATAGCTTCCGAGTACGGCAAGTACAACATCCAGTGCAACGGCATCGGGCCCGGCTACATAGCCACCCCCCAGACCGCGCCGCTCCGCGAGAAGCAGCCCGACGGCAGCCGTCACCCCTTCGACCAGTTCATCATCGCCAAGACTCCCGCGGAACGCTGGGGCGAGGCGGAGGACCTGGCCGGCCCCGCGGTGTTCCTGGCCTCCCCGGCGTCGGATTTCGTCAACGGACATATTCTGTATGTTGACGGCGGTATACTTGCTTATATCGGCAAGCAGCCGGGGAATGAGTAATCTATAAATTAAAATCGCCGCCCCGTTTGGGGCGGCATTTTTTTGTGGGGGTGGGTGTCGGGTGCTACGGGGGGAACCCTCAGTCGGCTGCGCCGACAGCTCCCTTTTGCGAAAGGGAGCCAAAGAGGTAAGGGATTTGATTTGCGGCTGGCGCCGCGGATCCCACCTCATCCCTGCCCTTCCCCGCCCGGGCGGGGAAGGCGGCCACGCGGGGGAGGTAGGGGCGGGGGAGGAGGGTTTGCGCACGACTACGGCCTCGACCCCTCAGTCGGCTGCGGCCGACAGCTCCCCTTACGAAGGGGAGCTTAAGGGGAGAAAGGTTGCGCCTGCGGGTAGACTCCCCTCAGTCGGCTTCGCCGACAGCTCATCTCCGGCCTAAGAGCCGCCGCGATGCGGCGGTTGGCCTCCGAAACGCGCCTGCGGGCGCAGCCCTCAGAGAGGGGAGCCTTTTTCGCCTGCGGGCGGGACG
>CANRLF010000043.1 GCA_947631395.1 uncultured Oscillospiraceae bacterium
TACCGCTCGGCGGATAAAGGCCAAAGCTGGAAGCTCTGTCTCATGTCCACCATCGACCTGTGCATGGCCTACGCAGGAAGCAAGGACGAGTTCATTGACCTGATGCGCAGTGAGGGCTATGAGGTCAAATGGACCGACGAGCGCAAGTACATCACCTACACGACGCCCGACGACCAGCGGTGCCGGGACAACAAGTTACACGAATCAAAATATCTGAAGGAGAACATGGAACATGAGTTCGCAATCCGACAAGCCCAAGTCTCTGGAGGAGTTGAAGGCCCTGAACCGTCCACCCCAGGCGGAAATGGTTACGCTCCTCAGTGGTCTGCTCCAGCGACAAGCAAAAATAGAAGAGATGCTCACGACGCTGATGACAGCCGAGGACGCGAAGCGGATACTAAACCAGACAGCCAGCCTGAGCAACCGCATACAAGCTCTGCAAAAACAGGTTGGGAATCTAAACGAGAGCTTTTCTACGAGCACCGAAAACGTGGAGAGAGCTTCGAGGAAGTCTATTCGCAATTTAACGCATACCGCAAAGACATGGATCATCCTGACGGCGATAGCGTCCTCGCTCTCGACCCTGTTGCTGACGTTCTTATCTCGACTGCTGTGACCGTGGCGGCCCTCTCCGACACCGGCCCCGTCCGCGACGCCACGACCATGCGTCAGCACGTGGACTCCAAGGCGCTGAAGGAAACACGGAGGAAGAAAATAGCTATGGGACATAAGGCGGACGATCACGAGGACGAGCAGACCTGGACCATGACCATGTGAATAAATCCCTCCAGCCGATGGGAAAAATATCCGGCGGGAGGGGAACAGCGTGGAGATCAATATTTGTGAGGATAAGAAAATCGTTGAGGTCTGGCTCGGAAGCGGGGAGAAGAGCGATGTTGGTCTGGCCGGCTTATATGAGTGGTACAACTCCCGCGGGTATCTTGTGGCGGTATTCAAATCAGGCGGCGAGGACCTTGTGGACCTCACCGCCGGGCTTCTTCTGCACAATCGGAATCGTCTTGCTATTTGAGCTCAGGCAAGGACTGAAGCTATCGGAAAGATAAGCGGACTTGTATTTTTCTCCCGGCGGGAGTATAATTCTTGTGCGCGAGCGAAATAACGGTATGCTTTGGAGGCCTGATTTGAGAAAACGGGTATTGGCGGCCGCCCTGTGGGCAACGATCACGGCGATATGGTTAGGGCTATGCCTTTTCCTCTCCTGGCAGACGGGAGAAGGAACAGGGAAACTGAGCCTGGCTTTGACAAGACTGCTCTTGCGGTGGCTCAGGCTTGTGGGACTGCGCCCTGATGAGGCGGCGTTTCACACGCTGTTAAGAAAGCTTGCCCATTTTGGCGTGTTCTTTATCTCCGGAGTACTCTTCTGCGGGACGGTCGAGGCCGTTCTGAGGATCAAGCCCCTGGGTGGCTGGTTTAGAGTCTGTTCGGGGCTCCTTGTGTCCGCGATGGCGCTCTTTGCCGATGTGCCGAAGGTGTGGATACCCGGAAGGCATCTGACTTGGAGCGAGTCGTGCCTGAACGCCGCCGGTGCGCTGACGGGGTACCTCCTTATGCTTATGCTGGCGTATATGGCAAGAAAGAAGCGCGGAGCGCGGGATTGTGTATAAAAAACTGATTAAGTCACGTATATAACGCAAATCAGGTGCGGTGAATGAGACGTGACGCGAAGCGCGCATCGGCGCCAGATATTTCCGGCTGTTTTCGGAATACAACTATGACCTTATCCGGTAAAATAAATTCGTGCGGGAAAGCCGCGCGAATTTGTTTTATATGGAGGAAATGATATGCAAAAGAGTATAGCCGGATTTGAAGAGGAGCTGCGCCGGCAGGAGAAGAGCGAGTTCACGATAGACAAGTACCTCCGGGATATACGGCTGTTCGTCGGATTTTTGGGGGAGCGGGAGCTCACCAAGGAGCTGACGGTGAGCTTTAAGGCGAGCCTTATCGAGAGCGGCAGGTACGCGGACAGCAGCGTAAACTCCATGATCGCTTCGCTGAGAGCGTATCTTAAATATCTGGGGCGACCCGATTGCTATGTGGATAATATACGCATCCAGGAGCTCCCCTTCAGTCCGGAGGAGCGGAGCCTTACGCTGAAGGAGTATCACCGGCTGCTGGACGCGGCGAAGCCGGACCGGCGGTTGCATCTTCTGCTTCAGGTCATGTTCTGTACCGGCATCCGGGTGTCGGAGGTCAAGTTTTTTACGGTGGAGGCGTTCCAAAAGCGGCTGGACCACGCGAGAATACGTGTGAACTGTAAAAAGAAAAATCGTGGCGTGCTGGTCGCGGAGGAGCTCCGGCGGGAGATCGACCGGTATATCAGGGACAATAAAATAAAGAGCGGGCCCATTTTCAGGACCGGCTCCGGGAAGCCCCTGGACAGGAGCACTATATGGAGGCAGATGAAAAATCTCTGCGGCAAAGCGGGTGTGAGTCCCGGCAAGGTCTTTCCGCACAATCTTCGAAAGCTCTTCGCCAGACTTTTCTATGAGCAGACCCATGACATTGTACAGCTGGCCTGCCTTTTGGGCCACAGCAGTATAAACACCACGAAGATCTACGTCAAAACAACCGAGAATGAGGTCCGTGGCAGAGTCGAAAAGTTAGCTCGCGTCGCGTTGTTCGGGAAAAGGGATAATACAACATTATCTGCATAATGTGGTACATAAAAAGGAAGCGGCACCCTTAACCGGGCGCTTTAATATTTTAAGTTCTGTTTAGGCGCACGACAACAAAGCCCTTGCTAACATATCTTTCCAAAAATCTTGCAAGGGCTTGCTTGGGTTGCCTTTTATCTATCATATCTATACATATTTGGCTAAAATGCCATATTATTTTTCGGTGATTGACTTGAATTTTGGGTAGGGACGTGTTACAATATCGTCAAATTGGTTTTCTGCGCGCCGTTGATCTGTGTATGCCACAACATTATGCAGATAATGTGGTACACACACAGTACATTATGCAGATAATGTGGCGCCGCTAATGGCGATAAAAAGCGGCGTTTTGCTACGGTGGAAAAACGCAGGGTGTTTTTCCATCTTTAATTTTGCCGCCGGTAAGGTCCCGCTCCACGGGCGGCACGGGAGAAACGGATAAACAGTTTGCCGCCGGATGGGGCGTATAAAATGTGGGAGTGACGACATGGAAAAAAACGAGATGCAACAGGTACAACAGGTCGAGGAGCAGGAGATCGACCTTGTGGAAGTGTTCTATGTCCTGTGGCGAAAGGTGTGGATACTGCTGGCCAGCATCGTGGCCGGAGTGATACTCAGCGCCGCGGTGACTGTCTTTTTCATTACGCCGGAATATGAGGCCAAGGCGGAGATATACATACTTTCAAAGACCACCAGCATAACATCGCTGGCGGATCTGCAAATAGGGGCCTCCCTGGCGGCGGACTTCCAGATAATCGCCACCACGCGCGAGGTGGTTGAGCCGGTCATGGAGGACCTGGGCATTGACGAAAAATACGAGGACTTCGTTAAGACCATCGACGTCACGAACCCCACCAACTCCCACATGCTGGAGCTCACGGTAACAAATAACAACCCAGTGCTGGCGGCCAAGGTGTGCAACGCCCTGGCGGATCAGTTGCGTATGCGTATAGCCGAGGTAATGAGCACCGACACCCCGTCCTCCGTCTCTGACGCGGTGGTCCCCGAGGAGCGGTCGAGTCCGAGCCTCCTTATAAACTGCATCGTGGGCGGACTTATCTTCTTCGTCATTGCCGCCGCGGCAATACTCATAGGCCACTTCATGGACGACACCATCAAGGACGAGGACGACGTCAAGCGTTATCTTGGTCTTGAGACCCTGGCGGCCATACCGCTGGAACGCTTCGCCGGTGATGATGTGAAAAACGGCAGAGGCGGTCGTAAGAAATGAGCAAGGCACGAAAAACAGTCCTTATCTGCGCGATCGTTGTCATGGTCGCGGCGCTGGCGTTCATTGCGGTTTACCTTTTGGGCCAGCGCGAGGCCGGGGACGTATACGAGGACCTGCAGGACAAGGTGCCCTCGCCAACCGACGAGCTCTCCCCTTCCGACGTCCCATCCCCTTCTGACGACCCCTCCCCTTCCGACAAGCCGGAGGAGAAGCCCCCCGAACCCGTCACTGACCCCGAGCCAAGCGAGACGCCATACGTATCGCCCCTGGATTTTGACGAGATCCGCAAGCCCAACGAGCATATATACGCGTGGATGGAGATACAGGACACAGATATACGCTATCCGGTGGTACAGCACCCCACGGATGACACATATTATTTAAATCACACCGTAGAGGGCAAGAATCGGCTTCCGGGGTCCATATACACGGAAAAATGGAACAGCCGGGACTTCAGCGACTTCCTCACCGTTGTCTACGGCCACAACATGAAAAACGGCACCATGTTCGGCAGTCTCAGGAAATTCCGGGCGAAGAGCTACATGGAGGAGCACCCGGTGATCTCCTTTTACACGCCGGAGGGAGAGTACCATTACAGGATATTCGCCGCCGTCACTTACTCAAACGCCTATCTGCCCAAAGCCTTCGACTACAGCACCGAGGCCGGACGGCAGGGGTTCATAGATTCGATAGTGAATGTCCGGGACCTCAGCAGCTATGTTGACAAGGACATCACGGTCACTGCCGAGGACAGGCTGGTGGTCCTGAGCACCTGCGTCGGGAACGACGCTTACAGGTTGCTGGTCGTGGGCGTACTTGACAAGGAAAGCTCCACAAAATGAAAAAAGCCATCTTACTTATGCTGGCGCTGGCGCTTATATGCGCGGGATGCCACAGGGAGCCAAAGGATATATCAGATGACCCGGGTCTGGACGTGGACGACACGGACTGGACCGGCACCGTCATGTATAACGGCGAGGAATATCGCCGCAGAACGGATGTTAAGACCGTGCTCTTTTTAGGGGTGGACAACACCCGCACCGCCGAATTTGGGGAGGACATCGTGGGCAATAACGGCCGCGCCGATGCCATCATGCTGTTTCTGGCGGACACAAAGACGGGCCGGACGGAGCTTTTGACCGTCTCGCGGGATACCATCACCGAGGTGGACGTCTACGACGGATTGGGGGACCTTCAGTATTCCAGACCCATGCAGATAAACCTCCAGTACTCCTACGGCAACAGCCCAATGCGAAGCTGTTTTCTCACCCAGAGGACCGTGTCGGAGCTTCTTTATGACGCCCGTATAGACGGGTACTTCTCCCTGACGATGGACGGCATCCCGGTCATCGTAGAGGAGATAGGCGGTATAACCCTGACGATGCCTGAGGATTACACGAAGATAGACAACCGCTATACAAAAGGCGCCACCGTCACCATGAACGGCGAGGAGGCGGAGCGATTCGTTCGTTACAGGGATCTCAACGAGTTCGGAAGTAACGAGGACCGAAACGCCCGCCAGAGCTGGTTCGTCACGGAGATGTTCCGACAGATGAAGGCCATGGGAGATCTGGAGGGCACGGTGGAGCGGGTGCTTGACGTGGCTGATGACTATATCGAGACGAATGTGGACGCCGAGACCCTAAAGCTCCTGGCCGGGTCCACAATGGATGGGAGCTACAAGGTACCGGGAGAGGTACGTCAGGGCCAGTTCCACAACGAGTTTTATGTGGACGAGGAGGGCCTGAGAGAGCTTGTGATAAAGCTTTTCTATCGGCCTGTCCAGTAGTAAATTTGTATTCCACGGTGTGAGAGCGCCGTTGAATAAATAAGGTATGGAAGGAGGAAGAAACACATGAAAAAGCTCTTAAGAATCGCGGTCGTCCTTTGCCTGGCTATGGCGCTCAGCGTCACCGCCTTTGCCACTGTCAACCCCAACGGAAGCGGTAGCGGCGCGGGTCCCAAGCCCTTGGCTGTTGACTCCAACGGCAACACGGTCACTACGACTGTCAGTGAGCCCAGCGTGACTCCGACAGTTGCTGACGCCGCCGCCGTTATCAAGTCCGACAATGTCAAGGCCGAGGATCTGAGCGTTGTCTGGGTCATGGACATCACCGCGGAAATTCCCGCCGGCGGCTCTGTCACCATCACCTTCGAGGTGCCCGGTGCCACTGCTAACGACATCGTACACGTTCTCCACTACAATGGAACCGTGTGGGAAGAGGTCGCCGCCTGCAAGGGCAACGACATTAAGGCTGAGTTTACCAGCCTGTCCCCTGTCGCTCTTGTAATGGAGAAGGGCGCGGCGCCTGCCCCGTCCAAGCCCGACGATGAGTCCCCCAAGACCGGCGAGGAGCCTGTCCTTCTGGTCGCCGTTGCCGTAGTTCTGCTTGCCGGAGCTGTCGCCGTCGTCGCCCTGAAGAAGAAAGAGGAAATGTAATCAAACACTTCCCAGGTCCCGGGATCGCGTTCCTAGGATGCGGTCCCGGGACTACCCTAAAAGGAGTTGAGGTCGTGAGGCTCGCGGATATTCACTGCCATATACTCCCCTACGTAGACGACGGGGCGGAGCACATCGAGGAGATGGAGGCGCTTCTGACCTCCGCCGTAGAACAGGGCATCGAGGTCATCTGCGCAACGCCTCACCTGCGGCACGGGATGTTCGAGTCCACGGACGCGGACATAATCCGGCAGTACCGCCGCGCCTGCGATCTTATCGAGGAGAGGGATCTCCCGATACGGCTGTTTCTCAGCCGGGAGTACTTCTGCGACGATGCTTTTTTGGAGCGATTACACCAAAATTCGCTTATTCCAATGGGATTTGGGAGCATTTTATTATCTGAATTTTCCGGCAGATATTCAGCTGTGATGATTGAAGGTTATTTGAAGAAGATCCTGGACGCGGGATCGACGCCGCTTATAGCCCATGTGGAGCGGTACGGATGCCTGGACGAGGAATGGATCGGGCGCTTTGTCAGTATGGGCGCTATGATACAGATAAACGCCGGGAGCGTACTTGGCCGGGAGGGTCACCGGCAGAAAAAGCTGTGCTGGGAGCTTATGAGGCACGATCTCGTTCATGTGGTCGCCTCGGACGCCCATGACCCGAGCTTCAGGCCCAATGAGTTAGGCCTGTGCGCCAATAAAATTGAACATAAGCTGGGACAAGCCTACGCCAAGAAGGTGCTTTGGGACGGCCCGGTAGAGATATTATCACTGAGCAAAGGGGAATAAGGTCTTGGAATATGTGGAATTGAAGCTCGAAGAGCTTCCCTATGAGATCAATGAGGAGATGAAGCTGCTGCGCACGAATCTGCAGTTTTGCGGGGCGGACAAAAAGGTGATCTGCGTCACCAGCGCCGTGGCCAGCGAGGGCAAGAGCACGACGGTGCTCAACCTCTGCCGCTCGCTGACGGAGCAGAACAAGAGGGTCCTTCTTATTGATGCGGACCTGCGCAAATCCGTTCTGAGGAAGAGTATAATCCTCGGCAAGCTTCGCTTTGGCCTCTCCCACCTCCTTACGGGCCAGTGCTCCCTTGACGATGTCACCTGCCGCACGAATGTGAAGGGCCTTACCATTATTTTCTCGCTGGTGACGCCTCCGAACCCCTCGGAGATACTCAGCAGTAAGCAGATGGAGGAGCTTTTGCGGGCGGCGAGAGGGAGCTTCGATTACGTCATAGTGGACACCCCTCCCCTCGGCATGGTCGTGGACGCCGCCGTCATAGCTCATCACTGCGACGGAGCCATTATGCTCATATCCGCCGGTGAGGTGAGCTATCGCGCCGCCCAGGACGTGGAGCACAAGCTCCGCAACACCGGCTGTCCGGTCCTTGGCGTGGTCCTCAACAAGGTCGACCGCAAAAAGAGCGGTAAATACTACGGCCGTTATTACGGGAAGTATTACGACAAGTATTATGAGGAGGAGCCTCACGCCAAGCGCTAAACCCCGGCGTTACCAATACCGAGATAGATGAAAGGAGGGATACGAATATGGACGGAAAACAAAGCACGGCTGTGCTGGGTATTGAGACAGAAGAGGCTGAAAATGTTCTCTCCACAGGGAAGAGACAGGCTGGGTACATATTTTTCAAAAGAATTTTTGACTTTATCTTCTCTCTTGTGGTGGGCCTTGTCCTCCTGATACCCATGGCGATTATTGCCGTGATCATTATGGCGAAGGATCACGGCAATCCGTTTTATATGCAGCGCCGTATCGGAAAAAACGGCGAGGAAATCAAGATAGCTAAATTCAGAACTATGCGCGTCGGTGCGGACGAACTGGAACATATGCTGACGCCCTCCCAAATTGAAGAATATAAAATAGAATTTAAGCTTAAAGACGATCCAAGATTGATAGGTTACAAAAACCCGGGAGATGGTGCCAAATGCTTTGGCGCAAAACTCCGCCAGCTGAGCATTGACGAATTGCCCCAGATCATTTGGAACATATGTATCAAGGGCAACATGTCCATCGTCGGTCCCCGTCCCATTCTCCGGGAGGAACTGGATTGCTATTATACGCCGGAACAGCAGGAGTTGCTCCTATCTGTAAAGCCAGGACTCACGGGCTATTGGCAAGCCTACGCCAGGAACAACGCTGGATATGAGGATGGCACCCGTCAGCAAATGGAGCTTTTTTACGCTACCCATTCCAACCTGTGGCTGGACTTAAAGATTATCTTTGCTACCGTTGGTGCGGTAGTGCGGAAAAGTGGGATTTGACAGTTATCCCGTGTCCGATGTTAATGGCACGGATTAGAGGTATTAAATTGTAACCTTTTGGAATAGAATGGGTAGTTTCCTGATTTAGTATTATTTTGTTGTCAGGGCGGTACTCACGATGATTATTACCAAGACACCGTTTCGCATGTCGTTTTTTGGCGGCGGGACGGATATGGAGAGTTTTTTTAATAAGTACGGCGGGGCGGTGCTGTCGATGACTATTGAAAAAGTATAATTTTTTTGAAGAAATACGCTCCATAGGCTGGTTGAGCAAATATCTGAATTGCCTACGGAGACGTGTCTTTTTGATGTCAGAATGTTGAGGGATATAAGAGGACAAACGAGAAATGGCATGTGGCTGTAGTGGATACAACAAGTGAGCAGATTACATCGCTATAGCGACGAATTATTAAAGGAAGGTGATATAGTATGCTGAAAACAGCTAAACAGATACTATTTAAAATCCGTGACGTAGCACAAGAGCATGAAATATCTATGCGCATCTTTTTACTTCTGAAAAAAACTGGTGTTCCAAGAAAATTGAATTACTGGATGACATGCGCGGAAAACAGGAGGCTGAGAGAGCATCCCTCAGATGACATGCTGAGAAGCCAAAAGTTTTATAGGGAAAACAGAGAGAGGGTTAAACATATCAACGACTTACTGGCAGACGAAATGTCAAAAAATACTTGGGGGGGGGTACTTGCCTATCGCACCATGAGGGCCCCTATAAGCCCCGAACTTTGTCAGCTTAACAACACATACTTTGTCGATGATGTTATCCAGGTGGAAAATGGTGAAGTGTTTATAGATGCTGGGGCTTATATAGGCGATACAATAAAGCCTTTGCTGAAATGCGCTGAAGAAAGGCATGTCAAAATTAAGAGAATTGTTGCATTCGAACCGGGTGAAACAAATTATAAATTACTCACACGATATTATGGACAGAATCCAGTTATAATTCTTATCAAAAAAGGCGTATCGGACAGGAATGGAGTCAGCCCCTTTTCCGGGATTGGTGAGACCGGAAAAATAACTGAGGGTGATGTAAAACAGAATGGCGTAGCAATACCTGTTGTAAGGATAGATGATGTATCCGAATGTTCAGAAGCTACCTGGATCAAGATGGACATTGAGGGCGCTGAAATGCAAGCCCTGGCGGGAGCACGAGAGACAATCCTGAGAAATCATCCTAAGTTGACGATCTGTATATACCACAGCGATGAAGATATGCTCCGTATTCCAGAATATATCCACGAACTCGTACCGGAGTATAAGTTGTATATTCGGCATCATATGTGGAATCAATCTGATACTGTCTTGTACGCTATCCCCTAAGATAATCTGTTGTTAGCAGAGGATAGGAAGAACACTTTATCATTTATTCTCTAGTAAACAACGGATTCAAACAAGGAATGAATTTATGATCATTACCAAGACCCCGTTTCGCATGTCGTTTTTTGGCGGTGGGACGGATATGGAAAGCTTTTTTAAAGAGAACGGCGGAGCGGTGCTGTCGACGACTATTGACAAGTACTGTTATGTCACCGTGCGACATCTGCCGAGATTCTTTGACTACACCTCAGAGCTTGGGTATTCAAAGTTCGAGCGGGTGAAGGACGTGGAGGATATTCAGCATCCGCTCATTCGCAACGCCATGAAAATGTTGGACATGCACGAGCTCAGGCTCTCATATGACGCGGACCTCCCGGCCCGATCCGGGCTTGGGACAAGTAGTTCCTTCGCGGTGGGAATGCTGAATGCCTTTTACGCGCTCAAAGGAAAGTACGTAGACAAGAAACGGCTGGCGGATGAGGCCATCTACCTGGAGCGTGTGCGCTGCGACGAGGCTGGCGGCTGGCAGGATCAAATCGCCGCGTCCTTCGGAGGGCTCAATCGGATCAATTTCAGCAGGGACGGCTATGAGGTCCTGCCGGTCATCATCTCCCCGGAGAGAAAACAACAGCTCAGCGATAACTTGATGATGTTCTTCACCGGTTTTACGCGCCTCTCCTCCGAGGTTCAAAAGGCCAACACCTCGGAAAAGGCTGACCGGACGGCACAGCTTCGTGAGATGCTGGCGCTGGTGGACGAGGCAGAGAAAATTTTAGTGGACAAGAACACCGATTTAGACGATTTTGGGCGCCTCTTGGATCGCACATGGAAGCTCAAACGCCAGTGCGGCTCCGCCGTCACTACGGATGGTATTGACAACCTTTATGAAAAAGGGCTGACTGCCGGGGCGCTGGGCGGGAAGCTCTTGGGCGCCGGAGGCGGCGGGTTCCTTCTCTTCTACGTCCGGCTGGAGGATCAGGCGGCTGTGAGACAGGCGATGAGTGATCTCCTCTATGTGCCGTTTGACTTTGAAAATGATGGTACACAGGTGATCTACTACGCCCCGGAGAGCTATGTACCAATAGCGCCCCACAGGATAGAGCGATGAAGACGGTTATCATGGCAGGCGGGCGTGGGACGCGGATCGCCGAGTTTATTGGAAATATACCCAAGCCCATGATCCCCATCAAGGGGAAGCCCGTTTTGGAGTGGGAGATCGAATGTCTTAGAGATCAGGGCTTTGACGACATCATTTTGACCGTATCCCATATGAAGGAGGCCATTATCAGCCACTTTGGCGATGGAGGCTCCTTCGGGGTGAGGATAGATTATTTCATAGAGGATACGCCGCTTGGCAATGCCGGAGCTCTTTTTCGCATGAGGGACAAGCTGACGGAGGACTTCCTTTTGCTGAACGCCGACTCGGTGTTCGACGTGGACTTTAACCGTTTTGTGAAGTTCCACCGGCAAAATGGCGGGCTGGCCACGCTGTTCACACACCCTAACGACCATCCTTACGACAGCGGGCTTATTCTTACCGACAGCGACGGTGCGGTCACAAAATGGCTCACCAAAGAGGATGAGCGGCCACAGTGGTATAAAAACTGCGTCAACGCGGGGCTCCACATCCTGTCACCAAAGCTCCTTGAGAACATGCCGGACACGCCGAAGATCGACCTTGACCGGCAGATTTTAAAGCCACTTGCGGGGACGGGCAAAATGTTCGCCTATCAAAGCCCGGAGTATGTGAAAGATATGGGGACGCCGGAGCGATTGAAGGCGGTCACAGAGGATTTCAAGTCCGGCATTGTACAGGCGCGAAATCTCAAGCGTAAGCAGAAGGCCGTCTTTCTCGACCGGGACGGGACCGTCAACAAATACGTGGGTTTTCTCAGAAATATCGATGATATGGAGCTCCTGCCCGGGGCGGCGGAGGCCATAAGGCGGATAAACAAGTCCGGGTATCTCGCCATCGTCGTCACAAATCAGCCGGTGATCGCCCGCGGCGAGGTCACGGTGCCCGAGCTTCAGGAGATACACAACAAGCTTGAGACGCTTTTAGGCCGGGAGGGCGCGTATCTGGACGCCATCTACTACTGCCCCCACCACCCGGACAGGGGTTTTGAGGGCGAGATTCCGGAGCTGAAATTCGACTGTGACTGTCGCAAACCAAAGCCTGGATTGCTACTAAAAGCGGCGAAAGATTACAACATCGACCTGGCGGCCTCCTGGATGGTGGGTGACAGGGAGAGCGATATAAAAGCTGGCCTTGCCGCTGGATGCAAAACCGCGCTTGTTGAAAACAGCGGTGAGTTTGGGCAGACAGTGGCGGTGGAAAGCTTACTTGAATTTACGAATGTACACCTGGGGGGATGACCTTGGAACCGAGACTGACGGCACATATGGATGATCTGATTCAAAGGTATCCTGCGCTTGAAACGGTGCGGAATAGCATTGCGGATGCCTATCTCCTGCTTGAGGATACATACGCTTACGGCGGCAAGCTTCTAATTGCCGGCAACGGCGGCAGTGCGGCAGACGCAGAGCACATCGCCGGGGAGCTGATGAAGCGGTTCAAAACGCCACGGCCCGTGAGCCCGGAGTTTGCGGACAAGCTGATAGCCGTTGACCCGGAGCGGGGCGCAAAGCTGGCAAAAAATCTGGAGCGCAGCCTCATGGCAATCCCCCTTGTGGCCCACGAGGCGCTGACCACGGCCTACATCAACGACGTGGACGGCTTGGGCGTCTTTGCCCAGCAGCTTTTTGGCTACGGTAGGCCCGGAGATACATTCCTTGGCATCTCCACCAGCGGCAACAGCGAGAATATCCTGAACGCCGCCGTGGTGGCCAAGGCAATCGGAATCCGCGTCATCGCCTTAACAGGTAAGTCCGGCGGCAAGCTGGCACCGATGGCGGATGTGGCAGTTAAGGCTCCAGAGACAGAAACTTACAAAATCCAGGAGCTCCACTTGCCCATCTACCACTGCTTGTGCTTGATGCTGGAGGAGAGGTTTTTCGGAGGAAATATAAGATGAATATACTGGTCACAGGTGCCGGAGGAATGGTCGGTTCACATCTTGTGGAGCGGCTCTATAACGAAGGGCACAATGTCCTGGGCACGTACTATAAGCCCACTACAAATATTTCTGAACTTCCTGCTGGTATAAAGATGGTCGAGTGCGATGTTCGATACCCTTCCAGTGTTGAAAAAATAGTTATGAATTTGTTGCCGGATCAGATATATCATCTTGCGGCGCAGAGCTATCCCACGGTTTCCTGGGACAGACCATATGAGACGATTGAGACAAATGTGAATGGAACAATTGCCGTTTACGAGGCCATCAAAAAGGTACGTCAGCTCACAAAACCGGATTATGACCCCATGGTCGTTGTGGCGTGCTCCAGTGCCGAGTACGGCCAAACCCTAAACGAGCTCGCTGACGGTGAGTCGGGTGATATCTTGGTCAAAGAGACTGCGGAACTCAAGCCACTCCACCCCTACGGCGTAAGCAAGGTGGGACAGGATCTGATTTCTTTTCAGTATTACATGAATGACCATATTCGCTGTATACGGGCCAGAATATTTAATTCCACTGGGACGAGGAAGGTCAATGACGTGACGTCTGATTTCACTCGCAGGGCGGTCGAGGCAGAGCGAACGGGTAACTACGAGCTTCGTGTGGGCAACCTGGACACCCGCCGCGCCATCATGGACCAGCGGGATCTTGTTTCGGCGTTGATTCTGCTGGCTGAGGAGGGCGTTCCCGGAGAAGTCTACAATATTTCATCAGAGCATATCTACAAAATGCGTGATATTGTAGACATGATCGAGCGCCAGATGGGACATTCTTTTAAAATCACCGTCGACCCGGCACTCCTTCGCCCCACCGATGAAAAAGTGATTGCGGGGGATGTGTCAAAACTGAGACGAGATACCGGCTGGATACAGAAAATCCCAATGGAACAGACCGTGAAGGATATGTTGGAATGGTGGAGATGCAGAATATGAGCTCTAAAAAACTATTAGCTATTTTAAGCCGTTATCTCTGGCCGGTTGACTCTGGAAGGAAGGAATCGCTGAATCATTATTTTAAAGAATTGCACGAAAACTATGGCTATGAAATTAAAATTATGTGTTTTATGGAGTCCTCTCAGCACTATGATCCAAACGATTTGCCGGAATACATCAAAGAGATAACGGTTCTGGAGGATGCCGGCTTTGCGCAAAAGCTTGGCAACATATTCGTTCATTCTTTTTTGGGGAGTAAGTGGCCGTTACAATGCTCGCTATATTACAGCAAGAAAAATCTTCACATTATTGAAGATGAAGTTAAGCGATGGAGACCTGATGTTATTTTTACAGAAATGATTAGAACATGTGTGTACTATGAGGCGTTCGCTGATTGTGGTGCTGTTACCATAGCTAATCTTGACGATCTTCTTTCCAAACGATATTTACGTCAAGCGAAATTTGAAAACTCCAAAGCGAGCATTGCCGGCACTTACAACGAAAAGCTTCCAAGTATTATTTCAAAAATAACGCAAAACAAGTTGGTTCGACGCTGTATACTTCGGGCAGAAGCAAAACGCTGCGAGAAATGGGAGTGTAGATATTACGAGCTGTTTGACTATGTTTTGATGACGTCGGATATAGAACGTGATGAACTCAACCTGAAAATGCATGCCAACAAAGCACTGACGTTATCCGTGGGTGTTGACTGTGAATATTATCAGCAGGAATGCAATGCCAAAAAGGATATGACTGGCATTTCTTTCTTGGGTAACTTCGCATCAGCCGCGAATGCCGATTCCCTTGAATTGATAGTGCGCCAGGTACTTCCAAAGCTGACTTTGGATTATCATTTTTATGTCATTGGGAATTGCCCAGACCAAGTGAAGATCAAATTCGCCAACAACGACAGGATCATTTTTTGCGGAAGGGTAGATGATATAAGAGAGTACATCAAAAGCACATGTATTTTTTTATCGCCAATCGCTTACGGTACAGGAATCAAAACAAAGATACTGGAGGCGATGGCAATGGGTGTGCCGGTAATCACTAATAGCGTCGGGGCTGAAGGGTTGTATGTGTGTTACGGACGTGAATTACTCATTGCCGAAACTCCTGAGGATATAGCGAGAGCAGTTGCATTTTTATTTGAAAATCCACAAGTTGGCCAAGAAATTGGGGACAATGCGCAAAAGTACGCACAGGAACATAATGACTGGAATGTTGTATTCAAAACCTTCAAAATGATGAATCTATAATTTGATAAACAGGGAGCATAACATATGAACCAATCATTTGTCAGACGGCTCAAAGAAAAACCTTTAATACGAATTATAGCCTATCCGATGGAACAAATAAGAAGGATAATTCGTCTGGCGCGTTTCAAAGATAGTGAAGACGCCCAATTTATTAGAAGTTTGAAAGGAATCCATAAGGGGGAAGCTTGTTTCGTGATAGGCAACGGCCCAAGCCTTGCTCCGAATGATTTGGATATGATAGCAAAAGCGGGAATACCAAGTTTTGCTACAAATCGTGTTCACAAAATCTATCCACGAACCTGCTGGCGGCCTACATATTACCTGGCTTTGGATATTTTTGAAATTGAAGATGATATAGATAACATCAAAGCATCAGGAGACTATCCGAAATTTATTAATTATAGTGCTAAACACTTAGGGCGGACGCCACAGGATAACATACATTACATATGCGCCCACGAGTCGTTTCACATTAACACCTATCAATTAAATGCCACGGCGCTGAGTGATGACCCCTCAAATTCTTTGACAAGAACGTTTACAGTCACAGTGAATGCGATAGAGTTAGCCACATATATGGGTTTTAAGACAATTTATTTGCTTGGTGTGGATAACGATTATGTTCATAAGAGACAACCTAATGGCAAGATAATTGTAGATCCGAATGTAAAATCTTCATATTTCCAAGGGGCAGAGCCAAGTGAGACGCTGGGCGTATCAATACAACCTGTCGAGTTGATGAACAAAAGCTATGAACTTGCCAAAGAATTTGCAAAAAAACACGGGGTGAATATCTACAACGCTACCCGCGGCGGTAAGCTGGAGGTCTTTGAGAGGGTGGATTTTGACACACTTTTCACTGAACAGAAAGCCTGCAAATAAAAAGTCAACCCCAAACGCGAAAAAATTCGAATAAAGAGTGGCGGTAAAAATGGGCAACACAAACAGGCCGCCTTGAAGGGGCAGCCAAAAGAAGGAAATATGTGGGGCCCTGTCAGTCGGAGTTGGCCGTATCCTCGGCGGGTCTGTCCCAGAGGCCCTTTTCCTTGAGGCAGTCGCGGACCCTGCCGTAGTAGATGCGCAGGAACTTTGTGCCGCCGGCGGTCATGTAGACGTAGTACGGCTTGCC
>CANRLF010000044.1 GCA_947631395.1 uncultured Oscillospiraceae bacterium
GCAAAGACTTCGGCCTCGACCCTACCGGCCCTGCGGGGCCACCTCCCCTTACGAAGGGGAGGTTAAGGGGACGCGCTGTCGGAGGTGTGCGCAAGCCTTCGGACTCCACCCCCTGCCCCCTCCTCAGAGAGGAGGGGCGATCCGCGCGGCGGGGACGAGAGAATATTGTTGCGGCTGACGCCGCTTATCCCACCTCATCCCTGCCCTTCCCCGCCCGGGCGGGGAAGGCGAGCCCGCGGGGGGGTGGGGCGAGGGAGGAGGGGGTGCGCACGGCTACGGCCTCGATCCCTCAGTCGCCTGCGGGCGACAGCTCCCCTTACGAAGGGGAGCCTAAGGGGAGCGAGGTTGCGCCTTGCGGCGCGGATTTTATTTGCGCCTGCGGGCGGGTGGGTGGGAATTTAAATTAGCGCCGTGAGGCGCAACCTTTTTGGGGGCGGGGGCTGACTTTACTGGTTTTAATCAGCGATGGGGGCGCGGCTTTTTGGGGGGGTCGTGGTAGACGGTGGGGGATGGGGGGGTGTGGACGAGGTGGGAGGGTTTGTTGTAGATCAGGGACGCGGGGAGGCGCCAGGGGAGGGAGTCGGAGAATTTGTCGGCGGCGAGTGAGCCGTCTACATAGAGCTGGGCCACGTCAAAGTCAACCGGGACGGTGACGAAGCCGTCGGGGGAGGGGACGGAGAGCTTGTGCCAGATGAGGGGGGCGTCGCCGGAGAGGCGGAGCTCCTCGATGTATGGGGGGTCGAAGGGCTGGGGGCAGGGGGTGAGGGTGAGGGGCGTGTCCGATGGGTGGACGACGTCCTCATACCATATATGCCCGTCCGTTCGGCGAAGGCGGAGGGCCCGCTCCCAGGGGAGGGTGCGGATACGGACACCGCCAAGGTCGATCTCGGTGACCTCGTCCGAGGGGGCGGATATGGGTGGCCTGCCGTCCACAAGGTAGACGGGGTCGACGCCGGGTATGGCGGCAAAGCAGAGGGCGTCGCCGTCACGGCATATGAGCTGGGCGGTGGCCCATTTGAGGGTCTCGCCGCCAAGAGGGAGGTTGAAGGGGAATATGAAGGCCGAGCCGCCGGGGACGGTGATGGGGGGAAATTCGACGCCGAGAGGGCGGAGTTCCACGGCGCCGAGGTCGGAGAGCTCCATGTGGCGCTGGTAGCGGCTGACGAACACAAAGCCGCCTTTACCGTCGGTGCGCATGGCGTAACGGAGATGCTCGCGGTCCTCGGGCGGGACGTATTCGGGGGAGCCCACGTGCTCCATGGGGGCCAGGATGTCCCCAAAGTCCTGAACGAAGAGGTGCAGGAGGTTCAGAAGGCCGTACTGGGGGCGCTTCTCGCCGTACTGGGAGATGGGGGCCTGGAAGTCGTAGTTTAAGATGGGCAGGTCGTTGGGGTAGCCGGTGGCACGGGACTCCTGGAGGGTGGTGAGCCTGCCCAGTTTATTCGTGCCGCCGTGGTACATGTAGGAGCCCATAAGGTTATTGCCGCAGCCTAACTTCACAAGGGCCAGGGTGTAGGCGTCCATGGGGGACACGGTGGGCCGGCGGTGATAGGTGGGCTGGAGGCCGGGGCCGAGCTCACAGGTGGCGAAGGGGTAACGCTCATAGGGCATACGCCAGCCGTCGGTGTCCGTGGCCATGGGGTCGGAGAGCCACCAGGAGGTCTCGTTGCGGATGGGCAGGAAGGTGAAGTGCTTCGAGGGTGGGAGCTCCTCGGCTGTCTCGGCCCAGGGGGCGTCGGCATAGCCGCTGAACACGGGCAAAAACTCGTCCACGGGTATCCGGGCGCCATAGGTGGCGTTCCAGCCGGTGGCGGTCCACAGGGGCACGTCATAGCCTATCTCCTGGGCGAGGCGCTTGAGGGCAAGAAGGTGGTCGGCGTCGTGGGTGAACTCGTTTTCTATCTGCACGCCGACGATGGGGCCGCCGTCCTTATAGAAAAGGCCGCGGACCTCCTCAAATATGCGCCTGTACCATTTTTCGGCGATGGCCATGTACTCGGGGTCGTTGGTGCGGAGCTTCACGGGCTTTGACATGAGCCAGTCGGGAAGGCCGCCGTAACGGGTCTCGCCGTGGCACCAGGGGCCGATGCGGATGATGACGTCAAGGCCGAGAGCGGCGCAGTCGGTGATGAAGGCCCGCAGGTCCCGGTCGCCGGTGAAGTCGTACTCGCCCTCCACCTCCTCGTGGTAGTTCCAGAAGATGTAGGTGGAGATGATGTTCACGCCGCCGTCCCTTATCTTCTCAAGCTCGGCGGCCCAGTTTTCACGGCTATCGCGGGAGTAGTGATACTCGCCCATGACGCCGATCCAGGGCTTGCCGTCGCGCTCAAGGTACAGGGAGTTTACCAGGATGCTGCCGCCGGAGGGGCTGCTGCCGCCGAGGTTTAAGTGCCCCCGGAGGATCTTCGAGGGCTTGTACTGAGAAAATCCGTATTCCATTTTGTCCTCCTGTCAGTCGTTGTTTGTGGCTTTCAGTATCGTATCTACCGGCACCTCGCCCACGGGGGCGAAGGCGTCGGAGGCCATGTAGTCAAGTATGCTCTTCCTCAGGGCCCGGGCCTCGGGGTGGGAAAAAAGCTCCGGAAGTCCGAAGGCGGACACGAGGAGCCGGCCGCCGCCGCATTTACATTCGAAGATGTAGGAGAGCCTTCGCATATAGGCGTAGGAGTCCATGAGGGTGACTATGGGCGCCGCGCCCTCCGGTAACGGCAGGGCGTACATGGAGGCGAGGCGCCGCCACTGAAGGCATGTGTGGGCGTCGGTGGGGAAGGAGGCGAAGATGGGGTGGTCCTTTTCGATGAGGAGCCCCATGCCGCCGGACTGGGTGGGGAAGGTGCCCACGGACCAGAAGTCCGTGGAGAACTGGCCCTTCACGCCGCCGGTGAGGGCCTCGGGCCGTGGCTCAAGATACACCCGCCCGCCGCGGCTGAGGGTTTGAAGGGCATCGGCGTCAAGCTTGCGGCAGATGTGGACGTTCTCCGGCGGGCGGGCGTCGGCGGCGGGGTAGGCCCAGAGGTCATAGCGGTTTACATAATTACAAAATTCAACGGTTAAGGTAAACCGCATAGGGGCGGTCACGAAGTCCAGGGGGAGGTCTAAGCGGCCGAGGGCGGTGAGCTGGCCGGAGGGGGCGGCGACGGCGCCGAGGGAGCCGGACCGGAGGAGGGCGCCGGATGAGACGGTCCAGCGGGCGGGGCCGGTGAGGTCGGACTTCCCGTAATTTGCGATCTTCACGTTGGCGGTGAGGGTATCGCCGGCGGAATATGTGAATTTTTCAAGCTCCACCAGGGGCAAGATGTCGGTGAAGAAGGCTTTGAACCGCTGGGGCTTAGCAAAATCGTAGGGCTTGGGCTCGAGGTGGGAGTTGAGCATACCAACGAGGGCCGTGCCCTGGCCGGGGAAGTCCTGGAGGCCGAGAAGGGAGATGCCGGCGAGACCCGGGGTGCGAAGGGCGGCCTCAACCTCCATCCGGTAGCACAGCAGGGCGAGCTCACCGGTGGCCTCACAGTATTCACGCCAGCGGGGGAGAAGGCCGTTTTTTTCGGCCCTTTCGCGTATGAGACGGAGGTTGGCGGGGTCCGTGACGCCGGTAAAGTCCGAAAGCTCGCCGAAATCAGGCAAAATTTCGAACTGGCCCACCTCGAAGGAGATGACGGGGATATTCCGGTCGGTGTGGACCTTTTCCACGGCCTCAAGGTAATTTACGGTGAGATCGGCATCCGGGTCGTTGAGCCAGCCGGTCATGTTGGCATTAGTCCCACGGAGGGGCGCGCCGAGGTAGGAGCCGGAGGTATAAAAGTCGCTCTCCGGGCTTAATTTCCGCTGGCCGTAGTGGTTATTTGAGCCCTCGGCGTAAAGGCGCGTGGGGTCGAGGGCCCGGGCGGTACGTAAAAGGGACTCCATGTACTCATGGTCGTCATCATCCGCCCAGAGCTCGTTTCCGAGGGTGAGCATAACGAAGGAGGGGTGGTTCGCGTAGGCCCGGAGGATGGCGATGAGCTCCTCGCGGTAATATTCACGGCTCTCAGGTGAGGAGAAGGCGTGCTTCGGGTCCCAGTGGGAGAGCTCAGGCTGAAGGAGAAGTCCCAGCCCGTCCGCGGCCTCGAAGGCCGCCTCGGGCGGGCAGTGGCTGTGGAAGCGGAGGAGATTTACGCCGTAGGACATGTAGGTTTTTATGATCTTCCGCCAGGAGTCCGCGTCCGTGGGCTCGTGGCCGGTCTCGGGGAACACGGCGCAGTTTGCCTCGCTTCGGATGAAGATCCGCCGGCCGTTCAGGGTGAAATAGCCCATATGGGCGGCAAATTCCCGGACGCCGAAGGAAACGGTGACGGCGTCGGCTCCGAATTTGGCGGTGAGGGGGTAGAGCGCGCCGGCTCCCTCATCCCAGAGGCGGACGCCGCTTATGAGGGGGACGTCCACACCGCCGTGGGAGGCGGGGACGGTGACGGGGCCGGATATGGCGGGGCTGTCGACGGTGATATTTCCGGCGGCGGGGCCGGAGATGTCCCACCGGACGGATATTATGTTAACCTTAGGGTACACCCGCAGGGAGCTTATGAAGGAGGCTTCACGGTAGCGGAGGCGAATGTGGCCGAGGAGGCCGTTCCAGTTGGTCTGGGTCTCGTCGGTGGCGGCGGAGGAGCTGATTATCTCCCGGGCCGGCCAGCCGGGGTAGGAGTTATCGGACGTGAGTTCCAGGGTGTCCCGGCCGGTGAGAAGGCCGGTGAGCTCAAAGGACTGGGGGGCGCTGAGAGTGTGGGGGCCGAAGTGGGGGACATCCTTGCCGTTTACACGGAGGGTGAGATGCCGGGCCCTTTCTATCTCAAGAAATACGCGCTTTCCGGGCATTACAGGAGCATCTACCGTCCGGCGGAACACGGCGGGGCCCTCATAGGTGTGGCGACGTGTGAGGCGGGTGGCGATGGCGCGGGTGTTGTCCATGGGGCCCAGCTTAGAGTCCGGGTGCCAGGGGCGCAGGGCGGCGTCGGCGTGGCCGACGCCGTTTTCGTCCAGCGTACCGGGGAGGGTCACGGGGCCGGTGTATTCGCAGGTCCGGCACTCCCACAGGCCGGAGAGGTCGATAAATTCGGGCATGGCGGCCTCCAGTCAAAGTGAAAATACTGTGTCTATGACCATGAAATTATCCTCCGGACATTCGGGGAAGCGGCGAAAGTGGCTGTCGGGGGAGGCGGCGGTCCAGCGGCTTATCTCGGCGCTTTCGCCCGCTTCCCTTCGGATGTTCACGCGCTCCCGGTCCCGGGGGGTCTCGAAGTAGGAGAAGAGGATATTTTCGTGGACGGAGATGAACTGGTACCTGTCGCCGACGAGCAGGCCCTCGGCGGCGATGGCCTGGTGGTGGGTGACGTAGGACATGACCTTGTCGTCAAAAAGCGTCGCTATCCGCCCGCGGCGGGACTCCGGCGGGAGGGCGCGGACATAGTCTGACGGGGTTTTGGGCTCGTCAAACCAGAATACGGGGGTCATATAGGCGAAGGACCGGTCGCCGCCGCACTCGGGCCAGGGCTTTAAATAGGGCGCGAGGCAAGAGAGCCATTCGTCGGCAAGGGGCCTTAAGGGGAGATCCCCGTCGTATATGGGTTCCAGATACAAAAAGAGCATGGCTTTATATCTGAACAGGCCTGCGGTCATAAGCTCCCCGGAGGCTTTTCTGTCGGCGAGGATCTGGCGGCAACGGGAAAAAACCTCCGAGAGGGCGTCATCGCTGACGCCCTCTCTTATGGCCGCGCGGTACTGGGCCCGCGTGAGGCTGCTCATATGTACATCATCTCCGAGTAGGCCATTATGAAGGGGCCGGAGCCCTTGCCCTCGTCGGGGAGGTAGTACTCGGGGAGCTCGTAGTTGTTGGTGTTGTTGGCGCTGGCCTTGAGGTAGATGTCGTTTAAGTGGTCGCCGTCGATCTTCGTCTCGGCCATGGCCACAAAGCCGCGGATGGCGGCGTCGAGGTAGGAGCGGTCAAGCCAGCCGTGGCGCACGCCCTTGAGGACGGTGTAGACTATCATGGCGGTGCCGCTGGTCTCAAGGCGGTTGGTTTCAGTTGTGGGCCAGTCGGCCACGTTTGTCCAGAGGCCCTCGGGCTTTTGGTATTTGAGCATACCGTCAACGAAGAGCTTCAGGGCGGCAATGCGCTCAGGCATATATTTTTCGGGCAGGACCTCCATCACGTCCACCATGGCCATGCCGTACCAGCCCATGGCCCGGGTCCAGTGGTAGGGGCACACGTCCTCGGCGGAGTTGGCGGCGTGGTAGTACATGCCGGTGGGGGCGAGGAGGGTCTTTGCCACCCAGGAAAGGCGCTGATCTACAAGGTCCAGCTGGCGCGTGTCGCCGGTCTTGGCGGCGAAGTGGGCGATGAAGGGCTGGAGCATGTAGATGCCGTCGAGCCAGACCTTATATTTAGGGGGCCGGTCGTCGTGCCAGCTGTGCCAGTAGTTATGGCCAAGGCGCTCCTCGGTGTACTCCTTGGGCACGATGTGGCCGGTGGAGTTTACGTGGGTTTCGTCCGTGAGGTCGCGGTAGAGCTCCCGGCAGACCTCCATGTAGTCGTCGTCCTCCCCGGCGGCCCTTATGAGCAGGGCGGCGGTCTTGTAGCAGTCCGCGCCGTGGTGGTCCACATATCCGCCCAGATCCGGGCTTATGTGCTTTTTGCCGTCCGCGCCGGTGACGATGAGGGCGTCGAGGTAACGGCGGACGTAGTCAAGGTATACGCCGCCCTTTTCGGGGGCGGCCTCATAGACGTCGAAAAGGCCCTCCATGACGACGCCGTTGTAGTAGCTCCAGTCGAAGAGGTAGGGCTTCAGGGAGGGGGTGCGCTTTTCGTTGTCCCAGGTGAAGAATTTGAGCTGGTCGGCGACGATCTCCTCGGGGACGTTGACCCGGGAGGCTACGGTGAGGGAGTCGATGTAGGCCCTCGATCTTGCCATTGCGGCGGATATTCTTTCTCTTTCCATGGTGGCGCTCCTTTCGTTCGTTTATCAATATCTCAGCCAGACGCGCATCTCGCCCTCCGCCCGGTTGGCCCAGGCGAAATAGGGGATGAGAAGCGCCCTGAAACTGTCCTCCTCCGGCGGGGAGAGGGGCGCGTAGAGGCCCGTGCCGCCGCCGCGGAGCTTTTTTACCGGGACGGAAACAGAGGGGAGGTCAAAGCCGGAGATCTTGAGACTTTTTACCTCGACCGCGGAGAGCTCGGAGGCGTCCAGCCGCAAAAGGTGAAGGTCCTTGCCGTTGTCGGCCTCCTCGGCGCAGTAGACGACAGGGCCACGGGAGACGCTGGCCTTGCCGACGCACTCACGGACGGCGGGGGAGGCGGCGGTGAGGGTGACGGGCATCGGGAAGTCGGCCGTCACGGCGTCGCCGGGCCGCCAGAGGCCGGATATGTACATGTAGCCGTCGCGGGTGACGTATGTCACCCCGTCGGGGACGGCCACGGGGGTATCGGGGTCGGTCCAGCCGGGCACGCGAAGGGCCAGGGTGAAGGAGGCGGGCTCCGGAAGGTCGAGGGAGAGCTCCACACGGCCGCTGAAGGGTATGTCGGAGCGGACGGACAGGCAAACGGGTACGCCGCCGAGGGTCTGGCGGACGCTACCGCCCACATAGAGGTTGACCCAGAGGGTGCCGTCATCCCGGGCGTAGGCGTATGAGCCGAGGTTAGCCAGCAGCCGGGCCAGGTTCGGCGGACAGCAGGCGCAACCGAACCATTTTTGACGCCGGGTGTCCACGTGGCTCAGGCGGGAGTCCCGGCGAATGAGCTCGGGCACGGCCTCAAGGGGGTTTACATAGAAGAAGCTACGGCCGTCAAGGGACATGCCGGAAAGGCAGGCGTTAAAAAGGGCCCGCTCCATGACGTCGGCGTACTCGGAGGCGGGGCGGAGCCGGAGCATACGGCCGGCAAAGAACACAAGGCCCACGGCGGCGCAGGTCTCGGAGTAGGCGGCGTCGGAGGGGAGGTCGAAGGGGCAGGAGAACGCCTCGCCGTCACGGGTGCCGCCTACGCCGCCGGTTATGTACATTTTCTCATGGACGGCGCTGTGCCAGAGCCTGTCACAGGCGTCGCGAAGGGGCTCGTCCCCGGTGAGCCTGGCCACGTCGGCCATGCCGGAGGCCAGGTACATGCACCGCACGGCGTGGCCCACGGCCTCGTCCTGCTCCAGCACCGGCTTCGCGGCCTGGTAATAATCAAGGCGGGCGGGGGTGTCGTCGGGCACGGGCTTACCATCGAGGGCGGCGTTTTTACGTCTTTCGGCGGTGAAATAGTTGGGCTCGGTGCCGCGGCGTTTTATGAAGAGCTCCGCAAGCTCCAGGTATTTTTTATCGCCGGTGAGCTCGGAAAGCCGGGCAAGGGCCATCTCGGCTATCTCGTGGCCGGGGTAGCCGGGGCGTCCGGAGGGGCCGAGCTCAAGGTAGACGAAGTCGGCAAAGCCACGGGCGACGTTGAGGAGCCGGTCCTTGCCGGTGGCCTCATAATAGGCGCAGGCGGCCTCGATAAGGTGACCCATGCAGTATAGCTCGTGGTTGTCCCGGAGATTGGTAAGGGCCCGCTCCATGCCGGAGAGTATGTAATATGTGTCGATATAGCCGGAGGGGAGCTGGGCGGCGGCGATGAGCTCAACGGCGCCGTCACAGGTGGCCTCAAGCTCCGGATCCCGCTCCGAGGCAAGGATATACGCCGCGGCCTCCAGCCATTTATAGAGGTCGGAGTCCTGAAACACAAAGCCGTAAAATTTATCGGGGTCGGGGGTCTCGTCAGCGCCGGGGAACACGGAAAAGCCCGGGTCGGACCACTGGGGCTCCAGAAAACCGGGCCTACCCCGGCGGGCGTTCAGGCGAGCCGCGGCCTTGAAATTATGTACGCAGAAGCTTTTTTCCGCCCCGTCTATCCCGTCGTTCAGGGCCCGCCACTGGTATGGGAGGAGGACGTTTTTGACGAGGTTACGTATTTTGGACCAGAAGGGGTCGGAGATGACGACGTTATGAAGTTCCACCGGTCTCATAGAAGGCTCCTCAGGTGAAATCAAATTCGACGCTGTGGAGGGCGAAGCCCTCAACAGCGATGGAAAGTACGGTTTTTCCGGGCTTTTTCGGGGCTGTTACGGATAGCATAACATGTCCGGAGTGAGTTGGCAAGCACTTTTTTCCAAAGGGGAAGTCGGTCCAGGCGTCGCCGTTGTCGGCAAGTACAGTGCCGCCGCCCTGAAGGTCCCAGGTGACGGTTTTCTCCTCGGTGGTGTAGCGTATGCCGTGGGCGTCGTTTACGTATACGTCCACGAAGGCCACGCCGTGGCCGTCGGCGGGGAGGGTGGTCTTGTCAGCGCGGATCTCAAGAGATACAGGGGAGTAGTCGGAATAAAGCGTGTCCTCGCAGACCTTCAGGTTGCCAACGTACCCCTCGGCCCTGAGCACGCCGGGGATGAAGGGGAGGCGGAAGTGGATCATGCCGTCGGGGAAGTCGGCAAGGCGGCCGGTCCTGTACGGCTGGGAGTTTTGATAGAGCCGGACGGTGTCGCAGTTGGTGAAGGCCGCCACGTGCATGACCTTTTCAAACTGGCCGTAGCTCCAGTGCCGGCGCATCTGGGGAAAGCCCCACATGCCCCGGGCACCGTCCCAGGGCTCGGACTCGTCAAATACGGCAAGCTTCAGAAGGGGCTTTTCGGACCAACGGGAGGCGCAGTACCAGCCGCGGAGCTTTATATCGCCGGTGGAGTCGAGGACACTGCCGGTCCAGCCACGGAGGGGCCAGAAGGGGCTCTCGCCCAGATAGTCGACGCCGGCCCACAGTATGGCCCCGGCCACCCAGTCGTGGCGGCGGACCACCGCCCAGGGGTCCTCGGGGCTCATGTTCACGTGGTCGGCATAGCGGGAGTCGCCGCGGTAGAGGGTGCGGACCTCCGAGCCGATGATGGGCTTGCGCATACCGCTCTCACGGAGCTTTTCATAAAACTGCTCCATGTAGTTACAGCAGAACACGTCGACGGTGTCGGCGTACCTGCGGGCGAGCTCGAGCCTTTTACCCAGGGGCGTGGTGTCGTTGGCCTCGGGCAGGACGAAGCCGATGAGCACGTCCGTCACGGCCCTGGTGGGGTCGAGCCTCCGGCATGCGTCGCAGAGGAGCTTCAGGGTGTCATAAAAGCCCTCGGTGTACTGGCCGCGGACCTCATTCCCTACGCTCCACAGTATTATGGACGGGTGGTTGGCGTCCCGGCGGATCATGGTCTCAAGGTCCGCAAGGCGCTGGCCGTCGGATATGGCGTCAAAGTACATGAGGCTTTGGCCCCACTTGTCGTATAGCTCGTCTATGAGGAAAAAGCCCAGCTCGTCAATGAGGTCGTAGACCTCCTCCGCCATTGGGGCGTGGCTGGCCCTTACGGTGTTGACACCGAGGGATTTAAGGACGGTGAGACGACGGCGCCACACCTCGATGGGCGTCGCCGCGCCGAATACGCCGCCGTCGTGGTGGAGGTTCACGCCCCAGAGCTTTGTTTTCCGGGAATTTAGTAAAAAGCCGTCCTCGGAGTCAAATTCCGCCTTACGCACACCGAAGCGGACGGTGTGCTCATCATTTACGCCGTCGCCCACAAGGGCCACGCGGGCGGTGTAGAGGGCGGGGCTGTCCGGGGACCACAGGAGTGGTGAGCGGAGGTCGAAATCCAGGCTCACCTTTTTATCGCCGCTGACGGAGCGGGAATACACACAAGCGCCGTCCGGGGCGAGGACGGTAATATGTATTTCACAGCCTGAATATTCGCCCTCGGACTCCACGTCCATATGTACATGGGCAAGGTCGCACCGTATGCCGTCCACGTCGGGCACGTCGCCCTTGGGGCCACGGGTCACGGGGACGGCGTTTATCCTTATGCCGTCGTGGGCGATGCGGGCGGGGTCCTGGACCATGAGCCACACGTTCCTGTATATGCCGGCTCCGGAGTACCATCTGTCGCCGCCGGAGGCCAGCCAGTTGCCGGTATTGCGGTTGTCGACGCGGACGGCAAGGACGTTGTCCCCGCCGAGGTGAAGGCCGTCCGTAAGGTCGCACAGCACGGGCAGGTAGCCGTAAGAGCGGCCGCCCACCGTCCGGCCGTTGAGAAAGACCTGACAGAAGTGCTGGACGCCGTCAAAGAGGACGCGCACGGTCTTTCCGCGCCAGCTGTCCGGGGCGGTGAAGTGGCGGCGGTAGACGCCCACGCCGTCACGGGGGAAAAAGCCCTGGGACTTGTCGGCGGTCTGGGACCGTTGGCACTCTATTTGCCAGTCGTGGGGGAGGTCGAGCTTCCGAAAGCCGCTGTCGTCGAGCTCGGGGACCGTCGCCGCCTCGTCATCGGTGAGGCAGAACAGCCAGTTGTCGTTAAAGGGGACCCTGCAATTTTCCATGGTGATCGCCTCCGAGGTAAATCGTGGCTATATTTTACCGCTTTTATGTGTTTTTTTCAATGTCAAATCGGATGCGGGGGGTATGAATGTTGGGGAAAAAGTGCGGTGGGGGGATTGGGGGGTGGACTCCCCTCAGTTGCCCGCGGGGAAGGGTGGGGGCGGGGACGAAGGGTTTTGTGCACGACTACGGCCTCGACCCCTCAGTCTCGCTGCGCTCGACAGCTCCCCTTACGAAGGGGAGCCTGATTTAAAAGGTTGCGGCTTTGCCGCATATCCCACCTCATCCCTGCCCTTCCCCGCCGGGGCGGGGAAGGCGAGCACGCGGGGGAGGTAGGGGCGGGGGAGGAGGGGGTGCGCACGGCTATGGCCTCGATCCCTCAGTCGCCTGCGGGCGACAGCTCCCCTTACGAAGGGGAGCCTAAGGGGAGCAAGGGTGCGCCTTGCGGCGCGATTAAATCTGCGGCGAAGCCGCAAACCTTTTTTTGGCGGGTGCGGGGATTTGAGTGCTTCCTGTTTGCGAGTCTCACACCTCACCCCTGCCCCTCCCCACGCTTGGGTGGGGAGGGCGGCCACGCGGGGGAGGGTGGGGCGAGGGAGGAGGGGGTGCGCACGGCTATACCCTCGACCCTTCAGTCGCCTGCGGGCGACAGCTCCCCTTACGAAGGGGGAGCTTAAGAGAACAGGGTTGCGGCTGACGCCGCGGATTTTTATTTTCGCCTGCGGGCGGGACGGGGGGATGGGCGGGTTCTAAACCCGCCCGGTTTTGATTAGCGCCGCAAGGCGCAACATTTTTTGGGGTTAGGATTTGTCGCCGGGTTTGAAGATGACGGAGACGATATAGCCGAAGAATACGGCGGCGGAGATGCCGGCGGCGGCGGAGGTGAAGCCGCCGGTGAAGGCGCCGAGGAGGCCCTTTTCCTCTACGGCTTTTTTTACGCCCTTGGCCAGGTTGTTGCCGAAGCCGGTGAGGGGGACGGTGGCGCCGGCGCCGGCCCAGTCGGCGAAGGGCTGGTAGACGCCGATGGCGCCGAGGATGACGCCGGCGACAACGTAGCAGGTGAGGATGCGGGCGGGGGTGAGCTTTGTTTTGTCGATCAATATCTGGCCGATGAGGCACAGGGCCCCGCCGGCGACGAAGGCTTTTACATACTGCATTATCTCGAATTTCATTTTATGACCTCATTTCGTCTTTGAGATGGTCACGGCGCAGGCGATGGAGGGGATGGACTCGCCCTGCATGGTGGTGGTCGGGGACAGGAGGGCGCCGGTGGCGGTGAAGAGGATCCTGTTCCAGCGGCCCTCACGGATGCCGTTCAGAAGATAGCCGCACAGCACGGAGGCGGCGCACCCGCAGCCGGAGCCGCCGGCGTGGACGTCCTGCTTTTTGCGGTCGAAGATGAGGAGACCGCAGTCGGCGTGGCGGGAGGCCAGGTCGACGCCGTCGGAGGCGAAGAAGTCGCAGAGGATGGCGCTTCCCACCTCGCCCAGGTCGCCGGTGACGATGAGATCGTAGGCGTCGGGGCCCTGGGATGTGTCCTCAAGGTGCTGTTTTATGGTGTCATAGGCCGCGGGGGCCATGGCGGCGCCCATGTTGTTGGCGTCGGTGACGCCGTTGTCGACCATCTTGCCGGGGGTGACGTGGGTCACATAGGGGCCGGGGCCCTCTGAGGTGAGGACTGCCGCGCCGGAGCCGGTGACGGTCCATTGGGCGGAAGGGGGACGCTGGCCGCCGTATTCCAGGGGGGTCCGGAACTGGCGCTCGGCGGAGCAGAAGTGGGAGCTGGTGACGGCAAGGACCTTGTCGGCAAAGCCGCCGTCCACGGTGAGGGCGGCGAGGGCCAGGCTCTCGGCCATGGTGGAGCAGGCCCCGTAGACGCCGAACATGGGGATGCCCAGCTCCCGGACGCCGAAGGTGGTGCCCACGCACTGGTTGAGAAGGTCGCCGCAGAACATGCAGTTTATGTCGGAGCTTGAGACCGCGGCCTTGCTGAGGGCGAGGGAGGCGGCCTTTTTTACAAGGGCGCTCTCCGCCTTCTCCCAGGTCTTTTCACCGAGGAAGGAGTCCTCGGTTATGAAATCGAAGCTGTCGCGCAGGGGGCCCTCGCCCTCTTTTTTGCCCACCACGCAGGCGTGGCCGGCGAAGGAGGGGGGAGTCTGGAGGGCGAAGGTCTGTTTTCCAAGGAGTTTTG
Organism: uncultured Oscillospiraceae bacterium; assembly: GCA_947631395.1. Lineage (GTDB taxonomy): Bacteria > Bacillota > Clostridia > Oscillospirales > Oscillospiraceae > RUG626. Next base: position 13,572 of record CANRLF010000044.1, read on the forward strand.
ATGCCATATATATCACCCTAAAAATATATTTCACATTTATAATTCCACGGCGGGACGAAAAAATTCACGGCCGGAGATTTACCTTTCGCGGGAACGGTGATATAATCGGATGAGAACGAAAAATGGGGTGATGACGTGGAAGAGGTCGAGATAAGGACAGAGGACGATTTTGATCTGAAAAAAATATTCGAGTGCGGACAGTGCTTCCGGTGGAACGCGGGGCCGGACGGGTCATATACGGGAGTTGCAATGGGCAGGGCGGCCAGGATACGCAGGGACGGGGAGAGGATACTCATAACCGGCTCTGAGTGGGACCTGGAGGACGTGTGGCGCGGATATTTTGACCTGGACAGGGATTACAGGGCCCTCCGGCACAGCGTGTGCGTGGACGACTATATGAAAAAAGCCTCGGACTACGGAGCGGGGATAAGGATACTAAATCAGGACAGGTGGGAGACGCTGTGCTCATTCATAATATCCCAGTGCAACAACATACCGAGGATAAAAAAGATAGTCGAGACCATGTGCCGGTGCTTCGGGGAGGAGACGTATCTCGGGGACGAGAGGTTCTACACCTTCCCGGACGCCGGGACGGTAGCTGGGCTTGAGCCGGAGGATCTGGCCCCCTTGAGGTGCGGCTACCGGGCGCCATACATAATCGCGGCGGCGAGAGCCGTGGATGAGGGGACGCTGGATTTAGAGGCCCTTTCCCACGCCGACCTTGCAAGCGCGAAAAAGGCGCTGACGGCCCTGCCGGGGATAGGGGAGAAGGTGGCAAACTGCGTTATACTGTTCTCGCTTCGCATCGGCTCGGCCTTCCCGGTGGACGTGTGGATGAAAAAGGCCATAGCACAGCACTACCCCCGGGGGTTCGACCCGGAGGTATTTGGCGAAAACGCCGGACTTGCTCAGCAATACATGTTCTATTATCAGCGGGAAAACTCTTGACACATACGGGCGAAAAATGATAACATACCAGCAATATATGTGATACGAGAGAGGAGCTTTTTTCATGGCCTACATCTATCCTGAACCTTCAAGGACATTTAGCGAGTATCTTCTTGTTCCCGGCTACTCCGGGCCAAACTGCATACCGGACAATGTGAGCCTGCGCACACCTCTTGTGAAGTTCAAAAGCGGCGAGGAGCCGGCCATATCCATGAACATACCCATGACCTCCGCCATTATGCAGGCGGTGTCCGACGACAAGATGGCCGTGGCGCTGGCGAGAGAGGGCGGCGTGAGCTTCATCTACGGCTCCCAGACCGTGGAGGACCAGGCGGCAATGGTGGCGAGGGCCAAGGCCTATAAGTCGGGCTTTGTCGTATCTGACTCCAACATAAAGCCCACGGGCACATTAAATGAGCTTTTGAAGCTCACGGAGCGCACGGGGCACTCCACTGTGGCGGTCACCGAGGACGGCGGCCCCAACGGGAAGCTATTGGGCATGGTGACACGCCGGGACTACCGGCTTTCGCGGATGACGGGACAGGAGTCGGTGGAGAGCTTTATGACCCCCCTCGACAAGTTAGTGACCGCGCCGGCGAGCACTACGCTTAAAGAGGCGAACGACATAATCTGGGAGCACAAGGTGAACACTCTGCCCATCGTGGACGACAAGGGCGGGCTTGTGTATTTCGTGTTCCGCAAGGACTACGACTCCCACAAGGAAAACCCCCTGGAGCTTTTGGACGCGGACAAGAAGTACGTGGTGGGGGCGGGCATTAATACCCGTGACTATGCCACCCGGGTGCCGGTGCTGGTGAACGCCGGGGCGGACGTGCTGTGCATCGACTCCTCAGAGGGCTTTTCCGAGTGGCAGAGGATGACGATAAACTGGATACGCGACCACTACGGCGACACCGTGAAGGTGGGCGCGGGCAACGTGGTGGACGCGGAGGGGTTCCGCTTCCTGGCCGAGGCCGGGGCGGACTTCGTGAAGGTCGGTATCGGCGGCGGATCCATCTGCATCACCCGTGAGCAGAAGGGCATAGGCCGGGGCCAGGCCACGGCGCTGATAGATGTGTGCCGCGAGAGGGACAAGTATTTTGAGGAGACGGGAGTATACGTGCCCGTGTGCTCCGACGGGGGCATCGTACACGATTACCACTTCACTCTGGCCCTCGCCATGGGCGCGGATTTCCTGATGCTGGGCAGGTATTTTGCCAGGTTCGACGAGAGCCCCTCCAGGAGGGTGGCTATCGGCGGCAGCTACATGAAGGAGTACTGGGGCGAGGGAAGCTCCCGGGCCCGCAACTGGCAACGCTACGACGTGGGCGGCAAGGAGGGCATGGCCTTTGAGGAGGGCGTGGACTCCTATGTGCCTTACGCCGGGCCCTTACATGACAACGTGGCACTGACACTCAGCAAGGTAAAGCACACCATGTGCAACTGCGGGGCGGTGACTATACCGGAGCTTCAGAAGAAGGCGAAGCTGACGTTGGTGTCCGCCACCAGCATCGTCGAGGGCGGCGCCCACGACGTGGTGCTGAAGGAGAACACGGTAAACGGGAAGAAGTAAATAACCCCCACCTCCCCGGCTCAAAAGCCGGGGAGCTTTGAGACTGTCGAAAAAGCCCTGACGGGCTTTTTCCGACAAGGGGAACGTGCGGGCAATTTTCTCCGAATTTTGCG
>CANRLF010000045.1 GCA_947631395.1 uncultured Oscillospiraceae bacterium
CCGGGGAGGGCCGGAGCGAAGCCCGCCCCGGAGGGGGGTGGCTGAACTTGCCGATAATCTGAACAGCCGATAGGGGGCCCTCCCCCTACATTATATAGACCGGAGCCAGCTTACAAGCCCACAGTCCCGCTCCATGCTTTCGTAACATGAAGTAAACCGAAGTATTCCCTGTACGAAGTACATCATAAAATGAAGCAAATCTGAAAGTCTGGTCTTCGTAAGGGGAGCTGTCGCCCGCAGGCGACTGAGGGGTCGAGGGTGTAGCCGTGCGCAAACCCTTCGTCCTCACCCCTACCTCCCCCGCGTGGCCGCCTTCCCCGCCCGGGCGGGGAAGGGCAGGGATGAGGTGGGATCCGCGGCGCCAGCCGCACCCGCATTCCCCGCCCCTCCCGCAGGCGACTAAAGGTCCCACATTGTAGCTCCCTTTAAAATTTGTAAATATACAGGCTTGTCACCTTGTCATCAAACGCGACACCGCTGATCGCCACACGGTCGTTATCCAACCAGTAACACTTCAGCTCGAACATTTCCGCCTGTTTCGCGCGGTCAAACTCAATCACGGTACCCTCAACCAAATCTATAACGCCGAGACAAGTCACGAACATCATTCCGCTGTCGTCAAACTTCGCGTACAAAATCTTGGTTCCGTCGGGACTTACACGCATCGTGGCCTCGGGATCGTATACGAAGCCATCCACCGGGATCGACGTGCCGGCCTTCAGATCGATCACCTTCACTCTCCCGGTTTCGTCCACATCGAGGCAATAACGTCCAAGAATAACTACCCCACATGGGTCGGGCTCGTTAAACTCGTTGTACACACGTTCCCCGTTCAAAACCTTTGTTGTCGATCCGTCAGCCGGGTCATAGAGCCAACAGTCCACGTTCCCTGCGCCCAATCTTTCAACGTCGATCCATTTCAACAGTTGGATACTGCCGTCATTCAGGAAACAGGCCATATTAAATCCACTGACCCCCGCGAGCTCCGAAAGTGTCGAGACCTTGCCGGTCTTAAGATCAAGATAAGACCATCCGTCATTCCTTTCCAGCAGCGCGCTGCTCATATCAGGCGCCAGATCAGCCTTTTTGAGGTCGTCCATATCCTCCGCGTCCGTTCCCTCAAAGAGGCCCTTCGTTATGCCCGCGTTCAGATCGTAATAAAAGTATTCACAACGTCCATCCAAGGCAAGCTCAACTACTACCGTATCGGTCTTATCGCGTATATTAATTACCGAAGCGTTAACATCCCGGTTTTCTCCCGGCGCGAGATTTCGGCTGGGCTTAAACGCGTTGAGCTCCCCATCATGCTCATACCAGTAGAAGATACCGTTGAAGCCGGTACCATCCATATCCACACTTATTTCACTTTTGTTTACCTTGACACCAGCACTCACCGCCGTATTCCCCTCGATATTCCAGAAGCTGACCGGCATTACAGCCTCTGTATCCGGGTCGACCCGCGTTTCGCACAAAAGACCGTCCCGCGCCACATTGAAGTTGCCATTCATCTGAATATACTGAGCTTTCACAGTTTCTCCAATGACCGTGCCCGACACATCAGGCTCCCCGTTAAGCGAAGCGTTGGGGCCAGGGACGTCCTCTGTCTCGCCGATATGCAGAAAGTTCAAGACAGCGGCACGAAATTCAGGGCTCGCGGCCATGACCGCTCCGGCAGAACATGCGATCAGCAGGACCGCGGCTATCGCGCCCACAGCCATGCGTGTGAAGCGGTGATCGTGTGCTGGGCTCGCGTCAGAAAGCACCGCCTCCGCGATCCGCCCTTTGAGAGCCGGATCGGGCTCAAACCGTCTTATCGCGTTTTGGTAGTCGTTTACTTTCATATGTTTTCCTCCAATTTGATTTTCAACATCTCTCTACCTCGTTTAAGTCGCATTTTTACCGCGGACACGCTAATTTTAAGTATCCGCGAAATCTCCTCTACCGAATATCCCTCAAAATAGTGGAGATGTATGGGGCCTTTGTATTTTTTAGGAAGGTTCACCACCGCGTACGTCAAATCATTTTCGCCCGGACCCTGCGTAAGGTAGGTGTCCTCCAATTCTACCATCCGTGATTTCCAGGGACTTCGGAGCTCATCAAGGCACAGATTTACCGTAACTCTCAGAAGCCACCGCTTTTCATGCTCCTTATCGTTAAAAGCCGGCGCTTTCCGAAAAAATTTTACAAAGACCTCCTGTGTAATATCCTCCGCGTCCGCATGGTTCCCGAGATAAACCATAGCCAACCGATAGACCATTTTCCCATATGCATCGTATATCTCCTCAAACCGTCGCGCCCGCGAATTGCCGGGATTCATGCTCTATCCCTCCTTTCTGAGATAATAACGATCTAAAAAGCCTCAAGGTCACAATAATACCCCCATCCCCCACCCCCCCAAAAAGGTTTGCGGCTTCGCCGCACATTTAATCGCGCCGCAAGGCGCACCCTTGCTCCCCTCAGGCTCCCCGACGTCCGGGGAGCTGTCGCCCGCAGGCGACTGAGGGGTCGAGGGTATAGCCGTGCGCAACCCCTCCTTCCTCGCCCCACCCTCCCCCGCGTGGCCGCCTTCCCCGCCCGGGCGGGGAAGGGCAGGGATGAGGTGGGATCCGCGGTTCCGCCGCAACCACATTCCCCCGCCCCTCCCCTTATCTCTCAGTATTTTTCCCTCCCTGATACCTTGATGTAGTAAAAGATGGTAGGCACAAAAGTCCCTACCATCTTTTACTCGCGTCATCGCGGACCGGTACTTTTTCAGCTTGTCAATAAAACAGCAGGACCCGGGATTTGAAATTCTAATTTCAAATCCCGGGTCCTCACGTTCCCCCTTATCGGAAAAAGGCCCTCCGGCCTTTTTCCGATGTCGTGGTGCGCCTGAAGGGACTCGAACCCACACGGATCTCTCCACGGGAACCTAAATCCCGCATGTCTACCAATTCCATCACAGGCGCGTCGGTATCTGCAATTTTAGCATCACGGACTTTCCCTGTCAAGTGCCGTGGCGCGGATTTGCGGCCCTTATTCCGGCGGCGTATATGCCGGGAAGCTTACCTTGAATATCATGCCTCCCTCAGGACGGCGCTGGGCGGTGACGTCGCCGCCGTGGCGCTGGGCGGTGGACTTTACGATGGACAGGCCCAGGCCCGTGCCTCCCTCGTCCCGTCCCCGGGATTTGTCCACCCGGTAAAAGCGGTCGAATATATGCGGAAGGTCCTCCTCCGGTATGCCTATGCCCGTGTCCTCCACCAGGATCTCCACGTTCTCCTCGGCCCGTCTCAGCCGAAGGGTGACGTTGCCGCCCTCCACGTTGTATTTTATGGCGTTCTCCACTAAGTTATAGATTATCTGGAAAAGCTCGTCGGACCCCGCCATTATGTGGCATCCCCCGTCGAGCCGCCCGTCCAGCGTCACACCGGCCCTGAGGGCTATGGGATTTAGCGTATTCAGGACCTTCTCCGCCACGGCGCCGCAGTCCACGTCGTTCCTGACAGTCGGCGACGGGTTATCGAGCTTCGTCAGCGCCAGGAGCTGTCCCGTGGTGCGGGCCAGGCGCTCCGATTCCTCCCGGATGCCACCCACGAACTCCTTGACCGTGTCCGTATCTATATTGTCCGTCTCAAGTATGCTGTCCGACAGCAGCCTTATGGCCGCCAGGGGCGTTTTCAGCTCGTGGGAGGCGTCGGCCACGAAGCGCCTTCTGACCTCCTCCGTGCGCTGGAGCCTGTCCGTCAGGCTGTTGAACTCCTCCGCCAACTGCGCCACTTCGTCGTGGCCGGTCACCCGGACGCGGTAGGTATATTCTCCCTTGCGCACGTTCTCCACGGCGTCCAGCACCCGCGTCACGCGGTAGCTCAACGTCTGTGACAGCACAAGTCCCACGATCAGCGCCAGCGCGCCAAGTCCCACGGAGATCTTCGCCAGGTCCTCGCGCAGTCCCGATATGATCCTCCCCTCGGTTACGTCATACTCATAGACGCACACCGCCCCCGTGACCTGCCCCCCCGACATTATTGGCACACAGGCATAGCTCATAAAGGCCCCGTCTGAATAGATGGCCCTGAACTCGTCCGTCTTGTTCTCCATCGCCGCGTGTAAAAGCGCGAATATCACCCGCTCGTCATAGCCGGTGGCGTTGTCGCGCTTCGAGTACAGCTCGTCGAGGTTGGCATTCATTACGCTCACCCTTGAAAGCCCGTCGGTCTCCAGCATCCCCATGACCTGGGACACCGTCTCCGGGGTCATGCGCTCAAGCATCTCCACCGACCCGCCTATCTGCGCGGTGTACGGCACTATGGAATTTTCCTTTGATATGAACACCGTGTCCCTGGAGATACTGACCGGGTAGGTGTTCAGCACGAATATGACCGCCGCCGCCAGGAAGATGAAGGCCATGAGGAACTTCGTGCGTATGCCCATGAAGCGCCGGCGCGTGCCGTTCTCAGCCCTTGAAATAGTACCCAACTCCCCACTTGGTCATAATGTATTCCGGCTCCGCCGGGTTGCGCTCCAGCTTCTCTCTCAGCCTGTGTACGTGGACGTCCACGGTCCTTATGTCCCCCTGGAAGTCGTAGCCCCAGATTATGTTGAGAAGATTTTCCCTGCTATAAACCCTGCCGGGGTTTTTGATAAGGAGCTCTATAACGTCAAATTCCCTGCCCGTGAGCTCCACATTCACGCCGTTTTTATATGCCATGCGCCTTTCGCAGTCGATGGCGATAGGGCCGAAAGAGATAAGGTTCTGGTCCTCCGCCTGTGCCTTTATGGCGGAGCGGCGGAGCAGGGCCCTCACTCGGGCCTTGAGCTCCAGTATGTTGAAGGGCTTGGTCACATAGTCGTCCGCCCCGTACTCAAAGCCGATTATCTTGTCCATGTCGTCGGACCTTGCCGTCAGCATTATTATGGGCACCGAGGACGTCTCTCTTATGCGCATACACACCTCCAGCCCCGACAGCTTCGGCATCATCAGATCCAGGATTATGAGGTCAAAATTCCCCGTCCTGGCCAGATCCAGCCCCTCCTCGCCGTCATAGGCCACCTCCACCTGATAGCCGTCGTTCTCCAAGTTGAACTTGATCCCCCGAACAAGGAGCTTCTCATCGTCAACAACAAGTATTTTCATCCCCGTCACCTCTCAGACTGTGATTTTGTTTTTTATGCCGTTATAAATGGTTTCCCTGACGCCCTGGACATTCATTATCTCGCTTATATACCTGAAGGCCCCGTGCCTCTCGCGGTATTCCACGATCCGCCCGGCCAGCACCTCCCCCACTCCCGGCAGCTCCATCAGTTGCCAGCTCGTGGCGGTATTTATATTCACGCGGTCGCCGTCCTCCGCCTCCGGAAGCGTCCTGTCCTCCTCCGCCTTCTCCACGGTCACCTGGACGTCGCCGCCCACGGACCTGCCTGTGAAGTACCCCGCGGAGAAGAAAGCCGCCGCCACGGTCAGAACGATCAGCGCGATCTCGAGCCTCTTCATCAGCTTCACCAACTTTTGTACAAATTTCGACATTCCGTATTGATTTTAAGTCAAAAAAACTATATTATATAGAGAGAGCGTGTCCCTCTTTGAGGCATATCTTCCCCCGCATACTTTTCTCTCCCTATCATAGTACTATAAAATAAGCCCTTTGTCCATTATTTATTTACGGAGACTCCGATGAGAATTTTAAAAAATCGTCTTTTTATACGGCTCACCACCGGCCTGCTCGTCGTTTTGGCGGCGTTCTCCCTCTCCCCCATGGCCCACGCCCTTGACGACCCCAACATCGTGTCTGAGGCGTCACTGCTGGTGGACATGGACACCGGCTCCGTCCTCTACGCCAAAAACGAGACCGACACCCGCGCCCCCGCGAGCCTGACGAAGATTATGACCGTCCTCCTTGCCATCGAGGCCAACGAGCGCGGCGAGATCGCGCTGACCGACACGGTGACCGTCAGCGACAACGCCTACTTCGACGTCACCGCCGACGGCAGCTCCGCCGGTCTCAAGGCCGGCGAGCAGCTCACCTTCGAGCAGCTGCTTTACTGCGTCATGCTCACCTCCGCGAATGAGGGATGCAACGTGATAGCCGAGACCCTTGCCGGCGACGTCGGCTCCTTCGTGGCGATGATGAACTCCCGCGCCGTGGAGCTCGGCTGTACCCGCACGAACTTCACCAACACCCACGGCATGCCTGACGACGGCCACTACACCACCGCCTATGACCTGAGCCTCATAACCGCCGAGGCCATGAGCCACAGCCTCTTCCGCCGCATCGTATCCACTCAGAACTACACCGTCCCCGCCACGAACCTCTCCGTGGAGCGCAACCTGCGCAACACGAATAACCTCCTCTTCTCCAACACCATGTACTACTACGAGTACGCCACCGGCGTCAAGACCGGCTACACCGCCGCCGCCGGATATTGCCTCGTGGCCACCGCCACCAAGGAGGGCCGTGACCTTATGGCCATAATTCTCGGCGCCCAGTCCACGGTCATCGAGGACGGCCGCACCCAGGTCCAGAGCTTCTCCGAGGCAAAGCGGCTCCTCCAGTGGGGCTATGACAACTTCAGCTATAAGGACCTGCTCACCACCATGAAGCTCCTGGCCGAGGTGCCCGTTGAGCTCGGCCTCGGCGCCAACAGCGTGGTCCTGCGCCCCGAGAGGAACGTCACCGCCCTTCTCCCCAACGACGTGGACATGGCCGACGTGGAGCTGGATTGCAAGGTCTACGACACCTCCACCCTGAGGGCCCCTGTGGAGCAGGGCACGGTCCTTGGCGAGGTCACCGTGACCTTCAACGGCGTAAACTACGGCACCGTGAACCTCATCGCCAACACCAAGGTGGAGCTTGACCGGGCGGCGTTTATAGGCGCCGAGATAAAAAATACCCTTTCCAACAAATACGTCCGCCTCGGCATAACCCTCTTCATCATAATGCTCATCCTCTACCTCGCCTTCATCCTCTACTACAACATCCGCCGCCGCAACAAGCGCCGCGTGGCCGCGAACCTGGCCCGCCAGCGCGTGGAGGCGTACCGCCAGAGCCAGGAGACCTCCACCGGCAAGACCTTCGAGGAGATCGAGGCCCGCCACCGCGAGCGCCAGGAATCCAAGCGTTGACCACATAAAAAAATCTTCGCCCCCGGGTGATCCCGGGGGCGAATTTTGTTTTAGAAGCCTATTTGGTTACTATCACGCAAGCACCGCGGCGGCCAGAAGCGCAAGCTCCGCTCTGGTCAGCGTGGCGTCCTCGTCCATGAGTGCCGTGAGCTCGTCGGCGGTGACGGAGGTGTAGATCTTCGCCACGGCGGCGACGGCGTCGCTCTGGCTGACTGCGCCCTCGGCGGTAACGGTCACGCCCTTCTCGGTGGCGTAGGTCATACCGACCTCGTACCAGGTGGCTCCGGTGGTGGTGTCATCACCGGCCATACGGGCCAGGACCGTGGCGAACTCAGCGCCGGAGGTGGTGCCCGCGGCGTCGAACTTACCGCCATCCTTGCCGTTCATTATCCCGGCATAGGCCAGATACGCCACATCGGGCGCGTAAGTCTCGGTCACGTCCACATCGTCATACATCTTCACGCTGATGCGGCCGGCGCCCAGAAGATCGTCATAACCTGTCACCACGGGCAGTCCGGCGTCGTTCTTCTCAAAGGACCCGACGTAATTGGCAAGGACCATGTAGTCCTCCATCACGTAGTCAAGTACATTGACGGACCCCTCGAACATGCTGAAGCCGTCGCCGCAGTCACGCAGGGTGTAGTTGTATCCGGCCAGGTTATACTTGCCGGCAGGATCCACGGGAACGTAGCTATCGGTGTCCTTGTCGTAGATCTGTACATCCTTGACGCGGTACTCGCCGGTCACGCCGGTGAACACGCCCTTGTCGTCCATGGTCGCGGTGGACTTCACGGAGGTGTCAATGGTGTACTTAAGGTGTGAGGGTAGCAGGAAGCCGCCGATCTCCTCGCCGGTGCCGACGCCCCTGGCGCCGAACTCAAGGGCGTCGATGAGCTGTTGTCCGGTTACGGTGATGAGGCATGCCACGTTGCCGAAGGTGTGGATGGATTTGCAGGAGAGGTAGCTGATGTCGCCGGTGATGGCGGTGTTGCGGATACCGCCGCCGTTCATTATGGCGCAGTCAACATCAAGGCCCATATCGTCGAAGAGGTAATAGAGCGCGTCGGCGGCGAAGTCGCCGGTGTTCGTCTCAAGGCTCCGGACGAGACGCTTGCCGTTGGTGTCGTAGCAGTCAAGGGTAACGGCGGTGGTGCCGATGATCTGGCCCAGCTCCTCCTGGATCTTGTCCATCCAGGCGTCCTCTATGGCCTTCACCTCGGCGTCGGGCGTGACGCCCGCCAGGTCCTCGGCGGTGAGGAGCTCCGTGGTGATGGTGCCGTCAGCGCCTATGGTCATCTGCCCCAGGGCCCCGAGATACGAGCCGGTCTGGGTGAGTATTACGGTGTTGCCGCCCTTGTCGGTGACCTTCTCCATGGGCACTGTGCTGTGGGAGTGTCCGTCGATGAAGGCGTCAAGGCCGGTGGTGTTCGCGATGAGCTCCTTGGAGGTCCAGGGCTTTGAGGACTCGTCAATTCCCAGGTGCCCCAGGCCGATGACGATGTCCGCCTCCTTTGAGGCGTCGTCGATGGCCGCCTGTACCGCGGCGTAAAGGCCCGAGCCGTCAAGCCCGCCGGCTATACCGTATATGTAATTGCCGTTGCCGTCCTGGAAATACGCCGGGGTGGACTTGGTGAAGGACTCAGGCGTCGTTATGCCTATGAAGGCTATCTTCTTGCCGTTCACCTCAAAGACCTTGTATGCGTCCAGGACGTTCTCGCCCTTCACGCCGTTGGCCTCGTGGTAGAAGTTGCAGGACAGATACGGATACTCGGCCCAGTCGATGACGTTCATGGTGCCCTCCATGCCGTAGTCGAACTCGTGGTTGCCCAGAGTCGCCGCGTCATAGCCCGTGGCGTTCATGATGTCGATGATGGTCTTGCCCTTATCCATGGAGCCGTAAGCCGTGCCCTGGATATGGTCGCCCGCGTCCACAAGGAGCGCGTTCTCAAGTGTCGCGCGGTAACCGGCCACCAGAGAATAGGGCACACTCTTGTCGATGTAAGTGTGGGCGTCGTTGGTGTAAAGGACAGTGATTGCCCCCTCCGCGGGAGCCGGAGCGGTTGGCTCCTCCGGCTCTGCGGCGATCGCGGTGGCTGTCATACCCACAGCCATCACAAGCGCCAGCATTACGGCCAGGAGCTTGCTGAGCTTTCTCATATGTAGATCCCTCCTTTAAATTCCCTTAACGGGTATTTCCATTATAACGCAGTTTTCCCCCGTATACAAGAGTAATTGTCTCTTTTTTCACCATATTTCTACCCCTCCACCTCCGGTAAAAACGCGTCAAAAAACTCCGGCCGCTGTCGCTGTATGTTCACTATGCCTCCCTCGCCGTTGAGATAGCAGTGCTCGCTCCTCCCCACCGCCCGTCGCTCACCTGTGGCGGCGTCACTGACCTCATAGCGGAACGCGCACCTGAATGCCGTCATGCTCACAAGGTACACGTCGATGTTCACCGTGTCGCCGTACCGCACCGGCTTTTTGTACTCGCACTCCACCGAGATCACCGGGCTCATTATCCCCTCCCTCTCAAGCCGCGGATAATCATACCCCGCCTCCTCCATAAAGAACGTCCTGGCCTCCTCAAAATACCGTATGTAATTCGAGTGATGCACGACCCCCATCTTGTCCGTCTCATAATAATTTACCCGCCTAACAAACCGATGCATAAGCCGCCTCCAAAATCATTGTAATAAGCCGATTTTACCACAACTCCCCCCATCATACAACCCCAAAAAGCTGCGCCCCCGCCGCAACCTTGTTCTCTTAAGCTCCCCTTCGTAAGGGGAGCTGTCGCCCGCAGGCGACTGAAGGGTCGAGGCCGTAGCCGTGCGCACCCCCTCCTCCCTCGCCCCACCCTCCCCGCGTGGCCGCCTTCCCCGCCCGGGCGGGGAAGGGCAGGGATGAGGTGGGATAAGCGGCGTAGCCGCAACCTTTTAAATTAAGCTCCCCTTCGTAAGGGGAGCTGTCGAGCGAAGCGAGACTGAGGGGTCGAGGGTGTAGGCGTGCGCAAATGCCCCAGACTCCTCCCCCTACCCCCTCCTCAGAGAGGAGGGGCAACCCCGCCCGCAGGCGCAATGGCTCCCCTCTCTGAGGGGAGCTGTCGGCGCAGCCGACTGAGGGGAGTCCGTACCCCCAGCCCCCCCAGCCCCCCCAAAAACCTTCGCCCCCCGTCATCCGGGGGGCGAAGCCATTTCAATTACTCAATCCCTTTTCCTCAAGTAACCCCGGCAGGAGCCCGTGGATAACGGATAGTGTCTTTTCTGCGGTCGGCGCGATGTCGATCGTGATCACGCGTCTATACTCGTTGTAGGCCTCGCGGATGTTGCTGGGGCTTATGGTGATCTCCAGGGTCCTCCTGTTGTCGGGGGCGACATCCGGGTAGCCTACACTCGCCTGAGCTGAGACGGTACGGCGGCCAATGTCCCCGGCGAAGAAGTCCTGCTTTACGGCGTCGAGCACGTCCTGCAGGTCGGCGTATTTCGTGATCTCAACATAGTTGCTGCCGCCGTTCCGGAAATAATCGTACTCCATCTCCGGGTCGTCGCTGTCATATGTGTACGCGGTGTAATCATAGCGTAGCCCCGGTACGCCGCCCTTGCCCATGAACTCCTCCAGCTCGTCAAAGCCGTATATGTGCCAATATAGGTCGCGGTCTGAGTAGATGCGCTCCAGTGCCCAGGCGACGGAGCCCTCGCCGTTCTCACGCCCTGAGTATACCGGCACCCCGTACTGGCGTGATACGTCGCCGCGGTCGGTGTGGTAGGTGACCACCATGTCCACGTATCCCGCGTATTCGCCGTAGTGGTCGTCGGCATCGTGGCTTGCCAGGATTGCCTTATGCAGGTCGATAAATTTCTCTATGTCCTCCCTGTCCGTTAGGGTGAAATAGCCCCAGTCGGCGCTGTCGCTGTTACCGTAATCATGGTTCAGATAGAACCTACTCACCTCGATGCTCTCCACGTCCTCGATCTCAGGCACACGCTTTTCAAAGCCGGTGACGTCAAGGGTCACCATGAGCACCGCCGCCGTCATTATCGCCCCGACTATCAGGGCCCCGTGCCACTTTTTGAATACACGGAAGGACTTATCAAGTATCATCTGTGCCGCGAAGTAGCCAACTACCGTCCAGACAACGACCCATACGGGCAGGCCGCCCACCGCCTCGTCGGTCACATAGCCCAGGAAAAGCCCGGAGCAGACGGCCACGCCGTATTTGAACACGGGCCGCAGGTGTTCCACCGCCACCACGTCCCCGGCGCTCTCGGTTCGGCGGGACTTATAGAGGAAATACGCCGCGACGACCATGATCACTGCCACCACGCAGTAGACCGCGATTATCAAACCGCTCTCCCGCTCAAGTCTGAATACGTAGGGCAGATCCATGCTGTGGGGTATGCCCATCGCTTGATTGGCGTCGTACCAGTCAAGGGATAAAAACTGGTAGCCCGGCGTGAACCACTTCGCCACTGACTCGACCCAGCCGGGAAGTGACGCAAAACCGTAATAGATGCTCTCCAGTATCCAGTCCACCAGCGATAAAAAGGCCATCACCACGCAGTTGAACACGCCGTAAAACACCGGGAGCGCCAGCACATGCCCCGCAAGCATGCCGCACAGTATGGCGAAGGAGTAGAAAAAGAACGTCTCAACCGTTGTCACCCCCAGCCAGCCGAACATGCAGCTCGCGTTGAAGTCGCCCTGTCCCGCGCATACAAGTGAAGTGAGCAGGAATATTATCAGGTTCGGCACAATCGTGAAGCACAGTCCCGCCGTGTACTGGGTGAGGAATATGCCCTGCCGCTTAACAGGCAGCGCGCCGTAGAAGTTCGCGGACCTTGGCCAATACAGATGGCTCAGCACCGCCATGGCGCATATGGGGGCATAGAGGGCCGCGAACCATATATAGATGTTGAGGCTGTCCGTAATATCCCCGTAGTACATGTATACGCCGCCGTCTACGAACAGGGAGAAGGGCAGAATGAAGAACCAGATCACAAGGTACGAGCCCCATATTGGCCACCAGCGCGTCACCGTCTTTTTAAAGAGCGTCAGGTCAAAGTACGATTTCCCGGACCGCATAATCCTCGCCTCCCATCTCGTAAATAAAAATCTCCTCCAGCGTCAGGGGCAGTGCCTCCATGAATATGGGCAAAAACTGAGCAAATCGCTCCTGGACCTTCTCTGAGCTTCCCCGGACGATATATGTGTAGATCCTGCCCAGGTTTGACGTGTGAAGTATCTGAAGATCCTCCGGAAGCTCCGGCGGTGTCTCGGTGTTGAAGGCTATCTGGAGCTTCACGATGCCTCCCTGGAGCTCCGATAAAGACCTCTCAAGCGCCACCTTCCCGTGGCTAAGTATCCCCACGTGGTCGCAGACGTCCTCCAGCTCCCGAAGGTTGTGGCTCGATACCACCACCGTCGTCCCCCGCTCGGTCACGTCCCCCATAAGTATGCTCCAAACCTGCCGGCGCATCACGGGGTCCAGGCCGTCCACGGGCTCGTCCAGCAGGAGGTAATCCGGCTTACAGCTCAGCGCCAGCCAGAAGGCCGACTGCTTTTGCATACCCTTACTGAGCCTCCTGATGGGCCGCTTCTCGTCCACCTCCGGGAATGCCTCCCGGAGCCTCTTATAGCGTTCCTCGTCAAAGGTCGGGTATAGCCCCTTATAAAATTTCATCATGTCCCTGGTGGTGGCGGAGCCGAAGCTGTATATCTCGTCCGGAATCACCGCCATCCGCGCCTTCACCGCGGGATTTTCATATATGGGCGCTCCCTCCAGGGTTATCTCCCCCGAGTCCTGCCTGTACGCCCCGCAAAGGTGCCGGAGTATGGTGGACTTCCCCGCTCCGTTTGGCCCCACAAGGCCGTATATGGCCCCCTTTGGCACCGTCATGGTAAGGCCGTTCAGGGCGTGAAAGCCGTCAAAGCTCTTTACCACATCTTTAACCTCTATCATCTCTCATCCTCCTCTTTTTTAAGGATCTCACAGATCTCCTCCGTGGTCATGCCCAGGTAGCGAAGCTCCTGTACCGCCGATTTGAGCTTTTCCAAAAGCTCCTCCCGCCGTCCGTCGCTCACGTCCTCCGGCACCGCCGCGAAGCTCCCCTTGCCCGCCACCGTGTAGGCGTAACCCTCCGCCTCCAGCGCCTCATATGCCCTCTGGATGGTGTTGGGGTTAATTGCCAGGGAGCCGGACAGGGCCCTCACCGACGGGAGCTTGTCCCCCGCCTTTATCGCCCCGGTGATGATGAGCCTGCGAAGTCCGTCCTTCACCTGCTCATATATGGGCCGGGCGTCCCTGTAATTTAGTTGGAGCATTGCCTCACCTCCCGAAAAGCTGTACCAACTGTATTAGCTGTGTTAGTACAGTTATAATAGCACCGCCATAAGCCCCTGTCAATATTTTTTTAAATTTTTTCAAAAAGTATACCCCGACACGGCATAAAGCATGTCGTGTCGGGGTATAAATGTATCCTTGAGCATAACTAATACTAATATCCAATTAAAACAAGACATTCGCGCCGGTCTTTTTTGCGCCATGCGGCGTCAGCCGCCTTGGAAATACCAATGGGTATTCCCGGCGGCGTCTTCCTTGCCTGACACGAAAAATCCTCGCCGCTCTGGAACGTGTCGTAGGGAAACATTGTGAACCTACCTATTTATAAATTTTCTCGGTTGGGAGCCTGTGGTGATGCACAGGCTCCTTAGTTTGTGTCATGCGATTTCCAAATCCAGTTCAGCGACCTGTATGAGGATGTCCTCAAGCTCCTGAGGCATGTCGTCTACTATGTCAATGTCCCGGTAGTGGATGACGATGTCCTGTGGGGCGCTGCGGGAATACTTCTTGGCGCACTCGCCGACCTCAATGCGCTTGATGAAGGTGTGGAGGAGTTCGGGGGTCAGCACGTTTATTTCCGTATACTTTCTGGCGTTCTCCAGAAAGCGGTCGAAGTTGGTGGTGGAGTCCTTCAGTTCCTGCAGATATGTGGTCAGCTCCGGGAGGGCGGTTTTGATGTTCTACTGCTCTGTAATATACTCGTTGGAGAGTATTCTGTACTGCTCATCGGGAATCCTGCCAAGGACGTTGTCCTCGTAGAGACGCTTGAACAGGGACATAAGCTCTGACTGGCGTTTTGTCATCGCGGCTATCTGTTTCTCAAGACCACGGATTTCCTTTTGGGCCTCCTTTGTGCGTTTCATGCCGATGTATTCCGCGAACCTGCGTTCGTTCTGCCTTGCGAAGTGGGTAATCCGACGGATGTCGTCAAGGACGATGGCGTTGAGATCTGATTCAAGGATGTAATGGGTGGTACAGACGTCCTTACCCTTCTTCTTGTAGGTGGAACACATGAAGCAGTTTTTGGAGGAGTCCATCGTGTGGGAACGGTGCAGCACCATAGTCCCGCCGCAGTCCTTGCAATAGACGAGGCCGGAGAACATATCCTGCTCGTCGAAATTTGTGCGCCGGCGCTTGTGCTTTCGGATGTCCTGCACGATCTCCCATGTCTGCCTGTCGATGAGCGGCTCATGCGTTCCTTCGAAGCGGAGCTGCTCTGACTCAGGGCGTTTGATCTTTTTCTTGTTCTTGTAAGAGATCGTGGTCGTCTTCATATTGACCGTTACGCCCAGGTACACCTCATCCTCCAGTATTTTACTCACCGTAGCTGACGACCAGGCATATGGCTTTGAAATATCGAGGGTTGAGAGCTGTACGCCATATTTTGCGTAATAGTGGTATGCCGGTGAAGGGATCTCCTCTTGCCGAAGCTGGTTGGCTATCCTCGTTGGGCCGAGGCCGGAGGCGCAGAGGGCGAAGATGCGTTTGACCACAGGCGCCGTTTCAGGGTCAGGAACAAGGTGTCGCTTTGGGTCGTCCGGGTCTTTCATGTAACCGTAGTTTGGGCGTGATGCGATCCTTGCGCCTGTCTCAGCCTTGATTTTCACCGATGAGCGGCCTTTTTGGCTGGTGTCCTTGGCGTACATCTCATTAGTCAACCTTGCATAAAGCATGACGGGTTTATAGTTCTACAAAGCCTACAAAATTGTAGTAGATGTTGATGTCCCGTTCCATGTGGTCATTCACCTGATATTTCTCGCCGACCTCGATTTTCTGGATAAGCCGGACAAGGGTGGGACGGTCAAGCTCCTCAAGCTGGGTGTAGTCCTGTATCATGTCAAGCCAATCATCAACTGACTGCTCGTTTGCCCGGCTGGTTGCCAGCTTCGCGGAGATGTCCTTTTTGTGTTCCAGCTTCTCCGTCCGCTCGGCTTCGTACTTGTTCAGAAGCTGGATACAGACACTCTCCGGGATACGTCCCATGACCTTATCCTCATAGGCGGCTTG
>CANRLF010000046.1 GCA_947631395.1 uncultured Oscillospiraceae bacterium
CACCCGCACCCAAAAGGCTCCCCTCTCTGAGGGGAGCTGTCGGCGCAGCCGACTGAGGGGAGTCCGCCCCCCAAAAAAGGTAACGCACCCGCCCCCAAAAAAGGTTTGCGGCTCCGCCGCACATTTCACCGCGCCGAAGGCGCAACCTTGCTCCCCTTAAGCTCCCCCTTCGTAAGGGGAGCTGTCGGCCGCAGCCGACTGAAGGGTCGAGGGTGTAGGCGTGTACAAATGTTTCGGACTTCACCCCCTCCTCAGAGAGGGGGGTATCCCCGCCCGCAGGCGATAAAATCTCCGCCTCCGGCGCAACCACATTCCCCCACCCCCGCTCCCTGCCAAAAAATGCCGTGGCTCTAAAAGCCCACGGCATTTCTATATGTTTCCCCCGTACGCGATAAGACTCACTCAAACCTCCACGTCAGCCCAAAATCATCGCTGCGCATGGTTATCATATTCTCTCTGCCCGTCTGCGTGTTCAGGACTTTGATCGGATACGCGCCAATCGCGCCGTCAAAGCTTGGCGTTAGCGGCGTAAAGCGGCACTCATCCGTGTATCCGTCGGGTAGCTTTACGGCGAGCTTCTCCCAGGTGCCTCCGCCGTCCAAGGTCCGCCAAATATCAGGTCCCGGGTCCTCACCGTACCGGTAGCTCACAAAGCCGATTTCAGGCGTGGAGAAGGCCGCTCCGGTGGGTACGGACTGGTGAATATCCGTAGGATCTCCGATTTCCCGCCAGGTATCACCGCCGTCGCCTGTCAGGAAAATTCGAATAGGCTCTCTTCCCATGGCGATCGGTGCCTTCAGTGCAAGATACCCGCCATTTTCACCGAAGAAGCCTATATATCCTCCGTAATAGGCAATACCGTCCCGCCAATCGCCAAACGCCTCCATCCCATCGCTGTTTTCAACGACGGACTCCCTCCATGTCAGCCCGCCGTCCGCGCTCAACATGATTTTTACGGGTGATTCGGGGACGATGATCGCCACATTGTCGCCGTTCAGGTATATCCACTCGCCGTTATTTATCTGCTCCCCGATCTGCTCCGGCGATTCGCTGAGCCCCCTTTTGACAAACGCGTTTGCGATGAGCTCCACCGGATCGATCCCCATTTCCGCCGCCGCGACTCCCATGACCGCCAAAACCGTCACGACCGCGGCGGCCACCGCTATCACCGTTTTCACCCTGAAACCGGCTTTTTTCTTTTGAACGCTCCACTCGCTCCGCTCCAAAAGCTCATCGTCCGCCGCTCCGATGAGCTCAAAAAGCTTTTCACCTGTCATTATATAAGCCCCTCCTTCTTCAAATAAAGCTTCAGCTTTTTCCGCGTCCGGGACAGCGCCATGAGGACGGCGCTCCTTGTCATCCCGTATCGCGTTGCAATGTCGTCTGTGGACTCCACGAAAAAATACCGCCGAAGGAATATATCCCGATCCCGCCCGGGCAGTCCGCGCAGAAAGCCGTTTATGCTCCCCCTAAGCTCCTCTGCCATGACCTCCGACTCCGGGTCTGCCCCCGCGTCGACACATTCCCCCAACTCCTCCAGCGCAAGGCATATCTCCCCGCCGCCGCGCTTTTGAGTACACCGGCTCTTGGATTTATCAAAAGCCAGATTTCTTGTGATTTTCGCTAAGAATACGCGAAGCCTTTGTGGCCTCTGCGGAGGGATCGTGTTCCACGCCCTCATCCACGTGTCGTTCACACATTCCTCCGCGTCCTCCGGGCTTTTTAAAATCCCGTTCGCGATCGCATAGCAATATGTGCCGTAAGCCCTGCTCGTCGCTTCGATAGCGTTACTGTCGCGTTTCCAATACAACGCGATGATTTCCTCATCCGTAATGACCTCCACCCCCCTCTCCTTCGCGATCATCAGACGCGTCTATATACATAGACGACACCCCCGCCCAAAAGTAACAGCTTTTTTCACAATGTAAAACCGACACGACCAACCCCCGACCAAAATCCCCCCACCATACCCCCCAATTGGAACTACCACCCGCACCCAAAAAGGCTCCCCTCTCTGAGGGGAGCTGTCGCGAAGCGACTGAGGGGAGTCTACACCCCAAAAAAGGTAACGCACCCGCTCCCAAAAAAGGTTTGCGGCTCCGCCGCACATTTAATCGCGCCGCAAGGCGCAACCTTGCTCCCCTTAGGCTCCCCTTCGTAAGGGGAGCTGTCGGCCGCAGCCGACTGAGGGGTCGAGGGTATCGACCTCTGCCGCACCTCCCATTCCGGGCCCTGGCAATCCCTTCGGTCTCGACCCTACCGGCCCCGCTGGGCCACCTCCCCTTACGAAGGGGAGGTTAAGGAGTTAAAGGTTGCGCCTTACGGCGCTAATTAAAAACCGGGAGGGTTTGGAACCCTCCCCTACGGCAATTATAGAAAAATCTCCCAACCCCCCGTAGGGGCGGGTTCCCAAACCCGCCCTCCCTCGTCCCCGCCCGCACCCAAAAAGGCTCCCCTCTCTGAGGGGAGCTGTCACGAAGTGACTGACGGGAGTCTACCCCCAGCCTCCTCCCCTCAATGACATAGATCACTTCATATAATTCTCCATTACAGCTTCCCACAATGTCCAGTAATTCCTGTCAGCTCCTGCTGTAATAGCTTTTGCGTCCACTTCAGAAGCTACACAGTAAACGGCTTCCTGGAGCCCGATCAGGCTTAGAATGGGTTCATCGTTATAGTTATAAATCTCATCATCCAAAAGGGTTATATACGCGATGTACTGATTCCCTTTCTGCAAGGGTGTGTATTCTTCCGCGTATATTGTCCCCGGCCCATACGTACTGAAATAGGGTTCACATGATTCATCAGTAATGTAGAAGAAAGGTTCCTTTACAAGATATACTCCACCCTCCTCAATATCTACATTCGATCCGGCGTAAAAGATTTTCTCAACCTTAATTGGCGTCAAAACATGATTGATTCCGTATATTTTTGATTTATCGCGTTCTTCTTCAGACGGTTCAATAATGCGATTCACGCTGGCGCCATCAACAGAGCATTGAATAATAACACCGTTTTTGTTCTCTTCTCCGTTGATCGAATACCGAGCGCGCGCTTCAAGTTCATCAAAGGACGACGGAATATCTCTGTTGCCGCCGAGGCTTATCCCAACAACAGTATACTTACCTTTCTCAAAATACAGCCCTGATTCACCAGTACCCGCTGTTGAGCCGCCAAATCTCCAAATCCCAACGCCAATCATCACAGCAAAACAAAAGCAGCACACAGGAGCTACAGCACGGACGACTGCCTTTCTCCTTCTCCTTTGCTCGGCGATATACCGATCCCTGCGTTCCAACAGACTATTAAACATTTCATTACTGTTCTTCATAAGCAAATCCCTCCTCTTCAAGTCTTGATTTCAAAGACCGCTTTGCCCGATATAGAAGATTTCTTACCTGGCGTTCGTTTTTCCTTAAGACGATTGCCGCTTCTTTGTTGGAGAGTCCTTCAAAGAACACAAGCCAAAGGACTGTTCTGTAATCGACAGAAAGTTTAGACAGTGCTTTATGGATCGCGATTTTTCTTTCTTCTTTTATGTATGACCGTTCGAGACTCTGTTCCTCGCTCAAATAGTTCTCCATATCCTCAATAGGAGTGTTAAGCTGCTTGGAATTATGCCTTATAAAGTCGATCGCCACATTTCGCCCGATTGCGTACAGCCAAGATTTAAATGTACTTTTTCCGGAATATCGCGGTTTCTTTATGAGCAACCGAAAAAAGGTATCTTCCGTCAATTCCTCGGCAATGAAAACATTATTGACATAACCGTTCAAATAAAGGATAAGTCCATCCTTATAGTTTTCAACGATTTCAGCGATCCCTTTGTCATCACCATCAAGGAAACGGCGGTAGCTGCTTGCACCGTTATCCATGACTCTCTCCTTTCTGAAAGGGATTTCAATAACCCCTTTCATTTATTAGTCGTTTGATGCCTGAAAAAGTCTCACTCTCATTATAACATTTTTTCTATAATTAAACTGCAACACATTGGTATATTCTTCTCAACGAAAACCGTACATGCAAGCGCCCCAGCCGCAACCGCATCCCCCCAACTGAAGTTTTTTATTTGAAACTCCCCCCATAATGGTGTATAATACTGTTGCCTATCCCCACTCAAACCGCCAGCGTGTCCCCGACAGGTACAAAAACATATCCTTGATGGGTAAAAACATGTCCTTGACAGGTACAAAACATGTCCTTGATGGGTACAAAATATACCCCCGATTACCCCAAAATTTGCGAAAGTTTCCGAAAAAACACGAAAAAATTTCTATCAGCAGGTACATATATATGGACAAAACGGATTTTGAAAAACGCTACGCCGATGCCAGAAAAAGGATAATCTCCCGGGACTTTTCCTCCCTCAACGACATGCAGAGGAAGGCCGTGATGGCCACCGAGGGCCCCCTTCTGCTCCTTGCCGGAGCCGGCAGCGGCAAGACCACGGTCCTCATAAACCGCGTGGCCAACCTCATCCGCTATGGCCGCGCCTCCGACTCCGGCGACGTGCCGGAGCACGTGGGCGAGGCGGAGCTTGCGCTCCTTGAGGCGGCCGCTACCGGAGCCGCGCCTGCGAGCCCCGAGGTCCGTGAGCTCTGCGCCCTGGACCCCGTGGAGCCCTGGCGGATAATCGCCATAACCTTCACCAACAAGGCCGCCGACGAGCTTAAGACCCGCCTTGCCTCCAAGCTCGGCCCCGGGGCCGAGGACGTCTGGGCCATGACCTTCCACTCCGCCTGTGTTCGGATACTTCGCCGCAGCGTCGACGTCCTCGGCATCTCCCCCTCCTTCACCATCTATGACACCTCCGACAGCCAGGCCGTGATGAAGCGCGTCCTCCGGGAGCTCGACATGGATGAGAAGGTATTCCCTCCCCGCCAGGTCCTCTCGGAGATAAGCCGCGCCAAGGACTCCATGCTCTCCGCCTCCGACTACACCGCCCAGGCCGAAAAGGGCTATGACCCCCGAAAAAAGCTCATCGCCAGGGCCTATACCGAGTACTCCCGCCGCCTTTTGGCCGCCGACGCCCTGGATTTTGACGATCTCATCCTCTACACCGTAAAGCTCCTCCGGGAGTACCCCGAGGTCCGTGAGCGTTGGCAGAGGCAGTTTAAATATGTGCTTGTAGACGAGTATCAGGACACGAGCATCCTTCAGTACATGCTTGCGAGCCTCCTTGCCGGCGGCACCAACAACATATGCGTCGTTGGCGATGACGACCAGTCCATATACCGCTTCCGCGGTGCCACCATCGAGAACATCCTCTCCTTTGAGAAGCGTTACAAAAACGCCCGCGTCATAAAGCTTGAGCAGAATTACCGCTCCACCGGCCACATCCTCGGCGCGGCCAACAGCGTCATAAAAAACAACCTCGGCCGCAAGGGCAAAAATCTCTGGACCGACGCCGGCGACGGCGAGAAGCTGACCCTCCAGGTGACCGATAACGACGACGCCGAGGCCGCCTACATCGCCGAAAGCATCGTCAACGCCGTGGCCTCCGGTATGCGCTGGTCGGATTTTGCCGTGCTCTACCGCATGAACGCCCAGTCAAACCGCCTGGAGTACGCCTTCAAGCGTATGAGCATCCCCTACCGCGTCATCGGCGGCACCAGGTTCTTCGACCGGGCCGAGATCAAGGACATGACGAGCTACCTGTCCGTGATCCACAACCCCGCCGACGATCTGCGCGTACTGCGTGTGATAAACAACCCACCCCGTGGCATCGGCCCCACCACAGTGGAGCGCCTCAGGGCCGTGGCGTCCGCCGAGAGCCGCCCCATACTCGACGTGGCCGCTGACGCCGGCAACTACCCCGAGCTCAAATCAGCCGCCTCAAAGCTCATGGGCTTTCTGGAGCTCATAATGTCCCTTCGCGCCCTTGCCGACACCGTGCCCCTTGACCAATTTTACGACACCTTGCTCGAAAAAACCGGCTACGCCGCCTCCCTCGGCGACTCTGACGAGGCATTGGCCCGCGTGGACAACATAAAGGAGCTCAAAAGTAACATCGTAAGCTACTCCTCCCGGGCGGAAACCCCGACCCTGGCCGGATTTCTTGACGAGATCGCCCTCTACACGGACTTAGACTCCCTTGACGCCGGCGCCGACAGCGTTGTTATGATGACCATGCACTCTGCCAAGGGCCTTGAGTTCCCCTGGGTATTCGTCGCCGGCATGGAGGACGGCATCTTCCCCTCCAGCCGCTCCATCGGCGACACCGAGGAGATGGAGGAGGAGCGCAGGCTGTGTTACGTGGCCCTGACCCGGGCAAAATCCCGCCTGATCCTCACCGCCGCCCGCCGCAGGATGCTCTTCGGCCACACCACCTCAAATCTCGTCTCCCGGTTCGTGGAGGAGATCCCCGACGAGCACATCGACAAGCCCGCCGCCTCCCTCACCCGGGAGCCGGACCCCGACTTTATGGACTACACGCGCCGCGAGTCCTTCTTCGACGACGAGCCCCGTTTCACAAGCCCCCGCAGGGCCTACATGGAGTCCGGCCAGCGCCGGGATACGCAGTCCCCGGTCCGCCGGGCCCCGGCGGTATCCGCCGCCCCCAAGCGCCCTGTAACCGCCCCCGGCTCCACCTCTCTCCCCTCCCTTCGGCCCGGTGACAGGATACGCCACAAAGCCTTCGGCGAGGGCACCGTCACCGCCGTCGCGAGTATGCCCGGCGACGCCCTTCTCACCGTTGATTTCTCCGGCACCCAAAAGCGCCTTATGCTCAAGGCCGCGGGCTCCTTTATAACAAAGCTGTGAGGTGTGAAAATGCGGGAATTTGACACCATACTTTTTGACCTGGACGGGACCCTTACCGACTCCGCCCCCGGGGTTATGAACTCCTTCCACTACGCCCTGTCCTCCTTCGGCATAGAGCCCGAGAGCCACTTAGAGCTCAAGCGCGTTGTCGGCCCTCCGCTCAAATACTCCTTCACCGTGACCTACGGCGTACCCGTTGAGCGTTTCCAGGAGATAATGAAATATTATCTCGAATACTATCTTCCGAAGGGCATGTTCGAAAACAGCGTCTACCCCGGGGTTGAGGACATGCTTTCCCGTCTCAGATCCGCCGGCTTCAGGCTCGTGGTCGCCTCCTCCAAGTGGCAGTACGGCGTGGATCAGGTCATGGGCCACTTCGGCCTCGATAAATATTTCGACTTCATGGGCGGTTCCGAGGAAAAGGTCGGCAGGATCGAGAAATCCGACGTCATAAGGTACATAATGGATACCCTCGCCATCACCGCCCCCGACCGCGTCCTTATGGTCGGCGACAGGATGTACGATGTGGAGGGCGCGGGTGAGCTCGGCATCCGCACCGCCGGAGTCCTCTGGGGCTACGGCACCCGCGAGGAGCTCAAGTCCGCCGGCGCCATAGTCACCCTCGAGACCCCCGCTGACCTTATAAAATACCTCAACGCGTAAATCAATCCGCCCGCAGGCGAAAAAGGCTCCCCTCTCTGAGGGTTACGCCCGCAGGCGCGCATCACAGCGCAACCGCCCGTAGGGCGGCTCTTAGCGCGGAGATGAGCTGTCGCGAAGCGACTGAGTGGAGTCTGCCCCATTTTAAAATGTTGCGGCCCTCCCGGGCCGCTCCTTTTTCGCCCTCCCCACCCAAGCGTGGGGAGGGGCAGGGGTTAGGTGTGAGAGTAGCAAATCAGGAAGCACCCAAACAAACGCACCCGCCTCAAAAAAGGTTTGCGGCTCCGCCGCACAATTTAATCGCGCCGCAAGGCGCACCCTTGCTCCCCTCAGGCTCCCCTTCGTAAGGGCTGCGCCCGCAGGCGCGTTTCGGAGGCCAACCGCCGCAACGCGGCGGCTCTTAGGCCGGAGATGAGCTGTCGCCATCAGGCGACTGAGGGATCGAGGGTGTAGGCGTGCGCAAATGTTTCAGACTCCTCCCCCTACCCCCTCCTCAGAGAGGAGGGGCTATCCGCGCGGCGGGGACGAGAGAATATTGTTGCGGCTAACGCCGCATAATCCCACCTCATCCCTACCCTTCCCCGCCCAAGCGGGGAAGGCTCACACAAAATAAAATCCGCGCCGCAAGGCGCAACCTTGTTCTCTTAAGCTCCCCTTCGTAAGGGGAGCTGTCGGCCGCAGCCGACTGAAGGGTCGAGGGTATAGGCGTGCGCAACCCCTCCTCCCTCGCCCCTACCGCCCCTGCGGGGCCACCTCCCCGAACGTCGGGGAGGTTAAGGGGTTAAATGTTGCGCCCTCCGTGCGCCAATTTACATCCCCCCCGTCCCGCCCGCAGGCGAAAAGGCTCCCCTCTCTGAGGGCTGCGCCCGCAGGCGCGCATCACAGCGCAACCGCCCGAAGGGCGGCTCTTAGCGCGGAGATGAGCTGTCGGCAAAGCCGACTGAGGGGAGTCTACCCCCAGTCCCCCCCATCACCCCCCCGCGACAAAATTTTCCGGTCACCTCTTTACTGTCAGCGGGATTTATGCTATACTGATAAATAATTATGGCCTTAAATTATCGTATTCCCATATTTCTTTGAAGGTGCGTGGTCCGGATGACCAAAAAGAGATCCTCTGGGCTCCTGCCCAGATACGCCTGGGTCCCAATCGCCCTGGCGCTTGTATTCAACTGCTTTGTATATTTCATACTGCGGCTTTTCGTCCGCGGCGCTGTCCATTACGACCTGTCCATTCCCCTTGACCGGGCCATCCCGTTCGTGCCGGCCTTTATCGTCGTTTACGTGCTGGCGTTCCTCCAGTGGGCCGTCGGTTACATTATCATATGCCGGGACTCCAAGGAGCTCTGCTACCGGGTGATGGCCGGCGAGATGATCTCAAAGTTCATCTGCGCGCTCTTTTTCGTGTTCCTGCCCACCGCCATGACGCGGCCCGAGGTCACCGGCAGCGGAGTATTTGAAAGGCTCACCCGCCTCATCTACTTCCTTGACACCCCTGACAACCTCTTCCCCTCCCTGCACTGTATGGAGTCATGGCTGTGCTTCCGGTGCGCGCTGGAGGCGAAAAAGCCCTCTCCCGTATATAAATACGGCAGTCTTGTGTTCACTCTCCTGGTGTTCGCCTCTACCCTGCTTGTAAAACAGCACCTTGTGCTGGACATCCCCGCCGCCGTGGCCGTGGCGGAGCTGGGACAGTTCATATCCCGCCGCGCCGGGGCCGGCAGGTGCCTCGAGAGGCTCAACAACAGCATTTTCGGAGATACCCTATGAAAAGATCCTCACGCTCAAAGCTCTTGTGGCCCATTCTGTTTTTCGTCATCGCGGCCCTGAGCGTCTACGCCATCGTATCCCAAAGCCGCTCCTTCACCCTCGATACCTTCGCCGAATATCTGAGCCGCGCCTCTGTCCCCTGGGTGCTGTGCGCCGCTCTCTGTATGCTTGGCTTCATATTTTTTGAGGGCGAGGCCGTGCGCACCATAAGCTCCGCCTTCGGCTACCGCTCCGGTCACGGCAGCGCCTTCATCTGGTCTGCCTCGGACATATATTTCTCCGCCATAACCCCATCCGCCACCGGCGGACAGCCCGCCTGCGGCTGGTTCATGGTCAAGGACGGCATACCGCCGCTAATATCCACCATTTCCCTCATCGTGAACCTCACCATGTACACCTTCTCCATAATCGTTCTGGGGATCGTGTCCTTCATCATAAGTCCCGGCACCTTCGCGGCCTTCGGAACAGTTTCAAAAATACTCATCTCCGTCGGCATCGCCATACAGCTTGGCCTCGGGGCCTTCTTCATTATGCTCACGGTCAATGAAAAGCTCCTCCACAAAATATGCCGCGGCGGCCTGCGCCTTCTGTGCAGGCTCCATATCCTCCGCCGGGAGGAGGAGCGCCTCGCCAGGCTCTCGGAGCATATGGAGAGCTACGCCGGCTACGCCACAATGATAATGTCCCACCGTCCGGCTCTTGTGAAGTCGTTTATCTTAAACCTCCTTCAGCGTCTTTGCGTCCTGTGCGTGCCCTTCTTCCTGTGCCTCGCCTCCGGAGGCGGGTTCGTCACCGCCGTCCGGGTCTGGACGGTCCAGTGCATGACGGTGCTGGGCTCCAACGCCATCCCCATCCCCGGTGCCATGGGCGTCTCCGACTACCTGATGCTCGACGGCTTCGGGAGCTTCATCCCCCACCGGGACGTGGTGGACTTCGAGCTTCTTTCCCGGGCAATATCCTTCTATATCTGTGTACTTCTTTGCGGGGCCGTGACCTTTATAAAATATTTAGTCCTTAAAAAGAGAGAGCGACAGTTATGATTGGTTTCTATGATTACACCGTTATACTGACCTACGCCAGCCTCCTGTCCGCCTGTGCCGGCATCGTCGTGTCCCTTGCCGGGCCCGGGCACCCCTACATCGGCACCTTCTTCCTGCTCTTCTGCGGACTTTGCGACGCCTTTGACGGCAAGGTCGCGAGGCGCAAAACAGATCGCACCGACGCCGAGCGCGCCTTCGGCATCCAGATAGACTCCCTGTCGGATCTCGTGGCTTTCGGCGTACTTCCCGTGGCCATCGGCGTCGCCATGCTTCGCTGGTCGCCCGTCATGTACGCCATCGGCACAAACGCCGGCAAGGCCGTATTTCTTATCGTCGAGTTCATCCTTATCGCGGTGCTCATCCTCTACGCCCTGGCGGCCCTCATTCGCCTGGCCTACTTCAACGTCACCGAGGAGGAGCGGCAGAAGTCCGAGACCGGCGCGAGGAAATATTACACCGGTATGCCCGTGACCACCGTCTCTCTCATATTCCCCTTCATACAGCTTCTGCAGTATATAATCCCCGCGGACGTGACCATGATGTACTTCGCCACGGCCGTATTCTGCGCCGTCGCCTTTTTGGTCAAGGTCCAGATAAGAAAGCCCGGCATCAGGGGGATACTTATCATGGTGGCCATCGGCGCCGTGGAGTTTGCCCTGATGCTTGTCGGGAAGCTTTTAAAATGAGCGGCCTCGGTTTTTTGTACGGCACGGTCCCCGGGCGTATGTGTCTTAACGTGCTGACCCGCCCGGGCCTTTCCCGGGCTGTGGGCCGCTTCCTCGATACCCGGGCCTCAAAGCCCCTTATAAAGCCATTTGTCAAGAGGGCCGGTATAGACCTTTCCGAGTACGAAAGCGACGGCTTTGAGTGCTTCAACGACTGCTTTTCCCGGCGGATAAAGGCCGGGCTCCGTCCTGTGGACATGTCCCCTGAGGCCCTCATCTCCCCCTGTGACGGACTGCTGTCCGCCTATGAAATAGACGGCGACACCGTCCTTCCTGTAAAGCAGTCGCGCTTCACCCTCCCATCCCTCGTGAACGGCGACCCTATCTGGCGGGAGTTTGTCGGCGGCACGGCCCTGGTGTTCAGGCTGTGCGTTGACAACTACCACCGGTACTGCTACATCGACTCCGGCACAAAGGGCGATAACGTCTTTATCCCCGGAAAGCTCCACACCGTCCGCCCCATAGCACTGGAGCGCGTCCCGGTATTCACCGAAAATTCCCGTGAATACACGGTTATCGACGGCGACGCCCTGGGCAGATTTATCCAGATGGAGGTCGGCGCGCTGCTGGTCGGTAAAATAAAAAATCACCACGGTCCCGGAGCTGTGGAAAAGGGCCGGGAGAAGGGCGCCTTCCTCTACGGCGGCAGTACCGTCATAGTCCTCCTTCGCCGTGGCTCCGGCCAGGTGGACGGGATATACACCGTGAACACCTCAAGGGGCGTCGAGACGCCTGTAAAATACGGCCAGAGAATAGGGAATATATGATCTTCAAACGCCCGGGAGCTTATCCCAATGTCATTAAGTTAAGAACCCTACCCCAAATCGGAATTGTGCCGAAAGGACCTGCGGCATTAAGTTAAGAAGCGTATAGAGCGCACAGCGTTGTTGCTGTGCGCTCTATGCTTTGTGCGGTATCAACAAGTCGTGGGAATGATGTAAAAGTCACGCGGTTTTAAGAAAAAAGCCAATACGGAATGATTGTGTTCCATTACAACAAGTTTGTGCAACGATGTAAAAAATAGCGGGTTATGCAGAAAATTGGTATATGACGGATTAAACGGTCTTTTCTATCCCAATTTCAACAAGTCCAGATGACGTATCAAAAAACCGCTTGACACCGACTTTTCCAAATAGTCATTCCCCAAAACAATGTTTACCGCCCAATATCAACAAGTCCTGTTTACGTCTCAAAAATGATTTTCGCCGCTTTTCGGCTCCGCTTGAAATGTTCACTTTTTGTTAACTATTTGTGCTTTTTTGCGGGTATAATGGGGCTATAAATTAAAATTACGGACATTTAAAAGCACCCCTCCTGTTCGGCGCTCATGCGCCGATGTGTGGCGCAAATGCGGCCATGCGCATCAAAATACAGGAGAAAATCCCAATGGCATCACTTCCCGAAACCGTCAAAGCCGAGCTTGACCGCGCGATTCATTCCGCCTCTTTCCTGCGCGGTGGATACGTCCCCGGAGGGCTGACAGATTTCAGCCGAAACCGCAAATTACAACTTGAAACCCTTTTGCGAACCGTAATCAGTATGCAGGGAGGAAGTCTCAACAAGGAGCTTCACGACTGCGGCCTTGATGTTTCCGCCTCCGCCTTTGTCCAACAGCGCGGAAAAGTACAATCCAACATCTTCCGTGAAATCCTTCTGGACTTCAACAGATTCCACCCCGACCCGGAAACATATCGGGGCTACCGTGTTTTCGCTGTGGACGGCTCCACGGTCAACATGGCTCGCGACCCGGATTCCCCTTGCTTTGTGTGCAACACCAGCAATCCCAAAGGCTATTGCCAGACCCATATCAACCCGCTTTATGACGTTTTAAACAAAACTTATTATGATTGCGTCTTACATCCACAGCCCAACACGGACGAGATAGGCGCACTGTGATATGGCTACTCAACGCCCACCGTTTCCCGGATAAGACACTGATAGTTATGGACCGGGGCTACGAGGGCTACAACATGATTGCCCACCTCTTGTTGAAACCGAACGTGGACTTTCTTCTGCGCGTCAAAGACGGCGCTGGAGCGATGCGGGAGGTCGCAAAGCTCCCGATGATGCCGCTTGACTGTGACCTGACTATGACGATTACCACAACGCAAACTAAGCAGGACAAAGAAAACGGCTTTATTTTCCTGCAAGTACCAAAAAAGAATTACAAACAGAACCCTAAAACGCGAACCGCCCGATGGGACTTTCCAAGCCCCTACCCCCTTAAATTTCGCGTTGTACGGGTTATGCTCGACACGGGGAAATATGAAACGCTTGTGACCTCTCTGCCACGGAGCATCACATCCAACGAAATCAAGGAGCTTTACCACGCCCGATGGGGCATCGAGACGAGCTTTCGTCAGTTAAAGTATAACATTGGCCTTGTGAACCTGCACAGCAAGAGCGTCAATTCCGTGTGGCAGGAAATTTATGAAGCCATGACGATGTTCAACTTCTGTTCCCGCATCGTAAGGGGCGCTGTCATTCAGAAAAAGGCGGCGAATGTTCACGAATACGTGGTCAACATGAAGATGGCGATAACGCTTTGCCGCGACTATTTCCGCGTCCCGGAGGGTGACGGGGAGCGGCTTTTGCTGGAAATTGCGAAGTACACCGAGCCGGTCAGGCCGAACCGCGCAGACGCCCGAAACCTCCGGCCTAAGTCCTTCCCCGGCTTCACCTATCGCGTGGCGGCGTAACGGTCTTTTTCTAAAAAACCCATAAAATCACCCCCAAAACAGCCGTTTTAGGGCCTTATTATTCGATTATTTTCTTATTTAGAAGGAATTTATACAAGAAATGAAGATGAAATAATAAAGAGTTTCTTGATAAAATGGCTGGAAATAAGAAGGAGAAGTAAAGACAGAATATTCCAAATTACTGGAAATTGAATGCCCCGCGACGGATGAGTGTTTGTAATACGGCATATATGCAAAAAGGGCGGCATTGCGTTTGCAATACCGCCCTTTTGACGCGCGATAAAAGGGCGTGAGACTATGTATGGAAGTGCGGCATTTTGTTCCTAAAGGGGTTTGAAACGTCCAAATAAACGAATTTGAGTTTATACGCTTGTAATATATAAAACATATTCACTGACACAAGAGAAACCAAGCTCAATGGCGGCAGGCTGGCTTTCCTCGTCGTTAAAGAATATCAAATGTTTGTACCCCGCCGCTTGCGCATCTCTCAATATGACGGTTACTAAAGCCTTATAAGCAGATTTATCAAATACATTATCTCGATAACCCAAGCTGACAACATCCCCGTTTCTCGCGCAGACGTACCCTGCGGCTGTATCTTCTCGATACAGCAGATATATCAGCCACTCATCAAGCGCCTGAAAAATACGTTCTGAGTTCCAATATGTTTCAGGGTCGGTTTGATGTAATTTACGAAATTCCGAGAAATTGCTTTCAGTGACCCTTACGATTCCGTCCGTCTCGGCTTGTATGTCAGCGCCGTCAAAAATATAAATATCGTGATAGCATTCCTGAATCAATCTGCAATTT
>CANRLF010000047.1 GCA_947631395.1 uncultured Oscillospiraceae bacterium
GCCACCGGCATGCTCGGCGGCTACAAGCCCGGTGACGTGAGCGAATGGCGCTACATGGGCGGCAACAAGATGTTCCCGGATTTTAAGAACACGGAGTATTCCGAGAGCGACATGGTGAGTCCCAAATCTACCGCGAGATGTATATCGGCGGCAGACTCCTCCGCATCCGCTCCGTCTTTGAGGCAGGGGCCAAGCACACGCCCACCGAAAGCCTCTTTCACGTCATAGACAGCGACCTCAAAAAAGTTTGAAAAAAGTATAGACTTCGGGCAAGCCTTGCGGTATTGTTGTACTGCTGTACGGCTTGCCCGGAAAGGAGGAAATATGGCAAGCCAGGAAAAATACACCATCCTCTACGGCCGACTGAGTCAGGAGGATATGCAGAAGCGAAGCGGTAAGGAGGATGACTCCAACAGCATCCAGAACCAGAGACTACTCCTGGAGAAGTACGCCGCCGACAAAGGTTTCACAAATACGCGGTTCATCTATGACGATGGTTACACAGGCACCAACTTCAACCGCCCCGGCTGGCAGGAAGTGATGGAGCTCATAGAATCGGAGCAGGTAAGTACGCTGATCGTCAAGGACATGTCCCGCCTGGGCAGAGAGTACCTCCAGGTTGGACAGTACACCGAGCTGGTCTTCCCCAACTACGGCGTGCGGTTCATAGCGGTCAACGACGGGGTGGACAGCCTCGTGGAGTCATCCAACGATTTCACTCCGTTCAGGAACATCATCAACGAGTTCTATTGCAAGGACTGCAGCAACAAGGGACGGGCCGTCGTGAAGCTAAAGGCCCAAACAGGAGCGCGGATCGCAAGCCGACCTCTCTACGGCTACATGAAGGACCCGGAGGACCCAAAACGGCACATCGTCCCAAACCCGGACACAGCGCCTGTGGTCAAGCGCATCTTCGTCCTCTGCGCCGATGGCATGGGCCCATCAAAGATCGCACAGTAGCTTGAGGCGGATCAAATCCCCACGCCGTCCTACTTCTGCTATGAGAAGTACGGCGTGAAGCTCACCGGCCTCGACACCTCAAGGCCCTACGCTTGGTCCCCCACCACGATCACAAACATCCTGGACAACGAGACGTACCTGGGTGTGACGGTCAACATGAAGACGACCACCATCTCGTACAAAAACAAGAAGACGGTCCAACGCCCGGAGTCGGAGCAATACCGCTTTGAGGGCACCCACGAGCCGCTGGTCGATAAGCAGACCTGGGACATCGTGCGGGACAACCGCAGGCACAAGCGGAGATACACAAAATTCACAGAGCCAAGCCTGTTCTCCGGCCTCGTCTACTGCATGGATTGCGGGGCGGTGATGACGTACCACCGGACCCATGGGGAGAAGGAGGCAAAAGCCCGGTTCATATGCTCCAATTACCGCAAGAACAGCAAAACCACCTGTTCGGTCCACGGCATTCGGGAAGAAGACCTCTACGCCATCGTCCTTGACGACCTCCGCCGCGTCACCCACTTCGCAAGGCAGAATGAGCGCAAATTTGCGGAATACATCGGCAAGAAGCGAACGAAAGATGCACAAAAGGAGATACGAGACCTCGAAAAGCAAATCTCCGCCATGACCAAGCGCCAAAGCGAGCTCATGTCTCTGTTCAAGCGTCTCTACGAGGACAACGTTCTTGGCAGGATTCCAGATGAGCAGTACAGAATACTCTCCAACGAGTATACCTCAGAGCAGGAAAGCATCAAGGCCGCCCTCCCGGAGCTGATTGGTCGCTTACAAAACTTGAAGGACTCCACCTCCAACTTCGACCGTTTCCTGGAGAACGCCCACAAATACACAGAAATAAATGAACTGACCCCGGAGCTCCTCCACACCTTCATCAAACGCATTGAGGTAGGCGAACGCACAAAGAAGTATTCCCGCAGTGCTCCCCAAGAAATCGTCATCCACTACCGCGACATCGGCATCCTCGACGACATGCCCCAGGAGTTGGAGGACATCCTCCGTCAGGTAGCTGAAATGGACGGAGAAGTTACCTACGCACAGGAGCCCGTGTGGGACACGGACTCCTGAACGAAAACATTATTAACTTAGTAGGTTCACAAAGTTTCCCTATAAACACGAGCAGATGTCCTCGGAAAAAATATTTAAATGAGAGATAGGGGTATTGACAAATACCCATGGGGGGTATATTATACATAAAAAATACCCGAGGGGGGTATAATGATGAATTGCGATATGGAGTGTAAGTGCTGTCACAAGACGAAGGAGCGGCCGGAGGAGGAGTACGCGTCGCTCATAAACAGGCTGAGCCGCATTGAGGGACAGATAAGGGGCATTAGGGGGATGGTGGAGAGAAGCGCCTATTGCGCGGACATCCTGACCCAGGTCGCCGCCGCCAACGCGGCGCTGAACGGCTTTACAAGGGAGCTCCTTACCAGCCACATCAAGACATGCGTGGCCGACGACATCAGGGCCGGACACGACGAGACGGTGGATGAGCTGGTGGGACTTTTGCAGAAGCTTATGAAATGAGGCGAGTGAAATGGTACAATATAATGTGACGGGCATGTCCTGCGCCGCCTGCCAGGCAAGAGTCGAGAAGGCCGTATCCGCGGTGCCAGGGGTGACGTCCTGCGCCGTGAGCCTGCTCACAAATTCCATGGGAGTGGAGGGCACGGCCTCGGAGGTTGACATAATCAAGGCGGTCGAGGATGCGGGCTACGGCGCCAGCCGAAAGGGCGGGGGAGAGGCGAGGGCCTCCGGCACGGAGGACGATGACGCCCTTCGTGACCGGGAGACGCCAGTCCTGAGGCGCAGGCTCATATGGTCCGTGGGGTTCGTGCTGGTACTGATGTACTTCTCGATGGGCCACATGATGTGGGGTTGGCCGGTGCCGAAATTCTTTGAGGGGAACCACGTGGCGGTGGGGCTCCTGGAGATGCTGTTGGCGGCAGTAGTGATGGTCATAAACCAGAAATTTTTCATAAACGGCTTCAAGGGCCTGATACACCGCTCGCCGAACATGGATACCCTGGTGGCGCTGGGCTCGGCGGCCAGCTTCGGCTGGTCGACCTGGGTGCTTTTCCAGATGACCAGGGCCCAGGCCGACGGGAACGGCGCCGCGGTCATGGAGTACATGATGGACCTGTGGTTCGAGTCCGCCGCCATGATTCTGGCCCTTATTACCGTGGGCAAGATGCTGGAGGCCAGGAGCAAGGGGCGGACCACCGACGCGCTGAAGTCGCTGATGCGTTTGGCCCCAAAGACAGCCACAGTGGAGCGGGACGGGGCGGAGGTGACGGTGCCCATCGGGGATGTCCGGGTGGGGGATGTGTTCATTGTCCGCCCGGGGGAGAGCGTACCGGTGGACGGCGAGGTGCTGGACGGCCACAGCGCCGTGAACGAGTCGGCGCTTACGGGGGAGTCCATACCGGTGGACAAGGCCCCGGGCGACAAGGTGAGCGCCGCCACGGTGAACGAGGCGGGACTGCTGAGATGCCGCGCGTCGAGAGTTGGGGAGGATACGACCCTCGCCCAGATTATAAAGATGGTATCTGACGCCGCGGCCACGAAGGCGCCCATCGCCAAGATAGCGGACCGCGTCTCGGGCATATTCGTGCCGACGGTAATATCCATCGCCGCGGTGACCACAGTCGTGTGGCTCCTTATGGGCCGGGAGGCGGGTTACGCGCTGGCGCGGGGCATATCGGTGCTCGTCATCTCCTGCCCCTGCGCGCTGGGACTGGCGACGCCGGTGGCTATCATGGTGGGCAACGGCGTCGGAGCTAAAAACGGAATACTTTTCAAGACCTCAGCCACCCTGGAGGAGACGGGCCGGGTGGAGATCGTGGCCCTTGACAAGACGGGCACCGTAACATCCGGAGAGCCCAGGATAACCGACATCATACCGGCGGAGGGGGTCTCGGAGGTGGAGCTTTTGCGGCTTTCAGCGGGCCTTGAAAGGGGCAGTGAGCACCCGCTGGCGAAGGCAATCCTCAGTGGCGCCGCCGAAAGGGGCATAGAGCCGCCGGCGGTCACGGATTTCAGGGCCATGCCCGGTAACGGCGTGGAGGCAGACCTTGACGGAGCGAGGCTGTTGGGCGGCAGTGTCAAATTCGCAAGCTCCAGGGTCACGCTGAGCGGTGAGCTCACAAAGCGCGCGGAGGGGCTTTCGGAGGAGGGCAAG
Organism: uncultured Oscillospiraceae bacterium; assembly: GCA_947631395.1. Classification (GTDB taxonomy): domain Bacteria; phylum Bacillota; class Clostridia; order Oscillospirales; family Oscillospiraceae; genus RUG626. The sequence continues at coordinate 4,163 of CANRLF010000047.1, forward strand.
ACGCCCCTCATATTCCTGCGGGACGGCGAGCCACTGGGGCTCATCGCCGTGGCGGACACCATAAAGCCAGACAGCCGGGAAGCCGTGGAGAGGCTCCGGGGGCAGGGCATACGCGTGGTGATGCTAACCGGTGACAACGAGCGCACGGCCAGGGCCATAGGCCGGGAGGCCGGCGTCGATGAGATAATCGCCGGGGTTTTGCCTGAGGGCAAGGAGGCGGTAATCAGGAGGCTCCAGCGCCAGGGGAAGGTCGCCATGGTGGGTGACGGCATCAACGACGCGCCGGCGCTGACGCGGGCGGATATAGGCATAGCCATCGGCGCCGGGACGGACGTGGCCATCGAGGCCGCGGATCTGGTGCTGATGAAGAGCTCCCTCGCCGACGTGCCAGCCGCAATAAGCCTGAGCCGCGCCACGCTGAGGAACATTCATCAGAACCTGTTTTGGGCGTTTTTCTACAACTCCATCGGTATACCGCTGGCCGCCGGAGTTTTTGTGGGACTGGGACTTACGCTGAGCCCGATGTTCGGAGCGGCGGCAATGAGCTTGAGTTCCTTCTGCGTCGTGTCCAATGCCCTGCGGCTAAATCTCGTCAACATTCGTGACAGACGTCACGATAAGAAAATAAAGCACAAATCAAAAAAGGAGGAAAATTCCATGGAAAAGACAATAAAAATTGAGGGAATGATGTGCCCGCATTGCGAAATGAGGGTGAAAAAGGCACTGGAAGCGGTGCAGGGAGTCGAGGAGGCGGAGGTCAGCCACACGGCCGGGACCGCAAAATTGACACTTTCGGGGCCGGTCGAGGACGAGATTTTGAAAAAAGCGGTGGAAGATCAGGGATATGAAGTGATCGAGTAAAAGGGGGGCTGAAAAGCCCTCCTTTTTAGACTGTCGAAAAAGGCCTGACGGCCTTTTTCCGACAAGGGGGAAACGTGCGGACCCGGGATTTGAAATTAGAATTTCAAATCCCGGGTCCTGCTGTTTTGCTCCGCGCATGGCCTCGTAGTCGCTGATGCCGCTTTGCCTCGCCCTCCCTGCGGTCGGGCTCGGGCGCTGGCATCGCTCCTCCTCTCCCCAGCGGGCAACGGCCCGCCGGGGACCCAAGGCACATTGCGCAAAACAAAAGGTAATTTTTGCGACGCGCATGTCGCCGCGAAAATTGTAATTAGGGTTACAAGCTGAAGGAGGACAGAAAAATTTTCGGGGAAAATTAGAAATTTATGCCTTGTTTAAGACACTTTTTGGGGTAGTTTAGGGTATATTTAGGAGGTGTTTAGGGGGTATTTATGGTACTTCAAGGGGGAAAATCGGAAACGCACGAGGGAGGGGGGTTAAGCGCACCAAGAAGAAAAAGGATATTGACATTTTGGTAAAAGCGTTGTATTCTTTACCGTGTAGGAATACATTAAATCGTCAATATTGACACTACCCCTCCCGGAATGACAATTTTTTCCTGGGGGGGGGGTAGATGTATATATTTACCAACAAAATCGTTATTTTATTATCAAATTCCCGAAGGAGGACTCACTATGGCGTATATGCGGCTGGGCGATCTTCTTACCTCGGTGGGGCTTATCACGGAGGATCAGCTCAAAGCGGCCCTTGAGGCACAGAAAACCAGCCACAAGCGGCTTGGGACGGTCCTCATTGAGGAGGGGATAATAAGCGAACAGCATCTCATTGAGACTCTTGAGATGCAGCTCGGCATCGACTTTATCGATCTGAGCCGCGTACATATCCCCATGGACCTGGCACAGGTCCTGCCGAAGGCCATCGCGAAAAAGCACAGCGTGGTGCCGGTGCGCCTTGAAAAGGATGAGCTGGTGCTGGCTATGGCCGATCCCCTGAACTTCGTGGCCATTGAGGACGTAAAGACCGCCACAAGGCGCAGGGTGTCACCGAGGATCGCCACCGCCGCGGCGGTGGATCGGGCTATCGCAACGCTGTACGGAAACGAGGGCGCGGCCAGGGCGATCGAGGAGATAAAATTCGAGTCCGCCGGACGGGAAAGCGTCCAGATACGCCCCGCCAGCGAGGACCTGGAGGACGAGACACAGTCGGCCCCCACCGTGAGGCTGGTGAACTCGATCATCGAGCGCGCCGCGGTGGAGAGGGCGTCGGATATACACCTGGAGCCCCGGAACGGGGACATGGTGGTGCGTATGCGTATCGACGGACTTCTGCGGAGCATCCTGTCGGTGCCGAAGGACATCCAGAGCTCAGTCATCAGCCGCCTGAAGATCATGGGCGGTATGGACATATCCGAGCGCCGCGTCCCGCAGGACGGACGCGCGAACGTGAGGATGAAGGGCCACGACATAGACCTGCGTCTTTCCACACTGCCGACAATTTACGGCGAGAAGGTCGCCGTCCGTCTGCTGGACCGCTCCGCGCAGCTGTTGGACGCCAAGGCCATTGGCCTTGAGGGGGAGAACCTGGAAAAATATAACGCCCTTATCAGGAACGCCACCGGGATGATCCTTATCGTGGGGCCTACGGGGTCAGGTAAATCCTCCACCATGTACACAATGATCCGGTCGCTGAATACGGACGAGACTAATCTGGTGACGCTTGAGGACCCTGTGGAGTACGACATAGACGGCGTGAACCAGGTGCAGATCAACGAGCGGCAGGGGCTGACCTTCGCCGGAGGACTGAGGAGCATACTCCGTCAGGACCCGGACATCATAGCCGTAGGAGAAATACGTGACGGCGAGACGGCGGAGATCGCCATGCGCTCGGCCATCACGGGCCATCTGGTGCTGAGCACCATACACACGAACGACGCCATATCGGCGCTGGACCGACTGGTGGACATCGGCGTGGAGCCGTACATAATCGCTGAGGCGCTAAACGGCATAATCTCTCAGCGGCTGGTGCGTAAGATCTGCCCGGAGTGCCGGGAGGAATATCAGGCCACGCCGGAGGAGCTGAGGCTGCTGGGGCTGGACCCTGACAAGCCGAGGAAGTTCTACCACGGCACCGGCTGCGCGCACTGCTACCACACCGGATACCGGGGACGCACGGGCGCGTTTGAGATACTGATGCTGGACAGGAAGATGAAGAGGTCCATAGCCGAGGGCAAGCACCGCGCGGAGTTCACAGAGAGCATATCCGCGGGACGCTACACTTCGCTTCAGGAGGCGGTAAGAGAGCTGGTGCTGAACGGCACCACTACCGCGGAGGAAGCGATAAGGGTGATCAATTCGACGGTGGAGTGAGGGTGCGGCTGGCGGCGCATTGAAAGGTGCAGAGGAAGTCGATAGCCTCGCTTCCTCAGTCGCCTGCGGGCGACAGCTCCTCCTACGAGGAGGAGCCAGACTCCCCTCAGTCAGCTACGCTGACAGCTCCCCTCAGAGAGGGGAGCCGGAGAGTGAGGAGGCGGCTGGGGCGCGATGGAATTGGGTGGGGGAGGACTTCGGCCTCGACCCTACCGGCCCTGCGGGGCCACCTCCCCGAACGTCGGGGAGGTTAGGGGGAATAAGGTTGCGGCTACGCCGCGGATGATAAGGAGATTGGATTATGGCGATGGAGCTTAATGAACTCGTCACTCGGGCCAGGGATATGCGGGGGTCGGATATACATCTGGTGCTGGGGCTGCCGCCGAAGGTGCGAATCGACGGGGTACTGACGGACTTTCCCGGGGAGTCGCCACTGACACAGGAACAGTGCGAGGCCTACGCCCGCGAGATGGCGGGGGAGGAGTACGACCGGATAAAGGACATCGGGGAGCTGGACCTGGCGATCACATTCGCCGGGGAGATCCGCTGCCGTATCAATATTTTCCACCAGCAGAAATCCGTATCCTCGGCCATACGTATACTGGCGGACAGGATACCTAATCTGAACGACCTGGGGCTTCCGCCGGCGGTACAGACGCTGCCTGATCTGAACCGAGGCATAGTGCTGGTCACCGGTGAGACGGGATCAGGTAAGTCGACCACGCTGGCGGCTATGCTTGACAGAATAAATCACACAAGCGCCGAGCATATAATTACCCTGGAGGACCCCATCGAGTACATATACACGCCGGATAAGGCGGTCATAAACCAGCGGGAGATCGGCACAGACACGGAGAGCTATTCCGACGGCCTTCGGGCAATACTCCGTGAGGACCCGGACGTCATACTCATAGGCGAGATGCGGGACCTGAACACCATTGAGACGGCACTCACCGCGGCGGAGACCGGACACCTGGTCTTTGCCACATTACATACAAATTCCGCCCCGGAGGCTATCGACCGCATGGTGGACGTCTTTCCGGCGGAGAGGCAAAGGCAGATAAGATTGCAGCTCAGTACGACACTGATGGCGGTGCTGAGCCAGCAGCTCCTACCGAGACGGGAGAAGGGCAGGGTGGCGGCCTGCGAGCTGATGATAGTGACGCCGGCTATCCGGAACCTCATCCGCGAGGGAAAGACCCCGCAGATCGTCTCGGCGTTGGGCACCTCCGCGCAGGAGGGGAGCATCACCATGGACAACTGCCTTATCAAGCTATGCAAGGACAGAGTGATCACACCCGAGACTGCAAGGAAAGCCGCGAGAGACGGGGAGTATGTGAAGAGGAATACGTATTGAGATTGTGAGGCGGAGACCTTCGGCCTCGACCCTACTGGCCCTGCGGGGCCACCTCCCCTTACGAAGGGGAGGTTAAGGGGAATAAGGTTGCGCCGGAGGCGCGATCAAATGTGCGGCGCGCGGCATCTTCAATCGTGGGGGTTGGCAAAATACTTTGGTCTCGACCCTACCGGCCCTGCGGGGCCACCTCCCCTTACGAAGGGGAGGTTAGGGGGTTAAAGGTTGCGCCTGTGGCGCGATCAAATTACCGGCGAAGCCGGAACCGCTTTTAATTAAGCGCCCCGACGTCCGGGGAGCTGTCGAGCGAAGCGAGACTGAGGGGTCGAGGGTATCGAACATTGTTGCATCTTCATTCGTGGGGCTTGGCAAAATGCTTTGGCCTCGACCCTACTGGCCCTGCGGGGCCACCTCCCCTTACGAAGGGGAGGTTAAGGGGAATAAGGTTGCGCCGGAGGCGCGATCAAATTACCGGCGAAGCCGGAACCGCTTTTAATTAAGCGTCCCGACGTCCGGGGAGCTGTCGAGCGAAGCGAGACTGAGGGGTCGAGGGTATCGATAACTGCCGCGCCTTCATTCGTGGGGCTTGGCAAAATACTTTGGCCTCGACCCTACCGGCCCTGCGGGGCCACCTCCCCTTACGAAGGGGAGGTTAAGGGGTTAAAGGTTGCGCCGGAGGCGCGATCAAACCCGAACGAAGGGGAGGTTAAGGAAGGAAGCTCAGATATGGCGATGAACAACAAGGCGCTGGTGGAACGGGCGAGGGAGCTTCGGAAAAGCGCGACGCCGCAGGAGAATATGCTGTGGTACAGGTTCCTTTGCGACCAACCGGGACATTTCAGACGCCAAAAGGTCATGGGGCCGTACATTGTGGATTTTTACAGTGCTGAGCTCAAGTTGGTCATTGAGATAGACGGCTCACAGCATTTTGAGCCGGAGAACGAGGAAAAGGACAGGCGCAGGACGGAATTTTTGGAGAGAAATTACGGTGTGCGGGTTGTGAGATTTGATAATCATCAGATCAACACAAACTTTGACGGAGTGTGTGAGAGGCTGATGGAGATCATGGGGATCGAGTAAGGGAACGCCTGCGGCGCGCTCAAATCAGCGGCACAGCCGCAACCTCTAAACATAAGGAGGCCAGTTATGCAGACATTTAAATATCGGGCGCAGGCCTCGGATGGGGCTGTGGTTAGTGGGGTGATGGAGGCTTATGATGAGTTTGAGGCGGTGGAGGAGCTTCGGCGGAATTATTCGGTGGTGGAGGATCTTCAGCCGATAAAGCAGAAGAAGAAATTCAACATCGATATAAACGAGCCGCTGTGGGTGGAGGACAAATCGCTGAGCCTGGTGGCAAGCCAGTTCTCCATTATGATAAAAGCCGGACTGCCTATGAGCAGGGTGGTGGAGCTCATCGCCGATCAGACGTCCGACAAGCTGATGAAGCGGATACTCACCGCATGTGCCGCGGATGTGTCGGCGGGGTACTCGCTGTCACGGAGCCTGGAGAAGAACGGCAAGAAGATACCCGCCGTGTTCATCGAGTCAGTCAGGGCCGGCGAGGAGTCAGGTACGCTGGAGCAGTCCTTCGACTCACTGAAGGTCTATTACGACAGGGCACACAAGATACGCCAGAAGGTCAAGTCGGCCCTTACATATCCGATCATCGTCATAATCTTGGCGTTCATCGTGGTGGGCATCGTCATGGTGGTGCTGGTGCCGACCATGATACAGATGTTCGAGAACATGGGCTCGGAGCTGCCATGGCCGACGAGGGCGCTTATCGCGATGTCGCACTTCTTCTCCAAATACTGGGCGCTGCTGCTGGCGGTGATCGCCGCCGCGGCTATCGGGATCTTCGCCTACGGACGCACGGAGAAGGGGAAGATAAACCTATCGAAGCTGCGCTTTAAGATACCCATCATCGGGCGGATCGCAAAGATGAACACAGCCGCGCAGTTCGCGAACACCGTCTCGACACTCCTTGGGGCGGGACTGCCCCTCACGCGGGTGGTGGACATCGTCTCACGGGTCCTGGACCAACGGAGCGTGGGCGTGGAGCTGGCAAAGTGCGTGGCGAAGCTGGAAACGGGCAACTCCCTGGGGGACGTGCTGAAGGACGTGAATAACCTGCCCGATATGCTGGTGGAAATGGCCCGCATAGGCGAGGAATCCGGCTCTCTGGAAAATACCCTCCACACAATCGGCGAGTTCTACACCGAGGAAGCGGAGCGGGCATCCGACAGGGCGCTTAGAATGATAGAGCCGATGATAACGATCTTCCTGGGTATTTTCGTGGGATTTATCGTGATAGCGATATATGTGCCCATGTTCAGCATGTACCAGGGCGCGGCAATGTAAGTTGAATTGTGCGGCGGAGCCGCAAACCGCATAGGAGCCCCCTCCTCGTAGGAGGGGGGTAGGGGGGAAGCGAGGCCGAAGGGTCTTGGCGGAACCCGCGAATAGAAGGTGCGGCGGAGGTCGATAGCCTCGCTTCCTCAGTCGCCTGCGGGCGACAGCTCCTCCTACGAGGAGGAGCCAAAGAATAAGGAAGCGCCTCACGGCGCATTGAAAGGTGCGGCGGAGGTCGATAGCCTCGCTTCCTCAGTCGCCTGCGGGCGACAGCTCCTCCTACGAGGAGGAGCCAGAGAACAATGAAGCGCCTTGCGGCGCGATTAGGTATCCATCGCGGGTAACAACCCACCCGCGAAAGATATAAATTTTGGCTCAGGAAACCACAAATCAAACGAAAAGGAGTAAACAAAATGAACAAATTGTTAAGGAAAAAATTGACACGGGGGGGGTTCACTCTTGCTGAACTCCTGATCGTTGTCGCAATCATCGCGATCCTGGTAGCGATTGCTGTTCCCATCTTTATGAACTCTCTCGCCAAGGCGGAGAAGGCCGCTGAAGATGCTAACATCCGCAATGTCAAGGCCGCTGCCATTAACACCATCCTTGAGAAGTGGAAAGATGCAACCGCTCCTATGGGTGTTTTGTCTGACGGAAAAACTATTGCCAAGAATTGGGATGTAACAGCTTCCATCGAGAATGGCGACATTAATTCGTGCACGGTTCAGCCGGTCACTACTGGTACCTATTCTACACCTTCTGTCACAAAAACTGATGAGGGTGATCATTGGAAGTACGAGATTAAGTTAAGTATTAAAGATACCGACGTCACCGCTAACAAGGCCGTTGGAGATGGTGGCTGAGCCCCCACACCTTACTTAATACCTTCAACGGCTAAGGCCAGTTGAGACCCCCCTTACGGTATTGGTTTGGTGTGGAAAGCAACCCTTTCGCAAAACCCTAAATACACACCAAACTAAATACTGTAAGGAGGATATGAAATGACTCAATTCTTCGCAAAGAAGCTCAATAAGAAGGGCTTTACTCTGGCTGAGTTGCTGATCGTGGTGGCTATTATTGCCATCTTGGTCGCGATTGCCATTCCTATCTACACTAACTCGCTGGCATCAGCCCGTATTGCTGTCCATGAGGCTAACGCCCGTGTCATTAAGAATATGGCTGTGACCGAGCTTCTGTCCCCGTCTCAAGATACTATTACTAATTTAACTCAGGCAACTTTGACGGAAATACTTGAGACAGTTTCTGGTGGCACGGATGTTTATGCCACTGGGACAGTTAAAGCCGATGGCACAATTACGCTTACAGGTCTGACGGCAACAGCAGACGACTTGGGCGGTAATATTACCGGAGATCTCGGCGCAGTTGTGCCCACTGGCGGTTCTGCTGACACCGACGGTAAGGATGTTTCTGATGCTGGCGCGATTGATGTTCATCAGGACCTTACTTACACCGTTGTTATTGATGCAACGGTAATTGATGTAAATTGATGTAGCGTAATTAAAAAACTTCCCCCGGCGAGGGTTGCGCCGGGGGGGCCCCCGGGCCCGGGGGCGAGGGTTCTTCGGTGGAAGAAGTCCCGCCCGCGGGCGTGGGAAGAATTGAAATGTGCGGCGGAGCCGCAAACCGCTTTTAATTAAGCGCCCCTTCGTAAGGGGAGCTGTCAGCGGAGCTGACTGAGGGGTCGAGGGTATCGATAACTGCCGCGCCTTCATTTGTGGGGCTTGGCGGAACACTTTGGCCTCGACCCTACCGGCCCTGCGGGGCCACCTCCCCGAACGCCTGGGAGGTTAAGGGGAATGAGGTTGCGCCGGAGGCGCAATCAAATTGTGCGGCGAAGCCGCAAACCTTTTTTCACGTAGAACCCCTCAGGCCCTGCGGGGCCAGCTCCCCATTGAAACGGGGAGCCTGGGAGAGCGCGGGGGCCAGCTCCCCGAACGCCTGGGAGGTTAAGGGGAATAAGGTTGCGCCGGAGGCGCGAGATTATGCGGTATTTAACCTTATACCTCACTGTTATCTCAGCGGCGCTGGGGGCGGTGATGGGGTCTTTTTTGAATTGCTGGGCACAGAGGTACGAGGCCGGGGAGAAGTATCCGCGGGGGAGGAGCAGGTGTCCGGAGTGCGGGCACACCCTGTCGGCCCTGGAGCTGGTGCCGATATTCAGCTGGGTTTTCCTGAGGGGACGGTGCAGGAGCTGTCACAAGGCGATCTCGGCGCGGTATCCTATCACGGAGATCTTGGGAGCCGTTATTTTCGCCGGGATATTCCTGCGATTCGGGGTGAGCCCGAGGACGGCGGAGCTGATGATACTGGCGGGGTGCCTGATGCTGCTGAGTTTCATCGACTTCGACACGATGATACTGCCGAACGGGCCGATGATCGTGGCGCTCATATCCTGGGCGGCGTTTTTGGCGACGTATGAGTCGTGGAAGCGCAGGGCGCTGGAGGGGTTGATCACGGCGCTGGCGCTGGGCGGGACGATATTGATAATTTCGCTTGTCATGGATAAGCTTTTGAAAAAGGAGTCGCTGGGCGGCGGAGATGTGAAGCTGCTGGCGCTGGTGGGGCTATATCTGGGGCCGTGGAATAGCCTGATGATGATAATACTCGCGTGTTTGATAGGCCTTATGTTCGCGATACCTTCACGCAATCCGTCACGGCAGTTCCCGTTCGGGCCGGCTATCGCGCTGGCGACGGTGATCACGGCGCTGGTGGGCGACACGGTGATCGGGTGGTATGTGGGGTTGTGGTGAAGAGGTTGCGGCCCGGAGGCGCAATCAAGTTGTGCGGCATCTTCATTCGAGGGGCTTGGCAAAACACTTTGGCCTCGACCCTACCGGCCCTGCGGGGCCACCTCCCCTTACGAAGGGGAGGTTAAGGG
>CANRLF010000048.1 GCA_947631395.1 uncultured Oscillospiraceae bacterium
ATGATCGAGGCCGGCGGCGACCAGATCCCCGAGGACGTGATGTATAACGGCATCATCGCCGCCCACGAGGCCATCAAGCCCGTCATCGCCCTCATCGACCAGATGGTTGACGAGCTTGGCAAGCCCAAGTTTGAGTATGAGCACGCCTCCTTCAATGAGGAGCTCTTCGCCAAGATAGTCGACAAGTACCTGGACGACGTCCGTTACGCCATGGACACCGACGACAAGAACGTCCGCGAGGAGCGTTATAACGCGGTGGTCAACAACATGATCGAGGAGTTCGGTGAGGAGTATCCCGAGATCACCGCTCAGCTTGAGGAGATCACCTATAAGATCCAGAAGAAGGTCGTCAAGCAGTGGCTCCTGGAGGGCAAGCGCGTTGACGGTCGTGCCATGAACGAAATAAGGCCCCTGGCCGCCGAGGTCGGCGTACTGCCCAGGGTCCACGGCTCCGGACTCTTTACCCGCGGCCAGACCCAGGTCCTGTCCGTCTGCACTCTGGCAACTCTCTCCGCCGCCCAGAAGCTGGACACCATCTGGGAGGAGGAGGAGAAACGCTATATCCACCACTACAACTTCCCCAACTTCTCAGTGGGCGAGGCCCGTCCCAGCCGCTCCACTTCCCGCCGGGAGATCGGCCACGGCGCTCTGGCCGAAAAGGCCCTGGAGCCTGTGATACCCACCCCCGAGGAGTTCCCCTACGCCATCCGCGTGGTCTCTGAGGTGCTTTCCTCCAACGGCTCCACCTCCCAGGGCTCCATCTGCGGCTCCACCCTGGCCCTCATGGACGCCGGTGTGCCCATCAAGGCCCCCGTGGCCGGCATCTCCTGCGGCCTTATCCATGACGACAACGGCGACTGGAAAACCTTCATCGACATTCAGGGCGTTGAGGACTTCCACGGCGAGATGGACTTCAAGGTCGCCGGCACCAAGAAGGGCATCACCGCCATCCAGATGGACCTCAAAAATGACGGCCTGACCTATGACATCATCAAGAACGCCTTTGAGATAACAAGAGAGGCCCGGATCCAGATCCTTGACGAGATCATGCTCCCCGTCATCTCCGAGCCGCGCCACGAGCTGGCCAAGTCCGCCCCCAAGATGATCTCCATGCACATCGACCCCGACAAGATCCGCGAGGTCATCGGCTCCGGCGGAAAGGTCATCCAGAAGATCTGCGCCGACACCGGCTGCAAGATAGACATCAACGACGACGGCTCCGTGTTCATCAGCCATCAGGACATCGACGCCTGCCGGGCCGCCAAGAAGGTCATCGACGACATCTGCTTCGTGCCCGAGGTCGGCAAGCTCTACTTCGGCCAGTGCGTCCGGGTTATCCCCATCGGCGCCTTCGTGGAGCTCGTCCCCGGCAAGGACGCCATGTGCCACATCAAGGACCTGGAGTTCAAACGCACCGAGAAGGTGGAGGACGTCCTCAACGTGGGCGACTGGACCTGGGTCAAGTTCCTTGGCATCGACGACCGCGGCCGCTGGAACATCTCCCGCAAGGACGCCATAAAAGAGCGCGAGGCCGAGGGCCTTCCCGTGGACAGGGAGTGATCCCGGTCCCCGGCGGAATACACCATACAAATCGGGACGGCGGGCGTAAGTCCGCCGTCTTTGACCGTCTTTGGTTACAATGGGGGGATATGGTGAAATACTCGCTTTTAAGTAAATACCGCTCACAGCTCATGGGCTTTGCCATGCTGTCCGTGATGTTCTATCACGCGGGGTATCTGGAGCTGGGGGTTCTCAACGCTCCCCGCGTTTTGGCCTTCGGCGGGGTGGATATTTTCGTGCTCCTCTCCGGCATGGGCCTTGCCATGTCCCTTACCCGCCGCAGGCAGGGGTACGGCGACTTCCTTATCCGGAGGATGGGGAGGGTGCTCCCGGCGTATTTTATTGTGATGGTGCCGTATACCCTGTATCTTTTCATCGCGCGCCGGGCAAACCTGTCCACCTTTTTTTGGAACGCCACCCTTCTTCAGTACTGGGTGCGGCCCAACGGGCATTTCAACTGGTACATGACGGGAATAATGATCTACTATATCCTTACCCCGCCGCTGACCGTTTGGCTTGCGCGTTCCCATAGGCCGGTGCTGCTCACCGTGCTCGGCTCCCTTGTGGGCTTCGGGATATGCGAGCTCCTCTACCGGGACGGCTACTGGTACTATATGGACGTTTTCTTCCGCATCCCCGTGCTTTTGGAGGGTATCCTTCTGGGCCTCTGGATATGCGGGGAGCGCCAATTTACCCGCAGGGACGGCCTTTGCTGGGCGGCGGTGTTCCTCGGCGGCGTCGGAGTGCTGGCGCTCTTTGCCTGCGGCGTGACGGAGTGGGCCACCTACGCGTTTGCCTTTACCACGGCGCCTGTGTGCTTTGTGCTGGCGTGGCTCCTTGACAGGCTCCCCCTGGGCCCGGTGAAACGTGCCCTGGCCTTCGTGGGGGAGAACAGTCTGGAAATTTACCTTCTCAACGTGAGCCTTTTTTCCGAACACCAGCTTCTGCGCCGGTTTTTCGACCCGGGACCCGGCCATTACATATACTTCGCAGTAGCCTTTGCCCTCAATATCCTTTTGGGCTGGGGGCTCCACAAGGCTGTCGGATGGCTCAAAAAACAAATCGGCGCGAGGAAAAAATCTAATTTAGAAATCGAGCATTAAAGAGTAAATCGAAGAAAAACGGCGATTTTAAGAGCACTTCACAAACTAAATCAAATTTCTCAAAAATAAGTGTTGACACGGATAACCGATTGTGCTATAAAAATAAGGCACGTTAATTTTTCCGCATAAAAATTATTACTATATCTGGAGGAACACCATGTCCACTACACTGGCTAAAAAGGAGACCGTTTCCCGCAAATGGTACGTCCTGGACGCGGCGGGCAAGCCCCTTGGACGCACTGCCGTCAAGGCCGCTACGCTCCTTCGCGGAAAGCACAAGACCGATTACACCCCCAATGTTGACTGCGGCGACTTCGTCATCGTTATCAACGCCTCCAAGGCCGTCCTCACCGGCAACAAGCTGAATGACAAGTACTACCGTCATCACAGCGGCTGGATCGGCGGGCTCAAGGAGGTCCAGTACTCCAAGATCATGGCCGAGAAGCCCGAGTTCGCCATGGTCGAGGCCGTCAAGGGAATGCTCGCGAAAAATTCCCTCGGCCGTGAGCAGCTCACCCGTCTGCGCGTCTATGCCGGCGAGGAGCACAAGCACGGGGCCCAGAAGCCCGAAGCCTGGACTCAGGAGTAAGGAGGATTAGAGAATGTATACATCCAAGAAGCCCTATATGTACGGCACCGGCCGCAGGAAGTCCTCCGTGGCCAGGGTCCACCTCTTCCCCGGCGGGACCGGCAAGATCACCGTCAACGGCCGCGACATCGACGATTATTTCGGCCTTGATACCCTCAAGTACATCGTCCGTCAGCCCCTGAACACCGTGGGTGTTGTGGGCAAGGTTGACATTGAGGCCACCGTCACCGGCGGCGGCGTGTCCGGCCAGGCCGGCGCTGTCCGTCACGGCATCGCCCGTGCCCTCCTGGAGGTCGACGAGAGCTACCGCGCACCCCTGAAGGCCGCCGGCTTCCTCACCCGCGACCCCAGAATGAAGGAGCGCAAGAAGTACGGCTTGAAGGCCGCCCGCAGAGCTCCTCAGTTCTCCAAGCGATAATTTTGTACCGCATTCCCCGAAGCCCCTGGCTTCGGGGAATATTTTATGCCTGAAAAGAAAAAATAATTGTTGACAAACGCCTCGGATTTTGTTATCATATCACTTGCTGATGAAACGGAATGCTGGTGTAGCTCAGCTGGTAGAGCAGCTGATTTGTAATCAGCAGGTCGGGGGTTCGAATCCGTCCACCAGCTCCAGAAACTGAATATGGAGGAGTTCCCGAGTGGCCAAAGGGGACAGACTGTAAATCTGCTGGCGATGCCTTCGGTGGTTCGAATCCACCCTCCTCCACCACAAAAGCCTCGATTTTGAGAACAAAATCGAGGCTTTTGTTATTTTTGGAAACAGGCGGATGGAGAAAACAGCTATCCGAATCGTCTATGTCCGTTTTTCGCCCATCCCCGCCTCTGACCCACTTCTGACCCCAACGGGATTTCGGAGCGGAAAGGACGGAATAGCACAAGGCCGTGGAACGCACTGTTCCACGGCCTCTTTTAGATATGGCTGTGTAGATTTTACTCATACGCTCGCCCCAATCAGCTTTCCCATGGTGGACTATCTTGTGTCCTACTATATTCTCGCTTACTTACATGCCACCAAAAGTCTGCTGGTTGGTCGGTTCCTCTTTTTCAACACCCATTTCCGGAAAATCAATTCCATCAATACACCCTTCATAAAGATAATCTTTGATTTCCGCCATATCTCCGCTCTCATAAAATTTGATCAGGAGCATTGTAAAATCCCGTTGTTTTTCAATCGGAACTGAGATGATACCGCAGCCATGGGCAATCATTTCCGCATTTCCCGCCAGCATCGCTGTCCGCTTGTTTCCATCCAGAAACATTTGCTTGCGCATGATATACAGCATCAAAGTCAATGCTCGGTCAGTGGGTTCAGGAATAGTCCTTATCTCAGCCAGATCCTCCTTAATTTGTGACTCAATCGGCATATCTGGTTTCCATGTCGTTCCGCCGATGCTCACCGGCACATTGCGCAGGAAGCCCGCTCGGTAAACCAGGTTATCACCGCCCACCAAGCGGTTGATCTGACAGATAAACGGATAGTCCACGGGATAGTCAAGACTGTCCAAAACGAACTGCCATGCGTGTTTTAAATTATTGACAGCGACAATATCTTTGACAGGAACGCCCGCGACACTCAGTCCATTGAATATTGCCTCCGTATCCGGGTAGGTCACTGCTAACCCTTCCAGATGCGCGCTTTTCCAAATGTAATCCACAATATTTCGCTTGGCGACAAAGATGTTTTGGTCAATCGTCATATGGTATTTAGGTTTCATTTGCGTATTCCCTCCAAATGTCCATTCTGAGTTACACGGTATAGTTTTCTGATGGAATTATATCATACCACGTGTATTTTTTCTACCGCCATTTCACAAATAATTCAGCTCCTGCCTGGAGCATACTGTTATTCGGCTTTTTCCACCGTTTTTTCTCCAACGTTTGCCCCAATCAGCTTGCCCATGGTGGCCGCGGCTTCCTCTTGCATTTTTGTGGTGACGTGGGTGTAGGTGCGGAGGGTGAATCCGGCGTCGAAGTGGCCGAGGATGGAGGACACCGTTTTTACGTCCACGCCATTCTGGAGCGCAAGGGTAGCGAAGGTGTGCCTCAGATCGTGCAGACGGATGTGCGGGAGTCCGGCGGATTTGAGAATTTTGTTGTGGATGGCAGTCACTGAGTCGGGGTAGTACATCCCCAGCGTATTCGGGGAGGGGAACATGATCTCAAGTTCCGGGTGTTTTGCGTGTTCAGCTTTGAGGACATCTATCGTCTCCTGGGACAGGGAGATCCTCCGAATCGACGTCTCAGTTTTCGGCCTCGTGACTTTTACCCCTCCGCCTTTGACTCCGGCTGCCTGTTTGCAGACGTTCAGGGTCATGGCCTTTTCGTCGAGGTCTGACCAGAGAAGAGCGACCAGCTCACCTTTTCGGAGGCCAGTGGTCAATTCGAGGAAGAACATCGCCAACACGCCCCGCCGATTAGCTTCCTTGAGGTAGGCGCTAATGTCTTCCGGGTGCAGGATGTGCATTTCCTTCTTTTCGAGCTTGGGAACAATACAGTCCTCCGTAGGGTTTCGGGCAATCAATCGTTCCCTCACCGCCCGATCAAGGCAGTTGTGGAGCATCATGTGCAGGCCACGAACGTAACTGACGCTCAGGCTTCTATCCCCGTCTGCCTTTTTCCTGATTCGCCCTTTAGCTTTGACGTCGTTGTACATCTTCTGTATGTCCCGCCCGGTCAGCTTGGCGAGCTTGATGCTCCCAATGCGCGGGATAATGTGGTGCTCGATGTAATCCTCATAGAACCTCTGTGTACTCTCCCTGACGTGCGGCTTGGAGTATGTCTCGTACCACGTCCTGACCCATGCAGCCACCGTGTATTCCTCCGCCTTTTCCACGTTGACCTCCGCGCATTCCCCGATAGCCCGCTTCAGCTTCTCCTTGACCTCCGCTTGGGTCCTGCCGAGCACGTTCTTCCGAATCGCTTTCCCATTCTCATCATGCCCGGCTACATACCGACCTTCCCAGCGTCCGTCCGGCCTCTTTCGTATATTCCCCTCGCCGTTGGCTCTGCGCTTTGCCATGCTGTGCATCTCCTTTCCGCCCTTCGGCAAACACACAACATACCATCCTTGCGGCCAAATAGCCAGAGCAAAATTGTGTACAAACGGATAACTTTTCGCCCCCAGTGGGTCCGGGCTACCGCCCGGAAAAAGGCGCCCGACCGACAAAGTCGGACAGGCGCTCTGCTTGCCTCTCCCAAACGGGAGAGTTCTTTTCTCTGTATCTCACCGCTCTACCTTTCTCACCTCCCCACAAATCCTCAACACGGCGGTCGGAATTTCCAGAGGTGCACACGCCCTACCCTCTGCCCTGAAGCCGCACACGGGGCAACAGCGGGGCCGAGATGTCGGCCACGGCGACTTGACAGGTCGGAGCGTTTTATGGTATAACGAGACCGTCAGATCCATTGCGCTATATGATTCTGTGACCGGGAGGGTGCGTATGAGGGTCGAGCTTGGAACGCGAACGGTGGAGACGGTGGCCGTCTATTTTGAGAGGGCCCAGCAGGACATCATTCGGAGGACGCTACCTCAAAAGGCGCAGACTCTGGAGGAGGCCCTGCGTGACTATGAGGACACCCTGCGTCCGGACGCGGAGAGCTTCGGCAGGACGATTTTGGCGGATGGCGCGTATGTGGGGGATGTGTGGTGCTACTGCATCGACAAGGCGGAGGAGCCCAACGCCATGCTGAGCTACTGCGTGTTCGAGACCTCCTGCTGGGGCCGTGGGATCGCCTCGGAGGCAGTGGCGCTGTTCCTGGCAGAGGTTAGGGAGCGGTATGACCTTCGCACTGTGGGGGCGTTCACCTATGCGGACAATGAGGCATCCATCCGGGTCCTTGAGAAAAATGGGTTTTCCATGGCGGAGGAGTTCTGCGAGGATGGCAAATGGTCAAAATATTTCCAGCGGGAGCTGTGACGGGACCTTGGGATAGTTTTACTTGTTGCCTTTCGTCTCGTTTATATATTTCCCTTCCCAAAAATTGCAGGGGGTCCCCCGCAGAATTTGAGGGCCTCTGGTCGGGATTCTGATTCGCTTGATGGTGTACGGCTGAGAAAAAGGCTCTTTTTGCTTATAGCCGTCCAAATATTGAAGGTTTGACTTTTCTGCCTTTCAGAGTTACTATGCAACCATCGAATCGCCTTTTTCGCACCTCCTTCGATGAATTATCCGAATCGTCCAGCCCACTTTCCGCCCGGAAGGCGGGCTGACCCACAAGTTGACCCACTGGACGAAATTTGTGGGTGGAAACAGTGGAGGGGACAGCATGGACGAGCTACTGATTTCGGAGGGAAAAGGGGCAGAAAGCCTTAGAAATGGCCAGATTTTTATAGCGAAAGCGATTTGTAATCAGCAGGTCGGGGGTTCGAATCCGTCCACCAGCTCCAGAAACTGAATATGGAGGAGTTCCCGAGTGGCCAAAGGGGACAGACTGTAAATCTGCTGGCGATGCCTTCGGTGGTTCGAATCCACCCTCCTCCACCACGAAAGCCTCGATTTTGAGAACAAAATCGAGGCTTTTGGTATTTTTGGAAATAGGCGAATGGAGAAACCAGCTATCCGAATCGTCTATATCCAATTTTCGCCGTTTCCCCGTTCTGACCCCTTTCTGACCCCAACGGGATTTTGGAGCGGAAAGGACGGGATAGCATAAGGCCGTGGGATTTTTGTTCCCACGGCCTTTTTTAGATAAGGCTACGTAAATTTTGCTCATACATTTGCCCCGATCAGCTTGCCCATGGTCGCTGCGGCTTCCTCCTGCATTTTGGTTGTGACGTGGGTGTAAGTTCTCAGCGTGAATCCGGCATCGTAGTGGCCGAGGATGCTGGAGACCGTTTTCACGTCTACGCCGTTTTGGAGCGCCAAGGTCGCGAAGGTGTGGCGGAGGTCGTGCAGACGGATGTGCGGGAGGCCGGCGGATTTGAGAATCTTGTTGTGGATGGCGGTCACGGAGTCGGGGTAGTACATTCCCAGCGTCTTCGGGGAGGGGAACATGATCTCAAGTTCTGGATGCTTCTCATGCTCCCGCTTCAGAACATCTATCGTCTCCTGCGACAGCGAGATTCTCCGAATCGATGTCTCCGTTTTTGGCCTTGTGACCTTTACCCCTCCGCCTTTGACTCCGGCGGCTTGCTTGCAGACGTTCAGGGTCATGGTCTTCTCATCGAGATCAGGCCAGAGAAGGGCAACCAGTTCACCTTTGCGTAGTCCTGTGGTCAATTCGAGGAAGAACATCGCCAGCACACCCCTCCGGTCCGCTTCTTTGAGGTAGGCGCTGATGTCCTCCGGGTGCAGGATGTGCATCTCCTTCTTCTCCAGCTTCGGCACGATGCAGTCCTCAGTCGGATTCCGAATAATCAGCCTCTCTTTTACCGCCCGGCCGAGGCAGTTGTGTAGCATCATGTGGAGGCCACGGACGTAGCTTGCGCTCATGCCGGTGTTGCCGTCCTTGGATACCCTGATTCGCCCGCTGGCCTTGACATCGTTGTACATCTTCTGTATGTCCCGCCCTGTCAGTTTCGCCAGCTTGATGCCCCCTATGCGTGGCACGACGTGATGCTCGATGTAGTCCTCGTAGAACCTCTGCGTACTCTCTCTGACGTGTGGTTTGGAGTAGGTTTCGTACCACGTCCTGACCCATGCAGCCACCGTGTATTCCTCTGCCCGTTCAACGTCAACCTCCGCACACTCACCAATGGCCCGCTTCAGCTTCTCCTTGACCTCTGCCTGAGTCCTGCCGAGGACGTTCTTGCGGATAGCTTTCCCGCTCTCGTCGTGCCCTGCAACGTACCGTCCTTCCCATCTTCCATCCGGCCTTTTACGTATATTCCCCTCGCCGTTGGCTCTGCGTTTTGCCATCTACGGCACCTCCTTCGATTTTGGTAACCACAACACATACCACACTTTCCAGAAAAAAGCTACTACTTTTTCTCGGAAACTTTTTGCTTGATCCAGAGGATGAATTCCTCTTTCGGTACAATGATCCTGCTGCCAATGTTCATTGCCGGGAAGCCCTCACTTTTGACCAGCTCATACGCTCCAGCTCTGGATATTCCAAGTACCGCCGATACATCCTGCACGGACAGCATCAAGGGTAGGTCGTCGTAGGTTTTGTACTGCTTTTCCATTTTCACTCTCCTTTCCGAAGGGCTTTATATTTGTTGCTATTCGTATAGTTGTATATTTCCCCCGCAGATTTTGAAGGGGGTGGGGGTCACATGCTGAACCCCTGGTAACCCTGTGACTGTTCCTCATGGTCGTCCGGCTTGTGGCCCATGGCGAGGCGTTTTTCCATGAGCTCGCGGCGGCGCTTGCGGTCGATGCCGAAGCCGGGGCCGTGGGACGCCTGTTCTGTGTTGTCCCGGATAACACGGCTCAGGTGGTAAAGCAGGCGGGTGACGCAGGCGGCGATGGTGGGGGAGGTGTGGACGCTGATTGCTCGTTGGGCATATGGGTTACCGTAGGATGCAGATTCGCGCAGCCAGTAGTTGGCCCGCTTGGGGTCGTGGTCGTAGAGTAGCTTGCCCAGCATATACATGGCGTTGGCGTTCTCGCCTTCGGCGGCCTGGGTGAAGTATGACTCCGCCTGTTGCTTGTCACCGCTTTTCAGATAGACCTTCCCCAGCTCGTAGTCCACATAGGAGCTGCCGTTCCTCGCGGCGGTCTTGAGCCAGCGGATGCCGGCGTCTCGGTCGTGTACCTCCGGGTCATCGGAGAGGAGTAGCTTGCCGAGGGCGTACTGTGCCGGGATGTAACCTTGCTTTGCTGACCGGGTGAACCATTCCTTGGCCTGCAGCGCATCCGGCATGAGCAGACCGCCGTCGCGGTAGAGGACGCCCAGCGCATACTGCGATGTCGGCTCACCATCTTCCGCGTACTTCCGCTCTTGTTCCACCGCCTCGTCGCGCTCATCGAGTGGCGTTGTCTCATCCAGGAATGTTGTATAGATGTAGTTCTGCTCCCGCCAGTCGCACTCGTCAACCGGGCCGGTCGGCACTTCCTCGACGGTCACCTCGCCGAGCCGCAGACGTTCTGCCTCCTGGATGACCGCGTTCTTCACGGAACGGAATTCTTTTTGCTCGGACAATCGCAGATGCTTTCGTCGCTCGTCCTTGTAGTAGCTGTCCACCTCTGCTTGCAGGTTGAGCCACTTGTTGTAGCACTCATGCACCGTAGGGACTGTCTCCAGCTCGTCTACGATCTTGTCCACCTTGTCTTTGAGATTCTTCTTGAGGTAGCCGTAGGATTTCTTACCCTTGACTGTTCCTAGTTCCATAGACAGCTCCTTCAGCATCGGCGCTATCTGCGGGCAGGCACACAGCCCATCGCGGATTTGACCGACCAGTTCTTGCAGTGACTGCCGCGCCTCGTTGACCAGCTCGTCGCGCATACCGGACTTCTGTTCGTAGGTGTGGAGCAGCTCCTGACGGAAGATGTCGTTGACCAACTGTGACTTGATTTTTCGTATCCCATCGCGACTGAGATAGCCCTCACCGCTGGCGGACCACGCCATCATGTGGACGTGGGGGTGGTCGCCCTCGTTGTGGAATGCGGCGTGCCAGCGGAAGTCGTTTGGCGCGATGCGCATGGCCTCGGCGATGTCGTTGCGGTGGGCGCGCAGGAGGTTGCGCCAGGTCGAGGCGTTGTTGTAGCCAAGCCTCTCCGCGTCCTCACGCTTCAGAGAGATGATGTGTGTCCATACGTTGCCGGTGATGCTCTCCATCTCAGAGATAGCCGCGTCGAGATTCACGTCGTCCTCGTCGCCGAACAGCCCATGCGTACCCAGCTTCTCGACGCGCGGACGTGTGGCGATGTACTTCATGTAGATGTCGGAGCGTTGGGCGGTATCCCTATTTGCTTCGAGCGTCGACGAGATGTATGCGGAGGCTTTCGCTCGCGTTGGTGACTTCTTGTACTCGGTGTACTCGTCCAACTTCATCGACGCTGGGAAGTCCCTTGTGAGTTTACCGATGAGTTCCGTCTGCTTCTTTGTGGGAGGCCGGCTGTCAGGTAGTCTCTCAACATTCTCTCGCGTCGCAATATACTTCATGTACTTTCCCGCGCCGCCGGCTTTGATGTACGGCGACTTCAGAATCAGCCCTGCCATTCGGCTTCGTCACTCTCCCTCACTGCGTTCGCCAGCGACACACGACCGCTGGTCTGCTTCACGTTCTTCACGCTGTCGGAGCGGAGCTTGCGAAGATAGCCGGGGTCGAGGTCGTACTCGCTCGCTATGATTTGTACCAGCATGTCCAGCTCCACCGAGTTGTTGAACTGGAGTGTTGAGAGCCTGTCCTCCAGCATACCGAGCCGTCCGTCGATGGCACTGCTGATGGCCTTTGGTAGCGTGGTTGACTTTGACATCAGTATCTGGTCGATGTATCGGATGACCGCGTGTTCGATGAACTCGTTCATGCTCCGGCTGCCATCCTCCCCCATCAACTGCTCGATGGCAGACCTTGTTTTCGCACTTGTCCGAAATGTGATCCGTTCTGGTCCTTCCTTGCTCATATTGTCCTCCTTTTCCTGTTTGACACCGTAAAACGCCCGTGTCCGTAAGCGTTTCGGTTCCAAGATGTCACTTTTTCTTTTTCCTCCGTAATATGACGTCACTTACATTCTCCCTAAACTGCCCGCACTGCGGGCAGATGTGAGACAACCGACGCTGGTTGTGATGTCGGTTGTTTATCCTGCTTCTCGTTTTTCCTCCCCTCCGGGGTCGGAAAAGCCCAGAAAAACACCCCACGCAGGGCTGGGTTTGTCTGACGTGTAAGCGCCCCATGTTGAGCCCAAGAACCGCACACGCCTCGACACACGCTCTCACGGCGGAGATGGTGAGGCCGTCGTGCTTTCGACCTGTCTGTACCGCTTCGTGGGTGTAGTCGCGGCGCTTTGCACCGGAGGCAGGTTGAGAATGTAGTAGGTGTTGTTCGTCTGCCTGCTCCGGCCGTCCTGCCAGTCCTCGTATGTCGACACCCTGCGGATGAACCGCTTCTTGACGAGAGCCGTGACCGCCTTCCTCACCGTGTTCTCTGAGCAGTTGCAGTTGAGCGCGATCTTGCCTATGCTCGGCCAACAGACACCTTTCTGACCAGCGCAGCTGACCAGATAGCTGTAGACCATGAACTCCGCCGGCGTCAGGTCGTAGTGGAAGATGGTGTTGCTCATCTGGTAAAAACATTCTCCAAGCACCATGCGTGTACCCTCCTTTCCGAAATCTTTCCTCGGCTCAAGAAAGTTCTTGACTTTATTCTGTCCAAGGTATAGACTGATGTAAGTTGATTAGTCTATTAGTCTTCGCGTTGTGAGTATAACACCAGTGTCACATCTTGCCAAGACTTACTATATTTATTTTTCCAGTTAGTCTATTTTCTTTGGAGGGGTAGTCCATGCTCAACTGCGATTTCAGAACTTACATCGCCGAGGGGACCGAGTTCTATGGCATGTCAATAAAAAATCTGGACTCCCAGGAGTACCACGAGAGGAAGGCACCGTTCCCCAGTAGCCTGCTCAGCTTTTTGGATTTGAATACGGAGTCCCTTGCACCTTTGCTTAAGAAGATTTCCGACGGGCTCTGGTCACTGACCTTGACCCAGGACAAGCGGTTCGCGCAGGAGGCGCTGTCTGAATTGGCGGAGCTGGAGGAGCGCCACATCTATTTTTCGCACCTTCGCTTAGACTGGACGTGGCGGATCGGTCAGGCGCTGGCGTTGGGGAACTTCAGTGAGAACCTTTTGCGGCGCAGTGTCCTGCTACGGATGTCGGAGAATCTGAAACAGATGCAGGAGCAGGTCAGAGAGCTGTTTGCCAACGTCCTCGACATGGACCGCGACCAGAGGCCGGTCATGCGGAAGATGGCGGACTACTATCTGCGTGAGGGAGAGAGCGCGTTCCGGTTCCGGGCATACCCGCTGGGATTTGATCTTCTTCCCTCCGGTGACTTTGCGGAGGTGCTGGTGCCGGAGACGGTGTACGACATCATCGACTACCACGTCCGGGAGTGCGTCAAGCGGGAGGTCCGGATGCGGGTGTGCAAGAACTGCGGCCGGTACTTCGCGGTGACGGGACACGGGGGTGTGGAGTACTGCGACCGGGTCTGCGACCGGAAGGGCCGGACCTGCCGGGAGGTGGGCGCGATCATGGCGTGGGCCAAGCGGCGTGGGGAGGACGACATCTTCAAGGCGTACCGCCGGGAGTACAAGAAACGCTTCGCGTGGATCAAGGCCGGGAGGATAGAACCGTCAGCCTTCTACGCCTGGGGCGAGGAGGCGCGGAGAAAGAAGGACGCCTGCGAGGCGGGAGAGATCTCAGAGGGAGAGTTCTTGGAGTGGCTTGGAAAGGGCGCGGAGTGAATTGCACGGCAGACGGATGATTTATGACTGCGGCATACAAGCGAGACTACGACAAGCAGGGCTGACGCCTTTTGTCAACTGCGAGAGGACAACATCATCGGGGTGCTTATGTGGAGATAATCAACCGCTCGATGGTGCGGTTGAGCAGGAAATTGTTCCGGCGCATACAAAAAAAGAACTCCTCACGTCGGAGGAGTTCCTCTTTATGAGTGGTGTAGTAAAGGGTCTCTTAGTACCCCAGCTTGTGGAGCAACTTCTCCACATCAGCGGCTTTCAGAACCTTGCCCATAGATACCACCTGCTCATTGACTACAATGGCGGGCATACTCATAACGCCATAGGCCATGACCTTTTCCATGTC
>CANRLF010000049.1 GCA_947631395.1 uncultured Oscillospiraceae bacterium
TTGCGGCTGGCGCCGCGGATCCCACCTCATCCCTGCCCTTCCCCGCCGGGGCGGGGAAGGCGAGCCCGCGGGGGAGGTGGGGCGGGGGAGGAGGGGGTGCGCACGACTACACCCTCGACCCTTCAGTCGCCTGCGGGCGACAGCTCCCCTTACGAAGGGGGAGCTTAAGGGGAACAAGGTTGCGCCTTGCGGCGCGGATTTTTGTTGCGCTTGCGGGCGGGACGGGGGCGGGCGGGTTTGGAACCCGCCCCTACGGGGTAATTGGGAGATTTTTCTATAATTGTGGTAGGGGAGGGTTCTAAACCCTCCCGGTTTTGATTAGCGGCGGAGACGCAACATTTTTTGTGGGGGTTAGGTTGAGAAGCCGCCGTCGATGGGGAGGGTTTGGCCGGTGATGAAGGAGGCTTTGTCGGAGCAGAGGAAGGCTACGGCGTGGGCTACGTCCTCGGGGGCGCCGAGGCGGCAGAGGGGGGTGTCGTCGATGAGGGAGGAAAGGGCGTCGGGGGTGAGGCCGGAGTTCATGTCCGTGTCGATGACGCCGGGGCACACGCAGTTTACGGTGATATTTGACGGGCCGAGCTCCTTGGCGAGCGCCTTTGTGAGGCCGATGAGGGCGGCCTTGCTGGCGGAGTAGGCCACCTCACAGCTGGCGCCGCGGAGGCCCCACATGGAGCTTACGATGACGATACGGCCGTATTTTTCGTGGATCATATGGGGGAGGGCGGCGGCGATGAGGTTGTACGCCCCGTCCACGTTTACGGCGAAAACGCGGCGCCAATCCTCATATGTCGTGTCGGTGAACAGCTTTTGCATGGCGATGCCGGCGTTGACCACCAGGATGTCCACGTCGCCGGCAAGGGAGAACATGTCCTTTACGGCCCGGGGGTCGGACACGTCGGCCATTACGGCCAGGCCTGCGAGCTCCAGGGCCAGGTCCTCGGCGGGCTTGCGGTTTTTATTGTAATTTATGACCACCCGGTGGCCCTCCGCACTGAGGGCTCTGGCGCAGGCCGCGCCGATGCCCCGGGAGGCCCCGGAGATGAGGGCCGTCACAGTATGCCTCCCCAGCGGAGAGCTATGAGCACGGCGACGCCGGGGATGCCGAACACGCCGGTGACGATGGCGTTCTGCCAGTTGACGGCCAGGGATATGCCGAAGTCGGCACCGAATTTGTTTATGAGGATGAGGGCCACGAAGCCCACGGCGGTATTCAAGAGGAGCTTGAACACAAGGCGTATGGGCTTGGTGAAGATGAATACGGCGATGAGCACAAGTACCACAAGGGCGACGGTGGCGGCCTTGGGGTCAAGGCCCGTGGCGGCGCTGACGCCGTCGATAAGCTCCTCGGCCTTGTGCTCAAAATTCGTTAACGTCTCGGTAAACATGGGGTACCTCCTGAAAGGGCTTTAAAAGCTTTGCCCATTATAAACCATATTCACGGAAAAGGCAAATATTAAATCGCTTAAAAGGCCGTCAAAACATTGACTTTCCGCCACGTTTTGATATATTTTAGAGGTGAAAAGGAGGCGGTGAGGTTGGAATACGGTGAGGCGTTGGCCTTTATCCACTCAAGACGCCACGGGGGGCCGGACCTTGCGCGGATGAGGGCGGTGCTGGACAGGCTCGGCGCGCCGGACAGGCGGGTGCCCTTCGTCCATGTGGCCGGTACAAACGGCAAGGGGTCGGTGTCGGCGTTCATCGCCTCGGCGCTGGAAAAGAGCGGCTATAAGACGGGGCTTTTCACCTCGCCCTTCGTCAGGCGCTTCAACGAGAGGATAAGGGTGGACGGCGAGGACATACCGGACGAGGACCTCGCCGCCGTGACGGAGAGGGTCCGGGGGGCGCTCCGGGAGTTCGAGGACGCGGTGGCGGAGTTTGAGCTGGTGACGCTTATAGGACTCACGTATTTTGCCCAGTGTGGCTGTGACATAGCGGTGCTGGAGGTGGGCATGGGGGGCGTCCACGACGCCACCAACGTCATCGAGAAAAGCGAGCTTTCGGTGTTCACGCCCATCGGCCTTGACCACACCCAGTACCTGGGCGGCACCGTGGAGGAGATAGCCGCGGTGAAGGCGGGCATAATGAAGCCGGGAGGCGCGGCGGTGGCGGCGGGCGACCCGGGGGGAGTCCTGTCGGGAAGGTGCGAGGAGCTGGGGGGACGGTTTGCGACGGTGGATCTCTCGTCGCTTCGGGTAATATCCCGGTCGCCGGAGGGGATAGTATTCGACTACGGCGGACTTGAGGGGCTGAGGATACGCCTGGCGGGGTCGTATCAGCCGGCAAACGCGGCCCTGGCAATAACGGCGCTGAGGCTGCTGAGGGGCCGGGACATACCGGACGGGGCCATAAGAGCGGGGCTGGAGGCGGTGTACTGGCCGGGGAGATTTGAGCTTTTGCGAAAAGATCCCTGCTTCATCCTGGACGGCGGGCACAATCCGCCGGCGGTGGAGGCGACGGTAAGGAGCCTTACGGACCTGTGGCCGGGGAGGAAATTCACATTTGTTTTGGGAGTCATGGCGGACAAGGACGTGGAGGGCATTGTGGACAGGCTCATCCCGGTGGCGGAGAGGTTCTACTGCGCCGCGCCGCCGGCACCGAGGGCGATGGCGGCGGAGAGGCTGGCGGAGATGATACGGGGACGCGGCGGGAGAGCGGAGCCTGTGGAGTCCGTGGCGGCCGCGGCGCGAAGGGCGCTGAGGGACGCGGACAAAAACGGGGTAATATGCGCGCTGGGGTCCCTGTATATCTTAGAGGAGGCCCGCCGGGCCGTGGGGGACGGGGCCTTTTAGTCAAAAACGCCCACAAGCGGGGCCGAATGGGACGAAAAAACGGTATATAAACGGCTTGCATTGTGGACTTCTTTCATTTATAATAACATATGTTGTGTTTCCGATGGTGGAAGGACGGGCCGGGGCGGCCTATCTGTCGCTGTCGGCGCGTTCCCTATTCTTGAGAAAAAGGGAAAGGGATCAGAAAATGAGTAAATATATCTTTGTCACAGGCGGCGTGGTATCGGGACTCGGCAAGGGCATAACGGCGGCGTCCCTCGGTAGGCTACTGAAGGCCAGGGGGCTGAAGGTTGCGGCCCAGAAGCTGGACCCGTACATAAACGTGGACCCGGGGACCATGAGCCCCTATCAGCACGGCGAGGTGTATGTCACCGAGGACGGGGCGGAGACGGATCTGGACCTGGGACACTACGAGCGGTTCATAGACGAGGACCTGAATAAATTTTCGAACCTCACCACCGGAAAGGTATACGCCAACGTCATAGGCAGGGAGAGGCGTGGGGAGTATCTGGGACACACGGTACAGGTGATCCCGCATATAACCGACGCCATAAAGGAGTTCATATACTCCGTTGGAAAGAAAACGAACGCCGACGTGGTCATAACCGAGATCGGCGGCACCGCCGGCGACATAGAGTCACAGCCATTTTTGGAGGCCATCCGCGAGGTGGGCCTGGAGGTGGGGGTCGAGAACCGCCTCTATATCCACGTGACGCTGGTGCCGTATCTGAAGGCCAGCGGCGAGCACAAGTCAAAGCCCACCCAGCACTCCGTGAAGGAGCTCCAGGGCATGGGCATAAACCCGGATATAATCGTGCTCAGGTGCGACGAGCACATAGAGGACGAGGGGATATTCCAGAAGATCGCGCATTTTTGCAACGTAAAGCCGGACTGCGTAATAGAGAACGTGACGTTGCCGGTGCTGTACGAGGCGCCGCTGATGCTGGAGGAGGAGCACTTCTCGGACGTCGTTTGCAGGGAGCTGAGGATGGACGTTCCGGCGCCGGACCTTACGGAGTGGCGGCAGATGGTGGAGCGCATAAAGAACCTGCACGACAGGGTGACCATCGGCCTTGTGGGAAAGTACGTACAGCTGCACGACGCGTATCTCTCCGTGTCGGAGGCCCTTCGCCACGCGGGCTTCGCCCTGGGTGCGAGGGTGGATATTGAGTGGATAGACTCAGAGACCATCACGGAGGAAAATTATAAAGATGTACTGGGGAAGCTGGACGGAGTGATTGTCCCCGGGGGCTTCGGCAGCCGCGGCATAGAGGGGATGATCCTGGCCGCCCGCTACGCCAGGGAGACTAAGACGCCGTATTTTGGCATATGCCTCGGTATGCAGATAATGTGCATAGAGTTTGCCAGGGACGTGCTGGGCTGGAGTGACGCAAACTCCAGGGAGTTCGACGAGCAGAGCGGCCACAAGGTCATAGACTTCATGCCGGGACAGCACGAGGACATAGACAAGGGCGGCACACTGAGGCTGGGGGCGTGGCCCTGCCACATAAGGACCAACACCACGATGGAGCGGTGCTATAAGACACAGAGGATAATGGAGCGCCACCGCCACAGATACGAGTTCAACAACGAGTATTACATGGACTTTGAGTCCGGCGGCATGAGCTTTTCCGGTATGAGCCCGGACGGGAGGCTCGTGGAGACGGTGGAGCTTCCGGGGCATAAGTTCTACTTGGGGGTGCAGTACCACCCGGAGTTTAAGAGCAGGCCGAATAAGGCGCACCCGCTGTTTTTGGGGTTTATAGGCGCGGCGTTAGAGAAGTAAGAAACCCTCAGTCCGGCTTTGCCGGACAGCTCCCTTACCGCTTCACGGCAAGGGAGCCAAAAAGGAAAGGATTTGAATTTTCATGTGCGGTATTGTTGGGTTTTCCGGCACAAGGGAAGCGGCCGCGGTGCTTATTGACGGGCTGCGGAGGCTTGAGTACAGGGGCTACGACTCGGCGGGCATCGCTGTGGCCGACGGGGAGAACATCAACGTGGCGAAGGTCAAGGGATACGTGAAGAACCTGGCGGAGCTGACCCACGACGGAGCGGACATAAAGGGCACGGTGGGAGTGGGGCACACGCGCTGGGCCACCCACGGCGCGCCCAACGACATAAACGCACACCCGCATATGTCCTCTGACGGACGGTTCGCGGTGGTGCACAACGGGATAATCGAAAACTACGCCCTTTTGCGGCAGGAGCTGACGAAAAAGGGGTACAAATTCGCCTCGGACACGGATACAGAGGTGGTGGCGCACCTTCTTGAGATGTACTATGACGGCGACGCGAAGAGGGCGGTGATGAAAACGGCCTCGCGGCTGGAGGGCTCATACTCGCTGGGCGTCATATGCCGGGACGGGCGGCTTTTCGCAATGCGGGAGCAGAGCCCGCTGATACTGGGCCTGGGGGTGGGGGAGAATTACTTCGCCTCCGACGTGGCGGCGCTGGTGCCGCACACGAAGAACGTCATATACCTGGAGGACGGGGAGTTCGCGGAGCTCACACCAGACAGCATAACGGTGTACGACGTGCGGGGCAGAGCCGTCGACAAGCCAGTGTCCAGGGTGACATGGGACGTGGAGGCCGCGGAGAAGGGCGGCTATGAGCATTTCATGCTCAAGGAGATAATGGAGCAGCCGGCGTGCTTCAAGGCGACGGTGGAGCCGCGGATAAAGGACGGGCGCATAGAGTTTGAGAGCTTCGAGCTTTCGGACGAGGAGCTACACGGGATAAACAGGATCATCATCACCGCCTGCGGGTCCGCGGGATACGCCGGGCAGGTGGGCAGATACGTCATAGAGGAGCTTTGCCGCATACCGGTGGCGGTGGAGCTGGCAAGCGAGCTTCGCTACCGGGGGCCGATAATAGACGGGCACACGCTGCTCATCGTTATCTCCCAGTCCGGCGAGACGGCGGACACCATTGCCGCAATGCGGGAGTGCAAGCAGAGGGGAGCCAGGACACTGGCTATCGTCAACGTGGTGGGGAGCACCATCGCGAAGCTTGCCGACCACGTCATATATACCTGGGCGGGGCCGGAGATAGCCGTGGCCACGACGAAGGGCTACACCACACAGGTGGCGGTCCTTGACATGCTGGCGATATACCTTGCCGACAGGCTGGGGCTGATGGATAAGGAGCGGTACGACAAGCTCATAGAGGCGCTTCACGATATGCCGGGGAAGCTCCAGCGGGCGATAGACCTGAACCGCAACATAAAGAAGCTGGCAAAGAGGCTGTGCGGGCACAATGACATATATTTCATCGGGAGAAATCTCGATTACGCCGTGTGCATGGAGGGCGCGCTGAAGCTGAAGGAGATAAGCTATATCTTCGCAGAAGCCTACGCCGCCGGGGAGCTGAAGCACGGGACCATAGCACTTATAGAGCAGGGGAGCTTGGTGGTGACGCTGGCCTGCTACGAGCCGCTTTTTGAGAAAACCATGTCGAATATCGAGGAGGTCAAGGCCCGCGGGGCCCAGGTGCTGGCGGTGTCCTTGGAGGACAACAGGCAGATACTGAAAAAGGCCGACGACTTTATACTGGTGCCGCGCACGGAGCCCATATTGAACCCCATAGCCGAGGTGATACCGCTCCAGCTCTTCGCCTATTACGTGGCGAAGGAGCGGGGGTGCGACATAGATAAGCCCAAAAACCTGGCGAAATCCGTTACGGTCGAGTAGAATCCACCCATACGGGATAAAACGAATGTAAGAAAGCAAATCCCTAAAACCCCTTGTAGGGGCGGGTCCCAGACCCGCCCGGGACGAGGGCGAAAGGAACGATACACCAATGAAAGACCGCTATGAAAATCCCCTTTGCAGTCGTTATGCCTCGGATGAGATGCAGTACATCTTCTCGCCGGACTTCAAGTTCTCCACCTGGCGAAGGCTGTGGATAGCCCTGGCTGAGAGCGAAAAGGAGCTGGGACTGCCCATAACCTCGGAGCAGATAGAGGAGATGCGGGAGCACATAACAGACATCGACTATGAGCTGGCTGACCGCTATGAGCACAAGCTCCGCCACGACGTGATGGCCCATGTGCACACCTTCGGGGACGCGTGTCCAAAGGCGAAGCCCATAATACACCTGGGGGCCACCAGCTGTTACGTGGGGGACAACACGGACATCATACAGATGCGGGACGGCCTTCTGCGGATAAAGAAGCTACTGGTGAACGCCATAGCGGCGCTGGCGGATTTCGCCCGTGAGCACAGGGACGTGCCGACGCTGGCCTACACACACTTCCAGGCCGCCCAGCCCACAACCGTTGGCAAGAGGGCAACACTGTGGACTCAGGACCTGTGTATGGATCTTGAGAGGCTGGACTTTGAGCTTTCGCGCTTAAAGCTCTTAGGGTGCAAGGGCACCACGGGCACGGGGGCGAGCTTTTTGGAGCTTTTCCACGGGGACCACGGGAAGGTCAAGGCGCTGGAGGCGAAGATAGCGGAGAAGATGGGCTTTACGGCGTGTATGCCGGTATCGGGCCAGACATACTCAAGGAAGGTGGACGGCTACGTTCTGAACGTCCTTTCGGGTATAGCCGTCAGCGCGGCGAAGATGGCAACGGATATAAGGCTCTTAGCACACATGAAGGAGTTTGACGAGCCCTTTGAGACGAACCAGATAGGCTCCTCCGCCATGGCGTACAAGCGTAACCCCATGCGGTGCGAGAGGGTGGTTTCCCTTGCCCGGTATATCATAAACGACGCCAAGAACGCCAGCGACACCGCCGCCGCACAGTGGCTGGAGAGGACGCTGGACGACAGCGCCAACAGGCGCATAGCGATCCCGGAGGCGTTCCTGGGCGTGGACGCCATTCTGACGCTTATAATAAACGTCATAAAGAACGGAAAAATATATCCAAAGGTCATGGAGAAGCATTTAAACGAGGAGCTTCCGTTCATGGCCAGCGAGAATATTATGATGGACGCGGTGGAGCGGGGCGGCGACAGGCAGGAGCTCCACGAGCACATCAGGCAGTACTCACAGATAGCCGCCGCCAGGGTGAAGCTGGAGGGGAAGGACAATAACCTCTTAGAGCTTTTGCTTCAGGACGAGAAGTTCGGCCTCACAGAGGAGGGCCTTAAGGAGGTCCTGGACGTTAGGAAGTTCATCGGGCGCTCGCCGGAGCAGACGGAGGAATTTTTGAGCGCCGTGGTGGAGCCCATACTTCAGGAAAACGCCGCTCTTCTGGGCTTAGAGGCCCAGGTGCGGGTATAAGGAGAAGAATTATGTTAACTGCTGTTGTTGGTATCAACTGGGGAGACGAGGGAAAGGGCCGGATGGTGGACCTTCTTAGCTCCAGGTACGACATAGTCATACGCTATCAGGGCGGCAACAACGCCGGCCATACGGTGATAAACGAGAAGGGCAAGTTCATTTTAAATCTCCTGCCCTCGGGCATTCTGCGGGACGAGACGGTGAACGTCATGGGCCCCGGCATGGTCATAGACTTGGAGCACCTGACAGGCGAGATAGCGAGGCTCCGCGAGAAGGGCATAGAGATAAGCCCCGAGCACCTTGTTATATCCGACAGGGCCACGGTGTGTATGCCGTATCACAAGATGATGGACATCGTGGAGGAGGAGAGGCTTGGCGGAAAGGCCTTCGGCTCCACGAGGCGGGGCATAGCGCCGGTGTACGCGGACAAGTACATGAAAAAGACGGTGCGTATGGGGGATCTGTTCCATCCCGAGACGCTGAAGGCCCATGTTGAGGATCTTTGCCAGTGGAAGAACCTGACCGTGGCGGGGGGATATAAGCACGAGCCCATCGACCCGGAGGAGATGTATAAGTGGCTTGAGACATACGGCTTCCCCCTCAGGGACTATGTTAAGGACACGACGAGGTATCTCACCGACGCTGTAAATTCCGGGAAGTCCATAATGTTCGAGGCACAGCTGGGGGCGCTCCGGGATATTGATTTCGGCATATACCCCTATACCTCAAGCTCCAGCACCATCGCCGCCTACGCGCCCATCGGCGCGGGGATACCGGCAAAGAGGCTTGACAACATCGTTGGCATAATGAAGGCATATTCAAGCTGTGTGGGCGCGGGGCCATTTACATGCGAGATGTTCGGCGCGGAGGCCGAGGCCTTGCGCGAGGCCGGCGGGGAGTACGGCGCGGCCACGGGAAGGCCCCGGAGAGTGGGCGGCTTTGACGTGGTGGCCTCACGGTACGGGTGCTTAGTGCAGGGGGCCACGGAGATCGCCCTTACGAAGCTGGACGTACTTTCATACATGGACAAGATCCCCGTGGTCACACACTACGACGTGAACGGGAATGTCGTCGACTATTTCCCCACCGGGGACGAGCTGGAGGCCGCAAAGCCGGTGATCGAGTACATGCCCGGCTGGCATACCGACATCTCCGCCTGCCGCTCCTTCGAGGAGCTGCCCAGGGAGGCGCAGGATTATGTAAACTTTATCGCCGAGTCCACCGGTACGAACATCAAATATGTGTCAGTGGGAGCGGGGAGAGACGAGTATTTTGAGATGTGAGAGGGCGCGCCGCCGCTGAACATAAGAAAAATAAAAACCCAGGAGGTTTTATAAAAATGGAAAAACGTGAACAGCTCTATGAGGGCAAGGCCAAGAAGGTGTTTGCCACGGACGATCCGAACCTGGTCATCGTAAGCTACAAGGACGACGCCACTGCCTTTGACGGGCTGAAGAAGGGCACCATCACGGGCAAGGGCTCCATCAACAACCGTATGACCAACTTCCTTATGAAGAAGCTGGAGGCCGCGGGAGTACCTACGCACCTTGTGGAGGAGCTCTCCGACAGGGATACACTGGTCAGGAAGGTCAGCATCGTGCCTCTGGAGGTCATCATCCGCAACGTGTCCGCCGGGTCCTTCTCAAAGAAGTACGGCGTACCCGAGGGGATAGTCTTTGACGCGCCCACGATAGAGTTTTCCTACAAGAACGATGAGCTCCACGACCCGCTTTTGAACGCCTACCACGCCGTGGCGCTGAAGCTGGCCACCTGGGAGGAGATAGAGCTTATTAAGAAGTACGCCTTCGCGGTGAACGACTTCCTCAAGGCGGAGATGCTGGCCTGCGGGGTGAGGCTTGTGGACTTCAAGTTGGAGTTTGGCAAGACCGCGGAGGGGAAGATAGTTCTGGCCGACGAGATAAGCCCCGATACATGCAGGTTCTGGGATGTTGAGACAAATGAGAAGCTTGACAAGGACAGGTTCCGCAGAGATCTTGGCAATGTTGAGGGCGCTTATCACGAGATGATGAGGAGGCTTGGGCTGGCTTGAAAGCCCTGGCGGGCTTTCAATGCCATAAGGGGAACGTGCGGATAAATTTTGCGAATTTATAAATTCGCAAAATTTATCCTGCTGTCACGCCGCGCGCGCCGCCGGAGGCGGCACACTTGCGTGACAAAAGGGATTTTTCTCAAGGCACATGTCCTTGAGAAAAATATTTGAAAATTCTTTGTTTGCTCCGTACAATCGAATATTTTGCGATGGGGCAGAATGGAGATAAGATTATGGATAGTTGTGAAACACACATCCATGAGGAGTGCGGCGTATTCGGGATATACGCCGCAAATCCTTTTCATGTGGGGAATACCGTATACTATGGGCTCTACGCCCTCCAGCACAGGGGGCAGGAGAGCTGTGGGATAACCGTGTCGAACAGCGGGCACTTCACGACGGTGAAGGACCTGGGGCTGGTGAGTGACGTGTTCACCCCGGAGAGGCTGGCGTCTTTGGGGGAGGGGAACATGGCCGTGGGGCATGTGCGCTACGGTACCACGGGAAACTCAGGGCGTGAAAACGCCCAGCCCATCGTGGTGAGCCACTTCACCGGGGCGCTTGCAACGGTCCACAACGGGAATTTGACGAACGCCGCACAGCTGCGCCACGAGCTTGAGAGCCGGGGGGCCATATTCCACACCACATCGGATACGGAGATCATATCATATGTGCTCATACAGGAGAGGCTTGAGACATATACGCCGGAGGACGCGGTGCTGAGGGCGATGAACAGGCTGAAGGGCGCGTATTCGCTGATACTGATGCTGGAGGACAAGCTCATAGCCGTAAGGGACAAGAACGGTTTTAGGCCACTGTGCTACGGCCGCAACGGCCACGGGGACTATGTCATAGCCTCGGAGACATGCGCCCTGAGCTCGGTGTCGGCGGAGTATATCCGGGACCTGGAGCCGGGGGAGATGGTGGTGTTTGACGACACGGGGGTCCACTCCGTCCGGGACAACTGCGGCAAGGCGCCGGAGGCCATGTGCATATTCGAGTATATCTATTTCGCAAGGCCGGACTCACGCATATACGGGGCGTCCATCCACCACGCAAGGCTAAGAGCGGGGAAGTTCCTGGCGCAGGATTACCCGGTGGAGGCGGATAT
Organism: uncultured Oscillospiraceae bacterium; assembly: GCA_947631395.1. Classification (GTDB taxonomy): domain Bacteria; phylum Bacillota; class Clostridia; order Oscillospirales; family Oscillospiraceae; genus RUG626. The sequence continues at coordinate 11,180 of CANRLF010000049.1, forward strand.
AGTCATAGGGGTGCCGGACTCGGGCACCGACGGGGCCATTGGATATTCCCAGGAGAGCGGGATACCGTATGACATCGGCCTTATAAAGAATAAGTATATCGGGCGGACCTTTATCTCACCGGGGCAGAAATCCAGGGAGAACTCCGTGCGCATAAAGCTCAACGCCGTCCGTGAGACGGTGGAGGGCAAGAGGGTGGTGCTGGTGGACGATTCCATAGTGAGGAGCACAACCATCGCCCGCACGGTGGCCATACTCCGCGAGGCCGGCGCCACGCAGGTACACGTGCGCGTGACTGCGCCGCCGTTTTTAAATCCGTGCTATTACGGGGTGGATATAGACTCCAGGGAAAATCTAATCGCGTGTAAGTACACGGTGCCGGAGATATGCAAGCTTATCGGCGCGGACAGCCTGGGGTATCTGGAGGCCAGGCACCTGACGGAGCTGCCGGGTATTTCGGGGCACTCATACTGCACGGCGTGTTTTACGGGGGAGTATAAAACGAGGTTGCCGGAGGAGATAAAGAGAGATATGTTTGAGTAGGGGGAGCGGAAAAGGGAGTTTTCGCGATGTGTATGACGCGAAGATCGTATGAGAGTTTTTGATGAGATGAGCCCCGCCGGGAGAAACGGCGGGGTTTTTGCGTGGGGGAGTCTGGGGGTAGACTCCCCTCAGTCGGCTGCGCCGACAGCTCATCTCCGCGCTAAGAGCCGCCCTACGGGCGGTTGCGCTGTGATGCGCGCCTGCGGGCGCAGCCCTCAGAGAGGGGAGCCTTTTTCGCCTGCGGGCGGGACGAGGGGGCGGGCGGGTTTGGAACCCGCCCCTACCGATTATTTGTGTAAATTTTCCAAAATTGCCGTAGGGGAGGGTTCAAAAC
>CANRLF010000050.1 GCA_947631395.1 uncultured Oscillospiraceae bacterium
TATCCCATTTGCTATTTCGGAAAATTAACGATCAAGCAGAAGGATTCCAAAGAATAAGTTGAGGAGATAATTATGGCTAACAAACTTGAACTCACCTGGGTCGGCAAGGATGAGCCTATTCGGATCGAGCCGCGGCTGCTGATTGAGAGGCCGGAGCTGTCCAACACTGCCGCTGATCCCGATACAACAAATATGCTTATCCACGGGGATAATCTGCTGGCGCTGAAAGCGTTGGAGAGCAAGTATGCCGGACAAGTGAAATGCATCTATATTGATCCGCCGTATAATACGGGCTATGCATTCAGCCAGTATGATGACAACCTTGAGCATAGCCAGTGGTTAAACTTGATGCGGCCTCGCCTTGAAATCCTTTGGAATATGCTTTCAGAAGAAGGAAGCATTTGGATCAGCATTGATGATGACGAACAAGCATATATGAAAGTGCTTTGTGATGAGCTTTTTGGCAGACCTCATTTTATTGCGTCTATAATTTGGCAGAAGCGGACCTCCCCGGATATGCGCGCTGCCATTAGTGATGGACACGATTATATTTTGGTATATGCCAAGAATTACGACGAATTCAAAAAAATAAGGAATAAATTGCCATTAAGTGAAGAACAGGCGAAAAGCTATAAAAACCCAGATAACGATCCCAGAGGGCCTTGGACATCGACCGACTGCACAGCGCAGGCTGGACACGGAACGAAGGATCAGTTTTACACATTTGTGACCCCGGCAGGGCGGGAGATTACTTTACCGCCAAATCTCTGCTGGAGATTTACCAAGGAGCGTCTTGAAGAAGAAATAGCGGCAGGACGTATCTGGCTGGGAAAAGGCGGAAACGGAGTCCCTCGAAAGAAGACGTACCTCTCTGAGAGTTCTGGAGTCGTGCCTTGGACTTGGTGGACAAATAAAGAGGTTGGTCACAACCAGGAAGCTAAGAAGGAAGTCAATGCACTATTTGGAGACAACTCATTTGACACGCCAAAGCCTGAACGCTTGATTGAAAGAATCATACATATTGCCTCTAACCCCGGTGACCTTATTCTTGATTCTTTCCTCGGATCTGGAACGACCATTGCCGTTGCCCATAAAATGGGCAGACGTTATATTGGCATTGAAATGGGAGATCAAGCTTACACAAATTGCAAAGTCCGTCTGGACAAGGTTATTACCGGCGAGGACCCTGGTGGAATCACCAAGTCTGCCAAGTGGGAGAAGGGCGGCGGATACCGCTTCTATGAACTGGCTCCTACGCTGATCAACGAGGATGCCTTTGGCGAGGCTGTCATCAACCCTGAATACGACGCGGATATGTTGGCGGCGGCAGTGGCACTCCATGAGGGCTTTACATACCAGCCGGATAGTTCCCTGTTCTGGAAACAATCTGCCGGGAATGAGAAATCCTATCTTTTTGTGACCACCAGGCACATGACGGCGGCGTTTCTGGATTCCATCAGGGACAGTATGGAGGACGACGAATATCTTGTGATTGCCTGCCGCTCCTTTGAGCGCGGATTGGACAAGTCCTACAAGCATATCACCGTCAAGAAGATCCCCCAGATGCTGCTCTCCCGCTGTGAGTTTGGCCGGGAGAACTACAACCTGAACATCGTGCATCCTCCCGTGTACGACGATGAGGAGGGATATGATGAATAACAGTTATTTCCCTCAGTACACCACCGACTACATCAGCGGCGTCATGTCCCTCCGCAAGCCGCAGACAGAATCGCTGAAAATCCTTGAGGAGATTCTGACCAGCGTAACTCTGCGTAAGGGGATGAACCTGAAGGCCGCCTTGGGGGCGGTTCACGCCATGTACCCTATCTGCACGGATTTTGAGCGTGAGTTTATGTCGTTGACTTTCGCTCTTGCCACTGGCGTGGGCAAAACCAGGCTGATGGGGGCGTTTATAGCCTATCTCTATACCCAGCATAACATCAAGAATTTCTTTGTTGTGGCTCCGAACACGACGATCTATGACAAGCTGAAGAGGGACTTGAGCGACCCCAATAACCCCAAGTATGTGTTTAAGGGCCTGGGGTGCTTCAGCACGGCCCCGCAGATTATTGCAGATGAGGATTACAGGGACAAGCCCATGTCTCTGTTCGATTCCGATGTGCATGTCTTTGTGTTCAACATCGACAAGTTCAACAAAGAGGATGCCAACATGAAGAAAGTCAACGAGATGATCGGTGACTCCTTCTATCGGTTCCTCTCCAATCTGCCGGACATGGTTCTCATCATGGACGAGTCTCACCACTACCGGGCCGAGCGGGGCGCCGCCGCTTTGAATGAGCTACACCCGCTTCTTGGCCTGGAGTTGACTGCCACGCCGTTAGTCACAAAGAACGGGACGCAGACGAAGTTCAAGAACGTGGTCTACGAATATCCGCTGTCCCGCGCCATTGAGGACGGCTATACCCGCACGCCTTTTGCCGTTACCCGGTCAGATATTGATTTCTATAATTTTGGCGACGAACAGTTGGACAAGCTGATGCTTTTGGACGGGATTGCTTGCCATGAGAACGCAAAACGCAAGCTGGAGGTCTACGCCAAGAATCACGACAAGCCGGTAGTCAAGCCTTTCATGCTGGTGGTATGCAAGGACACCGACCATGCCAAGTGGGTGGAGGACTTCATAAGATCCGATTCGTTCCGGGATGGTATCTATCGAAATAAAACCATCATTGTCCACTCCAAGCAAAAGGGCGCAGAGAGCGACGCCAATATGAAAATGCTCCTTGAGGTGGAGGACCCCGAAAACCCGGCGGAAATCGTCATCCACGTCAATATGCTCAAAGAGGGCTGGGATGTCAACAATCTCTACACCATTGTCCCCCTGCGTACAGCGGCCTCCAAGATTCTTCGGGAACAGATGGTAGGCCGCGGCCTTCGTCTGCCCTACGGCGAGCGCACCGGAGACCGGGATGTGGATGCGGTCATGCTGACCGCCCACGATAAGTTCAACGATATTCTTGCCGAAGCCCAAAAGGGCGACTCTATTTTCAAAGCCGGGAACATAATCAAAGCGGAGGAAATTCCCCAGGAAGAAGTCACTTATACGCAACTTTCTCTTGATATGGAGCCGGAGAGTACATTACAGCAGGCCTATGCGCAGACTGGGCTTGGGAAAACCCCTGAAATGGATTCTTTGCTGGATAAGGCGGCCTCCCGTATCAGGGATAAGGTCACACAGCATATTCAGTCCGACCCAAGCCATACGGTCAACGACCAGCAGGCAGAGGAAATCGTTGAAGATGTAAAGCGCGAGCTGAGCGAAGATAAGGACCTCGGCCGGGTATTTGCAGAAAGCGAGATGCCCCTCACAGCTTGGATGCTTCAAGGCACCAAGGAGACACATCGTGCCGCACAAGCAAAGTTTATCCCAATTCCGCGGATCAAAGTCACCGACGCCGGCGTGGAGGAATATGTATTCGTAGACTTTGACCTGGATTTGACGGAGTTTACACATATCCCTATCAAGAATGAGCTGCTGATTCAGAGCCTGGAGGATATGCAGGACAGGCGGCGCATTAAGGGTGATGCCATTGATTTTGAGGGGTACAACCCAAGGAAGGTCATCTTAGAGCAGTTGCGTGAAAAGCCGGAAATTGACTATGAGAGATGCCGGGATTTGCTGGTCAAGCTGATTATGCAGGTTTGTGAACACTATGAGAGCAAATACGGCGAAAATGGCATGCGAAACATCGTTATGATGTTTAAACGGGATATTGGAAATAAGATCTACTCTCAAATGATGAAGCATTTCTTCTTCCAGAACGGTTTTATGCAGGAGGAAGTCATCGGGACCCGAAACTACAACCTGGAACAGCGTCACACATATGAGGAACGGGTAAATCTATTTGGCACGTTTACAAAAGACATTCGTTCCGTTCTCTTTGACGGCATTAAGAAAGGCGTTTTCGATACCGCTAAATTTGACAGTGCTGAAGGCGAATTGACGCTGGCCCGCATTCTGGAGCAAGACCCAGACGTAATCAACTGGCTCCGTCCCGCTCCGAAGGAGTTCAACATCACCTATAACCACGGGCACAACTACGAGCCCGACTTCGTGGTAGAGACGGAACATGTCATTTTCCTGGTGGAAGTAAAGCGCGAGGATAAAATGAAAGATCCCGACGTAATCGCTAAGAAAAACCGCGGCATCCAGTACTGCGAGGTGGCCACCCGCTGGTGCAAGGCCAACGGATACAAGGAGTGGCGGTATCTGTTTATACCGGCAAAGCAAGTCCTGCCAAACTCATCGTTTATGCAGTTGGCGGAGAGATTTATGGAGCAGTGAGCTATGACGGTTATGTGAGAACATATTAGTTTTGAGCGTGACTAACGTAAGACTCAGCAAAATATCGCCTGAGCGATGACGAAATAGTGATTATCGAGGCGACAATAAATCCGATGGAGTGAGAGATATGAATAATATAGAAACAAGCATGTTATTAGTTCAGTTGCAATCTCAGGTTAGAAAAATTTCTGCCCAATTAGTACCCGTTGATGTTAATATGGTTCTTCATATCAGAGAAGGCGTTGCAAAGGTGGTGCAACAGATTTCAAAAATTAATTCATCTGTCAGTAGTCGCCTTGATGCATTAAAAGACGCTCTTTTTACGGAAACCTCATATCAACACTTTACTGGGAGTACTCCAGTTTGCCAGTTTTTAATTAACCCAATTGTGTGTGGTCAAATGATTGAGGCCCTGGAGTTTGCAAAATCAATTGCAAGTCAGGATGATTGTGGGCTATGCCATTTGTTGCATCCAGACATTCAAAGAGTTTCTGAGAAACTGTATAAGGACGGAAGCTATGCAAATGCGGCTTGTGATGCCTTCATCGAAATAGATTCCCGCCTCCAGAAAATATACCGCGAGAAACGCCCAAATGCAGAGAAGGATCTTAGTGGGCAACCCCTCATGAACAAGATTTTTGCCGACAAAGATCCGTTATTTGAATTGGGTGATTTGACAACTCAGACAGGCAGGGACATTCAGTCTGGCACTCGCTTTATGTTTGCCGGAGCGATGGGAGCGTTACGAAACCCGAAATCTCACAAAAACATTAACCTTGGGAAAGAGGATTGCATGCGACGTTTGATTTTTGCGAGTATGTTGATGTATAAGGTTGACGAACTGGTTGCCCACTCCGATATAAACGGGTAATTATAATCATAATGACGTACCGGAGGTGTCTCGTATGTTCTCCAAAAAACACTCCACCATCGACATCACCCACAAATCCGTCCCGACTTGGTACGGCGGTACAAGGGTTGTGTCAACATCGAAATCCGAGTAGCGCAAGATGAAAGCCGAAATTCTCAAGCGTGACCCGAAGGCGGTCATTGTTGACAGCGCGGCAAAGAAGAAGGATTTGGACTGGATCGACCGCATCGAGAAATTTGATGCGTTTATAAACTAAGATTTTGGAAAACATGACACGCTAGAATTTGAAGTTTCTGCGGGAAAGCCTATATATAAGAGATTTAGTACTTTTGGCCGATTCAATCATTATTCAAATTAGCCAAAAACAATTTCGCGCTTTTAAATTGACAATATGCAGTTGCCCAAAAATTTACATATTTCCTTTGTAAAGGGGTGGTAATCATGATGGCAGGTAGCAACACAGAAACGATAAGGGAAAACGCAATAAAAAAACAAATAGAACTTCATCATTATGATCCACAGTTATATCATTACACTTCCATTGATGCGCTTTATGGTATCTTAAAAAACAATGAACTCTGGCTTGGAAATATGAGAACAATGAACGATAAGGCTGAAGTGAAGTTTTTTATAAGAGAATTGTACTCGGCTCTCAGGAAGAATCTTCCCCCTGAATGTCAAGAGCAATGCAAAAAACTTTTTGAAATGATTAAAAGACGGGCGAAAAATGAATATCCATATGCCCTATCTCTTTCAAGGCTGGAAGATAATGCCGCTCAATGGGATAGGTACGCAAATCATGGCGCAGGGGTTTGTATTGCTTTTAATACATATAAACTAATGTCTCTATTCTATTACGGTTTTCTTTTTTGCGAAGTATATTATAATCGTGACATTACAGAGCACCAACATTACGGAATTTTATATGAATTGCTCACGACTGGCCGATTAGACGCATTCAATGAGCTTAAAAGTCTTATTGATAATATATTAGTATGTGCATACATCCATAAAGATAAAAGCTTTTGTACAGAGGAAGAAGTACGGGCCGCTACCCTCTGGAAACGTATTCCTTGGAAATCAAATCCTGGGTATACTACTGTGGACTATGTTCTCATGAATGGTATAATAAAAAACGTATTGAAACTACACCTTGATAAGATATGTGATGGAGAAAACATAGAATTTGAGAAACTGTTCAACTCAATTGTAATTGGGCCATGTTCAAAGCAAAACGAGCAGGAATTAAAAGATTTTATAAAAAGTATCGGATACCCATCACTTGCTCAAAAAGTAAGGAAATCTAAATGTTCATTGAGATGACTTACGCATTATGAGTTTATTAGTGCTTCTATTATTAAACAAAAGTTTATTTATACCGAGGCCATTCGGCCATTTATTGCAGAATGACCTCGGCATAATGTTTCACGATACGGATCTTTTTGTAGTGTTCAGTTTCAGGCTGAAAAATAAAGTGTTCAATCAAGCTCCTTTAGTCAGCTCACATAAAATAATGAATGAATGAACCAACCTATCACTTTTCACACTATCGTGCAAGCTTAAATAAAGCGCGCTTTTTAAGTATATTAAAATGCAAAATTCACCTCCTCCATCGCTTTTCTGCCTGCTAGTAATTCTCGTAATGTGCATCAAGCTTGTTCGGAATAAGCATCTCCACATATAACTAACGATGCCGCATCGGGTAATTTTTGCATCAAACTTTACCCCACCTTAACTAAAAAACGTCCGGGAGCCGATTTCGCGTCGGCTCCCGGCATTTTTATGTGGCGGTTATGATCTTCAGCGCCTCCTCCTCGCTCAGCTCTCCGGCGAGGTATTGGTCGCGGGCCTCGGTGGCTTTGCGGGTCCACTCGTAGAGCCCTTCCTCGGTAAGACTCTTGGCGGTGACGGTTTGATTTATGGTTTCGGTACGCTCATACCGTTTGTACATCCGCTGGCGGGCGCGGTCAAATTCCTCGATGACCTTGTCGCGTCCGGCGTCGTACTTGTGCTTGAGGCGGGGGCCAAGGTCCTTGCAGGTTTTCTTGTCGCGGATGACCCGGTCACAGTAGAGCGTCTTCCGCTTCGTCTTCGGTACAAAAAATCTTCCACAGCACCGGCAAAGCTCCACGGTGGGCTTGCGCACGATGAAGTTCAGAAGGAGGAAACAGTAGTAGGACGCCGGGGAGCGGAAGTGGTAGCGGTTGACGAGATGCCCGTCCTTGTTCATCAGCATGGTCTGAACAAACTCCGTCTTGCGGAGCGGCTTGTATTTCTTTTTGAAATCCAGTGCGATGCCGTGGTGGAGGTCGCTGAGAAGTTGGACGGTGAGATTTTGAAAGAGAACGATTTCTTGAAGCGGTGCTACTACCGCACGTGTCGCCTCAAGCAAATGTTCCAACGTCCCATTGTTGACGGGGATCGTGTCGTCCAGAACCGCACGGGTCAACGTCCCGTGGAGCGGATTGTCGCGCTCAAAGGTGTACACGAAGTCCGAGAGCGTCTCCATCATGTTCTCGAAAGTGTCGTGGTCGAAGACCTGGCGCTTGTTGAAGTCGGTGATGATGTAGTTGGACATGGTGGTGATGTAGTTGATCACCTGCACGTATGGGCCAAAGTTCAGTTCCGAAAACTCGATGATCTCCTGCTCAACAGTTGAGTCGGGCAGCCGCATCTCCACCTTGTCAAAAACAGACAGCGGCCCCTCTATCGGGTAGTCGTGGAGCGCGTCCTCCAATTTTCTTCCGCGAAGTTTTAAGTGAACAAGCTTGCGCTTCAGCGTCCCGTCAGGGAGCAGCGAGACGTACAAACCCAGATCCTCCAATACTTTTCACCTCTGTCAAAAAGCGTTAATCCTCTGAAATATTCAAGAACGATTTTTCATTTTGAAATCCTCTGTTCTGATGTAAGATTATACCACAAGCGGGGCAAACTCGCAAGAAAACAAAAGGAGGATGAAAAATGAAAGAGACGACCTACACAAGCTACGAGGCCCTGCCGCTGTTCCTGAACGCGGAGACAGTGGCGAAGGTGCTGGGGGTGTCCATCTCGTCCGGCTATGAGCTGATG
>CANRLF010000051.1 GCA_947631395.1 uncultured Oscillospiraceae bacterium
CCGCCCAGGTCCGTCAGCGCCATCTGCAGGCAGAACAGGTCCGACGATGTGGCGATGAACTCCAATATCACGTTCAGAGCCGTTATAATGGCAACAGCCTCCATGGGTATGCCCAGTTGGGTGAACAGCAGCGTGTAGCACGTCAGCGCCGACCCCGGCACCGGCGGCGCCGCGATGGCCAGCATCACGCAGATGAACAGCGCCGTCAGCAGCCACGCCGGCGTGATGGACACGCCGTATACCTCCGCCATACAAAGGCTGGCGACCAGAAACATCACCACCGCGCCGGGCATGTATATGACCTGCCCCAGAGGGATGCCGAAGCTGGTGATCTTCTCATGTATGCCCAGCTTTCTTTCGCAGCACTCCTGGTTGGTGGGAAAGGCCGCCACAGAGGACGCGGTGGTCAGGCCGATGAGAAAGGTGGGCATGGTCTTTTTCAGCAACGTCATGGGTCCCACCTTCCACCGCAGGCACACCAAAGCCAGACTGCACGCCATCATCACCGCCGTGCCCAGTACTATGACGGGGAGGAGCTTATAGGACTTGGCCAGGAGCTGGAGCCCGCCTTCCAGGAACATTCGGAATACGCTGCCGAACACGAACACGGGGACAAGAGAGCTGACCGCCTCCATGATGAGCTGGACCACGTAGTTGGACTGCTCCACGAACGTGGCCGCCACGGAGACCTTCTCCCCCAGAAGCAGCAGCGCTATACCGATGAGCACCGCCACGAAGATGATCTGCAGGGGGTTGCCCTCCGTGAAGGGCGTGAAGAAGTTGGCCGGCACGATGTCCAGCACCATATCCAGCAGCTCCGATGGGTCGAACGCCTGTCCGCCCCCCGAGGCCAGGGGGAAGAAGGGCACCACGGCCGCCCCCGAGATGATCCCCAATACAACGGTGAGAAGGATGAGCTTGGCGATCAACCGTTTGCCGATGCGGCCGAAGGACGCCACGTCCCCCATGCAGCAGATGCCCCAGGTCACCGAGAGGAATATCATGGGGCCGGATATGGCGGTGAGAAGGCCCATGAAGGTGTCGAACACCGGCGTGACCAGTTTATCCGAAAGCACGAGGCGCACCGTCTCCGGCAGGAGACGGCACAGATAGCCCAATACCACCGCCAGCACCAGGGAGACGACCAGGGAGCCCATGAGGGAGCGCTTTTTCCGCTTGGGCGTAAAAAGGACACGGTTCGTCCCGTTCTTGTACTGCCAAAGGGGCGCCAGGCCCATCTGGGCCATCATCCCCGTCAGGGCGCCGCTGTCATGTCCGTCCTGCTCCGCCAGGGGGTCCAGAGACGGGCCGGTCAGGGAGAGCTCCACCCGCGGAGCGCGGAAACGCCGGCGGCAGCGCAGGGTGAAGCCCTCCGCCGTCCCCTCGTCCCGGTAGCGCAGCAACGCCTCCTCCAGGGCCAGCCGGACCCGCAGGGCGTCCTTCCGCTCCACCTTCTCCGCCGTGAGAAAGCTATAGGCGGCCTCTCCGGCGGCGTCGATGCCGGCGCCTGTCAGTTCGTATCTCTCTTCCACGTTTTCCATGGGGCAGTCCTCCCTTGACTACTCAATCATTAGAAAAATTAATTACAAATAACACAGAAATATTAAGGGCAGGGAAAAATATCGAAATTGGTCGTTTTGATTCCGAAATTGGTCTCTGGCGGAAACAGTATGAACCTTTTATGGATTCAGGATCACACAGGCAGTACAAACGCCCTCTTGGATCTTATAGTTGATCTCCCCGTGATATTTGCCAGAGGAGGAAATGATACTGTCTATTCCGATACCCCGCGCGGCCGGCAGACCGTTTTCCAGCTTCATATCCGCGCCGCAGGGATTGCTGACGGCGAGCACCGTTTTATTCCCCACATCTCTGATATGGACCTGAATAGGACCGGCGCTTTTTCGCGCGACGCATGCGTTCAGCGCATTTTCCAGAAGGTTGGCAAGGATCGCAACAAAATCCACATCGGAAACGCCCGACTGGGCCGGGGTATCCGCCTGCGCGATGTATTCCACGCCCGCCTCCTTTGCCTTCCCCGCGTAAGAGCGCAGGATGCCGTTGACCGTGACGTTCGGACACCACGCGGGAAAGCTCTCCGACGCCGCTTTGTTCTGCCCCAGATACGCCAATATCCCCTCCGTATTGCCCTCCCGGGCCATAGCCGCGATCTGCTCGTCGTGATGGCGCAGGTCGTGACGGATACGCCGGCTCTCCTGCTCGGTCTTTCGCACATTCTCCACATAGGACATCAGGTACTCGACGTTCTGCTTTACCAGCTCATCCCTTGCTTCCTTTCGCATCTGATGGATGCTGCTGATGATCAGGATGCTGGCTACGGCGAAAGAGCATACAAGCAACAGGAAAAGGATCACGGTGTCTGAATTGATCCCGTTGTCTGCACTGATTTTCGACAAAAGCATCACGAAGGTCAAAAAGTATATTATGGAGACGACACTCAGCGAAATCCAGTTTTTTGTCCGAAATCCGCTGATCTCGCGGATGATCGGTCTGCCAAATTTATGATACGCGAATAAGACCGCAAAACAAATAATGCCATAGATCACGCCCCGCACACAATAAACAAAAATATCTGTCCCGTTCGGCGCAAGCAGATAGCCTCCATAATATGAAACGGACAGTGAAACGCAGAAAACGCAGCCATATGTGATCCAGAGATAGCATTTCTTCCAAAACCCGTCTGCCGACACATATATAAAAACTCCCCAAAAGTAGAGATACGAAAGCATCAAAGCAACGGGCATCCTCTCTGGCTTTGACAGAAAAAGAAAGCTGAAACACACCTCCAGGAAAAGGAATATACCCGCCGATCCCCACAGCAGCGCCGTCTTTTTGACCGGGTATTTCCTCTCCTGCAGCAAAAGCCCTGCCGTCAGATGCGTCGCGAAAAACAGCAAGCTGACAAAAAAGGCGATTATGATGATTTGGACCGTCCTCATCAGTTTCTTGCCTCATTTAAGTAAAAATCAAAATATTCCTGCTTTATCTCAGAGCGGCATCGCCTTGGCACAGGAATGAGGGTCCCGTCATCCATAACGAGGTCCGTACCGGAAAAGCCGCGGACATGATTGAGGTTGACGATATAAGAACTGCCGCACATCGTCATGCATTTTTTGCCCATGATAGTTTCCTGAAGCTGCGTCGGCAATGACCACACAGAGAGCTTTCTCCCGGAGGCCAGGGAAAACACACGCCGTTTGTCCCTGGTCTCTATGTACAAAATGTCCTCCAGCGCGATGCGGTGCAGCTCCCCCTCGCAGCGGAGAAGGAGCCATGTCCTCTGCTCCCGCCTGGCAATGACCCGCTCCAGGGCCGCGTCAAACTGTTCCTGCGTGTAAGGCTTGCAGATGTAGTCCGCGGCATGTATGGAAAAGGCGTCGACCGCATAATCCGGGCTGGTCGTCAGAAAGATGATGTCGGTATTTTTACTGAAACGGAGAATATCCCGTGCCAATTCCGTTCCCAGCATACCGGGCATGCAGATGTCCAAAAGCGCTATATCAGGACCGCCCGACCTGTCAAACGCTTCCAGCATTTCAAGCGCAGACGAATATACATCAAATTCAATACCATGCTCACCATGTGCCGCTGAGTAGGCGCGGAGATTGTCCGCGATCTTCTTCCGCTCTCCGGCCTCATCATCACAAACAGATATTTTAAGCAACGTTCCGTTTCCTTTCTTTTAAGCGCCAAGGGGCGCAGGCAAAACCTTTCAACTCCGTTCAAGACGCATTCAGGATGCGACTTCATTTTACCTCTTTCATACCATTATTTCAAGCATAAGAAAAACCCCGTAACCATTGCCTTGATAGTGATAAGGAAGTAATCTACAAATCATTGTCGGCTGACGGTTTCAGGGCGCACAGCAAAATCCCATCCGGGGTCCAGCAGGACCCTGATGGGATTTTGCTTTATTGGTTTCGGAAACCACTAGCTTCGCCAGTGGAGGTGTTTTACAAAAGGCTTTAGCTACAAGCATCGAACGAGTGAGCCACAGGCAAAAAACTTAAACGCTGAGAGCACAAAAGGAAAATGGACAGCCCGTTTACTGGCTACGGGGCAAGTGATACAAGAGACAAGATTCCGGCGCGCCTTGAGACGCCCACCGGTTCCAAGCCATTCTGGGCCTATTCAAGCCTCCGGATTCGTGTGGTAGCCTCCAAAAAGGATTCCATAAACGAAAAAACGCCGGCACAGTTTCTTTGAACTGCACCGGCATGCGTGGCTAATTCGTCAAATTGCTAGACAAAGTGAATAGCTATTTTGTTTTGAAACCTATAGATTCAACGAGGTATATTCGCCCCTCAATTATCTCAACACAATGATATTTGAGTAGAGTATTAATCGCCTCTGTATAGGTTGCCTGATCCATATCAGCTGAAAGCACATTTTTTAGTTCTTCCTCGGCAATTCCAGTACCAAACCTGGAGTTCTTGTATAGTTCCAGCAAAACAGTTTTACAGTTCTGATCAAACTCGACATCTATTGAAGAAAGAACATTTAGCAGAATATAGAAAGATTTCCCAATTATTTCCAAAGCTGACGCTTCTGAAATCCCCGTAGCAAAAAACAGAGTATCTAGGATGATCCTAACAAAATCTGTTTGCTTGAATACTATATTAGTCAATTTTCTTGATCGTGCACCCTGATCAGATAACTCTATTCGTTGCGCTACGGCTTCATCGGGTGTTGTGGAAGCCAAGCATCTTGCAAAAACATCAGATACAACATCTATGTTCCCGACTTTGTAATCTATGCCACGCTTAGTTAAAGTGTTGATAACATAATTGAGAAGGTCATCAACATCAACAGAATCAATTGGGGCGGATGCGCCGATTTGTATATCACGCGCACGCGCTATGATAAAACTGTACTCCGCATTGGTCTTCTGAATCCTGCGAGTTAGATCCTGTTGAAGGTTGTCAAAGCCAGTACCCGCAACACTATCTATTCCCTGTGCCCCCCCTAATACAGCTTTGGGTCCCCATACTCTGTTATATGAAATTCTTGCCATTTACGTTCACCTCTGTGAGATTTTTATTGAAATTAGGAACCCTGGAAAACGAAACAGGAAGTTGATACGCTTTTTGTTCCCTGTTATTCAACAGCTTAATTTGCTCTTTTTCCGTTATCAGCAAAAACGGGTCTGCATTGATCGTGGAGCTCGTTGAATCGATAATTGCAATCGCACTTACCATCTTATCAACAAAATCTTCTGGCTTGGAAACCTCAATACACCATATGAAGCGCGGCATCTCCAGACCTGTAATTATATCAGTTAGCTTCTTTCCAAAGTATTGCCGATTTTCGTACACATATTCTTTGTATGTATTCGCAGATGATATGAACATTCGCATAACGATCCTATCGAGCCAACTGTAAGTACCCATTTGTACTAATGCCATGAAAGCAGCTTTTGCCTCTTGATAACCAAGTTGAATACGCTGGTAAAGGGGAACAATAGCATAATCAAAATCTTGCAATCGAAAGTTCTTTTGAGTACCATTAGAGGAAAAATAAGTTTGGCTGGCATAAGGAACTCGGCAAACCACCCGGTATGGCAGGAAATTGTCATCATTTACATAAAAACTGTTAATCAACTTCGTTGACAAAATCACTTTCGGAAGGTCTTGTGTTAAATCGCTATTGCTGAGATACGGCTCAAACCAACTTGAAGGAACCAATCCTTTGATCAAATTTCCGGTTTCGTGTTCGCCATGCCCTACAATTGTGACAGCGTGGCTGGCAGCAGAACTTATACCAATCACAGGGATTCCAGAATCAATATAGGTGAGTATTGCATCTGAACAATCCTGAAAACTGCTGTTGCTGATAATAAGGGGGGAATAATTCAAGGCCAACAGCACGTCGCACATTTGGGATATTGATAATCCTTTTGAAGGGATCATTCGTTCATCTTTTGGCTTTACCTGCTCAACTAACTGTCCTAACCTGACTTCAGGGTATTCATGAAAGCGATAAGTAAAACTCCGCATCACCGACCACAATGAAACGTGCGCACAGACTGCCACATCCCCTTCTTGCTTCATGTGCGGAAAAATGTTTAAAACCGCCTCTCCCCCCATAAAATGCACTTTGCTCTCCGCAAGCAGCAAGTAGGCAGGATTTGAAATTACAGGTTCCGGCTCCAGATATGTACGACCTAAATGTGTCCCGGGGTATGTTGGCCGTAAAGACATATAGCCAATTAAATTGTAGCATCTGGTATCAGAAAAAAACAACAGCCGATAGCATTCCTTAGAAAACGGCTTTAGCTTCTTTGCGTAGAAAATATAATAAGTACTTAAATAGTCGGTTTCGTAATAAGGGTATTCAACAACAACTGCTTTACACGCCTGACCATATACGCTCTTTAACTCCTCTATGATCGCAACGTCAATGTGCGAAGTCGGCACGCGCTCTAATAACTTATTGTAATCGGAGAGCTGGTGGATAATGATTTTCCGCGTAGCAACCATAATTAGCCTCTTATATCTCTCTGTCATCCTGTCCAGATCATTGACCCGTCGAACTGGCATAGTAGGTCATGAATCAATCATGTATGATCGTGTACGGATATGGTATTATAACAAATTTGCGGTTCTAGTGCAAGCACAATTTTACTATTTTCATTATTAAAGCTGCCATACATCGTCAATTTCGTGCTAACATTTGAAAATACATGCATTCGAAAGGGGCCGCTTCATTTACCAAACCAATTGCCGGAACGATAAAACAATTCATAAGAAAAAGGGCGACCATAAAGAACTGAATCTAGCAGACGGTCTCCCTTTGATTGCAGTTTGTAATATCACAGGCCTACTAACGATAATTTCGGCATCATCATCTTAACTGCCACAAGCATGACTAAACTTCGAATTGGATCTCTCAGCATGTTCCGCCCAGTCTGTGCTGTTCACAAACATGGTCACATTTACTCTTATACCAGGAACTAATCATACTTCCGGAACTGTTTTGCCGCCCTTTGCGCTATATTCATAGTGATTTCTGACTGTGTCGTCTATCAAGTTGTTATCTATCTATCGGCACCGGCATAATCTATATTGCCACATGATAGGATCTGCATCGAATATCACTTCATATTTGCTTCCGCCACGTTGCTCGTAATGTTTCCTTAACCTCTGCTTATCGTTCAGAGCGATCTGGTAAAAATGCAGCCCTTCAATACATATCTGTATGCTTTCGGCAATGTATGAAAAAGCGCCGTCACAACTCATTTAATCTGTGCTGATGTTTATTGTTTATGCGCAAATTTCTTTATTGCGTATTTGTTCAACTATCTCAACTAATGCAGCGAGTATAGACGAGCAATCTCCAAACTGGAACTGCCAGGCCTTTTTCTTCGGTCAAGTGCTATATTATCTTCGGCCTTTGTTTCTCTGCGGACTACAGTGTATTTAATCCATGAGCTAGCTGTAGCGGAATTTTGCTTCTTACTACAACAAATTTGTAAACAAAGTCTAATAATTAGCGGCCCTAAATGAAATCAATGATAGCATATGTTTCAATATTAAGAGTGTATCTCATCTACAGAATACTTTCTCGTTAGCCCTACATATCGGGTCTACACACATAACAGCGGTTAAAGGATCTACATCAAATTCAGTCGCTATAATATTTGCATCGACCATTACCGAGAGTGCCCAAGCAGAATCCATTTCCCCTTTAGGGATTTTTCTTCTTCTAATCTGATCGTATTTGCTAAAACTGTTTTTGATCTCAAACCGCTGTACTGGTGTTAATTTATTAAACTGCACAAGTGCGGCATCAAAAGAAATCATGCTTCTCGCAAGCAGATTTGAGGCGACTATCCATTTGTTGACTTCTGCTCTTGACCTAAATATTACCTTACTCTTCCCCATAACAATTCTCCCAAAAAGCATTAGCAGATTCATATACAATTGCTCCTCGCTTGCACAGCGAAGGTAAAAGATTCGCGATTGCAGCACATTGATGATCGCTATGATAATAATACACACACTTTTCTATATTTGCAGCGTCAATTGCCTCGAAAATGTGAAAATCATTCCACGGTGATAGACCAATGATTTCCAATGTGCCTGTTATGGATTTAAACTTGTCAAAATGGTAATCATCCGAAAAGGCTAAGGACTGGTTAGCTGCCTTAAGTTGAATAGCATAACCGAGATTAGCAGTGAGCTGATTAGGGCACTTTGTCCAACTGTCCACTTCTCGCTT
>CANRLF010000052.1 GCA_947631395.1 uncultured Oscillospiraceae bacterium
TTTTGAGATTATAGAGATTACTCGCCCTTCACCAATAGGAGAAAACAGGGGGTCTAAGCGGAACTGTTTTCAAAAAATTTTTTGAAAAAATTTCGGCAACCTCGAAACCGCCTTTGACCGTCTTTTTTCATTTAGAAAAGTACGATTTCATCATCCTCAAAAATTATAGCCCTCAGGAGCAAGCTTTACTACCGGAAATCCAGTTTATAAAAGCAATGGTCCTGCATTCAATGGGAAAGGATTCAGATAGTCGCGCAATATTGATGGCGGTGGTGCCTTACATGGAGTTGATTGGGAAAAAAGAATTTGCTAAGTTGGCGATCGATTTTGCGAAAAAAGAGTTAAACCTCCAAATATGAATAAGACATAACTTTTCATGTAATTTTTTTATACATTCAATGATATGGCTATCCTCTACCGTCTCGCTATAATTATCTTGTAGCGGCTACGCGGGGAGGAGGGTATATCTATGAATACCATTAGCACAGTCGTTGTCGTGGTTGTCATGGTCGTCGTTAAAAACTAACGGGACAGTTGAGCAAACATAAAAACGCGGTATTGACATAATAGAAGAGCAAGAGACGTAATTACAACTGCTACAGCAAAAGGCTATAAGGGCTTACCCCTTATAGCCGCTTTCAAATAACTGTGTAAATTGGAGGATCCGTGTATGCGTAAATATATATTTTACAAGAACAAAGTATGCCTCACTTTATTAGTAACACTTCAAACACTACGAACCGCGGGAACAGTAGGCGTTGCGGTTTTGATCAACTATCTAATAGACGCTGTTTCCAAGGCGATCCAATATAAGCAGACATGGATGCTTGGGAAATGCGCCGTTGTGTGCTGCATATACGCACTACTGCTTGGCCTGATAATTCTATTAGGTGAAAAGGTCGCCGCTATTACATTCAAACGGACCCTCCTGAATATTAGATCTGCGGCTCTTGATGGGATATTGAGTATAGATGTAGCTGAAATGCAAAAGACAAACAGCGCGGAATATGTTACGTTGCTCAACCAAAGTATCAGCGTTTATGAGGAGAGTTATCTAAAGAATCTATTGTCAATATATGATTCGATCCTTGGGATGTTAATAGCCGTCGGCCTTTTGTTATATATAAACCCCATCGTTGCAGTAATTTCAATTATTGCTATGGCTGTTCCCGGATTTATCCCTAAGCTTTTTAGTGGCAAGATGGGTAGTCAGCAAGGAAAAATAATCCAAGACACTACCGCTTATACCGCAAAGGTAAAAGATATTCTAACTGGTTATGAAGTGATCAAAGCATATCGCATAAGCGATTTGATGAGCAAGAAACATACTGAAAGCGCCTCTGAGATGGAGCAGAGCAAGGTAGCACTGGCAAACACAACAGCATGGTTATATGGTTTTGCAAATATGGCATCAATTTCCGTTCAATTTTTGATAATGACTTTATGTGGAATTTTTGCAGTGCGCGGGCTTGTTACAATTGGAAGTATTGTTGCCGTGACGCAGCTTACTGGTCAAGTTATATCTCCGGCATTTCAACTTTCCACAAAATTCAGTCAGTTGAAATCAACCGAACCAATTCGCAACCAAATCGACTCAATAATTAGTCTTTCCGGGGCTTCTAACGATACAGAAGAACCAAAAGAGTTGAAACAAGTTTTAAGCCTTGATAATATATCTTTTTCCTATGGTGACAGCCCTGTTTTAAGACAAGTGCAAGCGCAAATCGACCACGGGAAGAAATATGCTATTGTAGGAAAAAGCGGGAGCGGAAAAAGCACGTTACTCAAGATAATTGCCGGTTATTATAAAGACTACAGTGGGACTATTTTAATAGATGGAGAACCGGCTCGATCGTGCAGTCAATCATTAATTTCACAAAACATTTTTCTGTTTGATGATACAATCAAGAATAATATAACATTATATAGAAACTACTCCGATGATTCCATCAACAAGGTGATCCATATGGCGGGGCTCAGCGAACTGATCTCTCGTTTAGAAAACGGTCTCGATACGGAGGTAGAAGAAAATGGGGCGCGTTTCTCTGGAGGAGAAAAGCAACGAATTGCTATAGCCAGGGCCTTACTACATGGCAAAAGTCTCTTGATGTTGGATGAGGCAACTTCCTCGTTAGACAATGAACGGGCTCAGGAGATAGAGGAAAACATTTTGGGCCTGAAAAATATTACCTGCATCTCGGTGACGCATAAACTGTATTCTAACATACTACGCATGTATGATAAAATCTTTGTTATGGACGAGGGCCGTATAGTCGAACAGGGTCCGTTCGAGGAATTAATAAAAAATAATGGACTGTTTCAAAAATTATATGCAACCGGAATAGGTTGATTTTTCCCGCAGTCAATCCATAACACTAACTAACTGCTGAAAATGATTTAAAACATGGGTTTGCGTCTACCCTCAATTTTGCAAAAACGTATAGTCTCCCCCTGGTGGGAGACTGTACGTTTTTGCGAGTAGCAAAGTAAACCCCCGGCTTTGCCGGGGGCCGTTTCCGCGCATATGGAGGCCGCGACATCGAGTCACGCGCTCAGTACTGAATCCATACGCCGCCGCGTCACTCGGCTGGCGGTCTCAGTGCAGACATAGGTAGAGAGCCTGTTCACCCTCTCCACCCTTGCCAACCGTCACCACAGAGGGAGTGCGCTGACGTCTGTGACCTCGACATCGAGGAATGCAGACGGTGAGCACCGCGTTCCCTTACCGTCGCGTCATCCGCGCACTGTCCCCACACAGTTTTCGTGAGGCCATCACGGCACCCTCAGTCTACCTCTTTCACACGCCGTCCTCATCCCCCTCGTCCAGCTCGTCCTCCAGGTACGGACAGTCCTCCCCATCGCAACCGGCGCAGATCTCGTTGGCCCTCTCTTTGAACTCAGTGGCAAGAGCGACGAGACTGCCCATGGCCTCCCGCAGGTCGTTGGCGGACATCTGCTTTTTCGTGACGATAATCGTGCTCTCGGAGACATGGACCTCCAGCTCGTCCGCCCAGGCGAGGCCGGCCTGCCTGAGCATTTCAGCAGTGAGCCGCGCATCCCCTGATGTACTTTTTTCAATAGTGGTTTTCATTTCACACCTCCTTGTCATTGTAATGTGTCATTTCAAAACCCGAAGAAAATTTCAGAAAAATTTCAACCGCCTGATGCTTATCCGATGCAAACGCCTTGAGACCGGCGAGAAATTTGTCTCAGAAGTTATACAAAGTCTCAAAAAAGTGAGAATACCGCAACTTGTGAGACGGGATTATATTGGAGAAACGCCTTTCCCCTGCCTCATAACCCGGAGGTCGTAGGTTCAAGTCCTTCCCCCGCAACCACAAAACACCGGATTTCTCACGAAATCCGGTGTTTTCATTTTCAAAAACCTTACTCCCCCGCCCTCACGCGATGGGCTCGCCCTTGGCGTTGAACAGCGGAAGGTGCTCCAGGAAAATAATATCGTCCCTCTTGGCGGCGTCGCCCTCAGCCAGGATCGCCATCCTGCCGGCGACTATGCCACCCGCCTCGCGGACCAGCTCCTCCACCGCCGCGATGGAGCCACCGGTGGAGATCACGTCGTCCAGAATAAGGATCCTCTTGCCCTTCATCTTCTTGGCGTCCACGCCGTCCATGTACAGGTACTGCGTCCCCTCGGTGGTGATGGAGTGGTCCTCCACCCGGAACACGTCCCGCATGTACGCCTTAGCCTTTTTGCGGACGAGGAAATACTCGTTCCTGCCGCTCTGCCGGGCCATCTCGTGGATCAGCGGTATAGCCTTGGCCTCCGGGGCCAGCATATAGTCGAACTCCGGCGCCTTTTTAAGGAGCGCCCCGGCGCAGGCGCAGGTCAGCTCCACGTCGCCGAAGATAACAAATCCGGCGATGGTCAGGTTTTCGTTCACCGGGGACAGCGTGAGCTCGCGGGTGAGCCCCGCCACGTTTAGCGTGTAGGTCATGGTATCATCTCCACAGGAAATATTTACATAGATATTATACCACGCTGAAGCTTTACAGTCAAAAGATTTTGAAAAAATTCGCGGAAAAAATGGATTTTTCGCGGGGCCCACGTCCTTGCGAAAATATTTTGTTTGCTTTAAGCGGTGGAATATGCTATTCTTTCCTTAATTGGGGAGGTGAGGCCGTGAAATATCCCACCGACGAGGTCCTTGAGGCGGCGCTGGAGGCGGGCCATATACTTTTGGAGAGCGGCGCGGAGATATTCCGCGTCATGGAGACCATGCGCCGCATCTCCCGCTATTACGGCGTGGATGAGGACCACAAGGAATTTTATATCCTGACCAACGCCATCTTCGCCTCCGGCGAGTCCGGCCGCGAGCACTTCGCCAAGGTCCAGCCCTGCCGGGTCCGGGACGCCCGGCTCTCCCGGGTGGTGGCCATAAATCAGCTGTCCCGTGAGATCGAGCAGGGCAAATATACCCTGCCCCAGGTCCGCGCCGAGCTCCGGCGTATCCGTGACCTCCCCGACCCCCCGAAGCTCCTGCAGATCCTCGCCTCCGGCGCTGGCTCCGCGGCCTTCTGCTGTATGTTCGGCGGCGGCGTCAGCGAGTGTATCGCCGCCTTCCTGGCGGGCCTCGTCCTCTACGCTTTCGTGCTGTTCGTCTCGGCCCCCCACATGTCCAAGATCTCCGGCAACCTCCTGGGCGGCGCGCTCGTCACCCTCCTGTGCCTGTTCCTCCGCTCCCTGGGCCTCGGCCGGGACCTGAATACCATGATAATCGGCGCCATAATCCCCCTCATCCCTGGCGTGTCCTTCACAAACGGCATCCGCGACATCGCCGACGGAGACTATATATCCGGCGTGGTCCGTCTGCTCGACACCCTCCTGGTGTTCCTGTGCATCGCCGTGGGCGTGGGCGCCGTGTTCACCGTCTACCGCCATATATGGGGAGGGGCGTTTATATGACACTTTTCATCCAATTCATGGCCGCCGCCGTGGGCACCGTCGCCTTCGCCCTCATCTTCGACGTGCCGCCAAAATATTACCCCCTCTGCGCCATCATCGGCGGAGCTGGCTTCTGGCTCGCCGAATGGCTCATGGCCCTGGGCCTCTCCCAGACCGAGAGCACCTTTCTGGCCACCATCTTCCTGACCCTCTCCTCCCGGATCTGCGCCGTCTGGCGTCGATGCCCGGTGACGGTTTTCCTCATCTCCGGCATAATCCCCATGGTCCCCGGCGCCCGGGTCTACTGGACCGCCTACTACCTGGTAGTAGGCCAGCCCTCCCGCGCCCTCTCCGAAGGCTTCACCGCCCTGCGCGTAGCCGTCGCCATCGTCCTCGCCATCGCCCTGACCTTAGAGATCCCCAACAAATTCTTCCACCCCACCCCGCCCACAGGCAAAAAAGGCCCCCCGTTTTAATGGGGAGCTGTCGAGCGCAGCGAGACTGAGGGGTTCCGCCCCTTCAAAAACGTTGCGCCCCCCGGCCGCTAATTTAAATCCCCACCCATCCACCCCCGCCACCCCCCACCCAAGCGTGGGGAGGGGCAGGGGTGAGGTGTGAGAGTAGCATATCAGGAAGCCCCCAAATAACCGCACCCGCCCCCAAAAAGGCCGCGGCTTCGCCGCAAATTTATTCGCGCCGCAAGGCGCAACCTTGCTCCCCTTAAGCGCCCCTTCGTAAGGGGAGCTGTCGCCCGCAGGCGACTGAGGGATCGAGGCCATAGCCGTGCACAATCCCTCCTCCCTCGCCCCACCGCCCCGCGGGCTCGCCTTCCCCGCCCGGGCGGGGAAGGGCAGGGATGAGGTGGGATAAGCGGCGTTAGCCGCAACAATATTCCCCCGTCCCCGCCGCGCGGATAGCCCCTCCTCTCTGAGGAGGGGGCAGGGGGAGGAGTCCGAAACGTTTGCTCACACCTCCGACAGTGCGTCCCCTTAACCTCCCCGACGTTCGGGGAGGTGGCCCCGCAGGGCCGGTAGGGTCGAGGCCGAAGTCTTTGCACGCGCCTACACCCTCGACCCCTCAGTCTCGCTTCGCTCGACAGCTCATCTCCGGCCTAAGAGCCGCCGCGTTGCGGCGGTTGGCCTCCGAAACGCGCCTGCGGGCGCAGCCCGGACGTCGGGGCGCCTAAGGGGAACAAGGTTGCGCCTTCGGCGCTAATTAAAAATCGGGAGGGTTTAGAACCCTCCCCTACGCAAAAACAACCGTATACCTCCGTAGGGGCGGGTTCCAAACCCGCCCGTTCCCCTCCCCCGTCCCGCCCGCAGGCGAAAAAGGCTCCCCTCTCTGAGGGGAGCTGTCGCGAAGCGACTGAGGGGAGTCTACTCCATTTAAAATGTTGCGGCCCCCCGGGCCGCTCCTTTTTCGCCCTCCCCACCCAAGCGTGGGGAGGGGCAGGGGTGAGGTGTGAGAGTAGCAAATCAGAAAGCACCCAAACAACCGCGCCCACCCCAAAAAAGGTTTGCGGCTTCGCCGCAAATTTAATCGCGCCGCAAGGCGCAACCTTGTTCCCCTTAAGCTCCCCTTCGTAAGGGGAGCTGTCGGCCGCAGCCGACTGAAGGGTCGAGGGTATCGACCTCTGCCGCACCTTCTATTCGCGGGCCCTGGCAAAACCCTTCGGCCTCACTTCCCCCCTACCCCCCTCCTACGAGGAGGGGGCTTCTATAAGCAGTTTGCGGCTTCGCCGCAAATTTTACCGCGCCGCAAGGCGCAACCTTTAACCCCTTAGGCTCCCCTTCGTAAGGGGAGCTGTCGCCCGCAGGCGACTGAGAAGAAAGTGAGCGGGATACGATCGTGGGGGGCCGCGGGCCCGGAGGGGGCGACGCACCCCCGGCAAGCAGGGCACCGTAGGCGGGGCGGCCCGCGGCCCCCCCAGCGCGTACCGACGCCGGGAAGGGCGCCCATGCGAGGGCGCCCGAGGGCCCGCCGAGTAGGCGGGACCCCCGGCGTGGAGCACGGGCGGGAACCCCGCCCCCACGGGGCGGGGCGCGGCGGGGGCGTAAAAACCCCCGTTAGAACTACCCAGCCGAAGT
>CANRLF010000053.1 GCA_947631395.1 uncultured Oscillospiraceae bacterium
AGGGCCTTTTCGTGCTGGCGCTTTACGAGCTCCACCACCTTGGCGTCGATCTTCGTCTGGGTCTCGGCGGAGCAGGCGAGGGAGCTGTCGCCGCCTAAATACTGGTTTGTGACCGTCTCCAGGGCGACCATGTCGAAGTCCTCGCTCATGCCGTAACGGGTTATCATGGCACGGGCAAGCTTCGTGGCCTGCTCGATGTCGTTGGAGGCGCCGGTGGTCACCGCCCCGAAGCGGACCTCCTCAGCGGCGCGGCCGCCGGTGAGGGTGGCTATCTTGTTCTCGATCTCCTCTTTTGTCATCAGGTAGTGGTTGCCCTCCTCCACCTGCATGGTGTAGCCGAGGGCGCCGGAGGTTCTGGGGATGATGGTTATCTTCTGCACGGGCGCGGAATTTGTCTGCTTCGCCGCCACGAGGGCGTGGCCGATCTCGTGGTAGGCCACCGTCCACTTTTCACTGTCTGTAAGTATGGCGTTCTTTTTCTGGTATCCGGCGATGACCACCTCGATGCTCTCGGAGAGGTCCTCCTGAGTCACCACCTGGCGGCCCTGGCGCACGGCCCTCAGCGCCGCCTCGTTGACTATGTTGGCAAGCTCCGCCCCGGAGGCACCGGAGGCCATCCGGGCGATCTGGGTGAAGTCCACGTTGTCGGCTATCTTTATCTTTTTGGCGTGGACGCGAAGTATGGCCTCGCGTCCGGCAAGATCGGGAAGCTCCACTGGCACGCGCCTGTCAAAGCGCCCGGGCCGCGTCAGGGCCGGGTCAAGGGACTCGGGCCTGTTGGTGGCGGCCAGGATTATGACGCCCTCCGCGCCCTCAAAGCCGTCCATTTCCGTAAGCAGCTGGTTCAGGGTCTGCTCGCGCTCGTCGTTGCCGCCGCCGAACTGGCCGTCGCGCTTTTTGCCGATGGCGTCTATCTCGTCGATGAACACGATGCAGGGGGCCTTCTCCTTGGCCTGCTTGAATAGATCCCTCACCTTGCTGGCGCCCATGCCAACGAACATCTCCACAAACTCAGAGCCGGACATGGAGAAGAAGGGCACGTTGGCCTCGCCGGCCACGGCTTTCGCGAGCATTGTCTTACCCGTGCCCGGAGGGCCCACTAAAAGCACGCCCTTGGGCATACTGGCGCCGATGTTTTTGTACTTTGACGGGTCGTGGAGGTACTCCACGATCTCCTTCAGGTTGTCCTTGGCCTCGTCCTCGCCGGCCACGTCGGCGAATTTTATGCCGTCGGAGGACTGGACATAGACACGGGCGTTATTTTTGTTCATGCCGAACATCATGGCGTTCTCGCCGCCGGCCCGCTTCATTATCATGCGGGAGATGAGCTGGCCCACGACGAGGAATATCACCACGGGCAGTATCCACTCCACCAATATTGCCATCAGGGGCGACATCTGCTCGATGATCTCACGGGTGAACTGGGCCCCGGAGGCGTAAAGCCTCTCCGTAAGGCCGGGATCGTCCATGAGGCCCGTCTTGTATATGGCCGTCTCATCCTTATCGGTGAATACGATCTCGTTGCTCTGGACCTCGACCCGGCTGATGTTACCCTCCTCGGTCATCCGCATGAAGGTGCCGTAGTCGACCTCCTTCACCTGGGCCATCATCAGCCTTGGCATAACGAACAGGTTGAAAAGCACCAGCACCAAAAGCACGATGCCGTAGTAGTATAACAGCGGTTTTTTCGGTTTCTTTACTTCTTTCACAGTGATCCCTCCCATGGATATATGTACCAATACTATACCGCGAAAATGTTAATAAATCAATACATGCGGATGACTTTTGAAAGGTATTGACGGGATTTGTCGATACAGCGAGGCGCCCGTCACGGGGAGCGGTATTGGGAGGGGGTTTGGGAGGTGGCGCGCTTGAAGGCGGAGCAGAATACGCTTTCGGCGGAGAAGCCGCAGGCGTAGCAAATGTCCTTTACGGAAAGGTCGGTGTTTTTCAGGAGATATTTTGCCGTGGCCATACGGACGTTCAGCAGGTACTCGTGGGGAGTGAAGCCGGTCTCGCGCTTGAATACACGGATGAAGTGACAGGGGCTAAGCCTGGCCCGGGCGGCCAGGTCCTCCACACGCAGGGCCTCGGAGAAGTGCTCGGCGATGTATGACGTGAGCTCCTCCGCCATGAGAGCGCCGCCGGAGTCGGTCGACGCAGCGCCGGTCGCCAGGAGAAAGGACGTCAGCATGTCGGTGAGGTATTTATGGAGCAGAGGCTCCCGGACGGGGCCGCCGCTTTTGAGGGACTCATAGAGCATACTGAGCTTGCGAAGGGGCGGGAGCTCATCGGGGAGGGTGAACACACACCCGAGGCGCTCCGTCACGGCGGCGTACAGCTCCCGGGCGGTGGGACCGTCAAAATGGCACCACAGGCACTCACAGCCGACGTCGGATGTATAGGCGTGGAGCTTATAGCAATCTATATAAACAAAGCTCCCCGCTGACGCTGTGTCCGTACGGCCCTCGAAGGTGAGGCGGAGCCGGCCGCTGAGGATGTACATGACGAGAAAGCTGTCAAATGCCTCGCGCCGCAGCAAGTAGCCGGGCTCATAGATAAACCGCCCTGTTTGCAGGGGGTAGAGGAGCATATCCTCCGCCTGGCGGCTGGGGGCGTGGATGTAGTAATCGGAGCTTGGCGCGACAAATCTTTCCACGGAGCGCATGTGGACACCTCCATTGGGTTTTTATATATCATAACCCGGGGGAGATGAAACCGCAATAGCAAAAAATATAAATCAATGCGCAATCGCGGTGAATGACTTTCAGGGCGAAAGGCTGTATGATATGAATATATGATCTATACGGGAGGCGGCAATATGGAAAAGGCGAGGGTCTGGTCGGAGAAGGTAACGATACCCACATATGAGATCGGCGCGGCGGAGAAAAATCCCATGTTTCTCGATAAACGCGTCTATCAGGGGAGCTCCGGGAGGGTCTATCCATATCCCACGGTGGAGAGCATAAGCGACACAAAGCGGGACAAGGAGTATACCGCGGTATTTCTGGAAAACGAGTACCTGAAGGTCATGGTCCTGCCGGAGCTGGGCGGGCGGATACAGCGGGCGCTGGACAAGACGAACAACTATGACTTCGTATACTATAACCACGTTATAAAGCCGGCGCTTGTGGGACTGACGGGACCGTGGATCTCGGGGGGCATAGAGTTTAACTGGCCTCAGCACCACAGGCCGACCACCTTTTTGCCGGTGGAGTTCACCGTCGTGAACGGCGAGGACGGCTCCGCGGCGGTGCTCCTGCACGACACGGACCGGATGTACGGCACGAGCGCCCTGACGAAGATAGCACTTTATCCGGGCAGGGCGTACATCGAGATCACGGGAAAGCTGTATAACGGCACGGGCCTTCCGCAGACCTTCCTATGGTGGGCAAATCCGGCGGTGGCGGTGAACGACGATACACAGTCCGTATTCCCGCCGGACGTCCACGCGGTGATGGATCACGGCAAGCGGGACGTGAGCCGGTTCCCCATAGCCACGGGGGTATATTACAAGAAGGATTACAGCGAGGGCGTGGACATATCCAGGTATAAGAACATCCCGGTACCCACCTCATATATGGCGGAGAGGTCAAAATACGACTTTGTGGGCGGATATGACTACGGCGTGGGGGCGGGGATACTCCACGTGGCCGACCACCACATCTCCCCGGGGAAAAAGCAGTGGACATGGGGGTGCGGGGACTTCGGGAGAGCGTGGGACAGGAACCTGACCGACTCCGACGGGCCGTATGTTGAGCTGATGACGGGCGTATATACCGACAACCAGCCGGATTTTACGTGGCTCAAGCCCTTCGAGGAGAAGGTGTTCCGGCAGTATTTCATGCCGTATAAGGCGCTGGGACAGGTGAAAAACGCCACCGTGGACGCCGCGGTCAACCTCGAGGTTGAAAACGGCGTGGCGAGGCTCGCGGTCTACGCCACCGGGGCCTTCCCGGAGGCCGAGATAGTCCTGAAGGCCGGAAACGAGACGGTTTTTTCCGAGAAAACCGGGCTTTCTCCAACAAAGATATTTGAAAAGGCCGTCAGGACCGGCGATGTGGCCGAGGAGGACCTGAGCGTCGCGGTATACGGCGGGGGACGGCGACTTGTGGAGTATCGCCCGGAAAGGCGGGGCATACCGAAGATGCCGGAGCCGGCAAAGCCCGCCAGGGAGCCGGAGGAGTACCGCACGAACGAGGAGCTGTACCTGACGGGACAGCACATCGAGCAGTACCGCCACGCCACGTATCTGCCGGATCCGTACTACCTGGAGGGGCTGAAGCGGGACCCCGGGGACATACGTATAAATAACGCCTACGGACAGCTTTTGACGCGGCGGGGGCAGTTTAAAAAGGCGGAGCCGTATTTAAGACGCACCCTGGAGAGGCTGACGGAGCGGAACCCCAATCCGTATAACAGCGAGACGTACTATCTGCTGGGATTGGATCTGCTCTATCAGGACCGGCCGGACGAGGCTTACGACGCCTTCTATAAGGCCACCTGGACGAGCGAGCAGCAGGAGATGAGCTTTTACTACCTCGCGGCCATCGACGCCAGGGCGGGGAGGTATGACACGGCGCTGGAGCATATCGACAGGTCACTTGTGAAAAACTCCCACAACATAAAGGCCCGGGGGCTCAGGGCGTATCTCCTGCGCAAGCTCGGGGACGCAGGTGTGGCCGGCAGGTGGATAGAGGAAAATCTTGAGTTAGAGCCCTTCGATTTTGTTTCCCTCAACGAAAAGGTACTTCTGGGGCTTGACGACGGGGCGGAGCTTGACGGGAAAACGCGGGGCTTTCGTGAAAACTACCTCGGCGCCGCCAGGACCTACGCCGAAATGGGCGGGTATGATGAGGCGTCTGATCTGCTTGCCTGTTGCGATGACGACTATCCGATGCTGCGGTATTACCGGGCGTATTACGAGGACAAGCTGGGAAGGCGGGACGAGGCGAAGAAGCTCCTGGAGCTCGCCGAGGCGTCGCCAACGGATTACTGCTTCCCAAATAACCTGGAGGACATACCGGTGCTCGAGTTCGCGATCGGGAACGGGTGTCTGGGCAGGGCGCCGTATTACCTTGGGTGTCTGTGGTACGATAAGCTCGACAGGGAGGAGGCCCTTCGCCTATGGGAGATGTCAGCGAGGGAGCGGCCTTGCTTCCCGACGGTCTGGCGGAACCTGGGACTCGTATACTACAATCAGCTCCACGACGGCGGCAGGGCCCAGGCGGCCATGGAGCGGGCCTTCGCCCTTGACGAGACCGACGCCAGGGTGTTCCTGGAGCTTGACAGGCTTTATAAAAAGCTCGGCCGGAGCTGTGATGAAAGGCTACGGGCCTTTGAGGACCACAGGGAGCTTGCCGAGAGCCGGGATGACCTTTATACGGAGTATGTGACACTGGTAAACGAGAGCGGGGAGTATGAGCGGGCGCTTGAGCTCATAACGCGCCGGCGCTTCCACCCATGGGAGGGGGGCGAGGGAAAGATCGCCGCGCAGTACACGTTGGCTCTGCTGGAGCTTGCCAGGGGGGCGCTGAGGGAAAAGCGGTATGGGGACGCCGAGGGATTTCTCCGGCGGGCCCTTGTGTACCCGGAGAGCTTAGGGGAGGGTAAGCTTGAGGGCACGAAGGACAATCACATATACTACCACCTGGGCCTTGCGCTGGAGGGGCAGGGGAGAGCCGAAGAGGCAAGGGAGTGCTACATGACCGCCGCCGTGGGCACGGACGAGCCCGCGGGAGCCATGTACTATAACGACCAGCCGGCGGATATGATCCTGTATCAGGGGCTGGCGCTTTTGAAGCTGGGCGATGTCCGGGCCGCCAGGTCGAGATTTTACAGGCTCATCGACTACGGCGAGAGGCATTTGGAGGACAATGTAAAGATAGACTATTTCGCCGTGTCGCTGCCGGATCTCCTCATATTTGACGAGGACTACACAGCGAAAAACCGGGCCCACTGCGATTATCTTATGGGCCTTGGACATCTGGGTCTGGGCGACAGGCCAAGGGCCGCCGGATTTTTCCAAAGGGCGCTGGAGATCGAGCCGTCACACCAGCTGGCCGCGGTCTATCTGCGCCTGACGGGCGGTCTTACCGTGTGACCTTGCGCCAGGTGCGGGGCGCGGAGTATAATGGGATCAATGAGGCAAAACGCCACCTGAACGAAAGGAGATATAAAATGGAAAACGTAAAGACCATACGTGTCACGGGAAAGAGCAAGATAAGGGTGAGGCCGGATACGACGCGGCTGACGCTTACGCTGGAGGGGGCGGACCCGCGGTACGCCGGGGCGGTGGAGGCATCCGGGCGGGATACCGGGGTGCTGAAGGACGTCCTCGCGGAGCAGGGCTTTGGCAGGGATGAGGTCAAGACGCTGAGCTTCGGGGTGGAGCCGCGGTATGAGAGCTATCAGGAAAACGGCGCGTATCGCCAGAGGCTGACGGGCTATCAGTTCCGCCACACGCTGAAGGTGGAGTTTCCGTCAGACAACGGGCGGCTCGGGAGGATACTCTCGGCGCTGTCCTCGTGCCCGGTGGACCCGGAGATACATATATCCTTCACCGTATCAGACCCGGAGAATGTGAAAAACGAGCTTTTAAGCGGAGCCGTCGCCGACGCACGGGAGAAGGCCGCGGTGTTGGCAAATGCCGCCGGAGTGGAGCTGGCGGGCGTCAGGAGCGTCGATTACTCCTGGGCGGAGGCGGAGCTTGTGGTACGACCCATGGCCCGCGCGCTGAACGCGAAGCTATGCGCCGACGAGGCGGCCGTGGACCTCACCCCGGACGACATCGAGACCGAGGATACCGTCACGGTGGTGTGGGAGATAGTTGGTTGAGCTTCGGCGGGTTCAATAATATAAGTAAATCCCCGGCCGGTACCGCCAGAGGCGGTACCGGCCGGGGATTTTTTGGGGGAATTGGCGCGGTGGTATGGTGTGTGGGGGGTGGAGAGGAGGATAATCTCTAATTATC
>CANRLF010000054.1 GCA_947631395.1 uncultured Oscillospiraceae bacterium
GAGCTTGAGTGCCCCGGCTATGTCATAGACAACGCCCAGCGTATCGTCCAGCTTGACGGTAATGAGACGGCGGAGTTTATTTTCACAAACTCCAAGCTGCCCAGCCTCAAGCTCGTAAAGACCAGCTCCGATGGTTCGCCGCTTGAGGGTGTCGCTTTCAGATTGGCCAAGGTGCAGGACGGCACCCATTACCTCGACCGCACCACCGGGCCTGACGGCGCCATCACATGGGAGGGGCTTGAGCCTGGCGTCTACTCGCTTGTTGAGACGGTGACGGACAGTGAGCACATTCTGGATACACGGGAGCACCACATCGAGCTGTTCCCCGGTAAGACCAGCACCATCGTGCTGGAAAACCAGCGCAGATCAAACCTCACCGTCCACAAGACCGACGCGGACACCGGCGATGTGGTTCCCGGAACCGTTTTCCTTGTCCGTGGCGCTGACGGCCACAGCGTCCAGGAGGTCACCACCGGCCCTGACGGCACGGCCACAGTGGAGAATCTTCTGCCGGGGATATACGAGATTGTTGAGAAGTCCGTCCCCGCGCCCTACCTTCTGGACGCGGAAAGCCAGCTTGTGACGCTCTATCCCAATCGGGACCGGGATGTATACTTTGAGAATCATAAGAAGCCCTCCATCGAGATCATCAAGGAAAATTCTATAACCCATGAGCGACTTTCCAATGTGCGCTTCCAGGTCTGGTATGCCTCCAACGACACCGAGACGGGCGAGTACAATGACCTTGGTGTGTTCACCACAGACGAAAATGGGCGCATCGTTCTGAGCGGCACCGCCAACGGCCTGCGGGACGGATGGTTCCGGGTAAAGGAACTGGAACCGCCTCAAGGCTTTGCCTTCAAGGGCAGCGACACTCAGGAGGCGTTCATCCCCGCAGGAAAGGGACACACCTTCCTTTTCCAAAATGTGCCCCTGTCCGCGTTGGTGGCGTACAAGTATGATTCCGTCAGCAAGGCCGCCATTGAGGGATGCCTCTTTGAGCTTCGCTACCTGTGCGGCGATGTGTCCGGCACAGGCGGCACAGTCATTGGGCGGTACAAGACTGGCTCCAACGGCTCCTTCACCGTCACCGGGCTGAAGGCCGGGTACTACATCTGCGAGGAGGTGGAGAGCGATGGGGACCACGTCATCGACTCTGCCCCGCAATCCTTCTACATCTCCGGCAAGAATCAGGACGTTGTCACCCTCTATTTCAACAACAGTCCCAAAGGCTCTGTCCTTGTAAAAAAGGTATCTGCCAGCGACGGCTCGCCCCTTTCTGACGTTGAATTTTTAGTGGCTACCAGCAAGGGCACGGTCGTCGGCAACGCCAACGGCAAGTATGTGACCGACAGCTCCGGCTGCTTCCTCGTGGAGGGCATCGACCCCGGCACATCACTTGTCATTAAAGAAACGAGGGCGAAGCCCGGTTACCTCCTGGATGACACGGCTCAGGCCGCTGAGGTCAAGGCCGGCGTCACCGTAACGCTGGAGTACCGGGATAAGCCCGAAGGCGGCCTCATCGTCCATAAGCTCTCAAGTACGGACAGAAAGACGCCGCTTGAGGGGGTACAGTTCAAGATAACCTACGCGGACGGCTCCTTTGTGGACAACAAGGGAGGCCAACTGTCCTCGAACGGCCTTTACTTTACCGACGAGAACGGCCAGATCGTTCTGGACGGTGTCACCGGGACGCTTATCGTCACCGAAGTGCAGACTATCCCCGGTTACACAATCGACCCGGCAAAGCAGAGCCAGACAGTGGTCATAAACCCCGACGACACTCAGGAGCTGTGGTTCTATAACACCCCCACGACTGCCCTCGTTCTGGAGAAGTATATAGAGGGAACGACGACGCCTTTAAAAAATGTCGCCTTTTTAGTGACCGATTCGTCCGGTGCGGCGGTGGGAAACAGCAACGGTGAGTATATCACCGACGAGAGCGGGCGTGTTGTCATCAATGGCCTGACCCCCGGAACCACCATCACGGCGAGAGAAACAAAGGTCCCGGATGGCTTCGTCCTGGATACCACCCCAAAATCCATCTTCATCAAGAGCGGCGAGGCAAATGTCCTGCGCTTTTACAATAAGCCTACCGGGACGCTGGTGGTGTTGAAACTGGATAAAAAAGACAACACCCCGCTCGAAGGAGTTGAGTTTGAAATATCTTACTCTGACGGAAGCTACGTTGACGCGGATTATGGGCACCTCTCCAGCAAGGGCCTTTACAAGACCGATGCCAACGGCGAGATTCGTATTCCTGGCGTGGTGGGTACGGTGATTGTCACCGAGACAAAGCCGCTCCCCGGCTACGCCATGGACGAGGGAACCCGGAGCCAAACCGTGGTGGTCAATCCCGGAGACACACAGACCATCGCGGTGTACAACACCAAGGGCTCCAGCGCCCTTATACACAAGGTGGACAGCGTGACCGGCAAGGGAATTTACGGCGTTACCTTCCTTTTGAGCGACGCCAGAGGAAATCTTGTCGGCACCTACCAGAGCGACAACAACGGCTATGTCTACATTGACAGGGAGCTGGCGGACGGAAAATACACCATCCGTGAGATCGAGTGCGCCGAGGGGTACATTCTGGACACCCAACCCAAAACCGTATACATCGAGTACGGCGGTTGTGCGACTATCACATGGAAGAACACCCCCGTCACCGGCCAGATCCAGATCACCAAGACCAGCGCGGACTACAACAGCAACAACGGCTGGGCGGCGGGAACGCCTATCCCCGGTACGGAGTTTGAAATCTACAACCGGGTGGGGAATCTGGTGGATACCGTCAGGACGGACAAGAACGGTGTTGCCAAAACACGGCCCCTTCCCCTCGGACGGTATACCATCATCGAATCCAAGGCCGCCAGCTACTATTCGTTGGACAAGACGCCCATCGAGGTGGAGATCGAGTTTGCCGGACAGATCGTCCGTGCGGCCATGACCAACAAGAGCCTTCTGACCAATGTGTCCATCACCAAGCGCGGTTACAGTGAGGTCATGCCCGGTCAGACCATCCGCTATGACTTCTCTGGCATCGCCAACAACTCCACCACCTCTCTTGAGTCCTTCTACTGGCGGGACACCCTGCCCACGGGAGCTTTGAGACTGGACAAGATCGTCACCGGCACGTGGAGCGCCCAGGGCAATTACAAGATAGTGTACAAGACCAATCTGAGCCAGGATTACCGGCTCCTGGCGGACAACCTCTCCACGGCGAGGAACTATACCCTTGCCGCCTCGCCCGTGGCACTCGGCCTTGCAAACAATGAGTACGTCACGGAGTTTATGTACGTCTTTGGCATCGTCCCCGCGGGCTTCCGCCAGGTGGAGGCCCCCAAGGTCTACTGCACGGTGCTTTCGGGCCTTGCGAACGGCGTACAGTTCACCAACGTGGCGGACGTGGGCGGCGTATACAACGGTCAGTGGGTGATGGCGGTAGACCGCTGGGTCACCACCGTATATGCGCCCACCGACCCCACCCCCCTGCCGAGAACGGGGTATTAATTTTTCAACAACGGGCCGTCCCTTTGTAAGGGGCGGCCCGAATTTTTTGTTTACAGGAGGATAACAAAATGAAACGCAAACTCTTTATTTCCACCCTCATCATCATGGTCATGGTGTGCGCCTTGGCCGTACCCGCCTTCGCCGCGTCCGGTGGCGGCTCTGGCGGCTCCGGCGATGTTTCCGGTGCCATAGAGGGTACCTGGTCCGCGGCGGCGGGTCAGCTCAAGACCATCGTCAACAATGTGGTCTTCCCCGCCATTGACATGATCCTCGCCATCTTCTTCTTTGTCAAGCTGGGCACCACCTACTTTGACTACCGCAAGCACGGCCAGTTCGAGTGGGCGCCCCCCGCCATCTTGCTGGCCTGCCTTATCTTCACCCTCACCGCTCCCACCTACATCTGGAGCATCATCGGGATATGATGCGCGGGTATGACATTGCAAAGGGGGTGTGACCGTTGTTCATATGGGACTTTGTGGCCTCTGCTATTCTCGGCGAGATCATGGACTGGATATACTCCCAGATCGTGGGCTTCCTTGGCAACTTCTTTGAGCAGATGGGGAACATGGGCGTGGAGCTTTTCGAGCTTCCCTGGGTACAGGCCGTTGTGGGTTTTTTCTCCAAGCTGGCATGGGCCCTTTTCGCCGTGAGCCTCATCGTCTGCGCGTTTGAAAGCGCCGTGGAATACAGCTCCGGGCGTGGCAACCTGAAACAGACGGCACTGAACATCCTTAAAGGCTTCATGGCGGTGAGTCTCTTTACCATCGTGCCGGTTCGTCTCTACTCGCTGTCCGTTTCCCTGCAAGGGACGCTGTCGCAGGCTCTCACCGGCTGCAGCTCCATCGGGGAGCTCGCCAACACCATCTTGGATAACTTCAACGGCTACGACACGCTCTCCTCCATGGTGGGCCAGCCGCTTCTGGGCTTCGGCATAATAAAGAGCACGATAATGATTCTGTTTGCTGTGATCTTAATGGCCTACGCCGTGTTTAAGGTCTTCTTTGCTAATCTCAAGCGTGGCGGCATCCTTCTCATTCAGATAGCGGTCGGCAGTCTGTATATGTTCAGCATTCCGAGAGGGTATGGCGACGGCTTTGTCCAGTGGATGAAGCAGGTTATTGGCCTGTGCCTGACGGCGTTTTTGCAGTCCACCATGCTCATCGCGGGGCTGTTGGTCTTCAAGACCCACGCTATTATGGGCTTGGGGCTCATGCTCTCAGCCGGTGAGGTGCCGAGGATCGCCGGGACGTTCGGACTGGACACCACGACGAAGGCCAGCATCATGTCCGCCGTCTACACCGCCCAAGCAGCCGTTAACACCACGAGGACCATCGTGGCGGCGGTTTCAAAGTAAAGGCAGGAGAAAGAAAATGGACGCAAGGCCGTACACACCGGATGGCTGCGCGTCGGGTGAGATCACGATGGGCAGCCTTTTCGATGGGATAGGAGGCTTCCCATTGGCTGCGGTAATGGCGGGCATAAAGCCCCTGTGGGCCAGCGAAATCGAAGCCTTCCCCATCGAGGTAACAAAAGAGCGATTTCCCGACATGGTACACGTCGGGGACATCACGAAGCTGGACGGGGCAAAGTTGCCGCCCGTGGACATCATCTGCGGAGGCAGCCCGTGTCAGGATCTCAGCGTGGCTGGGGCGCGTGCCGGACTTGCCGGCGCACGCTCCGGCCTTTTTATGGAGCAATGCAGGATCGTAAAGGAGATGAGAAATGCAGACATTCAACGTGGACGGACAGGTGTGTCTGTTCGACCAAGATTCATGGTCTGGGAAAACGTACCCGGAGCCTTCTCCAGCGGCGAGCCGAAGGGAGAAGACTTCCGCATCGTCATCGAGGAGATCCTCCGTATCAAGTACGGTTCCATATATGCGCCTGGATCTTACCCCTGGACATGGGGATCTCCTGGGGAATCCCTATTGGGAGATGATCTATCCATTGCCTGGAGGACCATCAACGCCCAATACTGGGGTGTGCCCCAGAGACGTAATAGAATCTTCCTTGTCGCAGATTTTGGAGGACAATGTGCCTCCTGGATATTATTTGACAAAAAGGGCCTGCCTGGGGATCCTGAGACGGGCGAAGGAGAGAGGGAAACCCCTGCCGAGGCAGCTGGAGCTTGCCCTGATGATCCAAGCGGGGCTTATCCCATTGAGCGCGGCGAAAATCCTTGCGGGGAATTCGTACCACATCAACCAGAGGAATGAAGGCATAGACCTTCACGGCGTTTCCGGCGCTCTTATGCGGACGCAGAATATGCAGATGCAGACCTTCGTCACCCAGCCGGACAATTGCCTTACTCCTTGGGATACACAACAGGCGAGGATATTCACCCCGGACAGCGTCGCGCCAACCTTGGCCAGCGCGGACGGAGGAGGCGGGAGAAATCCCGCAGGGCTCCTGTTCTCTGCCGGCTTCTCAGCGGGAGCAAGCCCCACGGCGGGCACTGTTGGCTACGCGGAGGAGGTGTCACCCACCCTCAAGGCGGGCGAGAGTGGTACGAACATGGTGCCCAGCGTCCTGTGCCTCAACGACCAGGGCGGCTCGGTCATGGATTGTACTGAGGACGTTTCCGGTACGCTCCGGGCGCAGGAGCACGGGCATCAGCCGTTGGTGTTTGAGAACCACGGCATCGACTCCCGCTATACCGGTCCCCACGACGTGGCCCCCACCATGTCCGCGAGATACGGAACAGGTGGGAACAATGTACCACTGGTGGAGGAGGATGCCCTTTGCGTGTTCAGCCGTCAGAGGGTAGACGTGTTCACCGAGGACGACGTGGCCAGTACCGAAAGCGCCCGTCAGCACAAGGACGCCACTGACCTTGTCTACCAGGAAACGGATACGGAAGACACGCCTCGTCTCATCCGCCGCCTTACCCCCTTGGAGTGCGAACGGCTCCAGGGATTCCCGGACGGCTGGACCAACATCCCCGGCGCGTCGGACTCGGCGCGGTATAAAGCCCTTGGCAACAGCGTCGCCATCCCCTGCGTGAAGTTCGTCATGTGCCGGATCGCCACTGCCATCGCCCTGCAATGCGCGTAATGCGTTGTTGGTTATGCTTCGTTTCCCGCCTTCTCTTTGTTGGCTTTGGATATGGCTTTGTATCGGCTCTTTCGGTATACTTGCTTCACGATCAAAGAAAGGAGGTATCC
>CANRLF010000055.1 GCA_947631395.1 uncultured Oscillospiraceae bacterium
TACGTTGCAATGGCATTGTCGGGAGAACTGCAAGCCTATTGTGACATAGAGGCGGGTATGGTAAAAAGTATGTTTGGTAACATTGTTCAAAGTTATTTGAAACAAGGATACAATAAGGCTATGGCAGAAGCATTGGCGAGAGAATTTTTCAGATATGAAAGTTGATGGGGAGTATGACAGATACAGAAAAGAAAGTAATGGTGCGGTTATGCACAAAAATTCTGACACAAACAGATCTATATGAAATGGATATGGAAGTATGGGATTTAGTAGATTGGATATGTGTTTCAGAACAGATGAAAGAGAATAACAATAAAATCTGCAGTTTGACAGGGGAATACAAGCAGATAGAGCCAGAGTGCTGAGAGGGTGTCAGAGAAAAATTAGAACGTATGCAAAATCTGCGTGAGGAACGGAACAGTTTGTATGAGAAGCAGAATGAGTTGAAAGGTCAAAGGGAAAAACTAGAGAGGAGTTTTGTGAGATAATAAGAGATATAATGTAAAAGCAAAGGGCGGGCAAGTATGACCTGCCTTTTGCTTAGTGATATTTGTTACATGGTGCTAGCACCATGTAAAGAATAAATATTAGGAAGGAAGTTTGTTTAAAATTTTAAGTATTACTTGACTAGGCAAAGTAAGGATGGTATCTTATAATATAAGAACATATGTTTTTACAGTAAAGTCCAAATATGTCCAAGAAATACCGTAGATTACTAGAAAAACTATTTCTAATGTGTTATGATAGGTATGTTATGGAGGTAAGCAATGAGTGAGATTTTAACAATTCCACAAGCAGCGGAGTATTTGCAAGTATGTGATAAAACGATAAGAAGATTGATTTCAAATAAGAAACTTTCGGCTTCTAAGATAGGTGGATCATGGAGAATCAAAAAAAGTGATATAGATGATTATTTGATTGAAACAAAAAATAAATAGGTGGAGGAAGACATAATGGCAATTGAACAGTATACTGAAAGTTTAACTTTAAAAGAAATGAAATGTACAATTGGAGAAAATCAGTTTGGTTATGTTTTTCCGCAGGGAGATGTTTCTAGTGTAGATAAAATTGAAGAACTTCTTAAAAAAGCTGGAGGAAAGCCCAAAGAGTGTGAATTGACTGATTATACTCAAGGAGGAACTGGTAAAGCAAAACCAGAATACGTAATTACATTTAATGATGATATACACACTATAATTGTGGTTGAGTGCAAAAATACGGCTAAAAAGCATTGTAGTGCAAATTTGAATAAACCTAGCGGATTTGCTGTAGATGGAGTTTTGTACTATGCGAAGTTCTTAAAACAAGAGTATAATGTCATTGCAATTGCAGTAAGTGGAACAAATGTGGATAATATGAAAGTAGATACATATTACTGGCAACAAGGGCAAGAAAATTACTCAGCATTAAAAAAAGCAAAAGATATTATTTTGGAACCTAAGAATTATATTGAGTTGATCAGAGGCAATAAGCTGAAAAAAGCATATTCGTTAGATGAAATTAGGAATACAGCTATTGACATGCATAATTCGTTGCGGGAAATAAAAGTAACAGAAGCACATAAACCAATTTTTATTGCCGGAATATTAATTGCGTTGAATGATGAAGATTTTTCAAAAAGCTATTCAATGTTAAGCTCATATAAGTTGGTGATGCAGAATATTCAAAATGCAATTGAAAATGTGCTTAAAGAAAGTGATATAAAAAGCAGTAGAATAAATTATATTAAGCAAGTATTTAATACGCTTCAAGACAATACAAAGTTTGCAGAAATTCCATTAGGACACTCTAAGTCTATTACTTGGTACATAGAGCAATTAGAGATGAAAATTAAACCAATGATGGACTATGCAGATAGTACGGTGGATGCATTGGGTGTATTTTACCATGAGTTTATTAAGTATTCTGGTGGTGATGGAAGTGGATTGGGAATTGTTTTGACTCCGCAACATTTAACAGAATTTATGTGTGATTTGGCTGGAGTTAATAAAAACAGTCGTGTTGTTGATATATGTTGTGGGTCTGGCTCTTTTTTAGTAACAGCAATGAGTAAAATGTTTAAGGAAGCTAATCCTGAAGAAGTAGAAAACATTCGTAAAAATGGTTTATATGGAGTGGAATTTGATGATGGTCTTTATACATTGGCTATAGCCAATATGATTATTCGCAAAGATGGAAAATCCAATATCTATAAAGGAGATTGTTTTAATTCCAGTATAACAAAGGAATTAAAAGAAAAAAGTATCAATATTGGATTGATAAATCCGCCATATTCGCAAAAAGATGTAGTTGAATTAGAATTTGTGGAACATTTATTAGAGATACTTACGGTGGGAGGAATAGGTGTAGTTGTAGTTCCTATGAGTTGTGCAATTGGTACGAAATTTAAAGACGTTAGAGAGCGCTTGATGAAAAAAAATACACTGAAAGCTGTATTTTCTATGCCTGATGACATTTTTTATCCAACGGGTACGAATGTATGTGTTATGGTATGGGAAGCCCATACCCCGCATGACTCACGGCAGGAAACTTTCTTTGGTTATTGTAAAGATGATGGGTTTGTAAAACGAAAAAAACTGGGAAGAATAGATGCTTTGGGAAAGTGGGAAGGAATTGAAAAAGAATGGTTGAAGTTATATAGAAACAGGGATGTAGTAGATGGATTATCAGCAAGACATTGTGTTAAATACGATGATGAATGGTTATGTGAAGCGTATATGCAAACGGATTATTCAAAATTACGTCAGGAAGATTTTCAACAAACAATTAATGATTATTTAGCATATTTAGTAAAGAGTGGAGTGAAAAGATGAAACTGAAAGAATTGTTTGATGTTGAGATATGCAAAAATCACATACCATTATCATTTGCAAAGGATAACCCGGGTACAGTTCCGTATGTTACTACAACGGCAAATAATAATGGAGTTGAATGTTATGTGGATTATCCTGCGCAATATACAGGCGGGAAAATAACTGTTAGCAAGGATGGTGATAGTGCAGATGCATTTGTTCAGTTTGTTCCTTTTTGTGGAAACGAAAAAGTTATGGTGCTAACTCCTAAAAAGCGATTAACTGATAAAGAGTTGTTATTTTATGCTCTTTTGATTAATAGTAATAAATACAAATTTGGATATGGTAGAAAATGTTCAGTTGCTAGATTAAAAGAAATAGAATTAATGGATTCATGTGATTTACCTCAATGGATATATAATATTGAGATTGAACCTATAGGTACTGAAATTAAAGAATGCAAGTGCGTTTTCAAAGAGGAAGACTGGAAAGAATATAAATTAGGAGAATTATTTGAGTTAAAAAAAGGTAAAAGATTAACTAAAGCAGATATGTTTTCAGGACAGATAAATTATATAGGAGCAATCAGTGAAAATAATGGAGTTCGAGAAAAAATCGATACTGAAATGATATGGGAGCCGAATTGTATAACTGTTAATTATAATGGAAGTGTAGGCGAAGCTTTTTATCAAACAGAACCATTTTGGGCATCCGATGATGTTAATGTTTTATACGCAAAAGATTTTTGGGATTTAAACAAATATATAGCAATGTTTATAATAACAGTAATAAAATCAAATAAATATCGTTTTGGGTATGGAAGAAAGTGGACTCTAGAAAAAATGAGGGATACTATAATAAAATTACCAAGTAGAAAGGATGGAATGCCAGATTTTTTATACATGGAAAAGTATATACGGTCATTGCCTTACAGTGATAGAATATAGTTTATAATGAAAAAAGATGAGGACATGGATATCATAACAGAATACGTTTAGGCGAGCTTATTTGATGAGGAGTATACCAATATGAATGAATTGAGATTAGATTTAAGTAATTGTTATGGAATTCAGAGAATGAATACATCTATAGATTATTCGAACAATAATGTGGCAATTATTTATGCACCAAATGGAACAATGAAATCATCATTAGCAAAGACATTTGAAGCTATAAGAGATAATAAGCCAGTGGAGGAAAGGGTGTTTGGATTTAGAAGCTCATGTAGCATAGTTGACGAGCATAATACTAATATCACTCCAGAATCTATTATAGTCATTAATCCGTTTGATGAAAATGCATATGAAAATCAGGGAATGTTAATGGCGAATGATGAATTACGAAAAAAATATATGGTAATCCATAAGACTATTGAGGAGAAAAAGCAGAATTTATACAATCTGATTAAAGAAAAATTGAAATATTCTTCACGCAGTAGTTTTGATGTTAAAAGTGTGATGTTGAAAGATTGGAATAAATCAATAAAAGAGGAATATATGTGCTTAGAGGAAATATCCAATTTAATGCATGATTTGGATTGGACATGTTCTTTGAATGAGGATGAGTTGGATTATAATGCTTTATTTAATGATAAGGTGTATTCGATGATTACAACTGGAAAGACATCAGAATTGATTGAAGAATATGAAAAGAAATATAATGAACTTGTAGATAAATCACTATATATGCAGAGGGGAATTATAGATCATAATAATTATGGAAATATTAGTAATTCATTAAGTAGCAATGGATTTTTTGCAGCGAATAATGAAATAACACTAAATGCAAAAGATGGAAGCACTGCTGTAGTATTGAAAAATCAAAAGGAACTAGATGATTTAATAAAGACAGAAAAAGAACAGGTGTTAAATACTAAGGAGATTAAGGATATATTTGAAAAAATAAATAAAGCAATTTCTAAGAATAAAGATACACAGGCATTTAATGATTTCCTTCAGAAACATCAAGGTATTATTGTTGAATATAAGGATATTGATAGGTTTAAAAAGAAGGTTTGGGTTAAAACATTTGCTTGCTATGAATCGTTGCTTCAAGAATTAATAGCAGAATATAAAAAGGCACAAGAAGATTTGAAGAATTTAAGAGAAATAGCAAAAAATGAGACAACGGATTGGAAACGAGCAATTGATTTGTTTAAAGAAAGATTCTATGTTCCGTTTGTAATTGAGCCAGCGAATCAGGATGATGTGATTTTGAATCAAGATTTGCCGAGTTTTAGGTATATTTTTTC
Source organism: uncultured Oscillospiraceae bacterium (assembly GCA_947631395.1). Taxonomy (GTDB): domain Bacteria; phylum Bacillota; class Clostridia; order Oscillospirales; family Oscillospiraceae; genus RUG626. The sequence goes on from CANRLF010000055.1 coordinate 5,044, forward strand.
TGATAATCGAGGAGAGAAAGAAATTGGAAAAAACAATTTACTAGAGGTGCTTAGTACCGGAGAAAAAAGGGCATATTATATCCTTAATATGATTTTTCAAATATTAGTAGCTCAAAAGGAAGGAAGAGAGAAATTACTTGTACTGGACGATGTTTCAGAATCGTTTGATTATAAAAACAAGTATGCGATTATTGAATATATAAGTGATATAGCTGAATATATAAATTCTAATGGTCAGAAGAACTTTAATATTTTACTTTTAACACACAATTTTGATTTTTATAGAACGGTGGCATCACGAATCACCAAACCAGGTAATTCATATATAGCTTTTTCTGATAGTGGTGATATTATTTTAGAAAAAGGTCAATATACAAAGAATATATTTACAAATTATAAAAAACGTTTGAGTAATGGAAATTGTGATAATATTGTGGTAGCTTCTATTCCGTTTGTACGAAATTTAATTGAATATACAGAAGGGTGTTCAAATCCAGAGTATTTAACACTTACAAGTGTATTGCACTACAAGGACAACACTCAGGCTATATCATTGAAAAATATACAGGATATTTTTAATACATATTGGTGCAAGAACAGTAATTTGAGTTTTGCCAATGGACGTGAGACGGAACTGATTTATGATATGATTATGGTAGAAGCAGATAAGATTGTGAATGTTGAAAAACTTGAAATTGAAAGTAAACTAATTTTATCAATGGCAATACGATTAAAAGCTGAAAAATATATGAGGGAGAGAATTCTTTCAGATGTACCAAATGGAAATGATATTATTAATGATATTTATTCAGGCAACAACCAAAGTGCTTGGATGATCAAGGCGTATCGAGAGCATATTAATGACGGGGTGATGAACACACTGGAATTAGTTGCAATGATTACTCCGGAAAATATACATTTGAATTCTTTTATGTTTGAGCCTATATTGGATATGTCATTGAGGCATTTATATGACTTATATCAAACTGTTAAAGGATTTTCAGCATGATATGATGATTTGTGAATATTGTTAGTTGGGTATAAGGAAGCCTGTTGTTGAGGTAAAAATTATTGATAGAACTAATAATTAATTCGGAAGAAATGCTTTGTGGTTCTATTTTGGTTCTAAAAAGTTTGAAAACCTCAAATAACATGGCTGAAATAGAAGAATATGAATACAAAATCCAATATAATACATGAAAAAACATTATGATTATGTTCCCTACGAAACGTGAGGGTGGTAGAACTGTGGGTTCTGGTAGGGTTGCTAGTATCATTGAGTAACTTGCACGAAAGCTTTGAACTAAGCGCATAAAAAGCGATAATAATAGGGACTCCAAGTTTACTTGGATGTCCCTATTTTACTTGGATGTCCCTATTTTATTGCTTTCACGGGCATTTAGCGAATGCCCGTGACCGAGGAAATGCGGAGCATTT
>CANRLF010000056.1 GCA_947631395.1 uncultured Oscillospiraceae bacterium
TTTGCATCTCCGTCATCGCGCCGCCTCCGTAATAGGTCGAAATATGTCGAAAAATTTTGAAAAGAAAGTCAATACCTGGTGATACTGAAAATTATATATCATTTTTTGTGAAAATCAAGGGATAATAAGGATTTGTTGGAATCAGCGGTTCTGTGATAGATTTTTGCGTCCTAAGACAGTTTTCTATCGCGGAAAATCCTTCACGCGAAACGAAAAATGTTCTCGCTGTTTCCCGTAGGATGCGATATTATCCGCAAAAATACGTAAGTAGTGAGGGGCGGCTTCCTGCCACCCCCCGTTGCTTACACTATTATTCCACCGTTTCGGATTTGCGTGTAATCTCCACTCCGAATTTCAGGCACATCTGTTCATCAAGAATAAAATTACAGCATCGACTTTCAAGGTTGCCCCACGCCCTTCCACCTGTAACCGTGTGATAGAGCTTGTCCGCCTGATGTAAGATCGTGTCTCTATGTGAATTGCACCATGAGAGCTGATTGGCCAGCAAGTTTTTGTAGTCCTTATCTGCCTTTGAGTCTGTATCAAATATCCTTATTTCAACTTTATGCAGACAAGCCGGGAGCACGGGGATCATGTTATTGAAGTTGATCGCGCCCCACTCCCCGTCTTTGATTTTTAGAAAGTCGATCTGGTTTTTCATATGTAGGTGCTTGGCCTTAGGTGATGTCAGCGGCGCGTAATATTGAAATGAACCTACTGAAAAGACGATCCCCACAAAAGGACGAATGGATTTCTTGTCCATCGTGTATGGCACACAGGGATCTGTGCTGCGCAGGTAATCACAATACGCCGGATCGACAGTATAGAATGAAAAACTCATAAGAAATCTCCTCAAAAAATGAAGGACCGGGCCAAAAAGCCCAGCCCTTCAACTTTTTTAGCTCCCACTCATGGCAGGGTACTCCGCTTTTTGAGTATCTCTACTCATCAATATTATTATACGCAATGGGGGCAGATATGTCAATGCTTTTTTATGTTTCGCTCACGGTTCAATCAGTTCTCTGCACTTACCGATTATCCTGCTCATCTTTACCCGAGCGGCCTCTTCGGAGATGCCCAGTCTTTTGCCTATCTCGCGGTAGCTCAGTCTTTGTTCGATGCGCCATATCAGTATCTCCCTGTCGTCGGCGGAGAGCTGTTTCGGCAGGATGCGCGACAGTGGCTCCGCTAACTCCGGGGCGGCCAGATCGCCGTATTCCTCCAGAGAGATGTTCCGCCTGTTCGCGTGAAGGCGGCGGTAATTCCTTATACAATTTTTCAGCGTGGTACTCAGCCACGCTTCTGGGTTTTTATGTTCTACAAGCTTGCCGTAGGAGTTTATGGCGCGGACAAAAACCTCGTGGACCAGGTCCTCCGCGTCTTCCTCGTTTTTAACGCATACACGGGCCGCGCGCAATAAAGAATCGCGGTTATCGTCGTAGAGCCGCATGATGAATTTTTGCATCTCCGCCATCGCGCCGCCTCCGTAAAAAGTCGAATTATGTCGAAAAATTATGAAAAAAACGTCAATACCTGATGATACTGAAAATTATATATCATTTTTTGTAAAAATCAAGTGGGAATAAAAATTTGAAGGAAACAGCAGTTCTGTGATAGATTTTTGCGGCCTGAGACAACCACATCTTGAAAGGTTCTCTTTAAGAGATGGAATGGACTGGATGATATTGAGAAGGCCAGCCGTATCTGCCACGTCCGTTTTGTAGCGTTTGCAAGACACTCCAATACTTCGCAGCGTGGCGGGTATACGGCTGAATTGTTTGCCTTTGCAAATATATCTATTGAAAGAATAGCCAAATATAAAGTATAATAGAATCAACACTCAATCACTTTAATGGTAAGGTGAAAGCAATGAATCTCGGCAGAGAAACCGAAACCCTTGAATTTAAAAAGTCCACCGGCGAGCTGAAGGAGGCCGTTATCTCCATTGCGGCGATCCTGAACAAGCATCAGAAGGGCGAGCTGTACTTCGGCGTAAAGCCGGACGGAGAACCCTTTGGACAGGATGTGACGGAAAAGACGCTGAGGGATATAAGCCAGGCCATCTCCAATCACATTGAACCGCAGATTTTCCCCGAAATCACGACTGTGACGATTGACGGGCGGGAGTGTATCCTTGTCAGGTTTGAGGGGTACAACACGCCGTATTTTGCCTACGACATAGCGAGGATTCGCGTAGCGGACGAGGACAAGTCCATGTCCCAGCCGGAGATCGTCAAGTATTTGGAGAGAAAAAGCGGCGCGGAGGACACTTGGGAGAGAACTGTATCAGACATACAAGTCGCTGACGTGCCGGAGAAGAATGTCCGCGGCTACATTGAGCGCGGCAGGGCCGCGGGGCGTATCGCGTTTGAATACACCGACAAGGAATCCGCACTCAATAAGCTGGGGCTGGTGAACAGCGGCAGTCTTTTGAACGCCGGTATGGTCCTGTTCAGCGAGAGCATATACGCGGAGCTTCAAATGGCGATTTTCGCCGGCACCGAGAGGCTGACTTTCCTGGACATCCAGCGGGAACGGGGCACGGTCTTTGAGCTTGTGGCGCTGGCGGAGAAATATATCACCAGCAACATCCATTGGCGTGTGATATTTGACGGTTCCCTCCAGCGCAAGGAGATACCGGAGATACCCATCGACGCCATCCGCGAGACGCTGTTCAATTCCTTCTGCCATAAGGACTACGGGGCCTGCCAAAGCAACGAGGTGGCTATATATAAAGACCGGGTCGAGATCTACAATCCGGGCACGTTCCCTGCCGGCTTTGTGCCGGAGGACTTTATCAGCGGCAATGAGCGGCCCGTCCGCAGAAATCCGCTGATCACCTCGATTCTCTACTACTCCAAGGACGTTGAGAGCTTCGGCACTGGGCTCAAACGTATTGCTGATGCCTGTGATGAAGCCGGGTGCCGCTTTGATTTCAAGATTTTAAAATCCGGTTTTGTGGTGGTGTTTTACCGGGAGGAAAGCTCCTCTGATGTGGGCACCCCCCAAGATGCCGTACAGGATACCGTACAGGATACCATACAGGATGCCGTACAGGACGCCATCCAAGATGGCTCTACAGTCGAGCAAACAATATTGAGACTTTGTGAGCAGCCCCGGTCCCGTGAGGAGCTTATGGCGGCCTGCGGTTTGAAAAACAGAGCGCATTTTATTTCGGCGTATTTGAAGCCGATGCTCCAAGCCGGGCAGATCAAGATGACCATACCCGACAAGCCCAGCAGTAAGAACCAGAAGTATATCAAGGCTTGACATCGCTGTGCCGCGGGTTTTGCGCAAAAATCCCCATGATCGATAATACTGTGGCATTTCCGAGCCTCATAAAACGCGAATCTTTTATATGTCTTTGAGAGCTTTGGATTGATCGTCCCCGTCCTCCACCATGGATTGAAAGACATCAGTACTTTGAGGATGCCTTCTTTACTAATTTTTTCCGTCTGCCCTCCGGCTGTGCCCGGAGGCGCAGGCGGCGCTTTATTTTATCCGGAATTTTTGGTGTAACGAAACACCTTTCTGATTACATATTCTTAATATACCTGCCTGGTTCACTACGGGGCATCGGCAACGCGCTTGTGGAGGGGGTAGAGGCCATTGGAAAAAAGCGGGATTGGCAAGATAGAGGCGTTTGACGGCCTGCTCTCGACCGGGAAGGATCGGAACCCTACCGGCCGTCAGCTCCTCCGGGACATTCCGCTGGAGTCAATTTCGGACTTCCCCGGCCACCCCTTCAAGGTGCGTATGGACGAGGATATGGAAAACCTCGTTGAGAGCGTCAGAAAACGCGGTGTACTCAGTCCGGTGCTTGTGCGGCCCCTGGGGGACGGTTCCTATCAGATGGTGTCCGGTCACAGGCGAAAGCGGGCCAGTGAGATAGCGGGGTTTGAAACAGTCCCATGTATGGTGCGGGAGCTCAACGACTGCGAGGCCATAATTTTAATGCTGGACTCCAACCTGCAGCGGGAGAGGGTACTCCCCTCAGAGCGCGCCTTTGCCTACAAGATGAAGCTGGAGGCCATGAAAAGGCAGGGGCAACGCACGGATCTGACTTCGTGTCCAGTGGTCACAAAGTTTAACAGCGCATATGAGGTGGGGAAAGCTCAGGGCATGTGCGCAAGGCAGGTTTTCCGCTATATACGCCTCACAAGTCTCATACCGCGGCTACTTGACCTTGTGGATGAGGGAAAGATCGCTTTCCGACCCGCCGTGGAGCTTTCCTGGCTCTCGGATAAGGAGCAGGCATTTCTGGCGGAGATCATTGCCTACCTCGAGGCCACCCCGTCGCTGGCGCAGGCGGTCAAGCTGAAGAAATTTTCCCAAAACGGGACGCTCAGCGAGAGCGTGATACGGTCCGTCATGTCGGAAGAAAAGCCCAACCAGCGGGAAAAGTACAGCTTCCAGGCGGACAGACTGAGGCAATATATTCCCGCCGGCCTGTCTCAACAGCAGAGGGAGGATTATGTTGTGAAGGCATTGGCCTATTACAAGCGGGCCCGTGAGCGTCAGAGACCTAAAAATAAGAGAAGTTGATCAACACTTGCGGCTTATTCCAGTTTTTAGTAATTTACATTTTCTGTTTTTTGATCATATGTCGCTTTGGCAAAAAGCGTCCCCCGGCCAGCGTTAATCGGGCTTGCCGGGGGATATTTTTAATTCGGTTAAAGGCTGTTCATGTAGTCCTCGATGGCGTCCTCGAGATGGATCGGAGAGAGGGAATTACGGGTAAAGAGCTCCGCGGCGGCCTTTGCAACATGGTGGTCGTCGGTGAAGGACCTCGACTCCGTGGGGCTGAGTATCCAGCCGCGCTTTGTCCTTTCCACGGCCTTGAGGGCGTAGCGGAAGGGGCGCGGCTCGGTAACGACGTACTTCCAGCAGGGTCCCTTGGCACAGCGATCCTCAGAGAGCTGAAATATCCGACGCATGAGATCCAGCAAAATCACGCCGGCCTCCTGAAGCGACGGGTGCAGAATGTCCACCATTCCGCTTATGAGGTTAAAGGCTCTGTCGACGGGTATGATCTCACCGGACACCAGCTGTGCAGGAGATAGCTTCATACCCTTGGCCAAAAGCTCGATGGTGTCCGCGTTGGGGTTCCCTCTCCCGGCGAGGATATTCTGGAAGGTCGTATGGCCGATCCCAAGCTCCTGCGCAAACTCTTCCTGATTTTTATAATCCTTAAGTTTCCTTCGCATAGTGGCGGATATATTTTTCTGTATTTCCATTCTATGCCACCTCCTTACGTTAAATCATAAAAAGATGGCTTTTTAGTGTAAAGCCCACCATAACGGCGGTTGACCGCTATGACGGGGCATGGCCGAATCCCGGGTCCGCCATGGCCCATGGAAACAAACCCCGGCAGGCCGTAGCCTCCCGGGGTTTTCCTTTGTGCGGGCTTACGCCCCGACGATCGCCGCCGCTATCACGCCGACCTTCAGGACACCTCTAAAACTGCGGCGCCCATTTGCCGTTCCTCGGGGATTGTGATACAATATTATCTGTGACAATGCGAAAGTATTGTGTTTAAAATTGATAGAGGCATATGACATCGCCGGGTACTGTCGCATCTTTGTAGATGAGTGGCTGAGCAGGGACAACACGTCCAGCGAGAACCGGAAGGCCATCATCGAGGACTTCCCGCATCGTCGGTTCCCCGCGCTGACCTTTTACGATGGCCGCCCTATGATGGGGTTTGCGGAGATTTGAATCGTCAAAATTCGAGGGGTGGCTTTCTGCCACCCCTCGCTGCTTACATTTTTATACAGGCGAGCCGGGAACACGGGGATCACGTTATTATCGTGTATGGCACACGGGGGTTTTTATGTTTCGCTCACGGTTCAATCAACATTTGCGCGAACCGATAAAATTTCATTTTTCCATAAGTTCTCTGCATTTACCGATTATCCTGCTCATCTTTACCCGGGAGGCTACTTCGGAAATGCCCAGCCGTTGGCTTATTTCACGGTAGCTCAGGTCCTGTTCGATGCGCCATATCAGCATCTCCCTGTCGTCGGCGGGGAGCTGATCCGGCAGGATGTGCGACAGTGGCTCCGTTAATTCCGGGGCCGCCAAGTCGCCGTATTCCTCCAGGGAGATGTTCAGCCTGTTCGCGTGAAGGCGGCGGTAATTCCTTATACAATTTTTCAGCGTGGTACTCAGCCACGCTTCTGGGTTTTTA
>CANRLF010000057.1 GCA_947631395.1 uncultured Oscillospiraceae bacterium
GGCTCCACGGCGGGACTCGGCCGCCCTCGCTTGGGCGGCCTGCCCGCCGTCGGTACGCGCTGGGGGGGCCGCGGGCCGCCCCGCCTACGGTGCCCTGCTTGCCGGGGGTGCGTCGCCCCCTCCCCGGCCCGCGGCCCCCCATCGTATCCCGCTCACTTTCTCTTCAGTCGCCTGCGGGCGACAGCTCCCCTTACGAAGGGGAGCCTAAGAGAACAAGGTTGCGCCTTGCGGCGCGATCAAATCTGCGGCGAAGCCGCAACATTTTTGGGGGCGGGTGCGTTACCTTTTTTGGGCGGTAGACTCCCCTCAGTCTCGCTTTGCTCGACAGCTCCCCTCAGAGAGGGGAGCCTTTTTCGCCTGCGGGCGGGACGGGGGAGCCTTTTTGGGGTTAGATAAATGTTAGGGCTACGAGGGTGAGGGTGGAGAGGGTGAAGAGGAGCATGCCGGGGTTTAGTAGGGCGGTTTTTATTTTCAGGCCGCGGGTGAGTTCGAGGGGGGTGGGATGGAAGGTGATTTTTTTGGCGTTGGCGCAGAGGAATACGAGGCCGGTGATGCTTAGGACTACCATTGCGAGGGAGTAGACGGCAAGGGGGGCGAGGGTGAGAAGAAATTCCTTCAGCGCCGCAAGGTCCAGGATGTCCGTGTCGCCGATGGCGTCAAGGTAGACGCGGCGGAGGAGGGCCGGGGCCACGACGCCGCCGAGGAAATTTATACCCATGTGGAGGGACACGGTATAGCGGAGCTTGCCGGTTTTAAGGTAGATATACCCGAACACGAGTCCTAAGGCCGCGGCGTAGAAAAACTGGGACAGGTTCCCGTGGAAAAGGCCGAAGATGAGGGCAGAGGCCACGACGGCGAGCTTTTCGCCGTAGACGCTCATTTTGTCGATGAGGGTCTTGCGGAACACAAATTCCTCAATCATGGGGGCGATCATCACCATGACGAGGAGCCTCAAAAAGGCCGAGTCGTCCATGGCGTAGGTGAGCAGGGGGTTTGCGGGGGTGGAGCCGGTGATGGAGGATATGAGCATGAGCACCACGTTGCCGATGATGTTGCCGGCGTACATGGAGAAAACGCTTATGACGGCGACCACGGCGAAATTGCCGGGGCTCATGCTGTGGCGCTCCCTGGGGGAGGAGGGGACGCGGCCCATTATCAAAAGTCCCGCGGGGATCGCGATGAGGTACATCGGCGCGAAGGTGCAAAGCCAGAGCAGCCACGAGGGGGTGCCGCCCTCGGGGTAGAGGCGGTCGGTCAGGGCCGCCGCGGCAATCTGGAGCAGAGAGGCTATGACGATGATGGCGAAGAGTCCAAGGCCAAGGGTGGAGAAGCGGCGACGCGCCTCTTTTATATCGCCTGTAAAGTCGCGAGGTTCCATTCTCTTTCCTCCTTTTGGGTCGATAAATATGGGTGAAAGGCCGATCTCTTTCTGATGGGTCAAGGAGCGTTTCCGGCGTATTAATAGTAGCGCAAATTTCGGGGAAAGTAAAGAGATTTGACACGGGTTGGCGCTTGCGGCTTTTGATGGGGGGCTGTAAAATCGTACCGGGGGATCTTTGCGAAAATTTTTGGGGGGCGTTATGAAAACGCGGAGATTTTCGTCTATTATAGTGAGGGACCTCATTTAAGGTAAGGGCGGTGATGTGATGGAGGACCGGGAGATCGTGGAGCTGTACTGGGCGCGGTCCCAGGAGGCGATAGGCGAGACGGAGCGGAAATACGGGCGGTACTGTATGTACATAGCACAGCGCATCCTGGGGGACGGAGAGGACGCCAGGGAGGCGGTCAACGACGCGTACATGCGCCTTTGGACGTCCATACCGCCAGCGCGGCCCGAGAGCCTGAAGGCGTATCTCGGCGCGGTGTGCCGCAATCTGGCCCTGGACGCGCGGCAAAGCAAGGACGCGAAAAAGCGCGGGGGAGAGGCGGAGCTCATCGCGGAGGAAATATCAGAATGCGCCGTGGGCATAGAGACGGATATGGAGGAGGGCGCGGCGCTGAGAGACGCGCTGAACGGCTTTTTAGAGTCTGTCCCCGCCAGGACAAGGGTAATATTCCTCCGGCGGTACTGGTACGCCTGCCCGGTGCGGGAGATAGCCGGGGAGCTGGGCATGAAGGAGAGCGCCGTGGCGATGGCCCTTTCACGCACACGCCGGAAGCTGAGGAAATATCTTGAGAAGGAGGGCTTTTACATTGACAGGTGACACTTTTCTCCGGAAGCTCGGAGATATAGACGAAAAATTCATTATTGAGGCGGCACCGGGAGCGCAAGGTACCCGCAAAAATACAGGCTACGTCAGGTGGCTGGCGGTGGCGGCGGGGATCGGGATAATAGCGGGTCTTGCACTGGCGGCGCCGCGGATGAGCAAAGAGCCGGATGACGTGACGGAGCCGCCGGCAGGTACGGACGACCCCGCGACAGACAGGGATACGCCGCAGACCCCGGACAGCGAACCGACGCTGGGCCCCGCGTACTCGGCGGAGGAGCTGGGGGAGCTTTTTAACGGGGCGAAGAGGAATGACGGGGCCGTGGCCACAAAGGCGTATACCGAGGTATTTGTTCCGGATGTGAAATACCTGTACGCCTCGGGGGAGGTGCCGGGGACGGTGACGATGTACAATCTTGTGCCGCCCGCGGAGGCCGACGGGGCGGAGCTACGCGCCATGGTCCAGGGCCCGGGGGCGGCGCTGGCCGCGGCGGCGGGGATGGACCTTGCGGGAGCGAAGGCCTGGGTCGACACCGACGCGGCCGGTCCAAGCGGGGGGCTTTCGGAGGAATATGACGACGGGAGACTGCTCCTTATGGCCAATCAGGACGGCTGGAGCGACACGTTGACGCTTTTTGTCTGGCCGGATCGCGGGACGCTGAGCCTGGGGGAACTGCCTGTGGCGGCTGACCAGCGGCTGGAGGACGGAGAGCTTTTGCGCGCGTTGGAGCCGGTGAGGGAGGAGCTTTTTAAGGCTCTGGGCGTGTCCTTCCCGGACGCGGCGGTGGTAAGGCAATTTTATGAGTGGTCGGAGTACGGCGTCGCGACGCTTTGCGTCTATTACTATGACGGATCCGTGGGCACCGCTGTCCCCGACGGCACGACCGCCCCGATGGGGGACTATATAATGCTGGATTTTGACAACATCAAAAACTGGGAGGGCGACAACGTAAGCACCGGAGTATTGGATAACGTGACGGTGAGATATGTGGCGCGCCGCGGTGTGGGGAAATATGTGTCCTACGGTAAAAACCCGGCCATCGGACTTGAGAGGGCGGAGGAGTATCTCAACAAGGGTTGGGTCTTTGGCGGACACTCCTGCCCGCTGTGTATGGCGGAGCAGGGGGAAGTGAGCTTTGACGGTTATGACGCCGTGAAGCTTGTGTACGTTGAGGGCGGAGAGGACTTGACTGAGCTTGTACCGTTTTACGCCTTCTTCAAGGCCATAAGGACCACGGACGGCGGCACGGTATACGCAAGGACCTACGTCCCGGCGGTGGAGGTGTCGGGGCTGGAGGAATATTTCAACGCCCAACAGCAGTTCCATAGCTCCGCTGTTACGGTTACAGAATAGAAGGCTTGTTTGCTATGACATAAACGCCTCCGGAGGATTGACCTTCGGGGGCGTTTTGTTTATAATGGGATAAAAGACGGAAAGGAGAGCGACGGGATGAGCAGCTTTGTCATCGTGGGCTCCGGGTGGAGGGCGAGATTTTTCATGCGGATCGCCAATAATTTCCCGGGGCTTTTTGATCTGAAATATGTGCTTTGCCGGAGCCGCGAGAAGGCGGAGCTTTTAAGCTCCGAGCTCGGTGTTAAGACTACGCTTTCAGAGAGCGAGTGCGTTGAGGCGGGGCCGGATTTTGTGGTGGTGGCGGTGAGCAAGGGGGACAACTTCGCCGTCGCGAGCCACTGGGCGTCTCTTGGATTTCCGGTGCTGATGGAGACGCCGGCGGGGGCGAGCTTTGAGGAGCTTTGTGAGCTCTGGGAGCTGCACGAGGGCGGCGCGAAGATCGCGGTGGCGGAGCAGTATTTTCGCTATCCGCTAATAGCCGCGGGGCTCAGGGCGGTGGACGGGGGGCTCATCGGGGAGCCGGACTGCGTGGAGCTGTCACTTGTCCACGACTACCACGCCGCAAGCCTCATCCGACGGATGCTTATGCTTCATAAGCTGAAAAAATTGCCCGAATTTACACTTCGGGCAAGGGAATATGTCTATCCGGTGGAGGAGACGGACTCCCGGGGAGGGCCCATTAAGGACGGGACCGTTAAGGACCGGGGGAGAGTCAGGGCGGATATTGATTTTGAAGGCGGCAAGAGGGCCTTTTACGATTTTGACGGCGTGCAGTACCACACGGCAATCCGGGCCCGGCACATTAACGTCCGGGGCGTCAGAGGCGAGTGGAACGACACGGTGGTAAGGTACGTTAGCGGCGGCCACGAGCCGGGGATGCTGAGGCTCACGGCGGCGGCGGTACCGGGGTATGAGAGGCTTATGACGCGGGAGCTTGAGGATATGGCCTGGAGCCCATTTGTACACATGGAAAATGCCCAGGACGAGTACGCCATAGCTACGCTCATGCTGGACATGGGGGCGTATATAAATGGAGGGCCGGAGCCATACCCGCTCAGGGAGGCGCTGGAGGACGCGTATATGTGGCAGGCGCTGGCAAGGGCGCTGGAGACAGGCGACGAGCAAGGCTCGGGGCCGCGGCCCTGGGCGTGAACGGGGCCATTATGAAAAAGGAGATGATACCGTGTTCGGGAAAAAGAAAAAGCATCTGCTGACGGCGAGGGTCGACACCACGGGGAAGTACCCGGTGATACTGTCAAGCATATGCACCGGCGAGCAGGTGGCGGGGTTCAGGGACAAGGTGTCCCGGGATTTTACCGATGTGATGCTCATAAGGAACAGGGAGGATCTGGAGGAGTTTATGGAGGTATATGGTGTGGACGAGGCGGATATAAAAAGGGAATGGTGATAAAGTGAGTGAAAAAAGGGCAATGTTATTAAGGTAAGAAGATTTTGGGGGCGGGGGAATATGGTTGCGGCTGGCGCCGCGGATCCCACCTCATCCCTGCCCTTCCCCGCCCGGGCGGGGAAGGCGACCACGCGGGGGAGGTAGGAGCGAGGGCGAAGGGATTGCGCACGCCTACACCCTCGATCCCTCAGTCGCCTGCGGGCGACAGCTCCCCTTACGAAGACCAGACTTTCAGATTTGCTTCATTTTATGATGTACTTC
>CANRLF010000058.1 GCA_947631395.1 uncultured Oscillospiraceae bacterium
TGCGGCCTTAGCTCATCTGGTAGAGCGCCACCTTGCCAAGGTGGAGGTAGCGAGTTCGAGCCTCGTAGGCCGCTCCACAAGATTGGGGCGCACACAGCGCCCCAATCGCATATAATGTAATGACGGCGACATAGCCAAGTGGTAAGGCAAGGGTCTGCAAAACCCTGATTCCCCAGTTCAAATCTGGGTGTCGCCTCCAAAATAAAAAGCCCGCTTTGCGGGCTTTTTATTTTGGAGAAATTCCAATTCGAGGCGGGACCCTGACGGTCCCCCTCGAGCTCCCCTCCCTCCGAGGGCTGTGGGCGGGGCGGGGTTTCATTTAAACGTGAAGGAAACCCCTGATGGGTTTCCTCCACAGCTCTTTCCTTTCCGAGGACTTAGGATGGAGGGGAATAGGGGGTTAAGTTACTTGCTTAGAAAGCTTGTTTGCGGTTTTTTTATTTTGGAGAAATTTTAATTCTAAGCGAAAAAACTTGCTATTGTCCTTACAATCGTGTATAATAAATACAAAGCAACGGAAAGGAGCTGCGGACAATGGCAAAAACGGCAAATCTTTACGCGAGGATCGAGCCTGAGCTCAAGGAGCAGGCGGAGGAGATCCTTTTAGCCCTGGGCATACCGGCCTCCAACGCCATCACCATGTTTTACAGGCAGATCATCCTCCAGCGCGGGTTGCCCTTTGATGTGAAGCTCCCGGTAAATGTCCCCGTGGATGTGAGTAAGCTCACGGAGGCGGAATTGGACGCGGAGCTGGAAAAGGGCTACGCTGACGTTAAAGCCGGACGTGTCCGTGATGCCGGGAGTTCTTTTGCGGATATACGAAGGGACTACGGCATATGACGTACCGGGTGGCTATCTCCGCCCAGGCCGACGCAGACTTGCGCGGGATATATGAGTATATCGCGTTCAAGCTCCGCTCCGCGATCAACGCCGCGTGACAGCTTGAGCGGTTGGAAAAGGCCATCAGCGGACTTGATACGATGCCGGAGCGATATGTCCTTTACGGTGCCGACAAATGGGCGGAGCTTGGCCTTCGTAAAATGCCGGTGGATAACTATCTCGTCTACTATATTCCTGACAGAGAAGCCATGACAGTCAATGTCATCCGTGTCCTGTACGGTGGGATGGATGTAAAACGGGAGTTGGAAAGCAACACGCAATCACAATGAGAAAAAGCCTTGCGACGCAAGGCTTTTTATTTTGGAGAAATTTTAATTTGAGGCGGGACCCTGACGGTCCCCCTCGAGCTCCCCTCCCTCCGAAGGTTTTGGGTGGGGCAGGACCTTTACATTATGTGCTCCTCGGCGCAGTTGTCTTTTACGCGAAAGCCCATTTCGTCGGGGGAGGCGATGGGGAACTCGGCGATGCTGGTCGCGTCGAACTTATTTGCAATGCGCTTCTCCGGGGACAGACGAAGGTCCGCCGGGGAGCTTTTTATTTTTACCTTTACTTTTTTCATGCTTTCACCTCAGTTATAGCTGACGGGAGTCGGACCCGCACCGCTCCATGCGGGCCCTTTTCGGCGCTTTTCCGTTTGTCGTCGTTGCCTTGCGTCAGCAAGGCTGCCTCCTCCGCGCGGAAAATCGCTCGAAAATTGCTCCGCATGGAGTGCGAAGCAGTTTCTGGCGAGCGGATTTGTGTCCGGGCCAGGAAAAACCCGCAGGGAATACTCGCAAACGCAATCAAGATTGCGTTTGCAGAGGAGGAGCCAAGCCTGCGCCTGAGCCCTGCCGCTTGCGGCGGGGCGAGGTTAAGCGGCTTGAGCGACGACGAGACGCCGCACGGGCGCAAATCCGCCGTCAGAAACCGGCGCGCGTTCGGCTCCCGTCAGCTATATGTTCCCCCAAAAGGCGAAATTTATTGACATTCATTTTTGCCGACCTTATAATTGTAATCAAAAATGAGGAATTGAGGTACAGACATGAAACACGAGACTGTGATAGTCCTGGACTTCGGCGGGCAGTATAATCAGCTCATCGCCCGCAGAGTCAGGGAATTTAATGTATACTGCGAGGTTTTGCCATACACCACGGCCCTTTCGGACATTGTCGCCAGATCGCCAATCGGTATCATTTTCACCGGCGGGCCGGGGAGCGTATATGAGGAGTCGTCGCCTCAGGTGGACCCGGCCATATTCAAGCTTGGCGTACCGGTGCTGGGTATATGCTACGGCTGTCAGCTAATCGCCCACAACCTGGGCGGGCGCGTTACCGCCGCCACCGAGGACTCGGCCAGGGAGTACGGCAAGACGGATACATATTTTGACACCTCCTGCAGGCTTTTTAAGAGCCTTCCCGAAAAGAGCGTAACATGGATGAGCCACGGGGACTACATGGAGAAGGTGCCCGAGGGCTTTGCGCTTGTGGCGCGCTCTGACGCCTGCCCCAATGTGGCCATTTGCGACGAGAGCCGGGGCTTTTACGGCGTACAGTTCCACCCGGAGGTCAACCATACAGAGTACGGGGCGGCGATGCTCCGAAACTTCCTCTATGAGGTCTGCAAGGCCAGGGGTGACTGGACCATGGGGGATTATAAGGAGACAGCTATCCGGGACATCCGGGCGAAGGTGGGGGACGGGAAGGTGCTCCTGGCCCTGTCCGGCGGCGTGGATTCCTCCGTGGCGGCGGCCCTTCTGGCCGAGGCGGTGGGGCCGCAGCTCACCTGCGTGTTCGTGGACCACGGCCTCATGCGCAAAAACGAGGGGGACGAGGTGGAGGCCGCGTTCAAAAAGTGGGATATAAACTTTGTCCGGGCCGACCGGGAGGAGCTTTTCCTGTCGAAGCTCGCCGGCGTCACGGAGCCCGAGCGCAAGAGGAAGATAATCGGCGAGGAGTTTATCCGCGTCTTTGAGGCCGAGGCAAAGAAGATAGGGAAGGTGGACTATCTTGTGCAGGGCACAATCTATCCCGACGTCATCGAGTCCGGCTCCGGCAAGGCGGGGGCGGCGGTGATAAAGAGCCACCACAACGTGGGGGGACTGCCGGATTACGTGGATTTTAAGGAGATAATCGAGCCGTTACGGATGCTCTTCAAGGACGAGGTCAGGGCGCTGGGCCGGGAGCTGGGCCTGCCGGAGTATCTGGTCATGCGCCAGCCGTTCCCGGGGCCGGGGCTTGCAATAAGGGTCATTGGCAACATCACGAAGGAGAAGCTGGACACCCTCCGCGAGGCCGACTTCATCTTCCGGGACGAGATAGCGAAGGCCCACCTTGAGCAGACGATGAACCAGTATTTCGCGGTCTTGACGAACATGCGCTCCGTGGGCGTCATGGGCGACGGCCGGACATATGACTACACCCTGGCCCTCCGGAGCGTCACAACCACGGACTTTATGACCGCCGACTGGACCCGCATCCCCTACGACGTCCTCGACCGCGTCAGCACCCGCATCGTAAACGAGGTCCCCGGCGTGAACAGGGTGGTGTATGATATAACAAGCAAGCCGCCGGCGACGATTGAGTGGGAATAAAAAGATACTTGGCATTATATTTTTGAGCTATTTGTCGCTGATAGACAGGGGTTCAGTAAAAAGAAAATGTAAAAAGGCGGAGAGAAAGAATGGGAAAAAACGACAATCTCCATAAGGCAAAAGAAGCAAAGAATGATGAATTTTATACTCAGTATGAAGAAATACAGCTTGAGTTAAATCACTACGAGGATAAATTTAAAGGTAAAACTGTTCTTTGTAACTGTGATGATCCGTTCGAAAGCAACTTTTGCAAATTCTTTTTGCGAAATTTTAATTATCTTGGTTTAAAGAGGTTGATTTGTACTTCTTATGGTACTTCTCCAGTGATTGGACAGCAGCTTACTCTTTTTGATTGGATGGACGAACCTGTCATGTCTGGGAACGGTTATGTAATGGACATAACGGAAGTACCAATGGCAAATGGCCGGGGAGTGTCCGACGCAGACATAGAAACACTTTTAAAATCAAAGAAACGCGGAGTAAAAAAGTTAAATGGTGATGGAGATTTTCGCTCGGAAGAGTGCATTGAGTATTTGAAACAAGCTGATATCGTTGTAACAAATCCGCCCTTCTCACTGTTTCGTGAGTATGTAGGGCAGTTAATCGAATATGGAAAACAATTTTTGATTATTGGAAATGTAAATGCAATAACGTACAAAGAAATATTTCCACTTATCAAAGAGAATAAAGTGTGGTTGGGGTATAGAAGCCTCAATAAATATGTATTTTAATGTGAGAAGTGAATATCAACAATATTTGATTGAAAACAAAAGAGAAGGCTCTGCATATAAAATTATCAATGGTGTTGTGATGGGACGTTTGGCTTCCGCTTGCTGGTATACCAACCTTGACCATAATAAGAGACACGAAAAGCTTATTCTCTATAAAAAATACCATGGAAATGAGGAAAACTATCCCAAATATGACAATTATGATGCCATAAACATCGATAAGGTCTCGGATATTCCATGCGATTATTTTGATGATATGGGTGTACCAATTACTTACATAGATAAGCACAATCCTGACCAATTTGATATAGTAAGATTTCGTAAAGGAAATGACGAAAAAGACTTGACATACACAGCCCAAGCTGAGACAATCTATACAGACAGACAGACAGACAGACAGACAGACAGACAGACAGACAGACAGACAGACAGACAGACAGACAGACAGACAG
>CANRLF010000059.1 GCA_947631395.1 uncultured Oscillospiraceae bacterium
AACTCCGCCGTCTCATTACCGTCAAGCTGGACGATACGCTGGGCGTTGTCTATGACATAGCCGGGGCACTCAAGCTCTGTAATTACGTAAGCTCCGGGGGACAGCTTGCTTAAATCTATGGTCCCGTCGTCCCCGGTGGTAAACTCCTGGGGTCCGAAGCTCCCATCTACGGCCTCGATACTGAATTTGGCATTAGGGATGGTCTTGGTGAGGTCGGCACTGTCCACCTTCAGGATGTGGACAGCGGGTTTGAGATCGTTAAAGAAAACGAGCCGCGCCACGCCACTGCCCTCCTTGAGTTCCACCTGCTGGGGGCTGGTGTCCAGGATGTGGTCGTCATCGCTGTTGACCTCCTGCACCTGGTACGTCCCCGGCTGGAGGCTGTCAAGGTAAATTTGGCCGTTGGCATCGGTGTAGAAATCCCCGACAAGCTCCGTGTCCTTCCATACGCGGAACGTGACGCCGGAAAGTCCGGCCCCGGTAGTCCTGTCGACCTTCTCTATGCGCAATCCGGGCAGCTTGTCGTTGACCGCCGTGACGGTGATGGTCCCGCCGCCCTGGATGGTGGCCTGGTCCATATGGGCGATGACGGGCCAGGTGAGCTTGTTGTACCCATCGGCGGCGGCGACCTCTATAAAAGCATAAAGGCCCTCGGTAACGGCACCGACAGTTATAGTGCCCTGGGCGTCCGTGGCCTCGCTCCCGATGAGCTGACCATCACAGAAGATATTGAATACGACGCCAGCGATGGGATTACCGCTTTTGTCCTGTTTCTTTAATTGGATTTTGACTTTACAGTCATCTTCAAAAACCAAGCTTACATCTTTTTTGCCGTCCCACACAAAATTCTGCTTGACCTTGTCCGGGTCGGAGCTGAGAGTGTACCCCTCCGGGGGCGTGACTTCGGTAGCGACGTAACTGCCGTTTTCGAGGTTGTCCCATGGGAACTCCGAAAGATAGCCGTCCGCATCGGTGGTGTAGGTGCCGACAAAATCATTGTCCACGCCCTCGACTTTTATGACGGCTCCGGCAAGGCCCGTGGTGGGGCTATCCGCGTCCACCTTGCGGATACTGCCGCTGGCAGGTTCGGGAGGCGGATTCTCCGGGTCCTTCGAGTCCACGAAGGTCATTGTGACGGTGTCGTTGTCCCCGTCAGGCAGAACGGCGTACTGAGGGCCGGGGTCGTCGATGGTATAACCGACCGGAGCGTCTACCTCGGTGACGGTATACGTGCCGGGTTCCATATTCGTCAGTACGGCGGTGCCGTCAGCACCGGTGTACACATCGCGGTTTACATCTCCGCTCTGGGACTGAACATTGAAATGCGCTCCGACCAGCCCCTGTTGTGGGTCGGCGGCGTCCGTTTTCCTGATCTTGAGGGTGTACGAATTTTCTGTCGCCTCATGAGGCACACCGACGATGACCGACTGTATGGAATCGGCGGGATACTGATCATTGCCTTTGCCGGTGAAGGAGTACTTGTAGAGATCCCAGTCGCCCCAAACCTCCGTGCCCTGAGTCAGAATGGTCTGGATCCAGTTCCGAAATGATACGCCGCCGTATTCGTCGTCAATGGAGGTGTAATCCTTGTTGTCCAGAATATTAAAGACGTACATCATCTCCTCGGCGCAGTCCTCAACGGGATTATTGAGGGTCCCTTCCGAGTAGCGCCAGATGATGGCCTGGACGATGGCGTTCATGTACCATGTGACGTAGGAACTCCAGTTTGCTTCCAAACCCATGGATTTGGCCTTGTCCGTGTATATCTTCAGAGAGTTACTGTAAAAGAAACCGGCGAAGACCTTCACGGTAGGATCAGTGACCGGGGTCGGCTTGCCCCAAGTCTGGCCTACAAGTGTCTTGCTCATCTTGGAGCCGTGGTCGGCGCAGAAGCCCGTGATCGTCCGGCCATCGGCGCTGAAATACATCTCATGCATCATGCAAGAGCCCAGCTTTGCGGAGTGATAGTTCTCGGATTTTCCGAAGCTCTCAAGCTCTATGGTATCGTCCGCCGCCGAGACATTGCTGACCGGTATGAGGCCAACAACGCAAAGGACCGCCAGCAAAAGAGCGGCGGCCCGTTTGAGGAAACGCTTATTGACTTTTTTCAATTCCATGATCTCCTTTCCAAAATTGCCAAAGAGATAAGCCCTCCGTTGCCGGAGGGCTCTCGTTACATATATTCAGTTACTCCCCGTAGGGGTTATACGCGCTTGTATCTCCGACCAGCATGTAGCAGTATACTCTGCCGTTCTCTATGACTACGCCCACGCCGATGTCCTCACATGACGGGTCGATCATCGTCGCGTAGTGGCCCTTGGAGTTCACCCAATTGCTGATTGCGTGTGTGGAGATATACGTAGCGTCTGTACCGTTGAACACGGTGAGGTTCGCACTAAATCCGTGGGGATAGCCGTAGGAGAGCGTGGTCAGGCACTCATACTTAGCGTCGTGCTTTGTAAAGCCCTTCCCGGCGCAGTCCTGGGCCGCGTCCATGAGGGCATCGTTGACGGCGAGAGCTGGAGCACCCACCTTTTTCCTCTCCTCATTAGCAAGCCTTACAATCTCCAGCCGTATGGCCATGTTCTCGTCCAGCTCGTCCACATCCGGCGCAACGCCGGTGTAGGGCTTATCCGACTCGATCTGCACTGTCCGGCTTTCCTCGTTCCAGTACACGTTAAATCCTACCGCCTGTCCCACGTCCCGGAGCATGACGTAATTGTTCCCGCCGATGAGGTATGCCGGGAGCTCCACCTGCTCGCCATCCACATAGAAGGAGTTAGTGCTTCGTTCCGCCATAACGCCCACGGCATATGCTGCCCCACCTCCGCAGACAGCCGCGCCAAGTATGAAGCATAAGATTCCGCAGAGAATAGTTCCCTTTTTCATGGTCTTTCCTCCTCTGTCCCTGTGGACATTTATTTTCTACGCCCACAATACCAAGGAAATTGTGGAAAGTCCAGAGAAAATTTAACGTCAAAACGGAGAAAGTATCATACCTCCACGGCGGTGACACACCAGCGATATGGCCGCTCGTCCCTGACGCATGTGTAGAGCGTTAGCTGGTTCCATGCGGTGGCCGCGGTCCCGCTTCTGTCCGTCTCGGAGATCTTCTCCACGCTGACCACGACATAGGTCCTTGTGCCGAGCTTGGTGGTGAGGGTGACGGTATCTCCGACCTGCAGCGTGTGGATCTTGCCGAAGATCTCATTTGTCCCACGGTTGTGGCCAGCGAGACACACGTTGCCGTTCCAGATGGAGGTTTCCTCAAAGTGCGCCGCGCCCTTCGCCATGGAAGCGGTGGAGGTACCCTCGAAAATCTTCGTGTTCACCCCGATGGATGGGATGGACAGCGTACCGAGAGAGCCGTCAGCGTACTCAAGGTCGGAGGTGACCTCGGTGAAATACGAGGCGGGGGAGCTTGTGGCCGCCTGACCGGCGGAGGGGTATCCGCCGCCCACGGCGCCGGGATAGGTGACGGTCCCGCCGCCAA
Organism: uncultured Oscillospiraceae bacterium; assembly: GCA_947631395.1. Classification (GTDB taxonomy): domain Bacteria; phylum Bacillota; class Clostridia; order Oscillospirales; family Oscillospiraceae; genus RUG626. The sequence continues at coordinate 3,494 of CANRLF010000059.1, forward strand.
TGACGGCATCGGAAGGGGTCACCGCCGTGCTGTTGCCAAAGACGTTTAGGGGATAGATGCCTCCCACGCCGAAGGCGGGCGGGATCATCACGGCGTCCTTGCCCTTGTACTCGTTGGGCTGTTCGCCCCGGTCCGCGGTATATACCGGCTCAATAGATGTTGGCTCCCCGTAGTCCGGTCCCTCCGGGGGCTCGATGGTGTAATCCGCCAGCGCATGGGTCGCAAGGGCGAACACAAGGCACAGGGCGATAACCATGCTCAAGAACTTCTTCATTATCTTTCCTCCTGTTCTCCGTCATCAAAATAGCTTTCATTCCTTCGCTTGATCATTAGCGCGACTGTAACGCCAACAGCAATGACCGCGATCACTCCGAGGACCGCGAACACGGCTCCCCACGGAAAACTGACGGAGCCGCTCTGCTCCGTATTGCCCTGGACTACCTGCTGGGGTTCAGAGGGAAGCGGGTCGGTCGGGACGGGAACAGTTGAGTCATCTATGTCCGTACTCTGGTCCGGCTCCGGCTCCACGGGGTTCAGCGACACGCCACTGAAAATGGCAACATAGCGTACACGGTCAAGGCTTATCCTGCTCACCGTGCCCACGTAGTCCGCCGTCACCGTGTAGCCTTTCACATAACTGCTCTTGGCGGTGCCGGAGTAGGTGGCCGTGGCGGTGTATCTCTCGTTGCCCTCGGAGCCAACGGCTTC
>CANRLF010000060.1 GCA_947631395.1 uncultured Oscillospiraceae bacterium
ACCTTTGGACACACCAACGTCATCGAGGACGTGTCCATGTCCATGCGCTCCGGGCGCGTCTACGGCCTCCAGGGCATCAACGGCTGTGGCAAGACCATGCTCATGCGCCTCATCTCCGGGCTCATCCGCCCCACCTCCGGGCGGGTACTGGTGGACGGCAAGGCACTCGTGGGCGAGAACAGCTTCCCGGAGAGCATGGGCCTGCTCATCGAAAATCCCTCGTTCCTCAAGAGCTACTCCGGGCGAAAGAATCTGGAGATGCTGGCATCCATCCGGGGCAGGATCGACGCCGCCGATGTGCAGGACGCACTGGAGCGGGTGGGCCTTGGGGAGAACGCGAACAAGAAGTACGGCAAATATTCCCTGGGGATGCGGCAGAAGCTGGGCATTGCCTGTGCCGTGATGGAGCGGCCCGACCTTATATTGCTGGACGAACCCTTTATCTCCCTGGACGAGGCGGCGGTGGAGCGCACAGTGCGGATCATCCGGGAGGAGAGGGAGCGCGGCGCGCTGATTGTCCTCTCCTGCCACGACTACGACCTGCTGACAGGGTGCTCGGATGAAATTTATAAGATCGTGGCGGGGAAATTGGCCCACCGGCTCGTCCGGGACGGGTCCGGGAAGTTCGAGGAGGCGGCGCTGTGAAAAAGATGATGATCACAGCCATGGTCATGGCCCTCGCCGCCCTCTGGGGCTGGCGGGTCTATGACCTCAACCACGACCCGGTGGTGGAGTTTGCAAGGCGCGATACGGTGGAGTATGCCGCCGGAGAGACGGTGGACCTGGTGGCCAGCGACTTCCCCTCCGGCTGGGCCGACCTCACGGGCTATCATATGAAGGTCACCGGCGCGCGACTTGTGAACACCGTCGACCTTCTTCGGGAAAACGGCTATGACGAGAGCTTTTTCGATATGACGGACTACAGCGACGACTACGCCCTGGTCGTTTTGGTGGACACTGTTTTCTGGTACGACGGTGAGGACGACCCGAAGGAAAAGCCCATCGATCTCACCAATTTCCGCATGGTTGGCGCCGACTGGTCCTACTGGTACAGCTGGGAGATCAACGGGCTGGGGTTTCTGAACCCCGTCCTCAATGGCGGAAATGTTTTTGCCATCGTCAGCGGGAAAGAGCTTGCGCTGACACTGCCATTTATCATCCGGGAGGATGCCGGCGGCCTTCTTAACAAATCCATCGGCGGCGTCTCCGCCGAGGACATCCTGAAATCTCCCCCGCGCCTTCTGACGGCGGAGTATCCCACGGAAGTGTACGCAGAGCTACCGGAGATTGTGGGATAACCATGTAGCGTTAATTTTGATTAGTATCCTGCTGACGTTAGGATATGGTAACACCCGGTTTTTGACTTGAGCTTTAGATGGTCTTTGATTTTCTCAATCATTGGCATTGTAGGTATTGTAATGTCATTCCTACCCGACAAGAAGGGCTGATAAGGCTTTGATGCTAAAAACACGTTTGCTGAATTTTTAGGGGGATAAATCTATGCTGATAGTTCTTTTGTTTACCGGGATACTGGCGGGATTTGCGTTTCCGTTTTTCTTTATCAAGGCAATACGTTCTAAAGATGATGAAGCGTTGAAAGCAACCGTGTTGTCTTGCCTGATGTTTGGCCTTTGTATGATTGCCTGTATCGTTTTTGCGGCGTATCCATATGTTTAATGTAAATCTGAAAGGGGAATTTAAAATGAAAAAAACAGCAATTATTACCATGGCGATTCTTTTAGCAGCGATCCTTGTTGCGGGGGCAATAGTCTATGTATGGCCCCACAGTCTTACAGGCAGAATCGCGGAAAACAATTTGCTCTTTGTTACCTGCACAACCCTCGGCACCGAGGACGGAGCGGCACATAACGACACACAGACCTGGGAGAGTATCGCTGTCACAAAGGATATTCTGAGCCTACTGGACGAACACACTTTCAGGCGGAACCTTCCGTTTTCGGGTAGCAGTATGACGCCCCGTGAAAAGCTGCTTGTGCTCTCGGTATACGAGGGCGGCGATTTGGTCGATTCCGTTATCCTTTCCGATTCCGGCCAGATGTCCGTGGGCGGCGCGAATTACATAATGGACGGCGCTGACGGCTTTATCGGGGAGTTTATAAACCTGATAGAGACCACAGATTAAGGCACATTACATTAAAATAAAGAAACGGAGGATTTATTTATGTCGCAAAAAGAAAATGGGGTATTTCCGTATGACTATGTACTGGATATTTTCAGCGGAGGGCTCTTTAACGCGCCGACATTTGCCGCGGGGGAGCCGCTGAAAATAGAGTATGTCTTTGACTGCCCTGAATTTCACAAGCTACGGGAGCAATATCCCGTTGAGCGTGTCGCGGGAAATGGTGGGAACTTTGAGAGGGCGCTACGACTGGGACGACCTCACAGGCTTTCATATGAAGGTCACCGGCGCGCATTGTGAACACCATCGAACTCCTTCGGGAAAACGGCTATGATAGTCATTTAATCTCATTACTTATTTCTTATACTTCTCCCTCAAGCTCATCTTCCCCTGCTTGGCGTCCATCTCCTGCTCCTTCGCGGTGATGGTCCTCCATTGCGGGTTCTCCTCGCCGAGGTCGATGAACTGCATAGTCTCAAAATGGCTCCGGGGGTCAAAGGAGATGTCGCATGCCACCAGTTCGTCCCAGGGGGTGAGGGAGAGGCGCTTTTGAAGGGACAACGATTCCGGCTCCAGCTCGGCTTCCAGGGGCTCCTCCTCCGGGTTGATGCGGCGAAGAAGCTCCTCTCCGGTGATTTTGCCCTCCAGATACTCGTCTCTGGCCTCGCAGGCCTCCTCGATCCAGTCCTCGTATCCGCCGGGGACGGTCTTGCCGGGGGCCGTGGCGTAGCAGCGGTACTCACGCTCGTAAAACCGTGCGCGCAGCCGCTTGAAGGCGAGAAGATATTTGTCCTCGGCTGGGCCGTCCTTGCGCTTCAGGTTCGGCCCTCTCTTTTTGCAAGTATCCCCGCCGCTCCACTTGCGGTCGCAGTAATCTGTTTTCTTGTTCGTCTTTGGTACGAAATAGCGCCAGCAGTATTGGCATCTGGCGATGCGCTTACCGGAACGTAAAACCGCGCAGAGCTCAAAGATGTACAGCTCCATGAGAGATTTGACCTCATGCTCGCTGACACCCTGCTCCTCGTTCCCGTCCACCGAAAAACCATAGTTGCGAAGTTGAGGGTAAATGCCTATGGTGTGTTCCCAACGTTCCTGCTGTGTCATGCCCTCTGTGTTACCGAAGCACACCTCCATGACGTTGCGCATCCGCACGCGGGTGAGATACAACGTCCGCGCCGCGTCCATCATCCGCATACCGTTCTGAAGCAGAAACAGGGCGCTGCCGTCGTCCCTGTTCCCTGCCGCTCTGTCCAGCGCGGAGCGCGTGAAGAAATACGCTTCGGGAAAGCTCTCCCGGAAGCTGTCCGACACGGCATAACACATGGTCACTATGTCCCGGTAGTCCTGCTCCGAAACGTCCAGCGACTCTTTAAAGAGACTATGCATCTCAATTTCATTGAGCTGCCGCATGTATTCTTTGAGCGCCCTGTCCGTAAAACGGATCAGGTCATCGTGGGGCAACGCCGTCTCATCCAAAAGCAAAGTCCCGTCAAAATCTAATAACCGCTTTCGTATCATCCCGCCCGGCTCCTCCGTTATGGTGAGTCCGGGCGTTTTCTTTTCCTCCATGTCGTTCCTCCAAATAATTTTCAAAAAAATCTCGAAAAAGATCACTGCACTATGTAGAAAGCTCCAAGATAATTGTAACATGAGATTGCGGGAAAAGAAAGTACCGCAAAAACATGGAGGAGGATAAAAATGAAAAACACTGAAAGATTGAAAACCGTCACGGGGGAGGAACTGATGAACGAGCCTATCCGCCCGCCCAACTTCATCGTGGACTCGTT
>CANRLF010000061.1 GCA_947631395.1 uncultured Oscillospiraceae bacterium
ACCACCCTGAGCGAGCTTACAAAACAGCGCGGCGGGGTGATGCCGGCCTGGGAGCTTCTGCACCTCATAGAGCCCCTCTTTGACTCCCTCTCGGCGATGCACGAGCTGCACCTCATCCACCGGGACATAAGCCCGGACAACCTGATGCTGGAGCACGGGATAATCAAGCTCCTCGACTTCGGCTGTGCCCGTGAGGCGGCGGACGGGGACGCGACGATGACGATAATGCTCCGGCACGGGTACGCGCCGTTGGAGCAGTACCAGTCCTCCAGCGGGGCCCAGGGGGCGTGGACGGACGTATACGCGCTGGCGGCGACTATCTACTACTGTATCACGGGAAACAAGCCGCCCCAGGCCATGGACAGGATATTTGAGGACACCCTCGTGCCGCCGAGGAAGCTGGGGGCGGAGCTGTCGGTGGGGCAGGAGCAGGCGCTGATGCACGCGCTGAGGGTGAGGCCGAGGGAGCGGTACCAGTCGGTGAAGGAGTTCCACACGGCGCTGTACGAGGGCGTCGTGACGGTACGACTTGAGGGCGGCGATGAGGAGCAGGAGATTTCTGTTGCCAAGGGCGACGTGCTCAAGGCCGCGGAGCTCCCCGTACCGGTGAAGGAGGGCTATATCTTCACCGGGTGGTATACCGATGAAAACCGTCAAAGCCGGCTTACGGAGCTGACGGTGAAGGACGGGCTCACGCTTTACGCCGGGTGGAGGCAGAGGAAAAAGCCGGAAAACGACCGGAAAAGGACGAAAAAGCCCTTCTGGAAGAACCGGGTGTTCCAGATAAGCGCGGCGGCGGTAGCCGGCGTGGCGATACTGGGCGGGATACTGGGCCTTGCCCTTTCGGGCCGCCCCGGCACGCCGGGAGGCGCCTCGGAGTCCCAGAACAGCTCAGGGCCGGAGGCCTCCAGCACACCCGGCACCTCCGGACCGTCCGAGCCGATAAAGGTCGAGGGTGTGGCCAGGGACTTCGGACAGCTTACGAATCTGCTTTCAAATCCGGGCTACTCCAGCATAGTGATAGAGGGCGACGTGGTAATCGATGGCCCGACGATCTTCAAAAAGCCGGTGCGGGTAAAGGGCCGGCTGAACGTCGTTGGCACCCTCACTGTACAATCGGAGCTCACGGTGACCGGGAGCATACAAAACAACCGGCTTATAACGGTCTCCGGCGAGGACGCGTACATGAATATCAGCGGCGACTTTAACGGGTCAGGCCTCCTGCACACGGAAAAGGGCGGGACGGTACGGTGCGGGAGACAATCATTCAGTAATTTCCGGATGCTGTGGACTGAGGGCTACGACGATCTTGTTACGGAGGACGGGGCGGATATCGAGGATATCGGGACACACGTCTCTTTCGACGAGGAGGAGGCGTTTGACGGGGCCGTCCACGTCACGGACGCCCGGATGCTCCGGAGCGCCCTCTCGAACCCCCAGGTAAAGTCCGTGGCGATCGACGGGACGTTACGGCTGGACGGCGGGACCGTGGATATCTCAAAGCCGGTGACGGTGATGAAGGGCGCCACCCTCACGGCGGACGGGGACACTACGCTCAACGTGACGGCGGGATTCGTAAACAGCGGCACCGTGGACGAAAGGGTCAGCTTCAACGTGACGGACGGGGCAGTCCTTGTGAATCGTGGGGAGCTCCGGGGCGACAGGGTGGACGTTTCCTCCAGCTCCTACCTCGTGAACACCTTGAACCTCCATATGAGCACCGGGACATTGGACGGCGGCTCGGTCCTTGTAAATATTGGGAACGCGGAGCTTACCGAAAACGGATATGTGACGGCCAATGCGGGCGGCGTCATCAATCTTGGCACCATGAAGCAGCTCCCAGGCTGCGTCATTGACGTCCAGCCCTACGCCAATCTGGAAAATTACGGCAACATTGACCTGGGCGGGCAGATATACAATTCGGGCAGCATAATCAGCGAGGGTATCGAGAGCGTCAGTATCTTCAATGTCACGGGAATACTTGACAATTACCGGGGCGCGCTTGAGCTGAGTTGCGGGTTCACCACCGGAGGCGAGGGCGCGATCCGCGGCGGAGCCGTAAAAATCAGCGAGCACCTCATGGACGCGTTCAACGCCGCCAGAACAGAGGACTGCAACCTTTTTGTTTTGAGGGACTGGCCGGAGGAGGGCGTAGACATCAACACTGTCGACGCGCTTTTGAGGTATCTTGAGTCAGACACCGCGGGCCCCGCCCCACGGATCGTCGGGGATATAACCGTAGACGGGGACCTGAGGGTGACAAAGCCACTCTATCTTAACAGGGGCAACAGCCTTACGGTGAACGGCGACCTGACGGTGGACGGCACGGATATAGTATTTGACTCCGATGTGAGTGCCCGCGCGGTGAGCTTTATAAACGGTGCGTCGGCCTTCATATGTAACGTAACGCCCATAAGCTTTGACAGCCTGACCGTGTCCGGCGGCTCCGACGTCTTTGTCTACACGGAGATGAATATAAGCGGACAGCTGAACGTTGACGGCGCCGTGTTTCACACTGACCAGGACTTAAGCTATGGCGGCATAAGGCTTACGAACGGGGCGAGGTTCTGCGCCCTTACAGAGCTGAGAAACGGAATAGATGTGGGCGACGGCTGCTTTGCCTATTCAAAGGGGATAGACGGACCGTACCAATATAAGGTGGGACGGGACGCGGCATTTGTGTCCAGCGGCTTCTTTGGCCTTGGAGAGGACGGGAGCGTCGTAAGCGACGGCGACCTTCAAATCGTTTTCCCGAATTGCTCCATTGGACCGAACGCGAAAATCGAGTCAAACGGCACGGGACACCTGGATTGCGGCTCGGGCGGGGAGTGCCACTTTGAGGGGCGGCTCACGAATAACGGCGAGCTGATGCTCAGCGGCCACATTTGTCTTGACGATAACGGCGCTTTGTACAACAACGGCACCCTGGAATTTAACTGGGGTTTCTTTGACAACCGGGCGGGCCGGGTGGTGAACCGGGGCCGTATGTATGTTGGCAATAAGGACGATTTCCGGATAAACAATGGCGACTGGTCCGGCCCGGACGTGGAAATATAACAATCTATCAGACGGAGGAATTGGTATGACTCCAGATATAAAAGAGCGCGGCGGCACGGTGCATGTGGAGTACTGCCCGTACTGCATGTCGCCGGTGGAGGG
>CANRLF010000062.1 GCA_947631395.1 uncultured Oscillospiraceae bacterium
AGAATGTAAGGCAGAGCCGAACAGCTCTTAAGAAAGGAAGTGAGGAAATGGACGACATGGCAACCGCCGAAATGCTCCTTCGAGCGATCCTGGAGCTCATCAACAAATGCAAAGACATCGATGAGCTTCGTGAGGCCGTCAAGAGGATCTTGAAGGACGACAGGTAAACGAAAGGGATAGCGCAACCCGTCAAAGTCCACGCTATCCCAACCGCCAGAGGCGAGCCGGGAGCCTTACCCCGGCCACCTCCATGGTAGCACAGTAAGGCAAAAAAATCAAGGAGGAAAGACAGAACATGAAAAAAGGCGATTGGGTACAGACAAGACGTTTCTGTGGGGTCCGGATCACAAAAGTTTTCCGCACAATGGAAAATGCTCTCAAGGCGGGGTTTAATGAGCCGTCATATTATTGTGGCCCGGACCGTGACCGCTTCGAGATTTTGGGAAAGCCTCTTGGCGACAACCGCATGATTTTTGCCGCCTATCGGAAATAAAGCCCGCAAGGCCGACGGCCACCGCCGCCGCTGGTGCAAGTCCAGCCGCCCCATCCGGGGCGGGCGCTCATGGGTATACCCATCGGCACAGGGGGAGTCAACCGCCGCCCCTTTTACATAAGCACCTTGAAAACGGAACAGGAATCGGCCCCACCGCCCCCGTCGTGGGCCACAGCGGGCCTTCGTAGCGGTGGAGGGATAAACACCCGCACGCGCGGAGAGAGCGCCACAGAGGGCCACAGGCGGCCAGAGCGCGCGGGTATAGCCCGCTTGCCCGGATAAGCCCCGAAAGCAAGCCCCTCTTGGGGGCTTTGCTTTCGGGGGGGCTGGCTTACCGCTCGGTGCGGCATTCCCACTCGAGCTCGGCGTAGGCTTCGTAGCTGTCCTGGAAGGCGGCGTCATCGTCAATGGTTTCGTATTCGTAGTCGATGCGGTCTACCTCCTCGAAGGTGGTGCCCTTCTGTTTGGCGGCCTCCCTCGCAAGCTCCTCGGCCTGCTCCTCGACCCAGACTTGGAACTCGGAATCCGTCATGTCCTCGTTTTCGACCTCGATCTCGTATTCCCAATCGCTGTCCACCCAGGTTATGACCGCTTTGGAAATCCGCTCTTCTTCGTTCCAATCGCTCTTGCTGGCCTTCGCCCTTCTCAATGCTTCTGCGTACCCGATCATTGTTTTTTCCTCCGTTTTGTTTTGGTGTGTTTTCCTTTCGGTAGTGTATTAATCACTCTGAACCGAGATAATAGCAAGTCATTTCTGAAAATAAACTACACAAATATTCGGAGTCATAATTGTGTATATTACGTTCCAAATACACGCGCTTTTCCGTCTGCATGGAGCGAAAACGAACATACCGCGAGAGCATCGCACATCCAAAATCCCAAGCGTTTGGGATTTTGGACGTGTGGGCAAAGGAAAAAGCCCCCTCCGCTTGGGAGGGGGCAAACTTTACTTGAGATAGGTTTTGCAGACGTAGCCGGTGATGCCGTTGGCCACCACGTACAGCCACAGGACGGATCCAACCTTGTTGTAGTAGCCGTAACAACGGACGGTGGCTCCCTTCTTAAGAACCCCCAGGCTGGTCTTGCCGGTTCCGGCGCCGGCCCTGATATTCAGACCGGAGTCGGCGGTCACGATGTATGTCCTGGCCTGGGCCTTGTCGAAGTACATGGCCGCCTCCACCTTGATGGTGCCCGGCGTGCTTGTCTGAGGAGAGCTTGGTGCGGCAGGGGCGCTGGCGCTGGGCTTCTCGCCAGAGGGGATGCGGATCTTCTGACCCACGCGGATGACGTTGGGGTTGGAGATGCCGTTATACGCTGCGAGGGCCTGATATGTAGTCCCGTATTTTGCCGCGATGCCGGACAGGGTGTCGCCGGCCTTGACGGTGTAGACGATCTCTTCGGAGGTGCTGGGCGCAGACGGCGCCGTTTGCCCCGTAGAGCCGCCAGAAACGCCGTCTTCTACGTCGTAGGCGGGGTAGCCGTATCCGATGATGTTGGATGCGGTGCGCTTGTAGGTGCGTCTGGCCACCCTGTCGGAGGTGTTGCCCTCGATGGTGTAGACGTAGGTACTGTCGAACTTCTCCACGATGCCCGTGTGAGTCAGGTTGCTGGTCGAAGTCCCAAAGAAAATCTGGGCGCCGACCTTGGGCGTGGTGCCGACCTGACCCTTCTGCTTGTAATAGGCGTAGGAGGAGGTGCAACCAGCTCCGGCGGATTTCTCAGGCTGACAGAGAAGCTTCAGGGCGTTCTCGTGGCCGTATGCCTTATGGAAACAGTAATCCACAAACATATCACACCACGCATACCCGTTTTTCTTCCCGTTGTACCAATTAGGGCACTCATTGTCGAAGAAGGCGGCGTACCTGGTCCAGTTGTTGCTCCCAGCATTTGCCGTCGGGCTGTCGAGCTGGCTGTTGGTCTTCTTCTCCATGTAGCCGATCTCGGCTACCGCCACAGCGATTACGGCGGATGCGTACAGTTTGCTCATGTTGGTCCCTCCTGTGTGAGCCGTGCCGCCAGTGGATGCACTCGACCCACCGGCATACTTGTTGTAGATGGCCTGCCCGTAGCTGGCTCTCCTTGCTTTTGCCGTCTCGCTCTGATCGGCGGGACGCTCATATTTTGTCAGGACGGCGTCGGAGGCCGTGCGCACATCTGTTGCCGTCCTCAAGATGTCCAGCAGGCCCTTGTACCCGGCCATCTCACTCAGCATGAAATCAAGCTGGGCAATCAGGTCGCCGATGGACTTCTTGACCTTCTTGGCGTTATCGAGCAGGGCCTGTTTTCTGGACCAGTACGTCCACTGGCACAGACCGTATCCGGCGCCGTCGTGGGCAAAGTTCGTGTAGGAGCCATCATCTACCGC